>DATAKM010000132.1:0-251077 GCA_036261665.1 Chloroflexia bacterium
GTTTCGGCATCTTGAATTGGCTATAATCCTTACAAACACTACACAGTCTAAACATGCGTCTCTGCCTGTTTTAGCCTAGCTTAACAATGTAAAAGGAACTTCTCATGATTTTGCTACGATCTCTACCTCTAACGCAGTTACATTCTACCACTCGCCGATTAGCCGGACGCTGGGTTGCTCTGGCACTCATCATTGTAGTGGCGCTGAATCTGTTGCAACTGGGTTTTCCCGCCGGAGTTGCCAGGGCCGCCGCTTATCCCTGCTCCGAAGCCGGTCTGGACGCAGCGCTGGCTGCCGGCGGGGTCGCCACCTTTAGCTGCGCCGCCCCCACCACCATAACCCTGACCACCGCTAAAACAATAACCGTGAGCGGAACCGTGCTGGATGGCGGCACTCTGCTCACGCTGGATGGCCGCAATGTCGCCAACTCGATGTTTTACGTTCCCTCCGGAGTTACCGCTACCTTTCAGAACATAGCCTTGACTAAAGGACAGGGCCAAAATGTTGGGGGCAACTATTTCGGAGGAGCCATTTTTACGCGGGGCGCGGTTGTTCTACTCAACGATATTTTTTCAAATAACGGTATTTCCAATGGCACGAATATGAGCGGTGGCGCTATTTATTCGGAAGGGAACCTGACGGTTCAGAGCTCTACTTTTTACGGCAACCAGGGTTATTTCGGATCAGCTATAGATGCGCTTTATACTAATATAGATATAGCTAACAGTACCTTTACGGCAAATGCTAGTCCCCAAACCGTCCGTATGAGTGGAAATGTCAATAATTCTACTTTCTACGGTAATCCCACATATGATCTTGTTGCATATAACAGCATCAACTTAAGGAACTCGATAGTAGGCGGACTTATCAGTACAGGGTTAATCAACCTGGGTAATAACCTTATCGGAACTAACCCGTTGCTCAATCCTTTAGCCAATAATGGCGGGTTCGTGCCTACCATGTCTCTGCAACCCTGTAGCCCTGCTATCAACGCCGGCAATAGCGCGGGTGCGCCGGCGACCGACGAACGCGGGGCAGGTTTTCCGCGTATTTTGCAGGGAGCGATAGACATCGGTGCCTTCGAGTCCAATTTGTTACCGTGCGTATCCGTTAACAACGTCACTCATAATGAAGGTAACGCCGGTGTAACTTACTATAGTTTTAACGTTTCGCTTTCTGGGGCCGCCAGCACTACCATAACGGTAAATTTCGCTACGGCCGATGGCACGGCTACCACTGCTGATAACGATTACACGGCTTTCAGTGGAACCCTGACCTTCCCGCCCGGCACAATCACTCAAACCGTCAACGTGGCGGTCAACGGCGACACCAAATTTGAACCGGATGAGACTTTCAGCCTCAATCTGAGTAACCCCGCCAATGCCACCCTGGGCGCGAATAAAACGGGCACAGGCACGATTGTAAACGACGATAATCTGATCAGCCTGTCGATTGGAAATGTAACCAAGGTCGAGGGTAACTCCGGCACGACTGCCTTTGACTTCCCGGTAACGCTTTCCAGTGTCAGTAGCCAACCTATCACGGTAGATTATGCTACGGCAGACGGCACGGCCACTACCGCCGATAATGATTACAGCGCCGCTAGCGGCACCCTGACCATCCCGGCAGGCCAAACTTCCGGCACAATTACGATCAACGTCAACGGTGATAGTAAGCTTGAACCGGATGAAACCTTTAGCGTCAACCTGAGCAACCCTACCAATGCTATCATTGGCACGGCCACCGGTACGGGTACGATTACCAACGATGACGGCGTACCAACTCTCGCAATTAACGATGTCAGTCAGGCCGAAGGCAATTCCGGCACGACTGCTTTTAACTTTACCGTTACCCTTTCCAATCCGAGCGCTCAACCTGTCACAGTTGACTATGCTACGGCCGATGGTACGGCCACTACCGCCGATAGCGATTACGCTGCCGCTAGCGCTACTCTGACCATCCCGGCGGGCCAGACTATTGCTACCATCACAATAAATGTCAACGGCGATACCAAATTTGAGCCGGATGAGACTTTCACGCTAACCCTGAGCAAACCCACCGGGGCCGCCCTCGCCAAAGCCACCGGCACAGGTACGATTGTAAACGATGACAGCGTACCGCCTCCGCCACCGGTTACCCCGGTATTGAGCGTGAGTGATGTGCGCCAGCTTGAAGGCAATACCGGCACAACTGCTTTCAACTTCACCGTTCAGCTCTCAACGGCAGTCACCGGGACGGTCACTGTCAATTACGCCACCCAGGATCAAACCGCTACCCTGGCCGATAAGGACTACCAGGGAAGCGGTGGCAGTCTGACCTTTGCTCCCGGCGAGACCGTTAAAACAGTGACGGTACTGGTTAACGGCGATACCAGGATAGAACCTGACGAGGTTTTCCTCTTGATCCTGACCAACCCTGCCGGCGCCACCCTGGGCAAAGCCACGGGCCAGGGGGTAATCCTCAATGACGATGGGGAGGTGGGCGAAGCCGACCTGGTTGGCAAGCTGCGGGTGACACCTGACCGTGAGTTTGATCTGGATGGGGATGGCCTGTTAACCTACGTGCTGGTAATCAAGAATATCGGCACGGGCGCGTCCAGCAGGCCGGTGATCCAGCTACCGATTGATAGCAAGCTTGAAGTGGCCTATGCCTCTTTCTCAACCGACTCCGTACCGGGCGCTTACTACGAAAAGACGGTGACGGATGCCGCTACTGCCGTGCTGCCTTATGCGGTGTTGCCTTACGCTCAGCTTCGGCTGCCGGTCCTGGCTCCCGGCCAGGTTGTGACCGCTACCGTAGCGATGCGAGCGGCGGCCGGAGCCACACCCGGTGATCTCAGCACTCGCTTTGCTATCGTCTGGGACAACCTGGACAGCAAGCAACATCACTACTACTCCAACCGGGTTCACCTGCACCTGGGTAACGGCACTACCCGTAACGAAACCGATGGACTGGTGCAGTTCCTCTCGGTAAGTGGCGAAGGGACGGGACTGGATGAGCAGGGCCGGGCCACGCTGCGGCTGCGCGGCGACTTCTACGCACCTGGCGAACGGGTCTACCTGTGGTACACCGATGCCGGCGGCAACAGTACCGGGCTGGGCTATGTCTGGGCCGACCAGTACACCGGTGAGCTCGACACTCAGCTTACTATCCCCGGCTGGCAGAGCGGGCAACGTTACTTTTTGGCCGCTTCAGGTGCTCGCAGCGGCGTGATCGGTAGCGCCACCGTGCTTGTGGAAGCCGGCACTAGCGATAGTGCCAGTAATGGCTACAGCTACACCGAAATCGCCCCTTTATTCAGTGGAGAGGCTTTGCAGACCACCCTCAAGCCTTTCATATTTAACCAATAATTGTTAACCAGTAATTACATTCCTGAACCAAAACCCGGCAAATCTGCCGGGTTTTGGTTTGGGCTATGAACAGTGCAAAGGCTGAAAGCTGGAGATAAACTTTAATACTTTACGACTATTATAAAGTTGTGCTAACCAGGAAGATTGATGGCTATCAAAACTACAAATAGGTCTGGTAGGAAAGAAAAGGCTTTAATATAATACATTTGCTTGTGTAGGCTAATAATTTTATTCACACTGTGCATGCCAGGCCGGTGTCCGGCTTAAAGGGAGTATCTTATGAATTTTCTACCAGATTTTAACCCACCCGATATTCAGTTTTGCCCTGCCTGCGGTCGTGTTAAACCAGAAGGCCTGCCTTCCTGTCGCTGTGGCTCAGACTACCTCGACAGTTTTAGCGGACCGCCACCCGGCTATGGCGGTTCTTCACCCGGCGGCTCGCCTAATCCTTTTTACTATGATATGTACCGCCACCAGGATGCCGGTTGGTCGGGGGCCACTCAAGCTAACGCCGAAAACATCAAAGAGACGCGCGTTGGTAACACCCTGGTTAGAATCGCCGGTAATATTGTTCCGCAGGTGGAAGTAGCGTTGGGACCGGGGGAAAGCGTCTATTTTGAACATCACATTTTGCTCTGGAAACATCCCCAGATCAACATTGGTATAAAGCCCTTAAAAGGAGCCCTTAAGCGTGTCATGGCGGGTATGCAAGTTTTTGTGACTGAGGCAACCGGTCCTGGCTCGATTGCATTCAGCCGAGACGATGCCGGAGAAATTATCCCGATCCATATCCGGCCCGGCGAAGAATTGCACGTGCGTGAGCACCAGTTTCTGGCGGCGACCGGCTCGGTAGATTACTCTTTCTTCCGGGTAAAAGGGGTGGCTAATATTCTCTATGGTGGAACCGGTTTCTGGATTGACCGGTTCTATGCCCCGCAACAACCCGGCCTGTTGCTTCTGCACGGTTATGGTAATGTTTACGAGGTAATGCTGAGGCCGGGAGAAGCCATTGACGTAGAACCGGGAGGCTTTCTATATAAAGATGCTTCCGTCCAAATGACTACTCAGATCCAGCGACTGAGCACCGGTTTCCTGGGTGGGTTTAACCTCTTTATGAACCGCTTTATCGGCCCGGGCCGTTTAGGCATCCAGACCATGTACGTACATTTGCCAACGGCCGAGTAACCGGATAATAGCCTGAATCGAAAAGAGGGCCGGAAAACCCGGCCCTCTTTGAGTTATATAATCTATAATCAAGATTGAGCGGGCTGGGCGGCAATCCCTGCCGGGCTGGCGCTCTTGATCATATCGGCGGCTTTTTCGGCAATCATGATGGTCGGGGCGTTGGTGTTGCCGCTGACTATCACCGGCATAATAGAGGCGTCTACCACCCGCAAGCCTTCTAAGCCGTGTACCCGCAACTGGTTATCCACCACAGCCATGTCATCGTGGCCCATCTTGCAGGTGCCGACCGGGTGATAGAGCGTTTCCACGTTCTTGCGAATGTAGTCGGCAATTTCTTCGTCACTCTGGACGGCTTCACCCGGCATGACTTCTTTGCCTCTATAGGGGTCAAAGGCTTTGGCCTGGGCCAGTTTCCGCGCTAGCTTGATGCCTTCGATCAGCACACGCATATCGTTTTCAGCGGCAAGATAGTTTGCGGTAATTGCGGCGGGGGCAGTGGGGTCAGCCGAGCGGAGGCGCACTTCGCCCCGGCTTTCGGGATGAAGCAGAGTCGGACCAAAGGTAAAGCCGTGCCCCTCGGGATTGCGGAAGCCGTGTTCTACAAAATAGTTGGGCGCGAAGTGGAATTGCAGGTCAGGTACGGGTAGCTCGTCTCTGGTGCGCAGGAAGCACCCGGCCTCGCCAACATTGGAAGTCAGCGGCCCGGTTTGAGTAGCCATGAATTCCTGCAAGGCCGCCTCGGTCTGGCCGTTAACCAGGCTGACGGGCTGAGTGGCCTCAAACGGTACGAAGATCGCCGGGTGGTCTTGCAGGTTCTGGCCTACTCCCGGCATATCTGCCACTACCTCGATGCCCATTTCCCGCAGGTGATCCGCCGGGCCAACCCCGGAAAGCATCAGCACCTGGGGCGAGTTGACCGCTCCGCCACTGAGGATTACCTCGCGCGCGGCCCTGGCCTGTTTTACTTCGCCGTTCTGCAAATATTCCACCCCGACCGCTTTTTGGCCCTCGAACAGCACACGGGTAGTCAGGGCTCCTGTTTCGACCGACAGGTTGGGGCGTTCCGAGGCCGGTTTGAGGTAAGCCGTTGCGGCGCTAAACCGCATGCCCTGTTTCTGAGTCACCTGGTAGAGTCCCCAGCCTTCCTGTTGCGGCCCGTTAAAGTCCGGGTTGGGATTAAAGCCCAGTTCAGTGGCGGCTTCCACAAAGGCCTGGGACATCGGGTTGGGAGAGCGCAGGTTCGCGACGTTGAGCGGGCCACCGACCCCGTGATATTCGGAGGGGCCAAGTTCCTGGTTTTCAGCCTTCTTGAAGTAGGGTAAGACCGACTCGTAATCCCAGCCTTCGTTGCCCAGGTTGCTCCACAGGTCGTAGTCGCCCCGGTTGCCGCGAATGTAAATCATGGCGTTAAGCGAACTCGAACCTCCCAGCACCCGGCCACGCGGCCAGTAGAGCTTGCGGCCTTCCAGGTAAGGCTCTTCTTCGGTAAAATAGGCCCAGTCAAAGGGGGTTTTGAAAAGTTGAGGGAAGGCCAGCGGGATCTGAATTTCCTGCATATCATCGGGCGGTCCGGCTTCCAATAGCAGTACCGAGACATCGGGGTTTTCGGTCAGGCGATTGGCCAGGACACAACCGGCGGAACCGGCGCCTACAATAATATAATCCGCCATGAGCAGCTCCTTTGCTTTCATTAGCTACAAAAACAACAACTACAGGCTTATTTTCGCGGTAAACCAGGCAATTGAAAGATGCCACGTCAGTCAGAACAATATGTGGTTGTAGAGAATCAGGCAGGGATTTGGGAACTTTTGAATTGTAGCAAAAACCGGGCAGGTATACAATAGAAAACTGATTAACGCTACCCTGTAGCCAGGGCGAACCAGACGGGGAATAGAAAGGTTAGGCGAGAATTTCAAATGGATGAAATCGGCGTAAGGAATGATGGTAGCACGACTCTCTCTACCCGGGTAGAGATTTCAAATGGCCTGCTCGAAGGAACAGTTGATCCTCAATCGGGGATTCGCAGCTTCAAAGGAATTCCCTTTGCCGCGCCTCCGGTGGGGAAACTGCGCTGGAAACCACCGCAGCCCGTTGAGAATTGGGTGGGAGTTCGCAAAGCTGACCGTTTTGGCCCCCAGGCGATGCAACTGCCTGTCTTTGGCGATATGAATTTTCGCTCCTCCGGTATGAGCGAGGATTGCCTCTACCTGAATGTCTGGACTCCGGCTAAATCGGAGCAGGAAGGCCTGCCCGTTTTGCTCTACTTTTATGGAGGCGGGAATATAGCGGGTGATGGTTCCGAACCTCGTTACGATGGAACCAGTTTGGCTCGCAAAGGCCTGGTTACTCTGACCTGTAATTACCGGCTTAACGCCTTTGGTTTCCTGGCGCATCCTGAACTGACCCGCGAATCTGAGCATCATGCTTCCGGTAACTACGGTTATCTGGACCAGGCGGCGGCGCTGGAATGGATTCGCAAAAATATAAGCGCTTTTGGCGGTGATCCGAACCGGGTCACGATTGCGGGAGAGTCGGCAGGCTCCAGTTCGGTCAGCGCCCAGATGTGCTCGCCCCTTTCCCGAAAGCTAATAGCCGGGGCTATCGGTTCCAGCGGTTCGCTAATGGGTACCCTTTCTCCCTTAACGCTGGAAGAAGCCGAACGCCAGGGAGTGGCCCTGGCCGCGAAAGTGGGGGCTACCTCCCTGGCCGAATTGCGGGCTATCCCGGCAGAGCAACTGCTGGCGGCGACCGCCCAGGAATTCCCCGGTCCATTTCACTTTACAGCCACGATTGACGGCTATTTTCTACCGGCCTTTCCTGCTGAAATCTTTGGCAGTGGAGAGCAGGCAAAAGTTCCGCTGCTGCTCGGCTGGAATTCGGAGGAAATGAATTACCTGTGGATTCTGGGTGAGAACCCTCCAACCCGCGAGAACTTTATTAAGAAGTTACGGGAGCTTTGCGGGGAGCGAGCGGAAGAGGCCCTGCGCCTTTACCCTGCTGCCAACGATGAGGAGGCCGCTCAGTCTGCTACCGACCTGGCCGGAGATACTTTTACCGGGTTCAGCACCTGGAAGTGGGCGGAATTACACGGCCAGACCGCAGGGCAACCGGTCTACCGCTATCTTTATACTCACCCCCGTCCTTCCATGGTTCCCGAAATGGTGGATGCGGTTGCCGGTCTCGCGGGCGGAATTATCAAGAAAGACACGCATGAAGTTGAGGGTAAAAGCGAAGGAGATGGTGAACTGCCGGTTCCACCTGCTCCAAAGGGAGCGGTTCATTCTGCCGAGATCGAATATGCCATGGGCACTCTTGCCACCAACCATGTATATGAGTGGGGAGACGAGGATTACCGGCTTTCCGAACTCTTTCAGGATTATTATGCAAACTTTGTAAAAACGGGCGACCCGAATGGCCCCGGTTTACCCGCCTGGCCTCCCGCAAACCGGGGAGCTAGGGTTCAAGTGCTGCGCATGGATGTAGATGCCCGCGTTGAGCTTGAGCAGCATCGAGAACGTTACCAGTTTCTCGATCAGTTTTTGACTAAAAAAGCTTAACCGGTGCGGAAAATCCCGGGAATCACAAGAAAGGAAGATCTGAACGTAATGAGCTCTGACAAGGATTTGCATAAGTTAGTTCAATCCCAGTTTGGCCCGGCGGCATCCGCCTATTCTACCAGCGCCAGTCACTCCAATCAGTCTTCGCTAAACAACCTCGTTAAGTTGGTTCAACCAAAACCAGCGGATGTAATGCTGGATGTGGCGACCGGGGCAGGTCACACTGCCCTGGCCTTTGCACCCTATCTTTCGCGGGTAGTCGCTTACGATCTAACCCCTGAAATGCTGGA
Source organism: Chloroflexia bacterium (assembly GCA_036261665.1). Taxonomy (GTDB): domain Bacteria; phylum Chloroflexota; class Chloroflexia; order Chloroheliales; family Chloroheliaceae; genus 54-19. The sequence goes on from DATAKM010000132.1 coordinate 8,383, forward strand.
AGAGACGGCGCGGAGTGCGACAGCCAGGGGCATATCCAACCTGGAGACTCAGCAGGGTCTCGCCGAAGCCCTGCCTTATCCTGATAATTCTTTTGACCTGGTGACATGCCGGATTGCCCCGCACCATTTCAGTGATATTAAGAAAGCCCTGGCTGAAATGGCCCGGGTTACTCGCCCTGGCGGGCAGGTGGTTGTGGTGGATACCACTGTACCGGAAGATAGCGGTTTAGATCAGGAGATTAATTACATCGAAAAGCAGCGCGATCCTTCGCACGTGCGTAATTACCGGCCCAGCGAGTGGCGAAAGATGTTTGAAGAAGCCCATCTGGAAGTAACTTTTTGCGAAGTTGACCTTCCCGGCAACCAGCAGGGACGGATTAATTTTGCAGAATGGACGGCCCGCCTGCGCACACCCGCCGAGACAGTGCTAGAACTTTCTCACCGGTTGCGTAAAGCTTCTCCCGAATTACAGCAAGCCCTGGCCCTCGAAATCAGGGGGGACCAGGATAAGGATATTGAGTTTTCGCTGCAAAAGGTAACAATCATCGGTTCGAAAAGTAGCTGAAGGGCTGCCGGTTCCAAATAAACATGAGGTGCGCCCTTTCCAGAGGGATTTTGAGTAAGTTCACCTCTCTGGTTGCTCTGGCTGAAAAACCGCTTGACAAAGCCGGAAATACCGGGTGAAATATAGAGAACAGATTTATGGAGCAATCTATGCTCGCAGCCCTGTTCTCAACCTTCTTTACAACCCGGCAGACCACGAAGAGGCTTGATTGCTCTGGCAGAGCGACTCTTAACCGCCAGTGTAGAAAGGACCTTCATGAACCAGAGTCCTCTAACGGTGATTGTTAACATCAAGCCCGCTGAAGGTGAGCCGCTCGAAAAGCTGCTGACAGACATCGGGCATAACGTTAGAACCAATCCTTATATCCGTTTTAACGAGATTGACACCACCCATTTTGCCCGCTTTGTAATTATCCCGGGCCCCGGCAAAACTGAAGCCGAGCCTAAGCGCCTGCTCTTTACCAGCAATCATGATGGTTCCTGGCAGGATTATATTGAGCTACTAATTGATAAAGCCGGGCCAGGAGTAGAGGCGATCTGGGGTAAGTGCGAGGGCTACCCGGAGATACCCTTGAGCGACCCGGCCTTTAAGACCAGGTTTAAGACCTTTATCCAGGCAAATTCGCACCCGAGTGAGGCTTTCTACCAGGCCTATCCCGGTCAGGCAGTTAAAGAAGTCTGGAACGCTGTAGGCGTGCGCAAACAGCTTGAAGATCTGCTTTCCGATAAGCGCTTAGAACCTTTCTTGAGCTTGCTGGCACGCCTTCCACTGCTTCCCCAAACACCGCTGCAAAAATTACGCGCTGCCCTGATGGCGGTAAACTCCCTGCTGGTGCGGTTTTTATTGCGCGAGGTAGTGTTGCGTTTCTTCGAGAAAACACTTGGCCCCAAAATTGACGACAGCCCGACTGATACCGACAGCAAGGATGTTAACACCCACCCGGAATATACCGACTGGCTTAATACGGTGCAAAATGAAATGACGGTTATGTCGGTAATTGCGCCAGAGCGACTCCGAAAGTTACGCCTGTTTTTTGGGGTAGTACGGCTGGCCGTTAAATATAATCCTACCCCCGGCGCTTTGCTCGGTATTTCCACCATTCATTTTGCGCGCTGGGTCATTATAGATGGCGGCAAAAATCTCTTGTTTGAAAGCAATTACGATGGCAACTGGGAGCAGTATATCGGGGATTTCGTAGATAAGGCCAGTGGCGGCATGGACGCAATCTGGGGTAGTTATCCAGCCTACCCGGCCCGAGGCGCTAAAGATTTACAGGCTTTCAAACAGGTTATCATGGATAACCAGGTCCGGGCCCTGGTCTTCTACAGCGCTTATCCGGATAGTTCGGTCAGAAATATCCTGAACGATCTTAAAATTAGCCAGGATATGGCTAAACTGATTGGGCAGGAAAAGGTAGCGGATTTACTGAGCCGGATTTAATGAATTGAAAAGCTTAAAGCCGATCACTGGATAGCCCCTGGATGCTTTTATACCTGTAGAGCTTTCTCGATAATCGTTTTTAGCTCATACCAGGATTAATGCCTTTCGCTATTTAAACTAAACTTGAGTATAGATTGAGTATAGAAGGAAACCGTAATGACGCCCACCCTGGACCTGAAGGATATTCAAGGAATTGTGCTTTCCGGTTACGGCCACTTAAAAGCCTCGGCCTATGTTTTTATTCAGATTGATCACCCGCGTACCGCCGGGGAATGGCTGGGACAAATAATAGAAGAGGTTAGCAGCGCAGAACCCTGGCCTGTGGTGATGCAGGCAGGTCAGGCTCAAAAGGTCAAACCGCAAACGGCTTTTAATCTCGCCTTTACTTACCAGGGGCTTGAGAAGCTGGGTATTCCGACGGATGGCTTTTCGGTAGAGTTTCGCGAAGGTATTGCGGGTGGCCCTCATTCCTGGGATTACCCGGAAGGCCCGGTCAATCGCTCGCGCCGCCTGGGGGATATTGGCGATAACGACCCGGAGAAATGGGAGTTTGGCGGTCCTAAAAACGAGCAGATTGACTTTATGCTGTTGCTATATGCCCTTGACGATACCAGCGTAAGCGCTCTGCAAAATAAACTTGTGCCAGGAGTAGAACTCTGTGGAATGCACGTTGTCGCCACCCAGGTCACTTACCGCCCCGAAGTCGGGCAAGAGCCTTTTGGCTTTATGGATAGCATGTCGCAGCCCGTCATAGAAGGCACCGACCAGACTGACCCGGGCCAACCCACGATCAAGGCCGGTGAATTTCTTTTAGGCTATCGCAACGAGTACAATCTTTTACCGCCGATGCCGTCTTATCCAGAACTGGGCAAAAATGGTACTTACCTGGTTTTCCGCAAGCTGGAACAGGATGTCTGCGGTTTCTGGAATTATATTTACAAAGAAGCCAACTTCAATCCAACTGAGGCCCGCTGGTTAGCCTCCAAATTTGTCGGGCGCTGGCCCAGTGGCGCGCCCCTCGTGCTGTCTCCTGAAAAAGATGACCCGGCGCTGGGGGCCGATACTAACCGGAATAATAATTTTATGTTTGCCAGCGCCGACCCTCATGGTTATTTATGCCCGGCAGGTTCGCATGTCCGGCGTACTAATCCGCGTGACTCGTTGCAGCCAACCCCGGAAGACTCGCTGACATCGGTGTCGCGACACCGTATTCTGAGGAGGGGCCGCGTTTACGGTCCAACCTATCCTGCCGATGTCATCGGTTATCTTGAAGAAGAAGCCCGTAAAAATAAGCGTGATCACTTTGCCGAGGAACTGGCCAGCCCGCGCGGGCTTGCTTTTATCGCCATTAATGCCGATCTTAAACGCCAGTTTGAGTTTGTCCAGCAGACCTGGATTAACGATCCCCATTTCGATGGTCTTTACAGTAACCGCGATCCACTCCTGTCAAACTATTGCGTCGATGGGGTAGACGCGGAGGTACATACAATGGTAATCCCACGTCACCCGCTCAGACGAGAGGTGAGGGGTATTCCGCGCTTCGTAACGGTCAGAGCGGGTGGCTATTTCTTCTTGCCGGGTATCAGTGGTTTAAAGGCTATTAAAGCTAGAATCGCCCAAAATTACGGGGAGTGAATGCTCCCCGTTTCCCCGAATTTAGCTATCAAACCGGTAAAGAATTTGCAGTGGCCTTCCCATCAGGAGTTGGCGCTGCTTTCGTGTTGCAGGTAGTAGGCATACCAATCCTGGCGGATTATTTGCTGCGCCTGCGGTAAGGACATTTTTCCATCACAGACTGCCTGGTGGAGCGCGTTTTCGACTTTATCTTTCTGACGCGCACCGGGGAGAGGAGAGTAGGGTTCAGGCCAGAGATTCTTAAGGTCGTTGCTGCCGCCCAGTTCGAGCGGGATAAAGTGGTCTACCTCGTACTTTCCCGCTTCATAGGCCAGATGATAGCGGTTGAGGACTTCCTGCTTCTCAGCGGTGGAGACATCACGGACCGTTTTGGTATAACCGGAGACGCACACTTCTTTAGCGGTAACGCCCGGGAAGACATCGCCCGGCGTCAGGTTCGGATCGGGGTAAAGATTGGCCGGACCTGCTTTAGTATGACCGGAGGGCGCCGGGTTGGGATTGTTAGCGGGAGGGGAGTTAGCAGGCAGGTTAGGGGCAGAGTTAGGGCCATCCAGATTGATTTGAGTGCTACAAGCGCTTAAGGTTAAAGTCAGGACAAGCAACAGGCCACTTAAAAGTGGCAAGAATTTAAGATTCTGGTTCGTGAAAGGCTTTTTCTTCGGCTGCATAATAATCCCCCTGGCATTCAGTTCGCTTCATTCTCCGGTTTCCCTAATAGAGCTATAAAGCAGAGAGTGTGCCGATGGTTTGGTTTTATATTCAGTTTATATTCAAGGCGAATCATCAGATAAGCTCAGCAGGTGGTACGGTTATTGATCAAGTCTGGATTGAATAGAGCAGGAAAGAAAAATCGGAAAAGAAAGGGAGGCGGAAAAATGGCCAGCAGTTTGCCGGAGGCGAAAAGGTCGGAGATGGAAAAGCTCGCGAAGGATTCCGGGTTGCCCTATGCAACGATTCTGGGGCAACACATTTATGATTTGAAGGGGTTAGAGAGCGTCTTGTGCTCGCAGTTGGAGCGGGCCAAAACTGAAGGCAAAGGAGACACGGATAAACAGGTTGTCGAGTTATGCCGGAAGCTGAAAGAGTGTCAGGAGCAAATCGCGGCATTTGAGCAAGAACAGCAAGGTACCAATCAGGGATGAGTTTACAGGCAGAAGAGAGTTTATTTGCGAAAGCGTTGTCGAAACTCACGCGGTGTCACTAATTTCAAAGCTTTAAACTGGCGGTTAAAATTGGCCAGGTTATCATAGCCCGTTATATTCGCGATATAAGCCACAGGCTGTTCAGTCGTAATAAGCAGGGCGCAGGCCTTCCCTATGCGCAGGCGCGAAATATACTCACTCACTGTCATCCGCAGATGCCGCCGGAAAAGGCGGTGAAAGCCGGACAGGCTAAGCCCGACCTGTTCCGCCAGTTCAGCGTTTGAAATAGCTGAGTAGTAATGCTCATGAATGTAATCAAGAATAAGCTCCACATGGGCCTGTTCAAGCCCGGTTACCGGCATTTGCTCTTCCTTGAGAGTAATAGTGAGGTAGCGCGGGTGTGTTTCATGAATCAGTTGCACCAGCACTTCTAAGAACTTTGGCAGGCGGTCAAGGGGTGCCAGTAGACGCATCTCTTCGATCAGCGGCCGCACTTTTTGCGAGGTCAGGGAAGAAAAGACTATACCCCTGCTGGCAGAAGTTAGCATAGGTTCGAGGGGCCTTAGCTCGGTCAGGAGAGCCATTAACCCTTCAATCCATTCCGGTTTAAACCACATTACCAGTGCTACATGCGGCCGGTCAGGTTCGATTTTCTCACTCGAATTCCAGGTGTGCGGCAGATTGGGCCCGACCAGTACCAGATCACCATCATCATAGGCTTCGATAGAATCCCCGACATAGCGCTGCCCGCGACTGTTGAGGGTCAGGGTCAGTTCGAACTCCGGGTGATGATGCCACTCAAAAGGAATCTCATTATCCAGGCGGCGGTCAAGTAAAGCCCAGGAAGCATCGCCGGGAGTAGTTACTTTTTCAAAAAAGGGTTTCCTCACTTTATTTTCCTGCCGAACTGGTCCTCGCCACTCAATAATATCAGTTACAACGCCATAATAGTACAAGTATAAGCCATTTTAAGCCCACATCATAGAGCATTTCCAACCTATACTTAAACCATCTTTATCAAGAACAGGCAAGGAAAAACATCAGGTTAAAGTTTGAAGGAGACAATTAATGGCTTCTATGCAAATAAAAGACTCTCACCCGACCACTCGCGCAACTACTGTCCAGTTGAAAGAGATCAAAAAGAAACTGCCGCTAAGAGTGCTATCCGAAGAGGATTGGCAAAACTGGATTACTTATGGATATGTGATTGTTCCTGATGCCGTACCATTGGAGCAAGTCAACCGCCTGGCAGGGTTGTTATGGGAGTTTCAGGAGATGGACCCGCATGACCCTACTACCTGGTACAAGCCGCAGTTACGCGATCACCAGATGAAGGAACTTAACAATACCGGGATGGTCGAAATATACAACCACCAGTATCTGTGGGATAATCGCCAGGAGCAGCGAGTTTATGACGCTTTTGTAGACATCTGGGATCGTGAGGATTTGTGGGTAGCAATTGACCGGGCTAACCTGAACCCGCCCAATAAAGATAACCGCGCTACCAACGGCTTTATTCATTGGGATGTGGATACTTCCCTCCAACCGCTACCTATCGGGGTGCAGGGTGTCCTGGCCCTGGCCAGGCAGGACGGTGATGTTGGCGGCTTTCAATGTGTTCCCGAACTTTTCCGGACCCTGGAAGATTGGATTAAAACTCAGCCTGCCGACCGCAACCCGCTTGCACCGGATACGACCGGGTTTGAGATTGTAAACATCAGTATGAACCCGGGGGATTTACTGATCTTTAATAGTCTGCAAGCTCACGGCATCCGGCCAAACCGCTCACAGGACCGGGTAAGGATGGCGCAGTACATTTCCATGTTTCCGGCGGAGGAGGCTAACGAGAAGGTGCGGCAGGAGCGTATTACCAGTTGGCGGGAGTTGGAAGCACCGAAGCGTGCGGCTTTTCCGGGTGATCCTCGCGAGTGGGAAAAACAACATGCTCAGACCGCCAGATTAAGCCCGCTGGGCGAGAAATTACTGGGCCTGGCAAGCTGGCAGGCTTAGTACTACGGCTTAAAGAAACTTTTCCTTTTTAATAAGCTCTAAATGGCCTATATTGTCGTCTGTAAGCAAATTATCCGTAAAGGTTTGAGCGAAACCTTTACGGATATAAAAAAGGTATCCAGAAAAGATGCCTGAATGAGATAGTCCTATCAAGAGGTTCAAACAAAATGCTTTCCAACCTTGAGTCGCAATCCTCCAATTCAGCCACACTCAACCTCGATCAGCCTGAACTATTAGCTCCAGTTTCTACTCAGGCCTCTATTTCTGAATATCGCAGGTTTAAGCGCAGCAGGTTAACCTGGCTGGCTTATTTATTGATTGGCCTTTATTCGTACCTGCTCAATTCTTTTGGCCCGTTGATGCCTTTTTTAAGAGACGAATTAAAGTTATCCGCCACTGAGGTCAGCCTGCATTTTAGTGGCTTTGCCCTGGGAATGATCGGCGCAGGCTTGCTCGGCCCCGTGCTAACTAATCGCTGGGGCCGTAAGCCAATCGCCCTGGTGGGTGGTACGGGGATGGTTCTGGCTACCATTCCTCTCATCTTTGGCCACGCTGCCATTCTGACAATTGGCAGCGCTTTCTTTACCGGCTTACTCGGGACTTTACTTTTCGTGACCCTCCCGGCGGTTCTGGCAGAGGAGCATGGTGAAGGACGGGTGATTGCCCTGACCGAAGCCAATGTGTCCGGTAGTCTTTTCGCTACGATAGTTCCGGTAGCGATTGGTATCGCGTCAGGTTTTGGTAGCTGGGGCTGGCGGGGAGCTATCGGGATGGCAGGCCTGGTGCTACTGGTCCTGGTAGGCTGGTTAAGTAAGACACACCTGCCTGCCCCACCTTCGCGCCTGGAAACCACCGGAAGTAAATTATATGCTTTAAAGCCATCTCCACTTCCAAAAGGTAAATCAAGACTACCTGCACGTTACTGGCTATGCTGGGGAGTAATTGTGCTGGCTGTTTCACTCGAATTTTCGATGATCTCGTGGAGCAGCCCATTTTTGGAAACGGTTCGCGGATTTTCAAAAGGGGAGGCCGCCAGCGCCGTAAGCCTCTTTTTGATAGCAATGCTGGCCGGCCGGATGGCAGGTAGCCGGTTATTATCCAGGTGGAGCGCCCGTTACCTTATACCGGTAGAAATGGTCCTGACCCTTGTGGGGTTTGGAATTTTCTGGCTGAGTAGCCTGCCCTTCCTATCACTGAGCGGGCTGGTAATTTGCGGGCTTGGGGTAGCGAACCTCTACCCGCTCTCGCTTGACCTGGCCTTAAGTGCTTCGAAAAATCAGTTTGATAAAGCCAGTGCCGCCGCTTCGCTGGCAAGCGGGGTGGCGATTTTCACTGCGCCGGTAGTCCTGGGGTTTTTAGCCGATCATTTTGCCCTGACCACCGCCTATAGTGTGGTGTTGCTATTCTGGCTGATAATGGTGGTTTTGTTAGGAGTGGTTTACCGCCGCCTCAAGATTGTGTAAGAACGACAATCATAGTTCTTCACATCATGCGGTGGTACATCGGCAGGGCAAACAGCCAGCAATTTATCAGTCCAAAAACTACCAGCAAAATGGCGTAGGGCCAGAAGGTCGGCCACACCCTGGCCCGAGGGTATTGCTTTTTGGCGATCCGGTAGGCGGTATACAGTGAGCCCATCAGTCCCAGTTCCAGCAGGACGTACTGTAGAATCTGAATTACTCCGTTGCTCACCAGGTTACTCGGGCCTATATGCACCCTGTTATCTACCAGCGTTAAGGCGCTATAGACTACTGTTTTGCCCTCTGCCAGAAAGTGATACAGGTTATGGGCGAGATGTCCGGCCAGATCGAGGGGGATCAAAGCATAGCCGAACCTGGTAAAGTTACGAATAACTGAGTCTCCATTTACCCGCCCTGCGAAAAAGGCCGCCAGGCCCAGCAGACTGCACGGTAGAGCCATGGCAAGAGTGAAAGCCAGGGTAAAATTCAGGTAATAGTTGGTCGTGCCCGTTAGGTGCTCCAATCCTGTTAAGATTTGCTGCCAGGGTTCAAGCATCGTAATGTTCTGGACGAAGACAATTCCCATCAACACCACTGCCAGAAAGGCTTCTTCAAATCTCGGATTGCGGATAAACCAGAGTTCTCTGGTAGGCGGGCGTAAAGATAGTTGCAGGGCATCATTCGGGCAGGTTTTGATACAGGCGGCGCACAGGTTACAACGAGCGTTACTCTCCATTTGACGGGGAAATTCAAACATCGGGCAGGCCGGTCCATGTTCGTTACCGTTATAGCAGGCCGCCCTGGCCTTACAGCCCTGGCAGATCTTTGGATTCGCTCTAAGTTCAACTATAGCCGTGCGGGCGTAGTTGCCGGACATGCCTCCCATAAAACAAAGGTAACGACACCATGTTCGACGCTGCCAGACTATCCCGCAAAATATCACACCACCGCTTATTCCCAGCAGGAGCAGACTCGAGCCGCGAGGATTACTCACAATTCCCCAGATATGGTCCGCCCACGTTATCAGAATAAACATGGCATCAATAATCCAGATTCCGTACTTTTTGAGAAATTTGGGAACCGGACGCCGCAGGCCGAACCATTTCTGTACCAGATCGCTTACAAAAGCGAAAGGGCAAATGGCGCACCAGAAGCGACCGGAGAGTACTAAAAAAAGCGGGATAAAAGGCCACCATATCACCCAGGTGAGGGCCGTGCCGAGGTTTTGAAAAGCGTTTGGAGGGCCAAACAGTAGCTGAATTATCACTATAGTAAAGACAGAGGTGGTAATAAGCTGAAAGAGACCCGGATACCAGCGGCTTTTAAGGACACTCCGCACCACGCGATGCTTTAATAGATCGGTTCGCATTGAACTAGCCAGTTCTCCTGTCTTGCAAAATGTATCTGAGACTGATCGGGATGGGTAGTTAACTCCATGCTCTATTTACTTCAGCAGAAGATCTGTTTTCCCTGAAAACTACCCTAAGAATTAAAAGCAGCAGCTTCATTCGCTGCCAAAAGTAACATTTTCAGGTAAAAATTTATCTGAATAATCGGGAAAATCTGGTAAAAAAAGTAAAACCTGGAACAATTGATGCTCTTATCCGGTTCTGGTGGTTCAGGTAAAGAGACAGCCCACGGTGTTTTCCCCGGCACCGTTCGGACTATCACTGCCATTCCAGCAGCCACCATCATTCCCGCTGTGCTAATTAGCCAGGCAGAGTTTAAGCTATGTGATTGGCTGGCGATGGTTAGAGCAGCAAGCAGGGTGTTTGGTTATAAGTGTTGCCTGAAGTAATTAATAGTTAGTTAAAAATTAACTAAGTTAAGAAGTTGGCAAGATTCTTGCTAAAAATATGATAGTGGCATGTAAGGATGGCCGCACCGGTTGTAAAATAAGTAGATTAAGAATAATCTATTGTGTAGCCAACCATATAGCGAAACCGGTACAAAACAGTTTTATCTGTAATGAACTATTTCGATGTCCCGGAACAGAATCGTTCCGATAAGCGTTATATATTAGGTGATAAATTCTGCGGGACACACCAGGAGATAATCAAAGGTAGATTATTTACAGGCACTCAGCCAGTGCCTTCCGGCAAAAGTATGAAACGATTGCGTTTTTACAGGCGGTACGGGCCTGCCGGATATTACTCAGGTGGAATCCCTTTTACCTCATAAGGGAGACTGTTTTTCCAATTCTCAGAGTGGAGATTGATTTAACTTTTGATAAGTTTTCAAAAGTATTTTTATGTGTGCCTGCTTGCCGGGTAGTATAAGGTGCCTGTTAGAAGGCCTTTTTAATCCGAGTACAGTCAATCGCTGCCCGGTTCAATATTGGCTAAATGAGTAGGTTTGGTTGGCATTATTTTTTCTTATTTACTCTATCTTGGAGGAATTTCTTTAATGGATAAATGCCTGGTCGTTATACCAACGTACAACGAAAAGGAAAACATCGTCGCACTGATTGAAGCTATTCAAAAGCAGGGTCAAGAATTCGATGTTTTAGTAGTTGACGACAACTCGCCGGATGGCACCGGTCAGATTGTTGATGAATTGGTTGAAAAGTCTCGAGGAGATATTCACGTTTTACATCGCTCCGGCAAGCTTGGCCTGGGCACGGCTTATATGGATGGCTTTCGTTATGGTCTGGAGCGCGGCTATGATTACCTCTTTGAAATGGATGCCGATTTCTCCCATAAACCCGAATACCTGCCTCAACTACTGGCCGCGGCAAAACAGAGCGGAGTCGCGGCAGGCTCGCGCCTGATAGCGGGTGGCGGAGTCGAGAACTGGCCCTGGTATCGTAAGTTAATCAGCCGGGGCGGTAGCCTTTACTCTCGTGCCGTGCTGGGTCTCAAAGTCCACGATTGCACTGGCGGCTTCAAATGCTTTTCCCGCGCCGCCTTGCAGGTGCTCAACCTGCCCGAGAATGTACGTTCAACCGGCTTTGGTTTTCAGGTGGAGGTTAACTGCCTGTGCGAGTGGAACGGTTTTGAGATTACCGAAGTACCGATTATCTTCCCCGACCGGGTCAGGGGCAAAAGTAAGATGAACCAGAAGATCTTCTTTGAGGCTCTTCTTAACGTCTGGAAGTTACGCGCCAGTCGCAAGGAACATCTGGTAAGTACAGAAGGCTCTCGCAGGCCGGTATTCCCTGCCGATGGTTCATTTGAAAGTATAGGTAGTCCTGCCGATGCCGGAGAATGGCGCGGAAATGCCGGGTATTAAGAGGAGGAATCGAAGTTAAATGGCAAAATTGCGCCGCGTTGCCCCGGCTTTTGGGCGCTTTCTGGTAGTAGGTTTAAGCGGAACTGTTGTCAACCTGACTGTGCTATGGGTGCTGGTAAACCTGGGCCTGCCTCAAATTGTGGCTTCGCTGCTGGCTATTCAGGTTTCAATTATCAATAATTTTATCTTGAATGATCGCTGGACCTTCCGCCAGCATAGCCTCGAAAGCGCTCATTCTATCTGGGCACGCTTTGTACGCTTCGAATTGGTCAGCAGCATGACAGCCGCCCTGACGATCGGGCTATTCAGCATGTTCAACTATGGGTTGCACCTGCACTACATGCTGGCCCAGTTGCTGGCCATCGGTGTAGCCACGGTCCTTAACTTCTCGGTTAATTCCTGGCTTACCTGGGGTCTTTTCAAACCGAGTGCAGGCGTAAAGACTGTCCCGGTGCCGGTCCGCTTCTCAGAAGTACAGCTTTCTAAAGACCTCGACTAAACATGAACGTGCGTTCATGCTAAGTTCTTAGATTAAGTCTTGCTCCTGCCGGTTGCTTCCTTTGATGCAACCGGCAGGTTTTTTAAATCTTTCGGATTTCTGGTAACAGGCTACCTCGGACTGTTATTTATAACCTGGCAGAGCTTACTACCTTATCTGTCATTATCAGGTTTTGGCTAACCTTACAGGCTTAAATAAGAGGATTAGCCGTTCGAAAAGTGAAGGGAAGCAGGTAAGCGAGGCCCTCAAAAAACTTGTTCCCGGCTAATTGTTCCGCTCCAAGCCTACCCGGCAAAATCTTGTAATCATCAGGATTTTCCGCATAATACTCCAGCCGAGCTCGCTCGAAATATTGAACTACTTTCGATCCTTCACGAAACTCTTCGCTGATAGGATAGCCAAAGATTGCCAGTCCGCCGTTTTGCTGCCAGTAATCTCTGAAGCCATTACTGAGAGTGTGGCCGGTTGTTGGGAAAAACTGTGTTGTATCGCTGGCAACAGGGCTAACCGGCTGGAACGGTATTTCTTCTTGCCGGTTCTGGGTCAGTTCGGTTCCCACTAAACCCAGTTGTACAGGCTGGTTGGCCGGGCCATTCAAGTCGTACTCCATGCGGGCGCGTTCGAAATACTGGTAAATTTTTGAGCCGCTGGTTTTGGCCTCCTCCAGGGGAAGCCCGAATATTTTCATACCGCCTGCGCTGAGCCATTCCCGGTAGAAATAAGCCGAGACACCTATACTGCCGGGTTCTTCTCCGGTCGAAGTCCCGGAGGGCCAGACCGATAAGGCCATGTTATCAAAGTAAGACCATGAGCGCAGGAAAGTGTCCCAGCTATAGTAGTCGCGAGTGCCGAAACCGGGGTCAGCAACATAGACTCCTTCCGCATCATAGCCATAGATGACCATGCTGTGTTCACCAGCGGCCAGCGAAAAAGTCAGCCCCTCATACTCAGTTTTGAAAGGACTACCCCAGCTCATCCCGACTATAGCCCAGACCTGCACGGGCCGGCCTGAAGCCAGTTCCTCTTTGAGAGCCTCCGCGCCACCCACCAGTAATTTGGTTTTAAAGCCGCGCGAGTCGAGCAGACGGGCAATCGGTTCGGCATAAATACCGTAATCCCAGGTGCCGCCGAAGTCGCCGTCAATATAACCGCGATAGCCCAGGTGGGGATTCTGATTAAGGGGAATTGACTTTATAAAATCCCACTCACTGATTTCCTGTTTCCAGTAGGCCGTAATCATACGAGTAGCAGCGTATTCGCAACTGAGGTAGTGCTGCTGGGCATAAATCGGAAAATTAGCTAAAACTACCTTATCAGGTAGAGCCTGATTAGATGCAAAAGCAAGTGTAGTTTGAAACAGCCCGCTAAAGAGGAAAAGAAACCCGGTGATCAGCAAAATAAGTCCTGCCCGGGTCAGCCTGCCGATAGGCTTGAAGCCAGAATGAACGTACATTTTACTTAACCTTTAAATCTTAGCTTCTATTTTATTGTAAACAGTACTTCGGGTCCAGCTAAATCTGTTTAAGTAACACTTATCTATAACTACGATTTAATTGCGTCGGCGGAAAACTTTCCTGAAAGCCTGGTGATTCCTTTATTTTAATCATAGCATACACTAAAAAGGTTGTGCTGGTAATTAGTAAGTTTTTAGAAATTGTAAAGGTTTTGGGAAATCAGCCGGATTCAAAAGATTTGAGCGGAAAGTACTTGACGAGGTTAAAAAAGATGGTAAAATCACTTCATAAGTGGTCTATACATCTGGTCCACTTATCCATCTGAAGCATTCCTAGTTCCATGAAACGTTGTACAGTCCATACTGCAATTTCACTTTTGCGAATGTAGCATGTAGTACCGGCAAAGCAAAGTTACAACAGATGGTTACACATAGTTGTGGACAGAGTTAATTTGAAAGTCAGATAATACCATGCTAAAAAGTGGGCCACTACCCAGGTATTACCAGCTTAAAGAGATCATCCGAGAGAAAGTAACCAGCGGACAGTGGTTACCCGGTTCTCTCATCCCCAGCGAGCGTGAGTTATGCGAACAGTACGGTATAAGCCGCATGACAGCTCGCCAGTCCATAACAGAGCTGGTTAATGAAGGTTATCTTTACCGGGAACAGGGTAAAGGCACTTTTGTAGCTCACCCGAAGATAACGCAGCAACTGGTACAGCTTACCGGTTTTACCGAGGATATGCAAGCCCGCAGCCAGCGTCCTACGACCCGAGTGCTGGAAAAAGAAATGTGGCCGGCGGATGAAGCGACTGCCCTGAAGCTGCGCATTAAACCGGGCCTGCCTATTTTTCGAGTAAGAAGGTTGCGCCTGGCTGATGGTGAACCACTTTGTATTGAAACGTCTTATTTGAACTTTATTGGTTGCGAAAAACTGCTCGAAGAAGACCTGGAATACAATTCACTTTACAAACTGCTCGAAACTCGTTATGGGATGCCGCCTCTTGAAGCCGAACAGGAGCTTGAAGCCGGGCTGGCTCGTGACGAGGAGGCACGCCTGCTTATGATATCTCCGGGTAGTCCGGTGCTGCTGATCAGACGTTCTACCTATACTGAACGTGGACAACCCCTCGAGTATGCTAAATCAACCTACCGGGGCGATAAATATCGCTTCTATAGTCGGCTAAACCGGGAACGCGGTTTACGTTAATGTAACACCCTGGCCTCTTACCAGTAGTATAACGATTCAGTTTTTGCTCTGAAGCTTTTCGGGCTTTTTCTGAATTATTAACCATGGCAGAAACTTTTAACCTGAAAACTGCTAGTAGAAGCACGTTTAATGCTGAACGGTAAGTAATGAGTGTGAGAAGTGGACTGGATGTTTTAGCTGGCGGGAAGGCGGGCCAGCTAAACGGCAAAAAAGTAGGTTTGGTCACCAACCAGACCGGCATAGACCGAAAGTTCCGGCGTACCGCTCAGGTACTGCACGAGGCCGGCGCAACTGTTTGCGCTATGTTTGGGCCCGAACATGGTTACTATGGGGTTGAACAGGATGCTATCGCTTTAACCGGCGAGGAACGGGACCGCTGGAACAATGTAGCGGTTTACAGTCTTTACCGCGCAGAGGACCTGAACCAGCCTGACGATAAGGAAACCAATCCCTTTGGCCCTCCTCCCGGCAGTCTTGATGGGCTGGATGCACTGGTCTTTGACATTCAAGATGTAGGGGTACGTTATTACACTTATCCTACTACCCTGGGTATTCTGCTTGAGCAGGTGAACATACCGGTCTACGTTATTGACAGACCTAACCCGCTTGGCGGCACTCTCGTTGAAGGACCAGGCCTGGAAGCGCCTTTTAGTTCTTTTGTAGGCCGCTATCCCGGCATTCCTGTCCGGCATGGTCTAACGATTGGCGAACTGGCGCTCTATATCAACCGCCATATTTTGCACAACCGGGCCGAGGTAACGGTGATTCAGATGGAAGGCTGGCGGAGAGAAATGGCCTGGGAGGAAACGGGGCTGCCCTGGGTAGCCACCTCGCCTAACCTGCCCACCCTGACTACCGCCCGGCTTTATCCCGGCACCTGCCTGGTAGAAGGAACTAATCTTTCGCTGGGGCGCGGCACTACTCAACCGTTTGAACTGGTTGGGGCCCCCTGGATAACTGACCCTGATGAATTGGCTGCTGCCCTGAACAGGCTGGAGCGGCCAGGCATCTATTTCCGCCCGACGTTCTTCAAACCGATCTATTTTCCGTATAAAGAAGAGGTTTGTGGCGGAGTACAGATTCATATACTGCCGGATGTCTCGGCTCTCGGTCCAGAGCAAATGGTGCGGAGTGGTTTGTTGCTGGTAGCAACTCTGTTCCGGCTCTATTCCGAGAAATTCAAGTGGTTACCGGCCCATTTCGATAGGTTAATTGGCAGCGCTAAACCGCGCCTTCAACTTGAAAAAGCTGAAGGTAACGCTACCAGCTTACAACACCTTTTCGATCAGTGGGAAGATGATGAGCAAGGTTTTAAATCGCAAATTGACGATGTCCTTTTGTATAAGTAGACCTTTTTAAGGAGGAGAAAATGTCCGAAAAGTCTAAGAAGACATTGAGTCGCCGCCGTTTTGTAGCCATTTCCGGAAGTCTGGCCGCAACCGGCTTACTGGTAGCTTGCGGTGATAATACTGCTACTACCGGCCCGGCGGCGACGACGGCTTCCAGCACTACGGCTGCTGCCACTACCGCTGCTTCTTCCGCTACCACGGCGGCAGGCGCTACCACGGCGGCCGGAACTACGGCTGCTGCCACCACCGCTGCCGGCGCTACTACGGCTGCTGCTACTACTGCGGCGGGTGCCACCACCGCGGCTACCGGCGGTACCAGCAACCTGATTGTTACCAAGAGCGGTTACAAAGGCACTTTGACTTACTGGGTGCTGGGCTACGCTCCTAATGGCGGCAACGCTTTCAGCAAATCTACCGATGCCGCTGTTGCGCTGTTCCAGAAAGCCAACCCCGATATTAAAGTAGAAGTTACCGGTTATACGCCTGATAACGCCGGTTTCGCCAAGCTAATCAACGCGGTGCAGGGTGGCGTAGGCATAGATGTCTTCCGCGTACCGAACGACAGCTTGCCCGTCCTGATCGGCCAGGGTGTAGTATCTACTATTGATGAGTATCTCACTCCCGAGGATAAAGCCGATATTTACCCGAACCTGTTCGATTACGTCCGCTTTGATAACAAGCTCTACGCCTGGCCGCTCTGGGTTCCGCCGGTCGCTATGTATATCAACAGTGATGTATTCAAAGAAAAAGGCGTTGATATCCCGACTGATGACTGGACCTACGATCAGTTCGTGGAAATTGCCAAGAAATTGACCTTCACTCGCGCCAATGGCGATAAGGTCTATGGCTACTCCGCTCTGATTGATCCCGGTCTGGTTGACACCTGGCCGATTATCATGTCGGACGGCGCTCGGCCGCTCTCCTCGGATAATACCAAGTATACCTTCAATACTCCCGAAGGCATCAGCGGTTTACAGAAGCTGGTTGACCTGGCAAGAGTGCATAAAGTGACCCCGCCGGACTTCGGTAGCCAGGCCTTGAACGATATTCTGACCGCTTTCAAGGACAAGAAGGTAGTGGCTATGTGGAGCCGCCCCAGCGGTGACTCCGGTACTCTGAAGCAGGCCGGTGTGAATTTTGAAATTCGCCAGATGCCGATTGGCAAGAGTGGCAAGCACGTTTCGGCTGGCGGTATCGGTCTGATCGCGGTAGCGGCCATCAAGGACAAGGCTCGCTTGCAGGCGGCTCAGGACCTGACTCGCTACCTGACCAGCGGCCAGATTGAGAAGGACGTACCGGGTTACTACCTGGCCCCGGCGGCTCGCAAGTCGGTAACAGTGCAGGCGCCTTATAGCCTCTTTACTTCGTCCGTACCGAACGCCTGGATTACGCCGAGTCTGCCGACCTGGGCGCAAATTCGCACCCTGATTCACCCGAATTTGCAGAACGCGGTCTTTGGCAAAATGTCGCCGCAAGATGCGCTTAACAGCCCGGCCAATGAGATCAATGGCATTTTAGCTAAGAAGTAGAAAGAAATGGCACAAGTAGAACTGAAGAAGACCGGCGCGCAAAGCGCCGGTATTGGAGGGGCGGTAGGAAAATTCTTCCGCAAATATGGCTGGAGTTATGTTTTCGTCCTGCCCAGTTTGATAGCCTTCTCTGTTTTCACCCTGGCTCCGGCGATCTGGTCGTTTATCATTAGCTTCCAGGATTTCAAGATCAGAGGTGACAGCAAGTGGGTAGGTTTCCAGAATTATGTGGATGCCTTTACCACTCAAAATGGCGTATTTGTAGAAGCACTCAGGAACACCGCTTATTACGCTGTGGTGACGGTGACTGTTAATGTCTTCATAGCCTTGATACTGGCGAGCCTGATACAGCCTCTCAACAAGTACGCTCAAACCTTCTTCAGGGCTGCCTACTATCTGCCTGCCGTAACCAGCGCCGTTGTCATTGCGGTAGTATGGCGCTGGATGTTCAATACTCAGTGGGGTTTCCTGAACTACCTGCTGAGTCTCGTGGGTCTGCCGCCGGTCTTATGGCTGGCAGACCCCGATATCGCTCTGAACAGCGTGATCCTCTCGACTATCCTGACCGTTCCGGCTACCGGGGTGGTTCTGTTCAGCGCGGCGATGGGCAGCGTTCCCAAAGAGTATTACGAGGCGGCTGACCTTGAAGGCGCCAGCGTGATACGCAAATGGTGGAGCATAACCTTACCTCTAATCAAGGCAACCACGCTCTACGTGGTGGTGCTTTACACCATTGCCAGCTTCGAAATCTTCGAAAAAGTTTATATTATGGTGCCGAGCGGTGTCGGTAACAGCACTCAAACTATTGTTACCCAGATTTACCAGAGTGTTTTCCAGCAGTTCCGCTACGGCGTGGCCTCAGCTCAGTCTATTGTTTTGTTCATTATCATTGCGCTGATTGCCATATTCCAGTTCCGCTTCCTTAGAACCGATGTGGAGTATTAGAGATGGCTGTTAATGCAGTTTCACGTCCGGTAAAGCAATCCCGGATTAACAAAAATAGCGGGAAGAAGGTCGCGGCCTGGATAGTTCTGATTATTACTACCATCATTTCGCTTTTCCCGATGTACTGGCTGTTTGTCACTGCCGTGACTCCGACCAAAGAAACAATCAAAACTCCACCGGACCTGATTCCGGTCAATTTCAGCCTGG
Source organism: Chloroflexia bacterium (assembly GCA_036261665.1). GTDB lineage: Bacteria > Chloroflexota > Chloroflexia > Chloroheliales > Chloroheliaceae > 54-19. The sequence goes on from DATAKM010000132.1 coordinate 27,057, forward strand.
ATAACTTCAACCGCCTGTTTACTCAGTCATCCGACTTCTGGAACTGGGCGATTAATAGCGTAGTGATTACGCTGGCTATCACCGGCTTCCACGTTATTTTCGATACGATGGCCGGTTATGCCTTTGCCAAAAAGCGCTTTCCTGGCCGCACTATCCTGTTCTGGATCATTCTCAGCACCATTATGATCCCGCCCCAGGTTACTATCGTGCCCACCTATATTGTGGTACGCAACCTGGATCTGCTTAACAGCCTGTGGGCAGTCATTTTACCCGGTTGGGCCTACGTCTTCGGGATCTTCCTGATGCGCCAGTTTATCCAGACTTTGCCTTCCGAACTGGAAGAAGCGGGCCGGATTGACGGCTGTACCGAATTTGGAATTTTCTGGCGCATCATTCTACCGCTGTCGAAACCAGCCGTAGGCGCCCTGGCTATCTTCACCTTCGTACGCTACTGGAATGACTTCCTGTGGCCTTCCATGGTCTTGATCAAAAGCCCGGCCTACACTTTACCGGTAGGTGTTGCCAGCCTGCAAAGCGAATTCAGCACCGACTATGGCCTGATCTTTTCGGGTGCTGCCCTGGCCGCACTGCCCATGATCATCTTCTTTATGCTTTTCCAGCGCTACTTCCTGGAAGGCGTCCGGATGGGCGCGGTTAAAGGTTAAGCCGAAACTTACCAGGAGCGGTGATTGGTTGCCAGACCAACAGACCTCCTCTCGCCGCTCTGAAGAGGATTATCTGAATGGAAGCCAATCAAAAGATTAGCGCCCTGGTAGCCGGGTTGATGAGCGGTACTTCGGTGGATGGCGTAGATGTAGCGCTATGCCGTTTTGAGGAGAGTCTCGACAGACCGGGCGAAATCGAATTTGAACTTTTACATTACAGCGAAGAACCTCACCCCCTGGAAATCAAAGCGCAGGTTTTTGAGGCTTTCCGGGAGGAAGCCGGACCGGCTGAACTATGCGAGTTAAACTTTGCCCTGGGTGAGGTTTTCGCCGCCGCCACCTTAAATAGCCTGCGCGCAGGCGGGTTCAGTCCTGCTCAACTGGACCTGGTCGCCTCGCATGGGCAGACTATTTATCACCAGGTGGCGGCGGGGCGGCGGAAATCTACCCTGCAAATGGCGGAAGCGGCCGTGATTGCCGAGCGCACCGGCGTGACCACCGCCTATGATTTTCGGACCGCCGATATGACAGCAGGCGGACAGGGCGCTCCGCTCGTACCTTACTTCGATCTACTTTTCTTTACTCATCCCACCCGTTATCGCGCTTTACAGAATATTGGCGGTATTGGTAACGTCACTTTTATCCCGGCAGGGGCTGCCCCTGATAAGGTGCTGGCCTTTGATACCGGCCCGGGAAACTCCCTGATAGACCATGCTGCTCGCTATTTCAGTCACGGCGAATTACAGTACGACAAAAACGGTGAAATGGCTCGCGGCGGCAATATTCACCCTGGCTGGTTGGATGAACTGTTGAGCCACCCCTATTTTGAAGCGCCTGCCCCTAAAAGTACCGGACGGGAGCTTTTCGGGGATGCCTATTGTGACAATGCTATTCGCCGCGCCAGTGAATTAGGCCTCAGTCCGGCCGATACTATGGCTACCCTGACAGCTTTTACGGCCAAGAGCATTGCCCTCGGTATCCGGCGGTTTAAGCCGGAAGGACGGCTCGATGAATTGATCGTCAGTGGTGGCGGGGCCCGCAACCCTGTGTTGATGGAGATGCTGGCGGAATGGCTACCGGGAGTGGAGGTAGCCCACCACGATAAATTTGGCATAAAAGCGGAAGCAAAAGAAGCGGTAGCTTTTGCTTTGATGGGCTATGAGTTGTTACGTAACAGACCGGCCAATGTCCCGGCCTGTACCGGCGCAACCCGGCCGGTTTTGCTGGGTAAACTGGCGCCCGGTCGGAACTATTTTTCCTTGCTGCAAAAGTTTGTCCCTGCCATGCAGCCTGATTTTCAAAACCGCACAAAACCCTATGAACCTAACCTGGAGGAGGATTCCCGATGGCAGAGGATGCCACGTTTGATAATACGCCCGGCCTAGATCACCTGGAAGCCGGAGATATAACCCAATTAGCGACCGAAGCCAGTAACCCGGCCAGTCGCAACCTGGACCAGTTATCTGCCCTTGAGATCGTACGTCTTATGAATAAGGAGGATGCCGGGGTAGCCGGAGCGGTCAGCCACGAACTGGACCATATTGCTCAAGCAGTTGACATAATAACCGAACATATGAAACAGGGCGGGCGCCTGATTTATATGGGAGCAGGCACCAGCGGGCGTCTCGGTGTGCTGGATGCTTCGGAATGCCCGCCTACTTTTAATACCTCACCGGAGCAGGTTATAGGCTGGATTGCGGGTGGCCCCGACGCCATGTCTAACGCGGTAGAGTCGGCGGAGGATAATGTCGAGATGGGTCGCCAGGATGTAATCAATCTTAAAGTGACGGCTAAAGATGCTATAGTAGGATTGACGGCCAGCGGGCGCACCCCCTATGTAATGGGCGCTCTGGTCTATGCCCGCGAACTGGGAGCCGCCGCTATCGCTGTGACCTGCAATCGCCCGGCGGCAGTAGAAGAAGTAGCGGATGTCACTATCGCGCTCGATACCGGGCCGGAAGTGCTGGCCGGTTCCACCCGCCTGAAGGCCGGAACCGCTCAGAAGATGGTTCTAAATATGCTCAGTACCGCCGTAATGGTGCGCCTGGGTAAGACTTACGGTAACCTGATGGTCGATATGCGCCCGACCAATGCCAAGTTAAGGCGTAGAGCGGCCCGCATTGTGGCGGAAGCTACCGGGGTAGCTGAAGTTACCGCTGCGGAAACCCTGCAAAACTGCGATGGTGAAACTCGCACCGCTATCGTTTCCCTGCTGGCAGGCGTGTCACCCGAACAGGCCCGGCAGCGCCTGGAAGCTTCCGGCGGCTTTGTGCGGCAGGCTATTAAAGGATAAAAGTTTAGACAGAAGGCCCCTGCTCATGCGCGGCCCCTACCTTTTCGAGGTGTCAGGATGACAAAACTTTTCGCAGGAGTTGATGGCGGCGGCAGTAAAACAATGGCTGTGGTCGTGGATGAGCATGGGCGTGAATTAGGGCGCTATGCTGCGGGAGCTTCTAACTACCACGGGATTGGCCTGGAAGCAGCCCTGGAAAGCGTACGGGAAGCCATCTCAAAGGCAGTATTAGCCGCGAATGTCCAGGACGCTGCCCCGGAAAGAGTCCTCTTAGGACTGGCAGGCATCGACCGCCCGGCGGACTATGCCCGGTGGCGTGAAGCGCTGGCCGGTCATGAAGCGCTGGCCGCGCAGGTAGATCTCTGCGGCGATTCTCATCTCATTCTCTACGCTTTACCGAAGGCCCAGGGCCTGGGAGTGATTGCCGGGACCGGTTCAATTGCCTTAGGCCAGGATGCCCGTGGCAAACAGGTTCGCTCTGGCGGCTGGGGACACTTTTTGGGTGATGAAGGCAGCGGTTTCTGGCTGGGTCACGAAGCGCTCTATGCCGCCGTGCGCGCCTCTGATGGCCGCGGCCCTAAAACCAGCCTCTTACCGCTTATCCTCAAGGAATGGAACCTGAAAGATCCATCAGATTTGATCGGTGCGGTCTATGGTAGCGGCAGTGGAGAACGGGGTGTGAATAATACTAAAGTGGCTCGCCTTTCCGGGCTGGTCTTTGCCGCCGCCGAAGAGGGCGATGAAACGGCTAAACTGCTCATCCGCAACGCCACCAATGAACTGGCCCTGGCCATCAAAGCCTGCGATAGCCAGTTGTTCTTTCCAGAGCCACCCGGTTTAGCGGTAGCCGGAGGCCTTCTGCTGAACAATCCGGCTTTCTTACAGGCACTGATACGTCGCCTGGAAGCCATGATGACGGTTGGCGAAGTGGTCAGGGTGGATGACCCTGCGCTGGTGGCTGCCCGGGCGGCTATAACAGGAGAATACGGTGAATCTTCGCGATAAAATCGGCCAGCGCATTATGGTGTCATTTGCTGGACCGGAGCTAACCCCTGAAGTTGCAAACTTTATAATTAAGATGCGCGCCGGTGGAGTAATTCATTTCGGCTCTAACGTTACCGACCCCGCCCAGATCGCCCGGCTCAATCGAGATTTGCAGGACTTAGCCTCCAGAAATGGTCTACCTCCGCTTATAATAGCCGTTGATGAAGAAGGAGGCCGGGTTAGCCGGATGCCTGCCGGGGCACAGCAAATGATTGCGCCCAGCCAGATGGCCCAGGCCGCCGCCGGACCGGACGCGCCGGCTCTCGCTGCCGGGGTGACTGCGCGTAATTTGCGCCGCCTCGGTTTTAACCTCGATTTTGCCCCGGTGGCTGATATTAATAACAACCCGGCTAACCCTGTAATTGCTACTCGCTCGTATGGCAGCGACCCTGAGATGGTAGCCACCGCTGTTACCGAAGCTATTAAGGCTTACCTGGCTAATGGTATCGCGCCCTGCGTTAAACATTTCCCGGGACACGGTGATACCAGTGTAGATAGTCACCTGGGCTTACCGGTAGTAAACCATCTGCGCGATAGGCTGGATGTAGTTGAGATAAAACCTTTTATACCGGCTTTCGCCGCCGGGGTTCCCGCCCTCATGACAGCCCATATTCTCTATCCGAAAATAGAGCCTGAAGGCTTACCCGCTACCCTCAGTCCCTACTTTTTAAAAAAGGTGCTGCGCCAGGAACTGGGTTTTACGGGCGTTGTCTTCACGGATGCCCTCAATATGCAGGCCATAGCCGACCGCTACTCTGCTCCTGAAGCCTGCTACCTGACTTTCCAGGCTGGAGCGGATATTGCAATACCGCTTGGCTCCCTGGAAAACCAGCTTAACTGCCTGGAGGATTTGCTGGCGCGAGGCGAAACCCGCGAGATGGATATGGAAGAGTCTCTGAAGCGTATCCTTGCCCTCAAAGAACGCTTCTGCCAGCCAGCGCCAACGGCAACTCCCTGGGACGAAGCGGGGGATAGCGCTCTTCTGGCGGAGCTTGCCCGGCGTAGCATCACGGTTCTGGGTACGCCCGGCTTACCTCTACGAGATAGCGAAGAAGCGCCCCTGGTAGTTGATTTTGAATTGCCGATGGCCTCACAGGTGGAAGAAGGCCGCCGTCCCGGCCCGCTCCTGGAAACCCTCTTACGCCGGCGCTGGCAAAATCTGAAGTTTATTTCTTTACCCGCTACCACTGTAAATCCGGATAGCGGGCGAGCAGCCCTGGAAGCGGCCCGTTCAGCCAGCCGCATACTGGTAGTAACTCGCAATGCCACACGTTTAGCTGGGCAGGCTGCCCTCGTAAAGGAATTATTGAATCTACAGCCGGGAGCTTTGCTGGTAGCCGCCCGTGATCCCTATGATCTTTTGCTGGACGGTCAACAGGGCATCGCGCTCTACGGCGACCCGCCAGTCAGTATCATGGCGCTGGTCGAGGCCCTTTTTGGTGGTTTTCAACCAACCGGACAGTTACCGGTTCCCCTGGAGTAAGCAAATGTCATTTAAACTATTTTCGCCTGAGACTACTGCCGCCCTGCAAGAACAGGATAGCGCCCTGATTAATTTATGGAACACCGCTTTTGATGCCCGCTTTCCCATGAACATACGGCTGTGGCAGCAGAATCTTTATGGCGACCCCAGTTTTCGCCCCGGCGATATCCTTCTGGCCGAAGCGGACAAAGGTAAGCTGGCCGGTTTTGCTTTAACCAAGCGCCTGCGCGAAAAGTCGGGACAGGACCTCGAAAAATACGCTGGAAACGGTTATATTTCAGCCCTGGTGGTGCATCCCGAATTTCAAGGGCAGGGCCTGGGCCGGCAATTACTGGCTGCCGCCGAAGCGAAGTTATGGGCGGATGGCGCTACCCGTATCTTGCCGGGCAGCAGCTTTCGCCACTTTCTGCCCGGAGTACCGCAAGGTAACGAAGCGGCTTTAGGCTTGCTGAAAAGCGCCGGTTACCAGTTTCCCGAAAGACTGGTCAACTGGGATCTGGACGGAAAGCTTGCGCCTGAAATTTACGAACCGGCCCTGGCTGCCGTGCAGGGTGCCAGTTACCGCCAGGGCCTGCCCGGCGATGAGCAGGCCTTGCTCGATTTCCTGCAAAGAATCTTTCCGGGGCGCTGGCATTATGATATGCGTCTTTATCTCGAACAGGGTGGCCCGGTTGAAGATGTGACTCTGGTTATAGATGGTGCAGATCGCATTCAGGGTTTCCTGATGACGTATAATGCTGAAAGTAAAGTAATTGGCCCTGGCATATACTGGCTGGTAGGAAACCCGGAATGGGGTGGGATTGGCCCGCTCGGTATCAATAGCGAGATTCGTGGGAAGGGCCTCGGGTTGGGCCTGGTGGCTGCCGGTATGCGCTATCTCTATAACAAAGGTGCGCGGCAGGCTCGCATAGACTGGACGACTTTAACCGGCTTTTACGGACGGCTGGGTTTTCAGCCTTCGATAACTTACTTGCTGGGCAGCAAAGAACAAAAAGATTAAAGGTGAGAAAATGTCACAGGCAGAAATCGCGTTAAAGGGAAATGTCTGGACTGAAGAAGGTTTCAGGCCGGGGCGTGTGACGCTCCACGGCAAGCAAATCCAATCAGTAGAGTTTGAAGAAGGGGCGGCGGTAGACCCTGAAGCTCTGATGATTACGCCGGGCTTGATAGATCTGCAAATTAATGGCGCTATCGGTTACGATTTTACGGTACAACCCGACTCGCTGGTAGCGGTGGCCGAAGCCCTGCCGCGCTGGGGCGTGACGACCTTTTTGCCTACCTATATTACGGCTCCTCTGGAGGCCTATAAATCCGCCCTCGAATACTTGAAGGCTTACGCCGAAGATGGAATACCGGGCGCTGTGCCTCTTGGCGCTCATATTGAAGGGCCTTACCTCAACCCCAAATTCCGAGGGGCGCACGACCCATCTCAGGTACGCGAACCCTCGATGCCAGAAGTTAAATCCCTGCTGGCGGTTCGTAAAGATGGGCAGCCCCTGCTTAAACTCTTTACCCTGGCCCCGGAAGAACCGGGCGCCCTGGAAATAATCAGTTTACTGGCGCGAGAAGGGGTGCTGGTGGCAGTTGGACACAGTGGAGCCACCTATGAAGAAGGGATGCAGGCTTTCGAGAATGGGGCACGTTGCGCCACTCACCTCTTTAATGCCATGCCGCCTTTGCACCACCGCAACCCTGGCCTGGTCGGAGCGGCCCTGGATTATCCTACCGCTACCACCAACCTGATTGTAGATGGTATTCATCTACATCCTGCCATCGTAAAAATGATTTATAAAGTGAAGGGCTGGCGCCACGTAACCCTGGTGACGGATGCTATGGCCGGTATGGGCGTACCGCCCGGCCAGTATGTGCTGGCAGGCCAGACCGTGATAGTGGATGATACTTCGGCTCGCCTGGCCGATTCGCCTGGCACCCTGGCCGGTTCTATCCTCACCCTGGATGCCGCCATCCGCAATATGATTGCCTTTACGGGTTGTGAGCCGCACGAAGCCGTAGCCATGGCCACCCTGAATCCTGCTCATTTGCTGGGTCTGGAGGATCAAAAAGGCCGCCTGGCGCCCGGTTACGATGCCGATATCGCTGTTTTTGACGCTGATTTCAAGCCCTATATGACCATTGTCGGGGGGCGGAAAGTCTTTGGTGATATCTAATACCTGAGATTAAAACAAAGGCAAAAGTTCCTTTATCCGGACTTTCGGCCTCTGTTCTGTAATAGCGGCTTAGCCTGATTAAATATAAAATTTCCGTTAAGTGAGTTTAGTACTATAATCTGCTTACGAAACGAGCAATGTGAGATACTGGCCTTTTTAGAGTAAGGAGCAGGCTAAATGACTGAACAACAAGCAGGTCTTTCCCGTACCGATTTTCCTGACAACTTTATCTGGGGAACTGCTACCGCCTCTTACCAGATAGAGGGCGCGGTCGAAGAGGACGGACGCGGGCCTTCGATCTGGGATACTTTTTCGCACACTCCCGGCAAAACCAGTAATGGCGATACCGGCGACGTAGCGGACAATCACTACCATCTCTACCGCCGTGACGTTGCTCTGATGCGCCAGATTGGGCTGAACGGCTATCGCTTCTCGATTAGCTGGCCTCGCATTTTGCCTGAAGGACGCGGCCAGATCAATCAAAAAGGGTTGGATTTCTATAACCGGCTGGTAGACGAGTTAGCCTCTAACAATATTTTGCCCTTCGCTACGCTCTATCACTGGGATTTACCTCAGGCTCTTCAGGATAAGGGCGGCTGGGCTAACCGCGATACCGCCAAGTATTTTGCCGATTACGCCGACAAAGTCTCGCGTAAGCTGGGCGACCGGGTAAAAGGCTGGATTACGCTTAATGAACCCTGGGTAGCGGCGGTGCTGGGTAACCTGACAGGAGAACACGCTCCGGGCCTGAGCAGTATGGAAACAACCGTGCGAGCGGCGCACCACCTGCTCCTGGGGCACGGTCTGGCCTTACCGGTGCTGCGCGAGAATTCCCAGAGAGCTGATGCCGAATTTGGGGCGACTCTCAGCTTTAACTATGTTGAACCGGGTGATGACCATTCTGAAGAACTGGCTATCCTGAAGGATGCCTGGGATAACCGCTTTTTCCTGGACCCGCTTTTCAAGAAGAACTATCCAGAGGAACTGGCGGGAATTATAAATCAGTACCTGCCGGTTGAACCGGGTGACATGGATATTATCGGAACGCCGGTTGATTTCCTGGGCGTGAATTACTATTTCCGCACTCTGCCGGTGGCCTATGAAGATAAGGCTAAACTGACCTTTAAGCAACGAAAGAATCCCGGTTCTCAGTATACGGCCATGGGCTGGGAGGTTTATCCAGAAGGACTGCGCAATTTGTTGGTGCGCTTCCACAAGGATTACAATGTTCCTAAACTCTATGTCACCGAGAACGGCGCCGCTTTCGAGGACCGCCTGCAACAGGATCAGAGTGGGGCTGTAGTGCATGATCCCGACCGCCTGAACTATCTGCGCGATCACTTTGAGGCTGCCAGGCAGGCAATCAAGGATGGCGCTCCGCTGGCAGGCTATTTCGTCTGGAGCTTGCTCGATAACTTCGAATGGGCTCACGGCTACAGCAAGCGCTTCGGGATCGTTTATGTTGACTACCAGAATCAGCAACGCGTCCTTAAAGACAGCGGAAAGTGGCTCCAGCAGTTCCTGGAGAAGTAGCTATTAACTCAAGGCAAAAGTGAATTGGAAGGATGAGAAGCGGTCGTATGAGCTACACAATTGACCTTAACGCTGATATGGGGGAGAGCTTTGGCAACTACGTTTTAGGCCAGGATGAAGCCTTACTGGATGTAGTGACTTCGGCTAATATTGCCTGCGGCTTTCACGCCGGTGATCCTACCGTAATGGCGCAGACTGTCAGCCTGGCAGCCCGCAAAGGCGTGGCGATAGGCGCTCATCCTTCTTACCCCGATTTGCAGGGTTTTGGCCGGCGCAAAATGGACATGACCCCGGCGGAGATAGAAGCCTGCCTGCTTTATCAGATCGGGGCGTTAAACGCTTTTGCGCAGGCTGCCGGGACGCGGCTGACGCATGTGAAAGCGCATGGAATGCTTTACAACGTGGCGGCAGCCGAAAAAGCGGTGGCCCAGGCCTATGCCAGGGCAGTCGCACGCTATAACCCTGACCTGGCGCTGGTCTGCCTGGCTACTTCTCCAATGATGATAGAAGAAGGTGAGCGTGCCGGGTTGAGAGTGGTGCGCGAAGCTTTTGCGGACCGCGCTTATAACCCGGATGGCTCGCTGGTCAGCCGCCGTTTGCCCGGTAGTATGCTCGAAAAGCCGGAAGATGCCGCCCGGCAGGTCCTGGCAATCGCCCGGGAAGGGCGTATCCGCGCTCACGACGGCTCAATATTGGAACTTCAGGCCGATACTATTTGTATTCACGGGGATGGACCCCACGCTCTGGAGATAGCTCAACAAGTGCGGGCCTACCTGGAAGAAAACGAGGTAAAGGTGGCGGCGCCTCTGCGTTCTTAATAGAGGCGTACTTTTACTCCCCGGCTTTACCCAGAAAGAAGCTTATTACCAGGATTGCCAGCACAAACAGGCTGATAAAGGTGTAGGCTTTATCCCGTTTTTGCAGGAATTCAAACCCGGCCAGGGCTACGTTCAGAATCGGCGTAAGCACCAGCAACATGAGTCCGGTCATTACAATGGCGAAAGGTTTAAGTGCTACCGCCCCTTGCAAGATCTCCTGGGGATTGGTGGGAAAATAAACTTGCCCGTTGCCGGAAGTATGGTAAGTAGTCAGGACTTTAACACTTTCTCCCCCCGCCTGGTCCGCTGCGTAGCCGCTCTGCCCGGTAACGATAAATAAGAGAACCCCCAGGGCGATAATTACAGCGCTGAGAATTACTCCCCCCCGCAAGACGAAACTTAAAAGACTGTTGGTGCTTTTGTCAGAGGGCCTGAGCTTTACAGGTGAATTATCCTGACTTTTATTACTTAACGGTAAATCCATTTTTACGCCTCACCTAAAATCCGATACCAAATGCTCTCAGGAGCATTTCCAGGGTAAGAATTACCAGAATCCCGATGAACAGCTTCCGAATGAAGCTGCCTTTGAGGACCATCAGTAAGTGGGTACCAATAATTGATCCGCCCAGCACTCCCAGGGCTACCGGCGCTGCCAGGTAGGGATTGATATAACCGCGGGCCAGGTAGACCCCCGCGCTGGCGGCAGCGGTTACGCCGATCATAAAGTTAGAGGTAGCCGAACTGACTTTGATCGGTAACTTCATGGCGAAGTCCATGGCGGGTACTTTCAGGGCCCCGCTGCCAATACCCAGTAATCCCGAAACTAACCCGGCCACATACATCATGCCCAGCGCCAGGCGCGTACCGGTTACTTCGTACGGTACTTCTTTGTGCAGGGCGGTATCGTAATAATGGTTGCCCAGCTTTAATTTCCGGCTCCAGTTATCCGGCACCACGCCTTCCGGTAGCTCTTGCTGACGCTTCCCCCACATGACGATAGCGGATACACCCAGCACTATTCCAAAAATAAAAAATAGCACAGGACCGGCCAGGAATGCGCCTACAAAAGCGCCGGTCAGTGCTCCCACGGTGGTTGCCATTTCCAGGAAAAGGCCCACCCGTACATTGGTGATATTCGCTTTTATATAAGTGGCCGCCGCACCGCTGGAGGTGGCAATTACTGAGACTATGCTGGCGCCAATCGCGTAATGTACATTTACTTTGAAGAAGAGCGTCAGTACCGGCACTATGATAATGCCGCCACCCAGGCCGGCCAGCGCCCCAAACGCCCCTGCGAATAAGGCTACTGCGAAAAGGGCCACTAAAACCAGAATTACTTCAATACCCATACTTCTACCCTGAAGATAAGATTTGCTAGAACTAAGACCTCGTTTATTATGTCCGTACATAAGCATAATATAGCTTCTAATAAACGTCAATAAGATTAGCGAGCAGTTTTGAGTCCAGCTTTGAGTAAATTACCGATTTTTAAGTATCAAAAAACCTCAACGACTTGCTCATTGAGGTTTAGCATTGAACAGAAAGTGTGATTAGCAAAAAGCAGTGGTTTCAGGAAGTTTTTTCCTGATCAGCAAAGAACTTGTCCATTTCGTCTTGCACTGTCACCATAGCCTGCCAGGCTGCCGGAAAACTGGCGTAGATCATTAACTGGATGACAGCCTCGGTTACTTCTTCGCGGGTTGCTCCGCTGTGTAACGCGCCGTGAGTATGCAGTCGAATCTGGCCCTCGCGTTCAAGGGCTACGGCGGCAGCCAGGCATACCAGGCTGCGAGTTTTAAGGTCGAGAGTGGGTCGCGACCAGATTTCGCCCAGGGCAAAACCCGTAATATAGCGCTCGATGTCGGGACTACATTTTTGCCAGACCTTGCGCAGTTCTTCTGTCCGGGTTTCTCCCCACAGGCGGTACATAGTTTCTATGCCGCGCTGGTAATCGCCCATGCCCGGTTCCTTTGTGGTCTCGCTCATATTCAACTCCTCTTAGGTTTGTTACTGTATAAGGGTAGCTAAAGAAGGGACATTGCCAGGTAATAATTTAAGTGTAGCATCTCTGAAAGAAAGCGTCTATAACTGTAGCCGTTTGCATTATTGGTGTCCTTAAATTAACAAAGCCTTTTAGAGAACCGGTAATAAAATCTTATTATTCCAGTGCAAAAAAGGAAGTTATCCAGGGATGTAATAGCTGCAAAATTCTGCTAAAATAGCATTATGTTCATCTAAAAGAGTTGATTTAGATTGTAAAAGCGCCAGGTAGTACTTTCGTTGAGTCTGGGTAATTAGTTGAATAAGGAGAAAGTCATATGGCACAGCGTCCCACTTCCAGCCCGAGTAGTAACGTTGGCAATATCGGTCATCATGAAAAAAGAGAAGGCAAACGGGTCATTCTCTATATTGCGGTAGTAATTGTATTAATTCTGATAATTGGCTTTCTTGCCGGAGCTCTAGATAGCGCGCTCCGTTCGTCAGTTCAGAGCAACGCCTTTCTGGATAACTCCCGCGAAATCCTGGCCGTAATAGCTTCCACCGCTCCCTGGATTGCCTTTTTCATCATTCTTTGTTCAAGCTGGATTGTGATAGCCGAACAACTTTTCGTGCGCTGGAACCGAGCAATAGGTGGTGAACAGGATAAAGACAAAGGCGTGATTTACGAAATAGTAGAAGATAATAATGCGGCGGCGGCCCTGGTGCTGCTGGTGCCCATGATCATCATTGCTATGGGTTTAATCTACGTGGCATTGTTGAACCTGCCCTTTAATATTCCAACTGTCGTTACCTCTCCGGGTAAGTAGTTTAATCCGTAATCAGAAAGAACGACAAAGATGTCTTTACCCACCAGCCCACTGCCGGAGGAAAATGCGGGAGGTCTTTCCGCTATCGAGACCCGAATTTCTTCCGGCTCTGGTCCGGCTTTGCCGGTTGAGAGTTCTTTTTCTTCCCGGCTCAATTTTATGTTAGCGCTTTACTGGTTTGCCATTTCCTTCTTATGGGGCGGGTTCTTGAGCGTGGTTTTACCCGCTCTTAACAAGCCGCTGGCTACCAGTATTTTCGGCCCAGATTTCCTGGAAACAGCGCGTGGCATTATGACCGGTATCGGGCTGGTTATTGCCATGTTCGTCCAGCCGCTCGCCGGGGCTATTTCGGACCGTTCTACCAACCTGATGGGCCGGCGCCGTCCCTTCATGATTGTTGGGACGCTGGGGATTTTCGTATCGCTGGCGATAGTCGCAATTGCCGGGAACTGGTGGGTTTTGCTCCTGGGCTATGTCCTTTTGCAGTTTACCGATAATATCTCGCAGGGCGCTTACCAGGGATTGATGCCGGACGTGGTACCGGAAAGCAAGCGAGGGCGGGCTTCTGCCGCGCTGGCTATCTCCCAACTGGTTGGCACCCTCGCCGGGGCAACCGTACCCGGTATCCTGCAAGGTTTGTTTGGTGAGATAACCGGTTCCCAGCTTGACCTGTTGCTGGTTGCCATCGTTTTTACGGTCTGCCTGACTCTCACCTGCACCTTTATCAAAGAGCAGCCTTACCGCTCCGAGGTTAAGGTCAGCCCCTTACAGGCCGGGTTAAGCATGTTCAAGGGTGTCAGGCGGTATCCCGACTTTGTGATGCTGATGTTTGCCCGCTTTATTTTCCTGACAGCGCCTGCTACGGTTTCTCTTTTTGTCAAAAGCTTTATCGAGAATAAAGGCTTTGTGCGCCCGACTCTGAATGAAAATGGACAACTGGTAGCGCAGGCCGGAGCAACCCTTAGCATCATCCTGGGTATCGTCATTTTGATGGCTATTCTGGCGGCCTATCCTTTTTCCCTGCTTTCAGAAAGAATCGGCCGGAAAAATACTATTTATGTAGCTACGCTGGTTGGCTTCATTGGCGGCGTAGGTCTGTTGATTCCCCAGCTTATGATGGCTTCCGCCGTTGATACGGCCAGCGCTTTAAAGGGCTTTGAAGCCCAGCAGGCTTACCTGGACACCGTACGTCCTCTAGCCATCGGGCTGTCTGTTGCCTTCGGCGCGTGTGTAGGCGCTTCGTGGGGGGCCTTTATGTCGGTGGACTGGGCTTTTGCCACCGATCTCATTCCCTTGAGCGAAGCCGGGCGGTTTATGGGTCTCAGTAACCTGGCAACTGCCGGTTGTCAGGCGCTAGCGGCTTTGATAGGCGGTATAGTGGTGGATAGCCCGCTTGGTTATACCGGTCTGTTTATTTCGGTGGGAGTTTACTATCTGCTGAGCGCCGTGTTACTCAGTCGTGTGCGGGAGAAACGAGGCGAACTTTCAACGGTAGCTACTTTCGACCCGGCCTAGATCAACCCAAAAGGAGTGGCCCGAAAAGGCTATTGTCAGGTTCCTGAGAATAAGCTAAACTGTTCTACAACTCTACATAAATAGGGTCATTAGCTTTATACTCGATGTTGTGGATAAAGATTGCGGGATGTAACCCGCCTTACAGTTAGCCCGGTTAGAGGAGTTCACCGGGCCTGTTTTTACCGGCAGAGCCGGGTAGCTTAAGAAAGAAGGACGGCGCATGTCCGAGGTTCCCAATCCGGTGCTCTCTCTGGATAATTTTGAAGAAAATTTGACTGGCTCCTTTGCTCCCGGCTTCGCGGCTGTGGACGATTATATAGATCAACACCTGGCGGCATGGTTACCCGGTTCCTCTGGTGAAAATCTTTCCCAGTTATTAAGCGGGGCAGGCTTCACTACCCAACAATGGGGTGAGGCTACCTTTGCGAAAAGCGCGGAGTCTTCTGGCGGGCAAGCCCTCTTAATCTACCTGCCTGATACCTCTGAAATAAACTCGCTTAAAGCTGCTCTGCTGGCGGTAAGCGCCTGGCAAACCCAGTTACCTGCTACATTAAAAGTTCTGGCCGGGCCGGTGGATGCCGCCCTGTTGGAGGCGCACGCAGCGGACCTGGCTGCTAACGCTATCATCTACGATCATGGAGAATATTTCGAAGGGCTTCCCATGTTCAGCCTGGGACTTAAGGGCCTGCTCGAAGTAGAGCTGCGGGTGCGCACCCTCACCCACAGCGCCCCCAGCGCTTACGCCGAGATTATGCCTGCGGCCTCCTGGACTATTATCAGGGCGATGGATTCTATCAAGAGCGATAGCCAGGAGGTCAAAATCGAGAACTTTGAAGAAGACCTCGAACCCTTACCTTACGAAGAAATCCGCTACTTGCTGGATACCGCCTCGCAACATGCCGGGCGCCTGGTCAGGCGGCGGGAGAAGTACGGTCTCAAAGGTTATATTTTTGACCTGAAAGACTCGCTGGTGCTGCAAACTGAATACCTGGTGCCTACCGTCAATATTTCCGCTATCGAATGCGGCACCATGGGACCGTCCGGGCATTTGAAGTTACCATCTACCGCCCGGGCCCAACTGGATTTCCACCTGGTTCCAGGGCAGCACCCCGAACGCATTTTTGAGCACCTCTATGCCCACCTGACCGAACGTGACTTTGAAGGGTTGGAAGTAATTCAGTTGCCCGGTGCGCAACTCCCGGCGCGTACTCCTATGGCGCATCCCTTTGTACAAAGCGCCTTGCAGGCTGCGCAGGAAGTAGCCGGAATTGCGCCGCTCCTGGCTCCGATTTCATCCAGCAGCGGGCCCCTGGCCATGCTTAAAGCTATCTCGGGAGATGCCCCGGCTATTTGCGCCGGTTTTGGCGAAGAGGTACCTGACGAAAAGACTTTTGGCACCCATACTCGGATTATAGCCCGCTTGCTGGCGGTAGCGGCGGAACTTCAGCCCCAGGAAGAAGCCCCTGACTTGCCGGAGCCTGTTAGCTTTGAGGAAAACCCGGCTATCATTACCAGCGAGGAATTTCTGGTTTTCGAACTGCCGCCTGAAGTGGAAGAAATAAACGGTTTGGCAGAAGTACCTCCTGTCGCGCCTGCCGCTAAACCAAAGCGGCGTACGCGTCGTTCAAAAAAACACTAAGGGAAGTTCAGGTTAGTTCTTGAGGATTTTTCAGGGGTTTGTAAGCCGCTCTGCCCGGCCCTACTGGTTGCTTTTCGGTGGGGCTATTTTATTCCGCTTTTTGATCGCCCTGCTTTTCAAACAACCCGGCTATACCGATGCCTATTACTATTCGAACGTAGCTGACACCCTCTGGCACGGACAGGGCTTTCGAGAGGATTATATCTGGAACTACCTGGTAAAGCCGCTGCCGGATAGCGTTTACAATAATCCCAGTAACGTATACTGGATGCCGCTCACTTCCGTTCTGATTTACCTGGCCTATCTCCTGACCGGCGGACCTTCCTTCCTGGCCTCACAGCTACCCTTTATCTTGATTTCCTCGATATTGCCGCCGCTGACTTACTATGTTTGCCAGGATATTTTTGGCAAATATGATCCACGCGGGGTGCGCCTGGGCTGGTTGAGCGCCCTCTTGATGATCTTTTGCAGTATCTACGCGCCCTATTTCAGCCTGCCCGATAACTTTGCGCCCTTTGCCCTCTTCAGCTTTGGCTTTCTGATTTGCAGCTATAAAGCCTTGCGCCTTGCGCCTCTTGAGTATAAAAGAGGTTATCGCTGGCTGGCCCTGGCCGGGGTGTGCGCAGGTCTGGCCTATTTAACGCGGGTAGATGGCATAATCCTGCTGGTGGTGCCACCGCTAACCCTCATAATCTACCGTTTCTGGAAGCGTTCCACCGGCCTCAACTGGTTAGCGGTTGGCATCATGCTACTGGCATTCGGGCTGACGATTTCTCCCTGGTTGCTGCGAAACCTGGCGGTAACAGGGCAGGTGCTGCCGGGCGGGGGCACCAAGACTCTTTTCTGGCGCGAGTACAATGACTTTTTCAGCTATATTAAACCGCTCGACCTGCCCTACTACCTCAACCTGACAGACCCTTCGCCTGCCTGGGGAATAGGCCCGCTGCTTCTGAGCAAGGCCCAGGCTTTGCTGGAAAATCTGTGGATTGTCGGGCGCGGTGCCATCTTCCTGGCCCCACTCTTCTTACTCGGACTCTTTGCACGCCTGGAAGAGCCTGCCCCTGACTTGCCTCAAACAGAACTAACGCCGGACACATTAACCGGGCAGGCTGAAAGGCGCAACTTGCGCCTCTGGCAGCGGCCCGAATTCTTGCCGTTCGCGCTTTACCTGGTGCTGCTGTACCTGGCTATGTCGCTGGCTTTTACCTTTCCCAGCACCCGCGGCAGTGTTTTTCATTCGTCCGGTGGGCTACTGCCCTTTATTTATATCATCAGTTTCGTTGGCCTGGATAGTTTTATCGGCTGGTTGGGTAAGCTTTCTCGTCCCAAAGCGGCAGAAGCCCGGCGAAGGAGTTATAGCCGACTGATCGTGCTTGCGTTTGTAATCGTGGCTGCCGGGATGGGCTTCAGTTTGCGAGCCGACTGGAACAAAGATTACGACCAGCTAAAGGCAGTCGATAGCTGGCTGGCCGCTAATAATGCTTCTAATGCCCTGCTGATGGTGCCGGATGCGCCCGCCTATCACTATGTCAGTGGCAAACCCTGCCTTTCTATCACCAGCGACCCTCTCCCGGTGAATCTCGAACTGGCCAGGCGTTACGGAGTCACTTATTTCCTGCTGCAACCGGACCACGCCCCGGCTTCCCTCAACAGCCTTTTTGAGCATAAAAGCGCCCCGGGCTACAGGCTGGTAACTACCATCGGAGATGCCCAGT
The DNA here is from genome assembly GCA_036261665.1 of Chloroflexia bacterium. Taxonomy (GTDB): domain Bacteria; phylum Chloroflexota; class Chloroflexia; order Chloroheliales; family Chloroheliaceae; genus 54-19. The sequence continues at coordinate 44,737 of DATAKM010000132.1, forward strand.
TGTATAAACTGGAATATTGATCGCTTTTTGAACTTCTCCCTTTATCTTATAGTCATCTTTCAGTAAACATGCTACAATCGGTCCACCTTTAATCGCTAACCCTCACACAAATTTGCTTATTGCATTGACCCTTATTTTAGATTGATACAAAGGAGTGCAGGAGATGACATTTACGAGCCAGGGTGTCAACGCGGAACAGGTTAAGGCCGATTCTCGGCAGCATGTAATGGTTAGCTGGTCTGCTCAGAAAGCGGCTAACGCCGGGATGATAGTGGTAAACGAGGCCCGAGGCAGCTACTTCTGGGATACCGATGGCAAACGATACCTTGATTTTTCCAGCCAGTTAATCAATTCCAATATCGGCCACCAGCACCCAAAGGTTGTGGCCGCCATCAAGGAACAGGCTGAAAAGCTCTGCTTTATCGGGCCCAACTTTGCCAATGACGCTCGCGCTACCCTGGCCCGCCGTTTAGCCGAGATTACTCCCGGCGATCTTACCAAAACCCTCTTTACCAATGGGGGAGCCGAAGCGAACGAAAACGCTATCAAGATGGCCCGGCTCTACACCGGCCGGCATAAAATTATCACGCGCTACCGCTCCTACCACGGGGCGACTGCCGGGGCCAGCACTCTCTCCGGCGATAACCGGCGCTGGGCCAATGAACCGGGTATCCCCGGCATTGTGCGGGTTTTCGATCCCAGTTCCTATAACTGCGTCTTTCACCCGGGCTCCAGTGTTTGTAATGGCCAGTGCTCGCGCAGCATAGAAGAAACCATCTGGAGTGAGGGACCGGACAGTATCGCCGCTATTTTAGTGGAGGTCATTACCGGAACCAACGGCATTTTCGTGCCGCCGCCCGATTATATTCCCAACTTACGCCAGATTTGCGATAAATACGGTATTCTGCTGATCTTTGATGAGGTTATGACCGGCTTCGGCCGCACCGGCAAATGGTTCGCCGCCGATCATTACGGCGTAACTCCCGACATAATGACCTTCGCTAAAGGCGTTAACTCCGGCTACGTACCGCTCGGCGGCGCCATCATGAATCAGAAGCTAGCCGACTTCTTCGAGGACCACATGTTCTGGGGTGGCCTGACTTACAGCGGGCATCCCCTGGCCTGCGCTGCCGGTGTCGCTACCATAGAAGTCTACGAACAGGAAGGGCTGATCGAACGCAGCGCAACCCTGGGCGAAAAACTCAGGGCCGAATTGGCCGCTTTGATGGATAAACATCCTTCGATTGGCGATGTACGCGGCTTAGGCCTTTTCTGCGGGATTGAACTGGTCAAGAGCCGCGAGACTCGCGAACAGATGCCGCGCTGGAACGGCAAAGATCAAACCCTTACTAACCGGCTTAAAAATGCCCTGATGGGACGCGGCGTTTTTGTCTTCTGCCGATATAACATGCTGTTTGTCGCGCCACCGCTCACAGTTAGCGAGGAGGAATTGATGGTAGGCGTCCGGGCAATCGACGAAGTGCTGTCTATCGCGGACGAGGAAGCCGCCAGGTAAAATTTCGCGGAATAATAAAGAGGGCCGGTTTATCTTAAAGGATAGACCGGCCTTTTAGCTATGACTAATTTCCTACAATCCAGGTATAACCTTATTGTAAAGCCATGTTTTGCGGAAAAGGGGGCCTAAAAAAAGCCTTTTTGGTGGTTTTCTAATCTAAACCTGTTGAGCCACTTTCTAAATTATGTTAAATTAAAGCCAGCAGTGCAAAGTGTTCGTGTGAGCTTACCAATCAATTTTAACAACAAAAAGTAGTAACTAGAAAGCGCAGGGCTGTGGTAAAAATTCTCCAGCATAAGCTTTTTCCTGTCTTTATACTTGTTTGTTTTTTCTCCGGTCTATTTCTTTCTACTGTTCCCAGGCCTGTTCAGGCTGCCGATACTTCCACCCTACCCATGCCGCATAGCCCTGGTATCGCGCCCCCGGACCTCTTCGGGGTGGTAGGGCGTGATCCCTGGTATGAGTGGAATACCAATCCGAAATACCCCGGTTTGAACCTGGAGTTTTTGGAAAATATGGCGCGGGAATTACGCTTCATGGGAGCGCGCTATATTCGCATTGAGTTCCGTGCCGATGAGAAACCGGGCACCCGGGGCGGTGAGGTTAATTTCGCCAAGTATGATGCTTTCGTCAATGATATTGCCCCGCGCTATGGCTTAAAAGTGCTGGGCTTACTTGGTTATGCCATTGTCAACTGGGATAGCCCGAGCGACCAGGACTTGCACTACCGCCACTACAACGACCCGCCTGATAACCCTGACGGTACCAACAATCTGATCCGCATGTACTCTAACCGGGCGCGTGATATTATGGCCCATTATGGCGATAAGGTAGCCTCCTGGGAGATCCTGAACGAGTTTAACTACTGGGAAGGGGTCAGCCTGTTGCCAGAGCGCGCAGGTACCCTAATGGTGCAGACCTATACCCTGGGTAAACAGGTCAGCCCGCATTCCCAGATTATTGTGGGGGCTCAACTGGCGATGGAACCGCCGAATGGCCCTATCAGCGAAACCCAGTATTTCAACGCTTTCTACGGCTCTGCCCCGGTCCAGGAGTATTACAAGCACACCCATGCCGCTCCCCTGGACAATACGCGTTTTCCCTGGGATGGAGTAGCCTGGCATCCTTATTTCACCAACGTCTATGACTCGGTCAAAAGCGTGCAGCAGGTGATCGGGTCTATGCGCGGATGGGGGGATACCACCAGCAAACTCTGGATTACCGAGGTCGGTTTGCAGGCCCACACTTACCCCTTGAACCAGTGTTTGCAGGACCCCCAGGAGGTAGACCAGGCCAATTTCCTTTCCGATTTCTTCAAACAACTGACCGCCAGTAACCTGAACGATATTGCTACTATCTTCTGGTTCAAGTATGAAGATTTTTATGACTCGAATAACGGCAATATTATTCCTTACGGGCTGGTGCGCCTGCAACCGAACGGAGGTAACCAGGCTTCCTACGCTCCATCAGGCATAGTAGCGCGTTATAAGACAGCCTACTATACTTTCCAGAAACTGGCCGGGCCTGACCTGCCGGTGGATAGTGTGCCTACCCAACCGAATACCGCCGGACAGACTTACTTCAAAGAAACCGGGCATACTCTCAGCGGCGTATTCCTGAACTACTGGCAGAGTCACGGCGGGCTGGAAGTCTTTGGCTTCCCCCTGACCGAGCCATTTGAGGAGCTTAACCTGGCAGACGGCAAGCGCTACACCGTCCAGTACTTCCAGCGAGAGCGTTTTGAGTACCACCCGGAAAATAAAGGCACTCCCTACGAGGTGTTGCTGGGGCTTTTAGGCACTGACTTGCTGCGCGAGGATTGCCGGGGTTATGGCCCGCTGCCGCCGCCCACAGGCCCGGCCCAGCCTTTCCGCACTTACTTTGCCGAAACCGGCCATTACCTCTCCTTTGCTTTCAAAAGCTACTGGGAAAAACATGGCGGGCTTTCCCTCTTCGGCTATCCCATCAGCGAAGAGATGGTAGAAACCAGCCCGGTAGATAGTAAAAAGTACACCGTGCAGTATTTCGAACGCGCCCGCCTGGAATACCATCCAGACGCGCCTGCCGGATACCAGGTGCAACTGGCGCTCCTGGGTACGGAACTGCTCAAACGCCGCACCTGGGTCAGATAAATTAAAAGCTCAGGTTGCAGAGCTAAGGCGGGTGTAAAGTTAGTTTGCGCCCGCCTTTTTGAATACGCCGGATTTCTTGACCAAATAATCTAACTCTGGGACAATGACGCCACGAAGTTTAGAGGCTTGTTATTAAGAAAAGGATCTCACAAAAATAAGATGAATGCTATTCAAGTCAAAGAACCGGGCGGTACCGATAAACTGCTCTACACCGAAGTACCCACTCCGGACCCCGGCGAAGGGCAGGCCCTGGTGAAAATCGGCGCTTCCGGCGTCAATTTCATTGATGTTTATTTCCGCATGGGTATTTACAAAGCCAGTTACCCGCTTACCCTGGGCCAGGAAGCGGCGGGTACGGTAATCGAGGTCGGCCCGGGCGTAAACGAGGTGAAAAAAGGCGACCGGGTTGCCTATGCCTCTGTTATGGGCAGCTATGCCGAGTATGCCGTCGTACCGGCGAACCGTCTCGTGCCGGTTCCTGACAGCGTAGACGACCAGACTGCGGCTGCCGTAATGCTCCAGGGCATGACCGCTCATTATCTTACGACCAGCACATTTCCGCTTAAAGCGGGCGATACCTGCCTGATTCATGCTGCCGCCGGAGGGGTAGGTCTGCTTTTTACCCAGATGGCAAAGCTAAGAGGGGCACGCGTGATTGGTACGGTTTCGACCGAAGAAAAGGCCGCGCTGGCCAAAGAAGCCGGGGTGGATGAGATTATCCTTTACAGCCAGACCGATTTTGAGACCGAAACTCGCCGCCTGACCGGTGGCAAGGGCGTGGATGCGGTCTATGACTCGGTCGGGAAGGATACCTTTGATAAAAGCCTGAACTGCCTGCGGCCACGCGGCTATATGGTCCTTTTTGGAGCGTCGAGCGGCCCGGTTCCACCGTTTGACCCGCAAACTTTAAACGCCAAAGGTTCGTTATTCCTGACACGCCCCACCCTGGGCAACTATATTGCCACTCGTGAAGAGTTGCTGCACCGCGCAGGCGAAATCTTCGACTGGATTTCTGCCGGAAAACTCAAGGTGCGCACTGAATTTAATTATCCTCTTAAAGAAGCGGCCCGGGCTCATAGCGACCTTGAGGCTCGCAAGACTACCGGGAAACTGCTACTTATACCTTAACTTTAATTTTTGCCTATTAAGGATGAAGGACCTCTATCTCAATCTGGTCTTTCATCCTTTTCTTTCGACCGGAACTTATCTCTATCTGAAATCTACGAGGTAAACCGAATGAGCAACCCGGCTTTTAATATTCGCAGGGCCAGACCGGAAGAAGCGGCTTTACTGACAGAGATAACCCTGCGCTCTAAAGCTCACTGGGGCTACAGCCAGCCTTTTATGGAAGCCGCGCGCCCTTCGCTAACCTTGCAGCCTGACTATATCAAGGCTAACAGTGTATACCTGCTGGAAACCGGCGCGGAAGTGGCCGGTTACTATAGCCTGCTTCCAAAAGGCAACAATGTGGTTGAGCTCGATTTTCTTTTTATTGATCCTCGCTACATCGGACAGGGTATTGGCAGGAAGTTATGGAGCCATGCCGTAAAGATTGCCCGGCAGTCCGGTTATTCCAGTATGCTGATTGAAGCAGACCCTAACGCCGAAGCTTTTTATCAGAAGATGGGCGCGCTATCGGTCGGCGAGCGTGAATCCAGCGTGATTGCTCAATTTCCGGGACGTAAACTACCCTTGCTGGAGTATAAGTTGTAACTAACTTTGCCCGCGTCTACGGCTTAAGAGCAAGCATTAATTTACAAAACTGTCTAAAGAGAGCCTGTCTAGCTTGAATTAAAGGTGTAGCAAAATTATGGAAGACAAGGAAAAGGAAGCGCCTGAAGCCAAACTTTCCTACCGCGACCTCTTTGTAATTTTCTTTAAGGCTGGCCTGGCCTTTGGCGGTGGCCTGGGTATCCTGGCTGTGCTGGAGGATGAACTGGTCACGCGCCGCAAAGTGGTCAGCCGCGAAGATTTCCTGGCGAACTACGCCCTAGGCCGGATAGTGCCAAGCGGTACAATGACCGCCCTGGCGGTGGCTTACGGCTACCGCTTTGGCCGCTGGTTTGGTACCGCTATAACTCTGACAGCCCTCGTGCTACCCGCCTTTATCATCACCGTAGTTTTGACTGTTGCCTATAACGTTATTCAGGGCAGCCCCATCTTTGACTTGCTGCCGGTTACGCTGCTGCCCGCTGCCCTGGCTTTAATCGTAGCCGCCGCCCTTAAACTGGGTAAAGATGTCTTCAAGCCTTCGCTCGATTTTGTGCTGGCGGCTTTGGCTTTTATTGGCGCTTATGTCTTTAATCTCAATACGGCCGTTTTACTGCTGGCAGGCGGAATCATTGGGATTTTTTTGTTTAGAAGTAACGATAGTAAAAAAGAGGCCAAATGAGTTTATTTGTACTGGTAGGCTTGATTTTCCTCTTTAATGTAATGACCTTCGGCAACGGCCCGGTGATGATTCCGTTGCTTCAAACTCACCTGGTAGACCAGAGCCACGTCCTGACTACTGACCAGCTACTTTACGCCTTTGCTATCGCCCGTGTTACGCCTGGCCAGGCTAACGTCTACGTGGCTTCGATTGGCTATTTTACTTTTGGCCTGGCCGGTTCAATTCTGGCTACCCTGGCTATCATGTTGCCCGGTTACCTTATGATACCGCTGCTACGCGGCTTCGAGCGGATCAAAACAACCACAATCGTAAAAAGCTTTACGAGAGGTCTGACTACTACTTCGGTCGGATTAATCCTGGCGGCGACTGTCTCTATCGGTAGCAAAACCCTTACCAATCCGGTAGCCTGGATTATCTTTCCATTTACCTTCGTGCTGCTATACTTCTTAAAATGGAATACCTTACTCAGCCTGGGAGTGGCCAGCCTGGCCGGATTTATTCTACATCTCTGGCTTTAGAGTTTGTGCGCTCCGGTTACTTTTGAGCGGCTTTATTTGAGGCCGGTTAAAGCTAGCGCTCACGCTAAATTTGCAGTACCGGGCAAAGCAACCGAAATGCTGGAACCGGCTCAATCGCGTTATAATAAGCTATCACCTTTGTTTATCAGCTTCGAAAATAGCAGGCCGTGCAGTCAGGCGGCGCTTATTTATGCTTTGATTCAAGGAGAGTGGAAATATGACATCAGCAGAGAATCGAACCGCAACCGGCAGCACCGTCAGCCACCTGGAATGTACCTACTGCGGGCAACAATATAGCGCCGCTGAACTTCACAACCTTTGCCCGGCCTGTGGCAAAGTGCTTTATCACCGCTATAACCTGGCTGAAGCCCGCGAACGGCTTAAACCTGAAATGTTGAAGGGCCGGGAAGCTACGATGTGGCGCTACCGGGAAGTTATGCCGGTTGTCTGGACCGAAAATATAGTTAGCCTGGGTGAGGGCTGGACGCCTTTGCTGGAAACACCCCGCCTGGCCGCTAGACTGGGTATGACGAACCTCTGGGTGAAAGAAGAAGGTCAGAACCCGACCGGAAGCTTCAAGGCGCGCGGTTTGTGCGCGGCAGTCTCCAAAGCGAAGGAACTCGGCGCAAAAGCTTTTTCGATACCGAGCGCCGGTAATGCCGGAGGGGCCCTGGCCGCTTATGCCGCTCGCGCCGGTATTCCTGCGGCAGTTATGATGCCGGTAGACGCTCCCCTGATTAACAAGCTGGAAACGGCGGCGACCGGGGCGAAAACCTGGCTGGTACAGGGTTTAATCAATGACGCCGGGCGCATCTTGAAAGCCAATGCCGACCGCTACGGCTGGTTCGATCTTTCCACGCTCAAAGAACCATACCGGGTCGAAGGAAAAAAGACGCTGGGTTACGAAGTAGCTGAACAGATGAACTGGGAAGTGCCAGATGTAATAATCTATCCAACCGGCGGCGGTACCGGGCTCGTCGGCATGTGGAAGGCTTTTGCCGAAATGGAGGAACTGGGCTGGATTGGCTCTAAACGGCCTCGCATGGTCGTGGCCCAGGCTACAGGGTGTGCCCCGATTGTCCGCGCCTTCGAGCAGGGGACAGAATTCGCCCAACCCTGGGAGAATGCCCAGACCGGCAGCAGTGGTATCCGCGTTCCGGTAGCGATTGCCGATTACCTTATTTTGCAGGCGGTCCGGGATAGCGGTGGCACCTGCGTGGCCGTGACCGATGATGAAATGCGGGAAGACATGATCGAGCTTGCCAGCAGCGAAGGAATCTATCCTGCCCCGGAAGGTGCGGCTACCCTATCGGTCTTGAAGCACCTGCTGAAAGAGAACCTGGTTTCGCCGGAAGAGAAGGTAGTGCTGTTTAATACCGGAACCGGCGCGAAGTATCCAGAATTTATCAACTTTGATTTACCGGTAGTGCCCGCTGACACTCAGGAGCTATAAACACTGTAACTCACCTGAAAAGGGTAGAAACTACAAGAGTTCCCCGTAGTTTCTACTCTGGCTTTGCCGGGAATTAAGCTGATGCACCTGAATTATGCGGTTATAGGGCCCGGCAAAGTAAATAACATCGCCGGGTCGGAAATGAGTCTCCTGGTCCGGGTGCAATTCAGGCTCAAGCTGTGAAACACCAAAATCGCCTTCCAGGCGCGAGCTTACTTTTATGGGGGCGGATTGATGAGCCAGCACTTTGACCCCGGCGTGCTGGAAGAGCCAGCGAGGATTTTTACCGTTTATCTGCCCGTTTGCGGCAATGACCAGCCGTACCACGCTAAAAACTTGCCGCTTGATGTAAAAAGAAGTAACTACTTCGTAGTTCAGGGCCGCCGCTACGAACATGGGCGCGGCAATAGCTGAGGTGCTGCTGGCAATCTCGATCCCGAAAGATTGTGTCAACTTTTCGGCCAGGTTGCGGTCAAAAAGGCGCAAGACTACCCGTATATCCTTTTGCAGGCTGCGCGCCGCCAGCGCCGTCTCCAGGTTAGAGACATCATCATTTGAAAGAATCACAATACAACTGGCTTTTGAAATATTGATGCGTTTAAGTGATTCCTGAAGACGCGAATCCCCGAAGATAACGGTTACTCCCAGCGCTCGAACCAGTGGTATGAACCGGTTCTGCTCATCGCTCTCCATCACAATCAAGGTCTCGCCGCGCTTTACCAGGCCTTCCACTACCCGGTAACCGAACCCCAGGTTATCCAGCCCTGTGACGATAATATGGTTTTCCATATCGGTAGCGCGCTGGATACCGAGGCTCTGCTCAATCCGGCGACTGACAATAAAGTTGGTCAGGAAGGCATATAAAACGGCCAGGATACTTGCGCCAATAATTTCCAGCAGGATACCGTAGGCCAGCACTATCCACTGCTGGTGCAGCAGGGAAATATCGCCAAAACCAATCGTTGTAACAATGGTAATAGTAAAGTAGAGCGCCTCAAGCGGAGTAAGGTCTCTTAGATTATTAGCATCGCGGTGTAAGAGGAAGAAAAAAAGGACACTTATCAACACAAGCACGGCTATAGCCGCCAGGGTAAATTGAAAAGGCCTATCCATTTCACGGATCACCTGGCGTGTAAGGCGGCCAAGAGTGGAAATTCTGCGGCGCTTGCGCCTTCTTGTGCGGGCAGGTGTGATCCCGAAAAGGCCTGTCCGGGTGGTTACTCCGTCCAGGTCGGCCTGACTCAGGCTTACGCCTTCCAACCCCTGTAACACCTGTCCAGTATCAATAAGGTAAACCTTATCTCCGCTCTCGACCGCGATGTTCGGCGCGGGGCAAACAATATTGCGGTTATAGCTCGCTTTTGGTTCTCCAGGCTTTTTGAGCTGGTTTCCGGCGGCTTTTTTGGCGTCAGGGCGAGTGCGCAGCAAAAGGGCTGTAGCCTGGCCGTACAACTGGGCTAGCGTACCGCTTTTCTGCGGTTTGGCTTCCACTACTACCAGTTCCTGTTTATCCAGCCCAAAACGGTGTAATACATTTGAGGGTAGAGTAGCATTCACAAAACTGGGAGCGGTCAGTTCGGTTAACTCGATAGAGCGGGTATTAGTGGTCGAAAGCTCAAGCTGTTTTCCGATTTCCGGATTGAAGAAACTGGCTACCGCTCGCACTCCCGGATTTATCTCGTTAGCGGCCAGGACTGTTTCAAGGTTATAAAGATCATTTTCGTGGACAGAGATGATTACCCGCGCTCGTTCGATTCCGGCCTGTTCCAGTACCTCGCTAAACCGGCTATCCTCGTACAACAGCGGCACATTCCGGCGTTGAGCCAGGCGGGCAAAACGCGGGTCCGGGTCATCGTCAATTACCAGCACCGGAATCTTCGCATCCAGGAGTTGTTCCAGGATGCGATAGCCAAGATTGTGCAGGCTGCAAAGAATGACATGATCTCTGAGGTTCGGATAGCTGGAAGCGTTGAGAATGGAAGAAGAACCGGAAAGGTGTCGCTTTCGCTTCAGGTTTCCGGCGGGCCTTAGTTTGATTTTTAATTGATGATTAGTGGAGCGTAGTTGTGACATTCCAGAAAATTTAACAGTCTACAAGCCTGATTGTAATCGCTATTGAGTTATTATAGCAGAGAAATCTGGAAAGTGAATTTGAATTTATGGAATTTAGAAGGTAATCAAACCACGCCTGGCGCCCCGGCTGATGGCATCGGCGCGGCTACTCGCTTCCAGTTTGTTAAAGAGGGAGGAAACATGAAATTTGACTGTATGCTCACTGATCTGAAGCTGGCGGGCGATCAGTTTATTCGAGAGCCCCTGGCTGAGCAGTTGCAGTACCTCCAGTTCGCGGGCGGTCAGTGCTTCTTCCGCGCCCTGTTGCAAAGCAACTAAAGGGGTTACTCCTGGCTGGTTCAATAGATTTCCGGCCCGGGCGTGCGGTAAAACGACCAGCCCGCTGGCAACCGCCAGGGTAGCGGCTCGCAGCGCTTCGGAAGCAGTATCGGAAGGTAAGAGCCCCCAACCCTTTAGCGGCAGGGTTTGCAGGCGGGCTGCCAGCCTCTCATCATCCGACAGCACCAGCAAAGCCAGTTGTGCGGACTCTACCTGCGGAATAGCTTGCAGTAAGCGCTCATTCGCCAGAATGATAACTTCGGTGCCTTCTACATCTCTATTTAGCCGGTCGAAGGTGGCGGACTCATCCACCACCTCGATTTCTTCCGATGCCAGCATTGAGCGCAGCCCCGCTCGTCCCAGCGGAGTAGGCGCCACAATTGAGACCTTTACCATCAATTACGCTCCGGTTGACCCAGCCTTACATCTACGGTAATCAGATTATCGCCGCGTAAGACCCGTAAATCAATGGTACTGCCGGGGGAGTGCCTGGTCAAAATATAAGAAAGAGCGCCTACATCGCGTAGTCTTTCGCCTCCAACGTCCAGCACGATATCGCCAATCTGTAACCCGGCCTGTTGCGCCGGACCATCCTGGGCCAGGGTGGCTACCTGTAAGGCCTGCACTACTATATTACGCCGGTCCCAGGCATAAGAGCCCTGCAACTGTACCGGGCGTACGCCTGCCCCTAAGAAGCTGCGGCGCTTTCCGGCCAGGCTGGCTACCCAGTCGGCAGCTACATCGCCGGGAATAGCTACACCAAGATCCCCGCCGAAAATCATGGCGTTAATCCCGATCACTTCTCCCGCTGCGTTAAGCAGCGGGCCGCCTGAATTGCCGGGAGCAAGCCGCACATCGGACCGCAGGTAGCGCGTGGTACGACCGTTGCCGCCCGGCACGCGGGTTTCCCCTAATCCGCTGATGATACCGGCAGTCACTACCCCTCTTACGCCCCAGGGATGACCGATAGCAAAGACCAGTTCCCCTACCCGCAAGGAGGTAGCGTCTCCCAGGTGTACTACCGGTAGACCCTGCGCTTCTATCTTCAAAAGAGCCAGGTCAAGGCCGCTGTGGCTGCCCAGCAAGCGGGCTTCAAATTCTCTCCTGTCTTCCAGGGCGACTATAATTTTACCGCGTTGCTGGTCGTGGGCGGCCACAACGTGATGATTGGTAATGATGCTACCATCGTTGTCCAGGATGACACCTGCTCCAAGCCCGCGCTGGCCGCTGCGCACCTGGACCACGCCAGGTTGTACTCGCGCAACCATCTCGGTAATAGCGCCGGAAAAACTGTGAGGATTGGTGGTATCCAGCAAAGCATCTAATGCCATAGTTACAACCTTCTATCTACCTGCTATGCCCTAACCGCGCTGGCCAATAGTAACCTGGAGAGTCTGAGCCGCGCCGCCCCGGATTACTTCTACCGCCACCGTCTTGCCTACCCGGTCGCCGGTCAATAGCGCTTGAATATCTTCGGCATCACTGGCGGGCTGTCCATCCAGACTGACCAGGATATCACCTACCATTAACCCTCCGCGACTGGCCGGGCTGTTCTCTTCCACTCGCACAATTAACAGGCCGGTTTCCTGGCTGCGCCCGGCGCGCTGTGAGGCCGGTAATTCTACCGGTTGGCTGCTGATGCCCAGGAAGCCGCGCTTAATAAAGCCCTGCTGTGACAGGGTTTCGGCGATACGCCAGGCATCGGTGGCGGGAACGCCGAGGGCCACGCTTGCCACCACTCCGGTTGACATAACTCCTACAACTGCACCCTCTGAGTCAATCAACGGGCCGCCTGAGAAGCCTGGATAAGGAATGGCATCGGTTTGCAGGAAGCGGTCGAGCGTGACACCCTGGCGGGTGCGCAGTGGTCCTCCTACCGCGCTGATAATACCGATACTGGCCATTGGCCCTTCCGGCGAAGGACGACCTACCGCCAGGATCAACTGGCCCACGCGGGGAGCATCAGCGCTAAGGGCCGCTTTTTCAACATTCAGGTCAGCCACACGCAAGACCGCCAGGTCGCTGGAAATATCTCGCCCTACGAACTGAGCGGGTAGAGTGCGTTTATCGTGGGTCACAACAGTTAAGTCTTCCTCGCGTTCCAGCACGTGATCCGCTGTCAGCACCAGGTTCGGAGCGAAAACTATGCCGGTGGCAGGCTGGCGCTGGCGACCATTTACCACCACCAGGGCCGGGCTAATGCGCTCCACCGCGTCGGCCATATGGTTTGAAAGAGAGCGGAGCAAGTTATTCTCTAGGCTCAAGGAGACTTTTTCTACGTTATCCATAAAGGGAACCTCAATTGCTGTCTAGTTTCTTACTTTTCTAATTATGAGTTAAATATAGATTATGGCATTTGTTAAAAAAGGGGGTAGCCAGGGCCTTAACCCTGGCGACTCCTTTGGTTTCCGCACGTTTACTATATATGTTATACCCCTTTTAGCGATCAGGCGCACCGGGCAAAGGAGTAGCCCTATACCTGGAAAAAAGGGTAGGTTTTGTAATTTTTCTTCTCATTGGTGCATTTTTAAATATAGGTGTTAGAACCCCCACTAGTAGCAGTTGTAACAATTCTGATTTTAAGCAAAGGTCAGGTGAATAATGCGGCTTATGCAAAAGTTAGTTAAATTTCTCCCGGCGATTTTGGCTGTATTGTTGTTACTAGCAATCTATACCGGGTGCGGTGAAGTTACACCCCAAAAAGTACCAACCTCTCCATCCAGACCTATCGTCCCGGTTGTAACACCTCTGGTAACGAATAGCAGCATAATTCCCTCCGCTTCGGAGCAAGCCAGGGTAAGTCCTGAGGATGTAACAAACGCTGTAACAAGTACGATAACAACTATTAGCGACATAGTAGTTGATGGCACGACCCGCCCGCCTGCTACTGCTTCCGTGATTACACCCAAGCCCGAAAGCAGTTATAACTGTCTGGCCCCTGGTGGTGAGCCAGTCTTAGTAGGCTTTTTGAAGCTTAAATGCGAGATAGCTTTTCAGGCAGGAGACATACAAAAGGTGTCTATTAGCGCAGATGGAAAGTTGATTGCTACGGCTACAAACGATTATCGTGTGCAACTGTGGCAAAGCGGACCAGATGGCCTTCCGGTGTTAAGTAAAATTATAGCCCTTGATAACGCGGTAAAGACTGATGCTCTTAAACTGATTTTTGATGATGGTAATCAGAATTTATTGATTGCCGACCGCAACCTGGGCGGAGGAATACGAAGCTGGGAGCTTGGAAAGTCACAGGAAAGCTATAGGATTGGGCTACAAGAAGCGTTGTGGTTTATGACGGCTTTTGCGTCTACTCCCGATGGTACTTACACGGCAGCAGGTGATATTTATGGTGAAGTGCTTCTGGTTAACATGGACTCTCGCCTTTATCAGAAAACGGTTTTAGTTAGTGGTTCAGAGGATGCCCGGAAGAAACAAAGCCCAGAATATACTATTACGTCTCTGGCGTTTAGCCGGAATGGAAAGCTGCTTGCCAGCGCAAGCCTGGATGGGCAGGTGCGGGTGTGGGAAGTACCAGAAGGTAACAAATCTTTATTCAACTTGCAGCTTTCTGGTATATCGCTTAATGCCTTGACATTTAGCCCGGATGGAAAGACGCTGGCAGGCGGAGGGCCAGCCGGAAGCATCTATTTATGGGGAATTCCTGGCGGAAAACAAATTAAAATCTTAAAGAATAGCGCAAGTCAGGTAACATTTGTAAAGTTTTTGCCGGGTGGTAAAATACTGGCAAGCGTGGATGATAGTGGCCTTTTGAGCTTATGGGATTGGGCCAATGGCAAAGAGGTAAAAAGTGCTTCCCTGACAAAAAGCACCAGAGTAGTTGATGTGGCGCTCTCGGATGATGGTCATACTCTGGTCACAGTGGATAGTAATAGCAAGCTAAAGTTTTGGGAGCTTGTAAACTAGAATTTTGGAGAATATTAATGGCATATACCCCGATAGTAGGCACCCTGGGTTACATTATGTCGGAAGATGGGAAGCAAGTATTGCTGATTCACCGCAACGCCCGCGCCGATGACCAGCACCTCGGCAAGTACAACGGCCTGGGCGGAAAACTGGAGACCAATGAGGATGTAGCGGATTGCATGCGGAGAGAACTGCGCGAAGAAGCTGCCATCGAGGTCGAAGAGATGGTTTTGCGCGGTACGGTTAGCTGGCCCGGTTTTGGCAAGCAGGGTGAGGACTGGCTTGGTTTTATTTTTCGGATTGACCGCTGGAGCGGTACGCCCCTGACCGCCAATCACGAAGGTGTGCTGGAATGGGTACCGCTCGAACGCCTGCTGAGCCTGGAATTGCCCCTGTGGGAGGGTGATCGCTTTTTTCTGCCGCTGGTTTTCAGCACAGACCCCCGCCAGTTCCACGGTATTATGCCATACGAAGACGGGCATCCCGTTAGCTGGTCTTACAGCCTGGTCTAATCTTAGATAATAAAATAGCGGAAGGGCGACATATCTATCTTACCCTTCCGCCGTTTTATTATAGCCTGTTACTTGGTAATATCGCGCTGCCGGAAGCGGACAATGGCAATCGCGATGAAAAGGACGCTCAGCGCTAACATTACAAACTGGGGCGTCCAGCGCAAACCTTCCGCCAGCGGACGACCGTACTCTTTGAAGATGGACAGGTTCGTTACGGATTCAGGCAACTTCAGCACATCTTTGAGCACATCGCTGAGATAGCTCAAAATGACTATACCGGCAGTGACCGAGACGGCCCAGCCTGGCCCGAAAGCGGCCAGGATATATCCAATCGCTTCAATAATCACGGTCACGACCCACAGCCCCAGGAAAGCCCCAAAGGCGTTACCCGCGTTCACCGGGACATTGAAGGCCCAGGTACACAGGCCGAAAATTGCGCCGGTTAGCCCGACCATCAGGGCGGAAGCGACTACCGCTACTCCAAAGTAAGTCAGCAGGAGTCGCCAGCGCGGTTCGGGATTGCTTAATACCAGTTCCAGCCGCCCCTCGTTCTCCTCCGCCGTCCAGCTTGCCACCAGCACCACTGCGTAGGCAGCTACCAGCAGCACCAGAAAGAGGAAGATGAACAGGCTCAACAGGTTCTCGTTGCTGGTCAGGTTTACAAAACCGATCTGACTAAAAACGTTGACGCTGCTCAAGAGATCAAGCATGCTGCCTTTGATGTCGTTGAATACGGACAGGATAAGCAACATGTAAGCTGAGATACTCAACCCCCAGATTAACACTCCCGGTAGAGCTGCTCGCAAACCGAAAGTGAAATTGTTAGCCAGCCAGGGAGAGGTTGGTTTTGGCATCTGACGGATTCCACTGGATACTACCGGTTTGTTCCGCTTGATTATCTCAAAATAGCCGCTCAGATCACGCTGCTGGTACATCCATAAAGCCAGCATCACCAGCGGTATGATAATAACCACCAGCACCACGATTCCGCCCCAGTTTGTACCTACTTCTGGCGCCAGGGGATGGCTTAAACTGCCATAATAAAAGGGGAACAGGTATTTGGTCCACTGGAAGGTGTCAATACTCTGCACCAGATTATTAAGCAGGTAGGTTGCAGCCATAATCCCACCGCCCCAACCAGCGGCGGCTCTGCGAGTGGTAAACTGGCAGAAAAGCAGGGCCAGCGCACCAAAGATCAGGCCTTGCAGCATCCAATTCAGGTGAGCGGTAACATTACCCGTCAGGTCAAGTTGGGCGTTACTGATAATAGCGCCCAGTTGCAGACCTATTCCACTCAGTATCATTATTGCCAGCAGGGAAACTACCACTCCGGCCCATTTTTGCAACAGAACTGAGGCCCTGGTGTGGGGAGTGCTTAACAGCAAATCCATGCTGCCGCGCTCTTCTTCTCCCCGGATAACACCGGTGGCGGCAATCAGCGTCCAGAGGCCCAGCAAAACGGGCATCATGCTGCCAATTTTGACATCTATGAAGCCGCCGTATGTGCCCACGCCGTATACCTTGCCGGTTAGAATTGACATGGACTCAACTGCCTTCTGGTAATCCTCTATGGCTTTGGCCCGGTTTGGTACGTTGACGAACACGCTGTTATAGGTAGCTCCATACCCCAGCATTATCAGGCCCAGGCCGCCACCCCAGATCAGGATTTGACGAATATAATCTCGCACCGTCTTGAGAAATATATTTTGTAACATCTCCGCCACCTCCTAATTCAGTGGGGTCTGGTCGCGGTAGTAGTCGAGGAAGGTTTCCTCTAAGGACGGCTCGCGGCTGACAAAGTTTACTAAAGGATACCTGGCCGCAACTTTGACTACCTGATCTATCTTATCGGCCTTGACTATGCAGCGCAGCGTTTCGTGCGAGTTGACCTTCACTTTTTCGATGTGATCCACTCCCGGTAACTTTTCGAACTCTTCCAGTGGTACAGGCTCAGAAAAGGTTAGCTCCAGGTGATGGCTCTTGAGGTCGGTCAGGTCGCCAATGCCGCCTACCTTGACCAGTTTTCCTTCCCGGATAATGCCTACCCGGTCGCAGATCTTTTCGACCTCGCTCATAATGTGAGAGGAAAAGAAGACTGTGCTGCCGTGGCTCTGGGCTTCTTTAATCAGTTTGTAAAATTCTTGCTGGTTCAGAGGGTCCAGACCACTGGTTGGTTCGTCCAGAATCAGGAGGCGCGGATGATGCATTAAAGCTTGAATGATGCCCACCTTTTGCTTGTTGCCACGGGAGTACTGGCGGAACTTTTTAGACATATCCAATTCAAGCCGCTCGGCTAATTCCTGTACATACTTCCAGTTATCCTGGCCGTCAACACCGCGCAGGTTGGCAAAGTATTCGAGAGTTTGCGCCCCTGTCAGGTTAGGATAGAGTGAGAATTCGCCGGGCAGGTAACCGATGTGTCTGCGAATTTCTACACTGTCACGCTCGCTATCCATACCCAGGAGGCTGGCTTTACCGGCGGTAGGCTTGATCAGGTTCAGTAACAATCGAATGGTAGTGGTCTTTCCGGCGCCATTAGGGCCGAGAAATCCAAAGACTTCACCTTGATTAACTTGCAGGTCGAGGTCAATAATACCTCTGCTGGAACCGTAGCTTTTGTTTAATTTTTCAGTTAGAACGGCAAATTTATTGTCTGAGGCCGCGCTTACCGCTGTACCAGTGGAAGTTTGCGGTCGGGGAGAAATATCCTGCATTCGATGGCCTCCTTTAGGCACCAAAGAATTTGGTGCACCTTAGTATCGAACCCAACTTTATTCAAACTAATCAGATTTTGTCCTGATTTTTATCCCTTAGAGAATATTTTTCGGCCCTGTAAGCTTCCCAGTCTGCCATCATCTGGTCAAGACGCTCTACAAAAAACTCCTGGAAATCAATAATTTCTTGTAGATGCTGCCTGGCTACCGGGTCGTCAGGTGGCACATTAGGTAGCGCTGCGCGAGCGGCTTCGGCCATCAGGACAATGGCGTCTTGCTTGCTGCTTTTGATAGCTTGCAACCACATGTCCTCGGTGCCTACATAATAGTCTCGCCTGTCTCCGGGCCGAGAGACACGCCTGGCCATTCCGCTCATTTCAGTCATCCGAAGATTGGTACTGACCGAGGCCCGGCTGACATTCAAAAGCCTGGCAACATCATCGAGCGAGAGAGGGTCTTCGTCTAACATAAATAACCCGAAGATGCGCCCGCCGATACGTGGCATTCCGTACCTCTCCAGCAACATTCCCATACTTTCTACAAACTGGCTCACCCCACTACTTAACTGGCGTGGACCATGAGTTTCTTCGTTAAATTCGCTATCATAATTGTTAGCGTTCGATTTTCTACGAGCAGCATTTGCCATATGATTTTCTCTTCTCTTCTATCATCATGATTACTACAGTAAGTATAGTTTGTATAGTTTGTTCAGTCAAGACTGAAACATTAGACTTTGGTCCAATCTTTCTATCCAATTTTGCCATAGTACTCTGATAGCCAGCCCCTATATTAAGCGTCTTTTGGATGGGACTTAGAGCCTTTATCAGTAGGCCAGAAGACAGTAATTACGCCGATACGCTTGTAAGGAGCCAGGAAGGGGAATTCAGGCGGTTTGATGATCGGCTGGCTGATTTAAAGGCCAGGTGAAATAGCGTGCTTCAGGTAGCTGTTGGATGGGAACCTGCTCAACAAGCAGTAGTCGAGCGGTTTAAAGATTAGAAATTCCACATAAATTTCCCATAGTGGCTTAAAGAACGAGTTTTACAATACAAACTGTCAGAACAAACTGGCAACTGAAAAGATGCGGTTGGACTGGCACTATTATGAATTATTTATTCTGGGTCACTAAAGAGACTGAATTTTTTAGAAATTATACCTGGACTAATTACAGGAGTTTTTAGAATGATAGCTAATTATAGAAAAGAACATCCCCGGGTTTTTAACAACCTGGTGCTGGCCTCTGCCAGCCTGGTTGGCTGCATCATAGCGGGTATTTTTGCCGCTCCCGGCCAATCTATCCTGGAAACCCTCTCGGTGGGTTTTGGCTACGTAGGCCTAATCCTGATCGCGGTTAGCCTGCTGATTGGCCCGATCAATATGCTGAAAGTCAGAAAGAACCCGGTCAACATTATGTTCCGCAGGGACACCGGTATCTGGGCAGCTATTACCTCCTTCGCGCACGTACTGTTCGCTTTCGCGTTACAGCTTAGCTGGGGCGGCACTCTGCTGGGCCTATTCTTCTTCGCCAATGGCGCGCCCAAGCTTAACCTTTTCGGCATCAGCGATTACATTGGCCTTTTTGGAACCCTGATCCTGATCTTTTTGCTGGTGCTTTCCAACAACCACTTCCTGAAGGCGCTCAAGGGCAAACGCTGGAAGAATATGCAGCGCTTTAACTATTTGCTGTTCGTCCTGGCCCTGGGCCATACCTTTACCCAGCAGGTAAACAACGGGCGAGGTATGGTAATGATTTTCGGTGTCCTGGCTGTGGCCCTGGCGGTACTGGTGGCTCAGTCTATCGGGTTTGTGGTCTATCGCAAGCGCGAACAACAGCGCAAAGCACCCGCGCCTGCCGCTAAGGCCTCTTCACGCGCTGTTAAAGCGCAGCCCGTCAAGGGCCCTGAGTTAGCCCAGCAGAGGGCTGTTGCCGGTAAGCTCGTAGCCACCCGGTCCCGCACAGTGATCGCGCCTGAGAGCGAGATAAATCCGCTCTACCAGAAAGTAGCGATGGTGGTGCTGGTGGCAGTAGGCGCTCTGGCCGGGTATCTCGGCTTCGAGGTAGCGCAGGGCAGTCTTAACGGCGCCGGAGCAGGGATAGCCTCGGCTAACAATTCTAGCTTTACGGGCACAACTTCGTCTAACAGCGCCAGCCAGAGCACTTCGCAGACCAGTTCGAGCAGTAGCGGCGTACAGGTGAATAAGGTGCAGAGCAGCGCCCCGCAGGTAGTTACCGGGCACTCCTAGAGAACAGATTAACCGGAAGCAAGAATGGCAATGGGAGAAAATAGTCATGACACGGGTAATGATGGACGAAGTAGAAAAGGCGGAATTACGCGAAGTATCCCTGAATTTCAGGGCGATGAATACGGGAATAGAACTCCTGATTTATACCACCGAGGCGGAGAAAGCGGTGCAGACTGTCCAGCAAATAGAAGCCCTTTTCGCCACGAATGAAGCGACTCTGAGCCGCTTCCGGCCAGAGAGTGAGCTTAGCGAGCTAAACCACAAAGGCTATCTCGAAAATGCCTCTGAGCTTTTGTACCGGAACGTGGTTGCCGCTCGCCGGATGCAGGCCCTCACAGGCGGGATTTTTGACCCAACTATCCTGGATGCCCTGGAAGCCGCCGGTTATGATCGCAGCTTTGAAATGATCGCGGGGAGAGGCCCTCAGTTGTTCGCCAGAAACCCCTTGATCCATTTCTCAAATCAGCGGACGGGCGGCGAGGCGTGGATCGAGCTTGACGAGACCCGGCGGAGTATCAGGCTGGCGCCGGGGGTGCGGGTTGACCTGGGAGGTATCGCCAAGGGTACGACGGTAGACCAGGCGGCGGACCTCCTGCGCCGGGAGGGGTTCGATAGCTTTATGGTCAGCGCGGGCGGCGATATGTACTTACGGGGTTGCCCGCCCCAGGATAGCCGGGGATGGAATGTGCTGGTGGAAGACCCGGTGCGCGGCAACGACGCCACCATCACCAGCCTACAGGTAGCGAACAAAGCGGTGGCTACCTCATCTACTATGGGCAGGCGCTGGCAACTGGGCGGCCAAACCCGCCATCACCTGATCGACCCGCGCACCAACCAGCCCGCCGATACCGGCCTGGCCTCTGTGACAGTGGTAGCGGAGGCGGTGCAGTTCGCCGATGTGATGGCTAAAACAGCCCTGATTCTGGGACCGGAGAAGATGGCCGAAAGTACGCTAATGGAAAAAGCTCAGCTAAGCTCGATCATCTTTGTCACCCTGGAAGGCAAACTCATTCAACTATAAGTCCTTTTAAAGTCACGGGCTGAAATGACTTAAAGACCTGAATCAAGAAGATAAATCGAGAACATAGAAAGGAACCTGTAATGTCAAAGGCTAAGGAAGAAAGGAAGGGACCGGGCTATAAGACCAGGCCGGCAAAGCACAGGGTTTACTCCTTGCTGGGAAAAGGACTGGTCACGGCAGCGCTGGCAGCTTCTCTGACAGCCTGTGGCGAGGAGGTAGTCGGCCAGGTCGTGCCCACCAGCACCGCCACGCCGGCAGCGACCGCAACCACCGTCCCAACTACGTCAGCCCAACCAACTACCGCCGATCCAACGGCTACCACCTTTCCGGCCACGGCTACTCCCACAACGGCCAGTACGCCTACCGCCGTCCCGGCTACGGCTACACCGGTTCCGGCTACGGCTACACCGGTGGCCAGCACCACGACCAAAGCGGCCAGCTCATCAAGCTCCGTCCAGGTAAAAGCTCCGGCAGCTAAAACTCCGGCGCCCGTTACAAAACATTCTTAGCCCTGTAGAAAGAGGCGTAGTTACTAAACTCAAACCAGGTAATAGTGACTAACTAAAACCAAAATCCAAAGTTAAACAAGGAGAAAATAGCGTGTTATCTCAAGCAAAATCGAAAAAGAAAAATTTGAAAAAAACGGTTGGCAGCGGTCTTGTCTTGCTAACGCTGGCCCTGGGTCTGGCCGCCTGCGGTGAAAATGCCAGCAGTAGCACCAATGCCCCGGCAGCAGCGGTTGCCAGCGCCAGTAGCACTACCGCTGCCGGTAACGCCTCCGGTACCTCTTCCACGGGCGCTAATGCCGGGAGCGCTGCGCAGAGCAACTCGGCGGTTCCAGCCAATGGCAACGGCACCGGCGGCAGGCAGGGTGGTTTTGGTCGCGGTAACTTTGGCCCGGCTATAACCGGCACGATCCAGAGTTATGACGCGAACAGCCAGACTCTGACGGTCACAGCGGCGGACGGCAGCAGCCAGCAGTTCGCGGTAGGGCAGGCCCGTATTTCAAAAACCAGCACTATTACCGGCGATGAACTGAAGCAACTGCTGACTTCTAATACAAACAGTCAAATTCAGTTTACCGGCCAGCAGGGCAGTGACGGTAGCTATACCGCTACCAGCCTGACTGTTTCAGATCAGGCAGCTCTCCCGGGTAGAGGTAACGGCAACGCCGGGGCAGGTCCGAACCAGGGCCAGGCCAATGGCAATGCCGGTGCGGCCTCGAACCAGGGCCAGGCCAATGGCAATGCCGGCATGCCGGGGCAAATGAACGGCAATCCTCCGGCTAACATGCCTGCCGGGGGGCCTAACGGTCAGGCCGGACCGAATGGTATGATGATACTGCGGAACGCCACTCTCTCCGGCAATACGCTTACCGGCACAGGCTTTAACGGCCAGAGTATCACGGTCAATTTGAACAGCAGCACCACCCTGTCGAAGAGAACTGCTGGAACGGCTACTGACCTGAAAGCAGGCAGTAAAGTCAGTGTCGCTGCCCAACCTGCCCAGGGCAGCACCCCGGCCAACGCCTTCGCGGTTACTGTTGATTAGCCCTAGAAGGGTGCAGAAGAGATTTAACGTTGCTGTCTAAAATACAGAAGGAGCAAACCCTGATGTCGGGTTTGCTCCTTTTCTAATCCTGATTTGAACACCCACAAGCGGGTCGCTTTATGCAGGGCTTTCCCTCGGGAAGCGGCGTTTAGCTAAATGTTGACTCTCTTCATGCCCTCCGAGGGATAACGCGTACCGGCCACCGCTTCCGGGCTAAAGATTTTTTCCAGGCGATCAAGCTCGTCCTGTGAAAGCTGTATCCTGGTTGCCCCGATATTTTCGTCCAGGTACTTGATGCGGCGGGTTCCGGGGATAGGCACGATATCCTCTCCTTTAGCCAGTAGCCAGGCCAGGGCAACCTGCGAGGGAGTGGCTCCTTTCTGGCGGGCGATTTCCTCGACCTGCCTGACAAGTTCCATGTTCTTTTCAAAGTTTTCACCCTGAAAACGAGGCTGGCTGCGCCGGAAATCGTCGGGAGCAAAATCCTCATAGCGTTTTATCTGCCCGGTCAAAAGGCCGCGCCCTAAGGGACTGTAAGCCACAAACCCGATGCCCAACTCGCGACAGGTGGGTAAAATATCGGCCTCTACATCGCGCGCCCACAGGGAATACTCGGTCTGTAGCGCCGAGATCGGATGCACTTTTTGGGCTCTTCGTATGGTACTGGCCGAGGCTTCCGATAGACCCAGGTAGCGGACTTTGCCTTCCCGCACCAGGTCGGCCATCGCGCCTACGGTATCTTCAATCGGCGTATCGGGATCTACACGGTGCTGGTAATAGAGATCAATGTAATCTACTCCCAGGCGGCGCAGACTGGCTTCACAAGCCGATTTTACATAATCGGGCTTTCCGCTAATACCTAAAAAGCCCCCTTCCGGTGAGCGGACATTCCCGAATTTAGTAGCCAGGATTACTTTGTCCCGCTGGCCTTTAAGCGCTTTTCCAACCAGTTCTTCGTTTCGCCCGACACCGTACATGTCGGCAGTATCCAGAAAGTTAATTCCGTTATCCAGAGCGTGCTGAATAGTAGCCAAGGACTCCTCATCGTTGCGCGGTCCATAGAAATCTGACATACCCATGCAGCCCAGGCCAATGGCAGACACTTGCGGGCCATTTTTACCGAGTTGTCTTGTTTCCAAGCCTTTTCCTTCTTTCTGCTTCTAATTACTACTTGTACTTCCTATTTCTACTTTCTACTTCTATCTCTAGCTATGCTAATTCAAAGTCGAGTAGGATTAAGCACACGTGTAGAAATTATAGCTTAAATGGGGCCACTGTCACCATACAGGTGAATTGAAACTGTATGTAGAGTCAGTGTATAGAAAATCACTCCCCAAAATCCATTAGTTCAGGCGTGCCCCAGACTCAAAGTGTAAAAGATTTTACACATTTGTGATTAGTATCATTGTCACAATTCCAGTTCAGTATATACTTTAGGTATTACCACTCGCATTGATTGGTTTCGTAATACCTGAAAACGTTGTTACCTGAAAAGAGTTAGTTAAAGATAACCTTAGCATTTTCTGCTGGTTTTCTATTAAGGAGGTCCAGGATGCGTGTAGCAGCAATGGTACTGGGAATTATTGGTGGAGTCCTGGGTTTTTTACTGGCCGGCTTTTTATTTGTGGTAGGCGGAATAGGCAAAGCGGCGGCAACTGCGGCTGCCGACCCTACCGTTACCAGCAACCTGACAGCTTCCGAGCAGGCTGATCTTCAGAAAGACATCAAGGCGGTATCCGATGCCGGAACTTTACTGGGCGGCCTGGGGTTGGTTTTAATCGTTCTATGTGTGGTGGCAATTGCAGGCGGTATTATTACGGCCTGGAAGCCCCCGATTGGCGCTATTATGCTGGCGGTCTCAGGAATTGGCGGTTTCTTCTGCGCCTCGATTTTCTGGGGTTTTTCCGGTCTGCTGCTGATCATTGGCGCGGTCCTGGCGTTGCTGGCCTCTTTCAAGAAGGCGACACCTCAGGCTCAACCAGTACCGGCAGTTTCGGGAGGTTATTATCCTGGCCCGCAGCCCGGTTATCCGCAAGGTGGTTACTACCCTCAGCAACCCGGTTATCCTCAGCAGGCGCAGGGCTATAATCAGTACCAGCAGCCCGGTTATCCGCAACAGAATTATTACCCGGCCCAATCCTCGCAGCAATATCCGCCGCGTGACCAGCAGGCAGGTAACCGGTAGAATCTTAGTATAGAAAATCAGTAGTAAAGCTGTCATAACGTCCACCCCTTGGCTTTTATCTGGCCAATCCAGATCTAAAACCGGGGCTGGCAGGTATGACAGCCTTTTTCGTTCAGTTACTTAACCCTCTCGTATACAGCTTCCTGGTTTCGTTCAAGGGAGAGCAGTGTAAGACATCCTACCAGCATGTGCGGTAAGCTTAAAATAGAGAAAATAATGTTGCTAAATATCAAGCCTATGACAAGAAAGGCAAAGCCCGGAAGAAGCTCAATAATACTGGCGGAAGTTGGATGCACCAGCATTTGCCTGGCACTGCCAAAATGAAACAAACTGATAACAGCTACCGGCAGAGCAAACCCCAGGAGATTCATGAATAATATCTGAATATTGCTCAGGTTTATGGCTAAAATAATGGAGCTTAGAAAAATTGCAAGTAGTATCAGGAGGTTAATAGTCAGGAAAAGCCCACAGAAGACGAATGCCGCGTTGCGTGTTCGCATAACCCTTTTCTCCTTGTGAAATTCGTAACGATATTATACTTTTATTGTATACATTAGCCGTTAACAGAGCGGTAAATGAAAAGTAGATATTTGGCAAACATTTAAGATTGCCTAAAAGCCTTCAAGAGTTATGGTAGGAAAGTTTATATAGCTAATCTAAAATTCAGTATAATCTGGATATAAAAGACAGGATAAATAGATTTATAATTGTTACCTGGCTAATTGTTAATTTCACAAAAACCTTTATAGTTATTCAGGTAAATAGAGGTCAGTCTTGGATAAAGTAAATGTTAACCTGTCCTCCGCACATACTTCTGAGCAAGCCAACTTTGCGAAAGCGCCTGGTTCTCTAACCCTGTTCATTGGAAGGGAAAGAGAGTTGGCCGCAATTTGCCAGCTATTGAGCCGTCCCGGTTTACGTTTGCTCACTCTGACCGGTTCGGGGGGAGTAGGCAAGACCCGCTTAGCTTTAGAAGTAGTAAACCGCTTCCAGCAGAGCGGGCAGGAAGCTACATTTGTACCGCTGGCTGCTATCAGCAACCCTGCTCTGATCATATCAACTATCGCTCAGCATCTGGGCTTGAAAGATGAAAGCGGCCAGATGTTAATGGAGTACCTTAAAAGCCACTTACGGCTTAAACCACAGCTACTGGTTCTGGATAATTTTGAACATCTAGTGATGGCAGCTCCCCAGCTTTCTGAATTGCTGATGGCCTGCCCTGCTCTAAAAATACTTGTCACCAGCCGGTCCGCTTTGCATCTGTACAGCGAGTATGAATATGCTGTACCGCCTCTAAATTTGCCTGCTTCAAACGAACTGAAAAATATCCAGGAATTGAAGCATTCCCCGGCAGTGGCTTTTTTTGTAGAACGCGCTGAGGCGGTTAAGTTTGGCTTTACCTTGACCGAGGAAAACGCCCCGGCGGTAGCCGAAATTTGTACTAATCTGGATGGTTTACCGCTAGCGCTGGAACTGGCTGCCGCACGTATCAAGATTTTATCGCCCCAGGCTCTACTCCAACGCTTACGCCAGGCGCGCCTGCCTTTACTGGTAGGCGGAGCGCAGGATTTACCGTCCCGCCAGCAGACCATGCGCAATACCATAGAATGGAGTTACAGGTTGCTGGACCAGGGTGAACAGCTTCTTTTCTCCCGTCTGGCAGTTTTCAGGAGCGGTACCAGTCTGGAAGGGGCAGAAGCCATTTGTAACTGGGACAATAAGTTACCTTTTGATGTGCTTAGTGGTATCAGTTCCCTGATAGACAAAAATTTATTGCGCCAGGTAGACTTGCCTGACCCGGTCACAACTCGCTTTTTAATGCTGGAAACCATCCGTGAATTTGCCTGGGAACAGCTTACTGGAAGTGATGAGATTGAAGCTTTACAGCTTGCTTATACCGGTTATTATCTCTCTCTGGCCGAGGAGAGTGAAGCGAGCTTGCTCGGAGAAGGGCAAAACAAATTATTGCAACGGCTGGACCAGGAACACGATAACTTGCGGGCGGCCCTGGAATGGATGCTTAACCGGGGAGCGGTCGAACTGGCCCTCAGGTTAAGTGGCGCGCTCGGCTGGTTCTGGTTTTTACGCGGGCATTTAAGCGAGGGGCGCAGGTGGCTGGAAAGATTGGTGGCGCTAAGTGAAAGCGCCCATTTTCCGCAGGCTCGTGCGAAGGCGCTTTACAGCGAGGGGGTACTGGCGCGTTACCAGGGCGATTTTAACGCCTCACGCCTGTTGCTATTGGAAAGTCTGGAGCTTTTTGAAGCAGATGGAGATAAGCAATGGCAGGCTTACGATCATGATAATTTAGGTAACGTGGCAAAGTACCAGGCGCGTTTCGGAGAGGCTCGTTATCACTTCGAGCAAAGCCTGGCTATTTCAAAAGAGATTGGTGATAAACGCGGAATAGCGCTGGCCCTGGTTGGTCTGGGTGATATTCTCAGTTACGAGGGAAAGCAGGAAGAAGCTTATCCTCAGTTGCAAGAGGCCCTGACTTTATTGAAGGCTGTGGGAGATAGCTGGGCCCTGGCGCTTGCTCTAAATAGTTTAGGCGAAGTTTCACGTTGCCAGGCTAATTACTTGCAGGCGGCTTATTTTTACAATGAGAGCCTGGCACATTTCAGGCGGCTGGATAACAAGTGGCGAATAGCGGCGGCTCTACAGAATTTAGGGCATATAGCCCTTTTTCAGGACGAGTATGAGCAAGCGGCTGCCTATCTTCATGACGGTTTAACTATTTTCCAGCGCCTGGAACATAAAAGTGGCATTGCTGTCTGTCTTTCTGCTATTGCCGGAGTAGCGATACATCAAAAACAGCCTGAACTGGCAATAAAATTACTGGCCGCTTCTGACAAAATGGCTAAAATATTGGGAATACGTTTGACACCTGCGGACGGCCAGACAAATAAGCGCAATCTTTCCCTTGCAAAAACGCTTTTAGTAGAAAAGGAATTTGCCAGCGTGTGGTTGGAAGGGGAAACCCTCACTCTGGAGGGGGCTGTTTCTCTGGCCCTGGTACTTCTAGAAAATTTCAAAAAAATAGAAGAAACTCCAGAAACGCCACCAAAAGTTTTGCCCGTTCCGGTTGCGGCTAATAAGGCCGGATTGACCGCCCGTGAGCTGGAGATATTAAGACTGGTAGTTGAGGGTTTAACTTACGTAGAAATTGGCGAAAAGTTATCAGTCAGTCCGCGAACCGTAGACGCTCATCTTCGTTCGATCTACAGCAAGCTCAATGTAACCTCGCGCACCGCTGCCGCCCGCTACGCTATAGAACACCGCTTTTTTTAATTTTTAGTCGCAAAGGGATTCCCTAGGGAATCCCTCCTTTTTTATTTGCCAAATATAAAAATATAGGGAACTGCAATCCGGAATCATCCCGATGCCAGGCCTCTTTCCAGGGGTTACACTACTTCCAGCTAGAAACTTTTCAGCCCTGTAGTTAATAACAGTAAACAGGAATTAAGATCAGAGAATTAAGATAAGAAAGGAAACTAGAAATGACTCAGGTAGAAGAAGCCGCCCCGGCTACCCACGAATTACCGCCCCCACTGGTCCTGTTGAATATGTTGAGCGGAATGATGTCGGCGCGTGCTTTGCAAGCGGCTGCTAAATTTGGCATCGCCGATTTATTAAAGGACGGGCCAAAGGGTGTGGCTGAACTGGCCGAAATTACAGGTACACATACACAATCACTTTATCGGTTGCTACGTGCTCTGACTTCCTGCGGAGTATTTTCCGAAATCGAGCCACAGGTCTTCAGTAACAATCCTCTTTCTAGCTTCTTGCAATCTGATGTACACGGTTCGATGCGGAACATGACTCGTATGTGGGGCGATGACTGGCGCTGGGCAAGTTGGGGCGAACTGGCCTACAGCATTCAGACCGGAAGACCGGCCTTTAACCGGATTTATGGCAAAAATTTGTGGCAGTATTTTGAAGAGAATAATCCTTCTTCCGGTCGTCTCTTCAGCCAGGCAATGACCAGTTTCTCAGAGTCGGTAAATGGTCCGGTGGTAGCCTCTTATGATTTTTCGGGAATTGACACTCTGGTGGATGTAGGCGGCGCCCATGGTAGCTCGCTTTCGGCTATCCTGAAGGCTTTTCCATCGCTAAATGGTGTGCTCTTTGATATACCTGCCGTGATTGAAGGGGCGAAAGAACCTTTGCAGGCCCAGGGAGTGCTGGAGCGTTGCAGGCTAGTGGCTGGAGACTTTTTTGAAAGCGTACCGGCCGGGGCAGATGCTTATATTATGAAGTTTATTTTGCACGATTGGGACGATGAGCATTGCTTGCAAATTTTGCGAAATTGCCGCAAGGCTATTCAGCCCGGCGGGCGTTTACTTGTAGTGGAACAGCTTATTCCAGCCGGCAATGAGCCTGCTTTTTCCAAGATACTCGACCTGGAAATGCTTGCGATCCTTGTAGGGCGCGAACGCACCGCCGCCGAATTCGAGCAGCTTTTTGAGGAGAGCAGCTTTAGATTGAGCCGTGTGATCCCTGCTCCTGCCGATTTCAGTATCATCGAAGGAATAGCGATTTAGAAATTGACTGTATAAAGAGCCGGAAGTAAAGGTAACATTGTTACTTTAGCTTCCGGCTCTCTCAATTTTGTTTCAATTAGCCCATATAGAAATGCGCTGACCTAGCTAACTACTTTTTGTTGGCCTCACCTGAAGATCCGGTCAGGAAGCGCTGGATGGCATCGAAGTGGCGTAGCCCTGTGATCAGCACTACCATAGCCAGCCCGCCGAACCAGACCAGCAACATGTCTACCGAAAGGAAAGCCCAGCTTTCCGCTAACTCGCCGCTTAAAAAGCTCGCCAGCATACCAAAAACCACACAGCCAATCACGAAAGCGGCCACCCGTAGTTTCTGGGAAGGTACTGCCATAACCAGCCCTCCTACCAGGGCCCCTGCTACAACCGGAAAAAGTTCCCTCATGGTAAACTCCTCGTTAAAAAACCCTATGTAATATTCGTTGCGGCACTCAGCCGCAACGAAGCACTCAGCTTTTTACTTCTCTCAGTCAGGACTGCTCTTACGGCAGGTTAAACCAGAACCGCCGCAAAATTGGCTTCTGTTAACCGCTTGTTGAAATCGGCCAGCCCGGACCTGGTTAGCTCCTCAAAACTGGAAATTTGAGCCTCAATTTTTTCCTGGAGCATATTGAAAACAGCCTGCGCCGCAGCGGTTGGCCTGTAATCGCCCAGGGAAACTGCGCCGATCAACTCGGTCAACTTGCCCAGCAGCCTGGTTCCCTCGTTCAGATTGTCGGCCCAGCCCGAGCGCAAATTCGGTATCTGAATTACTTTTTCAATTTCAAGCACCTTTTCGCTCAGCGCTTTAGCCGCTTCCGCGATTGCAGCGCCGCCTTCTTTGTCTTTCGCTCGTTTGGTCCAGCCATCAAGCTGACTGCGCAGGTCGCGCATGCGATTGAGATTGATCGCCGTCCGGTCGAGTTGACGGTGAATGCGTAACAGTAAATCGTACTGAGCATCCAGGTCTTCCTGGGTAGCCGGCAGATTGGAAGGTTTTACAATCTTGAAGGATTGCTCCTGCTCTTGCTCACCCACCTTCAAAATCACTTTGTAGCTACCCGGCGTAACGATTGGCCCGGTGACAGTGGCTTCGGCAGGTGGATCGCTTCCTTCAATCTTGGTGACAGGCGAGTGCCGCATGTTCCAGACAAAGCGGTTCCAGCCCTCTTTAGCCGGAGCGCGTTGCTCTTTAACCTTTGTCGGGTCATCCGATTTACGGCTGGAGAAGGAGGCGATTTCTTCCCCCTTGTCATTACGGAAGCTCAAGGTGATCGGTTGTTCGGGTACTTTTTCCAGCCTGTAATTTACAATTACACCACCAGGCGGATTTTCCCCGGCATCCAGCAAGTGCCGCACTTTTTCCCCATCGGGCGTGACTTTGCCGATATAGGCTCCGCCGCCGTGGCTGAAATAGTTAGTAAGGCTTTCTACCGGTTCGCTCCATTCGATACCGGGCAGCACCCGAATGGTTTCGCGCGGGGCGAAAAGATAATTACCCTCAGCGGAGATGCCCTTCGCGAGGTTACGGAGCGGTTGCAGGTCATCCAGAATCCAGATAGCGCGACCGTGCGTCCCGGCGATCAGGTCAGAACCTTTAACCAGTATTTCAAAAACAGGTGTAACCGGCAGGTTAAGCTGTAGCGACTGCCAGGATTGGCCATCATTGAAGGAGACATAAATCCCGGTTTCGGTCCCGGCGTACAGCAGCCCTGGTTGCACCGGGTCAACTCTGATCACCCTGGTGAAAGCCTGTTCGCCTATCCCGTTGTTAATCTCCTGCCAGGTCTGGCCGTAATCCCTGGTGACATACAAATAGGGTTTGTAGTCGTCCAGTTTATAACGAGTACCGGCCAGGTAAGCTACCGCCGGGTCGTAGGGCGATGGTTCGATACAACTGATTAAAGTCCACTCCGGTAATTGTTGCGGAGTAATCTTTTGCCAGTCTTTACCACCGTTGCGGCTGATATGCACCAGGCCATCATCCGAACCGGCCCAGAATAACCCTTCCTGGAGCGGGGACTCGGCAAACGCGAAGACGGTGGCATAAACTTCAGCCCCTACCGCATCCCGGTTGATCGGCCCGCCGGTCGGCTTTAGCGTTTCAGGGTCAGCCCTGGTAAGGTCAGGACTGATAATTTCCCAGGTCTGGCCTTCGTCGGTGGTTCTGAAGACCATATTTCCGCCAATATAGAGATTATTGGGGTTATGGGGCGAAATTACAATCGGGTATGTCCAGGCAAAGCGGTATTTGTAATCTTCCGCGCCCTGACCGCTCATCAACTCCGGCCAGGTGGTAATCAGGCGAATCTGTTCAGTGCGTTTGTCGTAGCGCTGCAACTGATTTCCGCCGCCCGGCGAAGAGCCGATTGCGCCCACGTAGACGATGTTGGGATCATCCGGCCGTACCGCAATATAGCCGCTCTCACCTGTACCGGCCACATAACAGTCGAACCAGCTAATCACGGTATGACTGCTGCGACTGGGTACCGCGATGCTGGAATTGTCCTGCTGCGTGCCGTACACGTTGTAGGGTTCCAGGTTATCTGTCGCCAGGTGATAGAACTGAGCAGTCGGTTGATTGTAAATAGAGGAGAAAGTGAAGCCGCCATTCAACGAAACATTAGCCCCACCGTCATTTCCCTGGATCATGCGCTGATTATTGGTTGGATCTATCCAGAGGTCGTGATTATCGCCGTGAGGGGTAGGTATTTCGTTAAAGGTTTTGCCTCCATCCGTGCTGCGATAGAAACTCAAGTTGTTGACATATATAGTGTCGCCGTCTTGAGGATCAGCCGTAATGTGAGTGTAATACCAGGCCCGCGATACCAGATTCTGGTTATCGCTGACGCGCTCCCAGGTATCGCCATAATCATCCGAGCGGTAAAGACCGCCCTCGGTTTTATGCTCGATCAAAGCCCACACCCGGCCTGCGCGGGCCGGAGAAGCGGCGACACCGATCTTCCCTAAAATACCTTTAGGAAGTCCGTGCCGGGTGCTGATATTCTCCCAGGTTTCTCCGCCGTCTTTGCTCATCCAGAGACCACTATCCGGCCCGCCGCTGCTAATCTGGTGGAAGTTACGGTAAGCCTCCCAGATAGTGGCATAGATAATACGCGGGTTAAGGCTATCAACGCTGAGGTCTACCGCCCCGGCTTTTTCGCTGACAAACAGGACTTGCCGCCAGTTTTTCCCGCCATCATCGCTTTTGAAAACACCGCGTTCTTTATTTGGGCCAAAAGCGTGACCCAGGGCCGCCACCCATACAATATCCGGATTCTGAGGATGGACCCGAATTTTGCCGATGAAACGGGTGTCTCTTAGACCAATATTGGTCCAGGTTTTCCCGGCATCCGTACTTTTATAAACACCATCGCCGTGTGAAACGTCTATACGAATGGTAGTTTCACCGGTACCGGCATAAATCACGTTCGAATCGGAGGGAGCAACTGCCAGCGCGCCTATTGCGGAGGTCGTGAAAAACCCATCCGAAACATTACGCCAGTAGATTCCGGCGTCAATGGTCTTCCAGACGCCGCCCGCAGCACCTCCAAAGTAAAAGGTACTCGGTTCGTCATAACTGCCTGCAACTGCTACTACACGCCCGCCTCTAAACGGGCCTATACTACGCCAACAAGAAAGTCCTTCCAGATTTTGGACTTCAGACATAATTTATCCTTTCTAGTTAGATAAAGGGTGCTGAAATCATAACACAGTTTAAAGCCATTCAAAACCCAAACCGAAATTGAACTGTGCTTGCTGGCTATTAATATTTTTGAACAGTAAAGCCTTTTGTAGATAGAGAGCCTAACGAAGTTTTTTGTTTCTGGCGGGGGGAGCGACGGTGTGCCGTTCAAGTAAGCAGGTATCAAGCCGGATTAGTTCGGGTAATTTATTATTTTCGTTTTCGAGTAATTCCAACAATTTATTCATGCCCAGTTCGCCCATCTTTTCCATTGGCTGCTGCACAGTATTGATATCCAGGATTTCAGATAGGTCTATACCATCAAAGCCAATTATGGAAAGATCTCTGGGAACCTTCAAATGTTTTTTGCGAGCCACCTCAAGTACCCCTACCGCCTGGATATCAGAGGAAGCAAAAATGGCGGTGGGAGGTTCAGGTAGTGACAGCAATTTTTCAGCCGCTTCCTGGCCTCCTTCTCGGGTCCAATCACTGACTGCCATCAGGTCCGGGTCAAACTCAATACCTGCTTCCGCCAGGGCACGATGCACTCCAATCAAGCGATCATTTGCCTGGTTAAATTTAAAGTTACCCTCTTTTATACCGTTAATAAAGCCTATGCGGCGATGACCCACCTTTAGCAGACTTTTAACTGCCTGGTAAGCCCCCTCGATATTATTGACTATTATTGAAGTGAAATAAGGGCTGTAGGCGTCTATCAAGACGACGGGAAGATGGGACTTCAGAATTACCGGCGTCATTTTCTCGTCAGGGACAAGGGAAACCATCAGGAGGCCGTCTACTTTTCGCCGCATTGGCAGGTTAGAAAAGAGGATTTTGCTATGAATATCGTCCTCAAGGTTATAGATTACAAGTTCATAGCCGATATGTCCCGCTGTGTTTATTAAGCCTCTTAAGACTTCTACTGAGAAGCCCCGCGTTATAAACGGTATAACTACCCCCGCCACACCGGTCCGGCGAGTTATCATTGAGCGTGCTATAGGGTCGGGGTGGTACTCTAGCTGGGCGATAGCGTCCAGCACTTTTTGACGAGTTGATTCCTTTACAGCCTGATTATTGTTTAAGACGCGTGAAACAGTCCCGATACCTACTCCAGCGGTGCGCGCTACATCATGTATAGTGACTGCCATAAGTTTCTCGTATCCTGCTTGTTTAGCTCACCAGTAAATCAAAGATAAGTTGGAAATCAGAGTAGCTTAATTACTTCGTTAAAATATACATTTTAACGAGAATTCAGGAACTAACAGGCCTCTCTCAACGTCATAGCATTGAAGAGATTTCTAATCAAAAAATCAGATTGATTTTATTAAAATAATCCGAACAACTTATGGAACTAATTCCATAGATCCAAAATTTATACTAACACGACTTTGTTCACCTGTAAAGGGATTATTCATTTATTTGATGGGCCTTAAATTTAAGTCTTTATCAAGTTTAGGCTTTCCTAATGGGCAAAATAATTAAAATCCCTTTTCGGAACCTCTCAAAAATCCTGTATTCTTCCTTCGTTACCTATTTACAAACTGCTTAATTTATGCTAATAATAGATTTGCAGTTGGAAACCTTTCCGAAAGGCCTTTGCTGGCTAATTAAGTTCCCAAATGTATATTAAGGAGGATTGATTAGGATGAAATCCCGCTTCAGTACCGGATCTAAACAGGGCAAGCAACTTGGCGCCCTGGTATTAGCTCTGTTGCTAACAGCCCTGGTCCTGGCAGCCTGTGGTGATAATACTAACACCCCTGCACCCGCCGCGACTACCGCTGCCGCGACTACCGCTGCTTCTACGACTGCGGCTGCTACTACCGCTGCCGCAACTACTGCCGCTGCTACTACCGCTGCCGCGACTACTGCTGCTGCCACCACGGCTGCTGCCACTACCGCTGCCGCGACTACCGCTGCTGCAACTACTGCCGCTGCTACTACCGCCGCTTCTTCCGGCACAGCTACCGGTAAAACTGACTACAGCAAAGTAGGCCAGGAACTGGTTGACGCTTACGCCGGTAAGTACAAAGGCACCAAAGTTACCATCTATGGCCCCGCCACCGGTGAGGACGAAACCAAATTCAACAACGCGCTGAAACCCTTCAACGATGCTACCGGCATTAATGTCGTCTACAGCGGTGACAAAACTTTTGAAACTTCGATCAACGTCCGGGTAGAAGGTGGCAACCCGCCTGATATCGCCGACTTCCCGCAGCCCGGTCTGTTAGCCAGTATTGCCAAGACTGGCAAGGTGGTTGACCTCAATAAAGTTTTCACTACCGATTGGCTCAAGCAGAACTATGCTCAGGGCTATATTGATACCGCTACCGTTGACGGCAAGAGCGGCAAGATCCTGGGTGGGGTCTTCCAGCGTGTTAACGTTAAAGGTCTTGTCTGGTATCCCAAAGCCGCCTTCGATCAGGCCGGTTACAAAATACCTCAGACCTGGGATGATCTGATTAAGCTCTCCGACCAGATTGTCAAAGACGGTGATGCCCCCTGGTGTATCGGTATTGAAAGCGGTTCAGCTACCGGTTGGCCTGCGACTGACTGGGTCGAGCAACTGATGCTGCGCACCACTTCGCTCCAGAACTATGACAAATGGACCACCGGCGAACTGCCCTTCACCGCACCTGAAGTCAAGAACGCCATGAAGTACTTCGACCAGATCTGGTTGAATCCCAAGTACGTTTTTGGTGGTACCAAGTCCATCGTCAGCACCGCTTTTGGTGATGCTCCCAAACCGATGTTCCAGAACCCGCCGAAGTGCTGGTTACTCGATCAGGGTAACTTCATTACCAGCTACTTCACCCAGATCAAACCTTCCGCCAAGATTGGCGTGGATTATGATGTATTCCAGTTACCGGCGATCAACACTCAGTACGGTGCTCCGCTGGAATTCGGTGGTGACATTATGACCATGTTCAGTGACCGGCCGGAAGTACGTGCGGTTGAGCAATGGTTCAGCACCTTCGATGGTGTACGTGGTTGGGCTGCCGCTGGTGGTGCTCTGGCTCCCCAGAAGGACGCTGACATCTCGGTCTACAGCAACGATGTGGACAAGAAGGTGGCTCAGATTTTAGCCAGCGCTAAAGATGTTCGCTTCGATGGTTCTGACCTTATGCCGGGCGCGGTTGGTTCCGGTACTTTCTGGAAGGCCATGACCGACTATGTGAGCGGTTCCGCTAACCTGGATCAGGCTTTGCAAGAAGCCCAGCAAGGTTGGAGTTCGGTCAAGAAATAAAGTGCCTTGAGCCGCAAGGTTAAAGGAAACTGTAACGCTGCCAGATTTGTAAATCGGGCAGCGTTACCTCTAATAGTAGGTTGTAGAAACTAAATTCAAGAATGCAGAATTAGAAATAACATTGCTAGCTCGTAGCGTTATTTCTCAATAAGACTTCCATTTCAGCTCCTGTCGTCACTTGGGACGCAAAGGAGCCTTTGAAATATCTACTGCTTTTTAGTCAGGCTATTAAGGGGATTCTAACTATATACAAAATCAGGAAGCCGGCTTATCCAAATATTGAATTAGTCTCGAAAGCTTTTCTGCTTTCACAAGGCCAGGCTTTCTTGCTTTAATAAGCATAATTGGTGTGCTGATAGAAGGAGATTTGAGATGGCACAAACGGATCAAATCCGCTCCGATAAAGCTACTACTCCCAGTCCTGGCGCCTGGTCCCCCAGTCGCTTCCTGATCGGCGTGCTTAGTCTGGTAGTGGTGCTGATTATCTTCTTTCTGGGCTTTATCTACTTGAAAAGCTCTGACCAACCCCAGGTATTTAACGCCGTGGTGGCTATCGTCTGGGGCGTCGGTGCTGTTGCAGCTTTCTTCACCGCTGCCAACGCCATCGTCGAATCCTTTTCCACCAGATGGCGCAACCGTATCCAACCCTACGTCTTTGTTGGTCCGGGTATCGCTTTGCTGACCTGGTTCCTGGTAATTCCGGCCGCCCGTACCTTCGTCCAGAGCTTTTATGGCCCCAGCACCACTGACTTCGTCGGCCTCTCCAACTACGCGGCCGTTTTTACCGACCGCCAAATGCTCGAATCCTTCCGCAACAACCTGATGTGGTTAATCCTGGGAACCGCTTTGTGCGTAATCCTCGGGTTGCTGATTGCAGTACTGGCCGACCGCAGTCGTTTCGAGAAGGTGGCGAAAGCCCTCATCTTTATGCCGATGGCCATCTCCTTCGTGGGTGCCAGCGTGATCTGGCGCTTTATGTACGCCTATGCTCCCGCCGAACAACCTCAGATCGGTCTGCTCAATGCTATTGCGGTTGCTTTCGGTCTTTCACCTCAGTCCTGGATTACCCAGGAACCCTGGAACAACTTCTTCCTGATTGTAGTGCTGGTCTGGATGCAAACCGGCTTCTCAATGGTCCTCTTTTCGGCTGCTCTCAAAGGGGTGCCTTCCGATTTGCTGGAAGCGGCCAGAGTGGATGGCGCGACTGAAGTCCAGACTTTCTTCAGCATTATTATTCCCTACATTCAGGGTACTATTATCACCGTTACCACAACGGTGGCCATCTTTACCCTCAAAATTTTCGATGTAGTCTTCGTTATGACCGGTGGGCAGTTCGGTACTGAAGTGGTTTCCACCAAATTCTTCCGCGAGTTCTTCCAGAACCGCAACTTCGGCTATGGGGCGGCTATCGCCATTGTGCTGTTTGTATGTGTCACCCCTGTAATGATTTACAACTTACGCCAGTTAAGGCATACGGAGGGCTTCTAAGATGGCAACTACTACAGTACAGACACGTACGGCAGGTTCCAGGCGCAGTAAAATCACTTCAGGCATTCTGGTCAACGGCATCCTGTTAATCATCTGCCTGTTGTGGATTATCCCTTCCTTCGGGCTGCTGGTTTCTTCTTTCCGGACCAGGGATGATATTCTCTCATCCGGGTGGTGGACGATTTTCCCGCACCAGGAGTACCAGAGTGTCAGCAAGGTACAACTCAAGGCAGGCTTACCCCTGGACCAACCAATTCAAATCCCCGATCTGGGGGTGACAGTCACGGATGACCAGTTGGTAGCGGGCTACAAACTGCCGGACGGGCGACAGGTCAAATGGGCCAACCGCCGGTCGCGCCTGGTAGATGTGCAGCAGCAGCAGTGGACCTCAAATGCTCACTTCACCCTTGATAACTACTCAAACGTGATTGTGGGGCAGTCGGTCACGATCAAGAATTCTGATGGCACTAGCACTACCGAGCAGGGGCAGAACCTGGGAAGCGCCTTTTTGAACAGCCTGACAGTGGCGGTACCGGCCACGATTATCCCTATCCTGATCGCAGCCTTTGCAGCTTATGCCTTTGCCTGGATGCGCTTCTGGGGGAGGCGCTTGATGTTCGGTATAGTGATTGCCATGCTGGTGGTTCCCTTGCAGGTAGCCTTAATCCCCATTTTGCAAGACTACACTAAGCTGGGGATTACCGGTACTTACCTGGCAGTATGGATTGCGCACACAGCCTTCGGCTTGCCACTGGCGATCTACTTGCTTTTTAACTTCATCAGTCAGCTACCGCGCGAAATCATTGAGTCGGCTTTCATAGATGGAGCGTCGAACTTCACGATTTTCTTGCGGTTAATCTTGCCGCTATCGGTGCCAGCCCTGGCCTCGTTCGCGATCTTCCAGTTCTTGTGGGTCTGGAACGACTACCTGGTGGCCTTGATCTTCCTGGGAGGAACTACCGATGTGCAGGTGTTGACGCAGCGGTTGGCGAACATCGTGGGTTCACGTGGAGAAGCCTGGCACTTGCTGACTGCCGGGGCATTCATTTCGATGATCGTGCCGTTGATCGTCTTCTTTGCCTTACAGCGCTTCTTCGTGCGTGGCTTGATGGCTGGTTCCGTCAAAGGCTAGAATCTGTAACATTTGTAGTGTATTTTAACGCTCTTTTTTGAAAAGCTAACCTTTGGCTGGTACTGGTACTATTGAAGCTAAGCTTCAGCCGGTCAAAGGTTAGCTTTTTTACAATCATTAGATCGTAAAGTGCAAAGGCAGATGAGCCTCGAAAAGGCTAAAAGGGCCGCGACTTATTCGTTACAAAGGCAGAGAGGACCTGATTAAGTGACTTCCGATTTAAATAATTATGACCGCGTGGAATTCCCCCGGGATTTTGTATGGGGAGCGGCGACTGCTTCTTACCAGATTGAAGGCGCAACAGAGGAGGATGGTCGAAGCGAAAGTATCTGGGATCGCTTTTGCGCCACTCCTGGCAAAGTGTTGAACGGTGATAGCGGCAAAGTAGCGGACGACCATTACCACCGCTGGCGTGAAGATATTGGCCTGATGCGGCAGCTTGGGTTTAAAGCTTACCGTTTCTCGATAGCCTGGCCGCGTATTTTACCTCAAGGACGGGGAGAAGTTAATCAAAAAGGACTGGATTTTTATGATCGCCTGGTAGATGGCCTGCTTGAAGCCGGGATTGCCCCTTATGCCACCCTCTACCACTGGGATTTGCCCCAGGTGTTGCAAGACCAGGGAGGTTGGCCTGCGCGCGACACCGCTTACGCCTACGCTGAATATACCGAAGCGGTGTTAAAACGCCTGGGCGACCGGGTTAAGGGCTGGATTACTCATAACGAACCCTGGTGTGTGGCTTTTCTGGGTTACCGGGATGGGCATCATGCCCCCGGCCTGACTGACCCTCGCCTGGCGGTTTCCAGTGTGCATCACCTGTTGCTCTCTCATGGGCTGGCTATGCCCATTATTCGCCAGTATGCGCCGCAAGCCCAGGTCGGTATTACCCTGAACCTGGCAGTTTATCACCCGGCCCGGCCCGGTAATGCTGCTGATGAGCTTGCCGTTAAACGCGCCGATTGCGAGCAAAACCGGCTTTTCCTGGACCCTCTCTTTAAGGGTGTTTACCCTGAAGACCATGCCCTGATGCAGGAACTGGCTCCTACCCTGGTGCAACCGGGTGATCTAGAGATTATTAACGTGCCGGGAGATTTTCTTGGTATTAATTATTACACTCGCACTGTTTTACAGGCTGACG
This sequence comes from Chloroflexia bacterium, assembly GCA_036261665.1. Taxonomy (GTDB): domain Bacteria; phylum Chloroflexota; class Chloroflexia; order Chloroheliales; family Chloroheliaceae; genus 54-19. The sequence continues at coordinate 84,512 of DATAKM010000132.1, forward strand.
CGCAGGACCCCCAAAAAGTTCGGGAAGTCCACCCGGAAGGCATCTACACCACCATGGGCTGGGAGGTTTACCCGGAAGGTCTGTACCAGCTTTTGACCAGAGTGCAGCGTGAATACCCTTCTCATTACTATATTACGGAAAACGGTGCCAGCACCGACGACCGGCCTAATGCCAGTGGTCAGGTAGTGGACGAATTGCGCCAGAACTACCTGCGCGCGCATCTAAGTCAGGCACGCCGGGCGATAGATGCCGGAGTACAACTGGACGGTTACTTTGCCTGGAGCCTGCTGGATAACTTTGAGTGGGCCTGGGGTTATGACCGGCGTTTCGGCCTAACTTATGTGGATTATGCCACGCAAGAGCGCATTATCAAGAATAGCGGTTACTGGTACAGCGACGTAATTAAGGCCAATGGCTTCGATAAGTAGTTATGATGTGAGGTAAAAGGGGTAAGCAACCCTTTTAAGTAGCCTGAAATGTGCCGGTAACTTGCGGAAGCTGAGTTCGTAAGTTACCGGCACATCTTTTTGTAGAAGTATTAATTCAGGAATTTAGCCCAAAGAACGGTTGCCACGCTTCAAGCGCCGTTACGGCAGTGCGACCCACTATTGCCGGTAAATTTTCCCTTGACCAGTTCTTCCAGGAAAGTGGGTGGGTTATCGTGCGGATCATCTGTATCGTGGTATTTATTCCGAATATTGGAGTGCTGGTGGGTCGCACCGGCGAGGTTGGCGTTATCCAGCGACGCTAAAAGGCGATTACTCTCTGCTTTTAAGGTTTTTACTACCGGATAGACCGGGGTTTCCATATCGGGTAGCAAGCCAGAGTTGCCAATGAAGCTGAAAATTTCTTTTTGCATTACCACGACCTCTTTACCGAGGCGATAAGCTAACTCCCTGGCTACTTCAACGGTTTCATCACTGGTATCAATCCCGCGAACTATTTCCACCAACTGCATTACCAGGGCAGGGTGGAAGAAGTGCATATTGCACGTTTTATCCTTGCGCACTATATCCGTAGCGATTTTGGAAACCAGGTGATGGGGTGAATTGGAAGCAATAATTGTGTGAGGAGGGCAGATTTTATCAAGCTGCCGGAAAAGCTCTTTTTTAAGCTCAAGGTCTTCGCAGATTGACTCGATTACAAAATCGGCATTATCTGCGGCTTCCAGAAGAGAAGTAGTGGTATTGAGCCTGTCAAGAGTATGATCGGCCTGTTCCTGAGAGAGTTTTCCACTATTGACCCTGCTCAATAAGTGGCTGCGGCTGCTTTCTATCGCTCGGTCGAGAGCCGTCTGACTGGAATCAGTCAGGCTTACTTTATAACCGCTCAAAGCGGCTAACATGGCAATTTGCGCTCCAGTTGTACCGGCACCTACGACACAGAGTTTTTCAACCATCTCGATTTCAATTCTCCGGGCGTTGTATTCCGGGGTTTTAGTCATCCTTGACTTCTCCTATATACCTTTTTGTTACTTAGCACAGTTCTCTCTCGCTGATTGCTTATTCAGTATAACTGTTAAAGTTTATCAGGTCAATACATGATAATTCCGTTAAGATTTGCATTTTATTAGAGCGGGGGGTTAGGAAACATATCCCCTGACAAATTTACTTGAGGAGAGCAACTTTGAAAAGTTCCAGAACGAAAAGAAAATTTCGAGTGAGGTGCAGTAAAGAGAAATATAGGCTCCGGCAACTTGCTTTTAACAGTAAGATATGCTATACTTCAACTCGCCTGAGAAACAAGGCAAGTGTCACAGTCGGGGAGTAGCGCAGCCCGGTTAGCGCGCATCGTTCGGGACGATGAGGCCGGAGGTTCGAATCCTCTCTCCCCGACCATCCTATAAAATAATGAAAAGACCATTCCGGTCTTTTTTTGGTTTATATCCTGATTCTCAAAGATAGCCTGACTCTATTCCGCCAGAAGCGCCTGAATGGCCGCGCGCGTATCCTCGTAGGCTCCTTCACCGATGTGGCGATAGCGAATCTGGCCTGCTTTGTCTATCAAAAGCAGGGTGGGCCAGGCCTGCACTTTGTACTTATTCCAGGTAGCAAAATCGTTATCTTGAGCTACCGGGTATTTTATAGCATTTTGCTGTACCGCCTGCTTTACATTCTCCAGCTTTTTTTCGTAATCAAATTCGGGCGAATGCATGCCGATAATCACCAGCCCCTGGTTATTGAACTCGCTATACCAGTCTCGCAAACTCGGTATGACATGCTGGCAATTGATACAACCAAATGTCCAGAACTCCAGCGCTACCACCTTTCCGCGCAAGTCTGCCAGTCGTAACGGGCTTGAATTAATCCAGCTAGTGTTATCAAACTCAGGAGCTGCTCCTTTCGATGGTAAAGCAGCGGCTTTTATAGCCTGGGATTGGCCATTTTCAGCCGGAGACAGGGACGGCTGTACAGCGCTTTGCAGCCCGTTTAGCTCGTTATTTCCACAGGCGCTCAGCAGGGCGGCTCCGCCCGGTAAGGCTGCCAGCAATCCTATAAAATAGCGCCTGTTTAATCTTTTTGCAGTCATTCTGGTGGCTCCTGAAAATCCCTGATACGTTAAATATACCTTTGTTCTCAGAAATATTTTACCGGCCAAAACTTAAAAGAGTCTTACAAAAATAAATCTTGCAAGACTCTTTTTAAGTAGCTGGGTACTACTTTATAACTGTCTGAAGCTTTGATGACCTCGTAATAATCAGTTTCTCCGGCCTGCCTCTGTCCAGACCGAAAGAAAGTTGCAAAGCCTGGCGAGGACAGGCTCCCACGCAGGTCTGGCAAAGAATACATTCGGTAGAAAGCACCCGGCTACCTTCCTTGATGTAAGCTCTGACATCTATATTCATCGGGCAAACTCGGCTGCAAGCTCCGCAACTGTTGCAGCTATTACGATCTCCTTTTATCTTTAATAAGGCGAACCGGCTCCCTAACTTGAGGGGTACGCTTACCGGGCAGAGATATTTGCAAAAGGCCCGGTTGTCCTTAAGAACGTAAGCGAGCGTAATACCCAGGATATAGTAAGCGATATTTCCAGCCAGGAACCAGTAAAGCCCAGTAGCGCTACCGTTTGTGAAGCGATTGGCGTAATTGCTTCCGACAGCTAAAAGCAAAGTCAGGCTCATACTTAAGGCAAAATGGAGATCGCGTATCCAGCCAAACTTTTCAGGCAAGCGCCCCTGGCTGCGTTTGAACGGTAGTAAATCCAATATCATGGCGGTCCAGCAGGCCCAACCACACCAGATTCTACCGAAAAGCAGCGGCCCAAAAAACTTGGCAATCAGGTAATGGTAAAAGGCATTGCCGCTCGCCCCGGCCCATAGAGCGAAGAAAAAGCCTTCTACCTGGATATCTCCCACACCCATTCCGAGGATGGCGAAAAAGAGAAAGCTGCCGATGATAACCAGAATTAAGCGGCGACCATGCGATCTTTTGGCGCGTGGCAGGCTTGCCCAGGTCGCCAGCCCAATTGCCAGGACACAACCCAGGTAGCCCAGCCGTAACAGCGCTCCAAGATGACTGGTCAGGAACCAGATCGCCAGGCCAATTATCCAGAATAACAGGCTGAAGAGGCTGGCTGCCAGGATAATACCAGGGCGAGGTGTGAGTTTAAGATTTGGGTTTAACATAGGACCACCGCTCATCTTTGACAGGCCGAGGAGTTAGTGGGGAGTGACAGAATGTTTGAGCCTGGAAGGCTTGCCGTCACAGCGCTATCAACCCGCTGGTTAATCCTTATCCGATATTCTCTAATACAATTGTAGAAAGGGGGAAGAGGGTATAAAAGAGCAGTCCGCCCAATTTTTTATTAGTCCTTAGGCGAACTGCGGAAGAGAGACTGTAGACCTAATCCCAATAAGATCAAATGCTACTGCTGGTGACAGACTGGCGCAAGAAATAGTAGATGCTAAAGACGATAGCCAGGGTAATGGTTGTGCCGGTGGACGGCCCGACTAACGCCACAATTAGCCAGATTATACCGGAGAGCAGCACGATTCCTATCCCTGTTTCCGGGACCGTTTCAGGAGTAGCGGCCCAATGCCGGAGCAAGCGGCGGAATTCAACCAGGGCAATCATGGCGGTTAACAGCATCAGTAAAGGCCACAACATCATCCAGTAGATTGCGCTCGCTCCCAGCCCGGTGGCTGAGGCTACCAGCAGACAGATCTCGCCGCTCAAAGTAGCCGGCCCGAACCCGGCCAGCAGTTCGTAACTCATCAGCCTGATGCGACTAATCGGCCAGCCCACAAAGAAGTCAGGGTGCGATAACTCGCGCCGCAAGGGATTACAACCAAGCTTGATTAAACTCCAGTTAGCGAAGAAGGCAATCTGGACTGCCAGGACAAAGCCGCCCTGGTACTTGGTCAGGGCCGCTAAGCCGAGGGCTACTCCTCCGCCTGCCACCATCTGCATAATGATCGAGAAGATGCCCTGAAAGTAAGGCAGGCGCCGGATACGAATACCCTCTTTAAAGAGTAGCGCTTCTACTACGCCTGTTCTAACCTTTGTACCGCGCCGGGTGGTAGTTGCCAGGGCCTGGTTGCGCTGCATTTTGCGGCCCAGGTGCATCTGTAACTGCGCTTCCTGGCGCATACCACCTGCTCCGGTAGTGAGACGGTATTGACCACCAAGCCAGCCTTCCTCGAAAGCCGGGGCCAGACGGCTGCCCCCGGCTATTCGGACCAGCGCCCATACAATTACAATTCCGGTCAGCACCAGGACCAGGGTAGCGTACAGGCCCATCAGTTCGTTTCCGGCCGTGGTAGCGCCTCCCGCAACCAGCCAGGCGGTTATCCCGGCAGGCCATAACACAGCTTTGCTCACGGGTAGTACCACTGGCAACACTACCAGGATTATTCCCAGGGCGCTTAGACCATAGGCCAGAACCGCTTTATACCTGTCAACCGGGTAATAATGCAATAGACCGAGCACCCAGCGTACTCCCTGGAAAATCAGGATATAAAATATAGCGGCAATCGTGCCATCTAGCAGCCCTAGCCAGTCGTTACCGTGTTGAATATAACTGCCTGTGCTGCCGGCCAGCCCGCAAACTATAATAAAGATACCTACCCAGATTTTAACCAGCGAGCGCACGAACCACCAGAAGGCTACCAGCCGGGTACCCAGGGGAGCGCTACTGAGAAATTCAATATCGGCCAGTTGAAACTTGTATAAATCGTAGCCTCGATACGCCAGCACCGGAGTGGCGGCCAGGGCCACCCCCAGGATTATATAGTAACCTTGCTCCAGAGAGGCGCTGGCTACTTTCACCTGTGAGAGAATATTACCGAGGGTAAAGACAAACCAGGCCAGCATACAAATGGTCCAGACCAGCAGAATGACTATCAGGTAAAGGCCGTAAAGTTTCTCGCTAAGCTCCTCGCTGCCCGGTTCGTAGCCCAGAATGGCATAAGCGCGGCGAAGCTGTATTTCTAGCTTCCGGCTGAAGATATAGGCAATCGCGTTCATCCGGCCTGCTCCTCAACCTTGGGGCTATCGGAGGCCGGCTCTTCTTCTGTTGCTGTGGTTTCATCCTCGGCATAATATTCGTTTTCGGTGAAGGCCATGTAGACCTCTCTCAACCCGGCATCCGCCGGTAAGTCGGCCCCCTCGCGCAAGAAGTCTAAATCACCGACGGCCACTACCTGCCCCTCATCAATCAGCACAAACAGGTCGCACAGATTTTGCAGGGTTTCCCACTGGTGGCTGCTGAAGACAGCCAGACCTCCATTTGCCCGGTACTGGTCGAGCATTTCATAAAGGCGACTGACGCTCCTGATATCGAGAGTTCCGCCCGGTTCGTCCAGCAACAGCACCTGCGAGGGCCGGATAAAAGCGCCGCAAATAGCCAGTTTCTGGGTCATACCGCGCGAGAGGGCAAAAGAGGGATTGAAACGGGCCTCCCATAAACCAAAACTCCGCAATAACTTTTCTGATTGCTCCTCAAAGGTATCCATGGCTTTATGGGCCCGGGCAATCAGTTCCAGGTGCTCAATCACGCTCAGTTCGACATAGAAATGGGGCACATCAGGAACATAAGCCAGGTTGCTGCGTACCGCCGCTTCCTCGGTCCGCATATCTTTGCCGCAGACTTTGATTACTCCACTATCGGGGCTAATCAGCCCGCAGAGGGCTTTGAGCAGGGTGGTTTTGCCGGCACCATTCGGCCCCAGCAAGCCTACCAGGGACGCGGGCGGCAATTTAAGGTTCAGTTTATCGAGCACCCGCCTGCCGCCATAACTCTTAACCAGTTCGTACACTTCGAGGGCCGGGGCCGGAATATTGGCAGTCATAGATTAATAAATATCTTTCTCAAAAATTCTTATCGAATGTTTCCCGCATTACAGCTTCTCAAGTTTTACGCAAGAAAAGCTAACCAGTTCCTTTATTATACTCTTTAATCGGGAATAAGTTTAGAAAAGAGCTGAAATATAAATAGCCGGCCTCACAGGCCGGCTATTTTCTGAGCCGCATGGCAAATGGTACAGAAAAGAAATGGAGATCGCTATTCTGAAGAATCGCCTGGCTGGCTTAATTCTTCGAACTATTTTTAGGGTTGTAGAACCGGAATGCCAGCACTCCGCCTCCTAAAGAAACCAGCACAAAAATAACAGTCGCCAGGACCGTAAAACCCGGATCGTTGCCGGGGTCAGTGGGTGGAGGGCCACTGACCCCGCTCGCCTGGTAAAGAATGAAAAGCCACAGCATATCAGGCCTTCGTTTTGATTGTCTTAAGGGTGAAGAGGCGGCCAATGCTGTAAATATTTCTGGCTTTAAGGAAAGCTCGCTGCGCTTTTACCAGAATGCCTGACTTGCCATCCAGGGCTGCCAGTTTGCGATTGTTTGCCGCCATGCTGTCCAACTGGCGCACGAACGTCGGGTTATCAACCTGGAATTTAAAGCCCCACACCGTGCTGGCTTCCTCGTCACACTTCTTGATTACATCGAGATCGTACTGGCGCGGATCTAAACCCATCTCGCGGTAAAGCTTAGCGGCGGCGGGTTGAGCGTCGCGCAGGAACATGGTGATGTAAACCGAAAGGGTAAAGAAGCGAATCAGCAAATGGTTAAGCAGGCCTTGCAGCACCTGGCGGGCCTGAGAGCGCATCAGGATAGCAAAAAAATGGGCATGGCGATGCTCATCTTCACACCAGCGCCCGAACCACTTGAAAATCGGATGGAAGCGATGTTCGGGGTGCTCTTCAAGCTGATTGTAGATGGTAATGTAGCGCCAGTACCCGATACATTCGGAGAGGTAGACCGTGTAGAACATGATCTTGGGTGGAATGTTGTAGCGTTTTTTTCGGTCGGTCAGGAAGCGCAGATCGAACTCGATGTTGAGGTCGCGCATAGTATGGGTCAGGAAGGAAGCATGGCGTCCCTCGTCCCGGGTGATATATTTAAAGGCTTCCTTTAGAATAGGATTGGTGCTTTTGTCCGATATTTCGCGGTACAGCAGGCAGCCAGAAAATTCGCCCAGGCAACTGCGCTTGAGAAATTCCTCAAACTCCAGCAAGGGCAGGCTGGGAAATTGGGCCTTGAATTCGGCAGTGGGAATGAAATGACCTTTGTTGTTATCATTGCGGAATTCTTGCAGAATTACATCAAATTCTGCCCGGTGGCTTTCCAGGTTCATGCTGTCCAGCTTCTTAAAATTGGTGGTATAGAAGCGGGGCGCTAAAATATCTTCTTTTAAGGCGCTTACGGTAGCTTCGCTGGGCTTTTCTACGCGATTTGTATAGACTTGCCTGGTTGGGCCGCTGCCGCTATCGGCTGCGCCCTGGCCTGCTGTGCCGGTTCTTTTTACGGTTATCTTCTGTTCCATCATCTCCCTCCAGGATGAAATGAGAGTGTGTATATTTATCAACCTGGCAAATCTCTTTTTGCTACAACAAGCTCCTGACGACTCAAAAAGAAAACTCGCCTTTGTCTCTCTGGAATTTTTGAAATTAAATGCGGTCAGAATAAAGAAGACGCTATGGAGCGATGTACTGTTTTATGCTAACAGAGGGAGGGAACGCAGTCTGTAGTCAATACTACCTTATAAAAGTCGGAAGGGCAGCCTCAGGGGCTACCCTTCACCTTAGTTTTGAAGCTAATTGCCGAGATTTACAAAGCGTAGATTCTCGACACCGGGGATTTTGCTCAGTTCTTCCAGGATCTTATCATTGACATAATCATCAATAGTCAGGATCATGACAGCTTCACCGCCCCGGCTTTGGCGACCCACTTCCATGCGCGCGATGTTAACGCCATAATTTCCCAGGACTGTCCCGACCTTACCGATCATACCGGGCTGGTCGATATGCCTGCTCATGAGCATATAACCTACCGGCTCAAGGTCCACCAGCAGGTCGTTAATACTCAGAATACGAGGCTGGCCATTGATTACCGCGCCGCTAAAGTTCCGCAATCCCAGGTTTTGGGAGTCCTTTTCGCTGACCTTGTTAGGATTAATCTTAAGCGTGATGCTCAGGCCGCTGAATTGACCTTCTTCCCGGGTGGTGTTTTGAAGGACTTCCAGGCCGCGCCGGGAGGCCAGGGAGCGGGCGTTAACCAGGTTGACCGGTTCTTCGGGAGCGCTGGTTACTTCCAATAACCCTTGCAGAGCGGCCATCCCGATGATTTTCGCGTGGTCGGGCATTACTTCACCCTGGCACAGAATCTCGACCTGTTCCGCCGCGCCATCCGCTACCGAGGCCGCTAAGCGGCCCAGCTTGGAAGCCAGAGTCAGGTAGGGTTTCAAATAGCTCAAAGCTTCGCGGCTCAGTCCGGGCAGGTTTACCGCGTTCGGAACCAGTTCGCCGTTGAGAGCGGCTACCACCGATTCGGCAGCGTCTACCGCAACCTTGACCTGCGCTTCCACGGTGCTTGCGCCCAGGTGGGGGGTAGTAACCACATTTTCAAGCCCCACCAGAGGGTTGCCGGCTTCCGGCGGTTCGTGCTCAAAAACGTCCAGACCGGCGGCGGCTACTTTCCCACTTTTCAGGGCATCGGCCAGGGCCTGCTCATCAATGATGCCGCCGCGAGCGGCATTGATAATGCGTACTCCGGGCTTCATCTGCTCAAAAGCGGTCGCGCCGATCATATGGTAGGTTTCGGGCAACAATGGCGAATGCACGGAGATGAAGTCCGCCTGGCGATAGACTTCTTCCAGCGAAGTTATGGTGATGCCTTGCTTTTCAGCGTAGGCCGGTTTTACAAAAGGATCGTAGGCTACTGCGCTCATGCCAAAGGCGATAGCGCGGCGGGCCAGTTCAGTTCCGATGCGACCCAGGCCTACAATACCTAGCACTTTACCCGAAAGCTCTACGCCCATGAACTGCTTGCGCTCCCACTTACCGGCGCGCATGCTGCTATCGGCCTGGACCAGTTTACGGGCGGTAGCTATCATCAGGGCAAAAGCCTGTTCGCAGGCCGCGATAGTGTTGCCGCTGGGGGTGTTAACCACGATAATACCACGCTCGGTAGCGGCAGGGACATCTACATTGTCCACCCCGACTCCGGCGCGAGCTACCACTTTCAGGCTAGTAGCGGCGCGAATTACTTCGGCGGTAACTTTAGTTTCACTGCGAACAATCAGGCCATCATAGTCAGGGATAACCTTGAGCAATTCATCTTTGGGAAGTCCGGTGCGCACTTCCACTTCCAGGTCAATACCGGCAGTTGCAGCCGCTTCCTCCAAGCGTTTAATGCCTTCTTTAGCAATCGGGTCACTTACCAGTACCTTAAGCATGCTTTCGCCTTTCTCTGCTAAATAAGTTACAGACCCGGTAATTAGCAGTCATCACCGGCAATCTCATTGATTTACAACCCCTAATCTTAATAAACAATATCATATTTGTGAGAAATTATACTATCAGCAAAGTGGTACTGTCAATTTGTGAGAAGCTACTGAACAGGCTTTTTTGGTATAATAAAAATAGCTTATAAATATTAGTAAGGAGAGCAACAATGCCGTTGGCCGATTCTCAAAACGCATCATTCGATAATAATAAAATGGATTATTCCGACGTTAAGAAACTCGATTTATGGCAGGTGTTGAAGCGTACGGCAGGACTATGGCCTGATCGCGAAGCTCTTGTTTCAGAAGAAAAACGTTACAACTTTAGCGAAGTAGTCAATCTGGCGGAAAAATTAGCCGCCGGGCTATACCAGCATGGCCTGCGCAAAGGCGACCGCCTGGCCCTCATAATGCCAAATTGGGCTGAATATATTATTACATATTTTGCGGCGGCTCGCCTGGGAGCCGTATTAGTGCCCCTGAATATTCGTTACCGGTCCAACGAAATTGAATATATGCTGCGCAACAGCGAGTCTAAAATTGCCGTAATCAGCGCCGAATTTAACAGTTTTGATTTTGTAGAGTTACTGAAGCAGTTAAAGCCGGCTTTGCCGGAATTGGAACATATTATAGTAGTAGGCCAACCTCAGGGCGGTCCCGGTCTGATTGCCTGGGAAACCTGTATAAACGAAGCAAATCCTGCCGTTTTACCTCAAATTGAGATAAACCCTGGAGAAGATCTCTTTACCATTCTGTACACCAGTGGCACTACCGGTGTGCCAAAAGGCGCCATGCTTACTCACGCTAACCTGGTGAATAACGGCATGATGATGGCTGAAGTGCTGGAAGTTACTCAGGAAGATCGCTTCCTGGTGGCGGTTCCCCTTTTCCATATCTTTGGCATGAGTCCCTGCGTAATTACCGCTTATGGTAGCGGTGCCTGCCTGGTTCTGATGGACATTTTCAAGCCGGGCGATGCTCTGCGCCTGATTGAGCGAGAACGCATTACGGTTCATCATGGTGTTCCGACCATGTTTATCCTGGAACTTAATTACCCCAATTTTAACCATTTCGATTTATCCAGTCTGCGCACCGGCATTATCGCCGCCGCGCCTGCGCCCGCCGAGATAATCCGGCGTATTCGCAAGGAGATGGGCTGTGAAATTTCCAGCGCCTATGGCCTGACCGAAACCTCGCCCTGCCTTACGATGACTTATTTCAATGACGATGACCGGACACGGTCCGAAACAGTGGGGCGCGCTTTGCCGGGCGTGGAGATAAAGATATTGAACGATGACGGGGAAGCGGTCGGGCCGGGCATGGTAGGCGAACTGACCTGCCGCTCAAACGGCGTAATGAAGGGCTACTACAAGATGCCGGAGGCAACCGCTGCGGCCATTGACCCGGAAGGCTGGTTTTATACCGGCGACCTGGCGACCATTGACGAAGGCGGGCAAGTGCGTATCGTGGGCCGCAAGAAAGAGATGATTAACCGGGGCGGCTTCAAGATATACCCGCGCGAAGTCGAGGAGTTGTACTACCTGCACCCGAAGGTCCAGGAGGTGGCCGTAATCGGTATTCCAGACCCGGTGCTGGGTGAAAAGAGCATAGCCTGTATTAAGTTGCGCGATGGGCAGCAAGCCGAGGCCCAGGAGATGCTTGAATTTCTGGATGGCAAGCTGGCTGACTATAAGCGGCCTGATTTTATTCGCTTTGTAGATAGCTTCCCCATGACCAGCAGCGGCAAAATTAAGAAAGTTCAGCTAAAAGAAGAGCTTTCCAGCAAATAGAACCTTTGTAAAGTGTGGCAGGAGCTAATATCTGATGACCTCCGGGGAGAATAGTCCGTACGCGGGCTATGCCGATTTGCATGTCCATTCGCACTACAGTTACCGCGACGGCGTAAGCAGCATTGAAGAACTGGTAGCCGCCGCGGTTGAACTTGGCCGCCCGGCCCTGGCCCTGACTGATCATGGTCATGCGGCCGGTTATGTTGAATTACAGGAAAGCGCCTCGCGCCTGGGCCTGGCTAACCCTATCTTCGGGGTAGATATGCCGGTAGAGTGGCCTGATGATAACCTGTCAGCTACTGCTCCCGAAGAATGGGCCGGAGAAGGCTGCGGCTCAGAGGCTCAACGCCTGTCAGGCAGCCAGAAAGGCGGGCGCTGCCACAATCTGGTGTTGCTGGCGCGGGATGAAACCGGCTTACAAAACCTTTTCAAGCTCCTGACCTGGGCCGGGACTACCGGTTATGACAAAAATAACAGCGAAGGCCCCCTGTTAGCTCCTGAAATTCTGCTCGAACATACCCAGGGATTGGCCGTTTTAAGTGGTGGACCGGGCGGGCAGCTTTCCCGTTTACTGGCCGCCGGTCTGACTGAACAGACGGTAGAAGTAGCCGCTCGCTACCGGGAAGCTTTTGGTCCTTATTTTTATCTTGAACTGGTCGCAAATGGCTCGCCACTGGCGCAGGCTGACCGCGCCCGGTTGGTGGCTTTTGCCCGGCAACACAGCCTGCCTTTGCTGGCTACCGGCGATGTACATTATGTCCGGCCAGAACAAGCTAGAGCCCGTGACCTGCTCTGGGCGATAGCCGATAATGTGCGCCTGAATGACCCGAAGCGCCGCCACCCGGCGGGAGATGATGCCCGACCGCTACCGGTGGCTGAACTGGTTCGGCGTTTTGCCGAAGTACCGGAGGCGCTCGAAAATGCCGCTATGCTGGCGGAAGCCTGCCAGGTGCGCCTGCCAAAGTCGACCCTGATCATTCCCAGTTTTCCCGTTCCGGCAGAATTTGATGCCACCTCCGGCACCTCCGGCCGGAGCGCCGCCGGGCTTTATCTCGAAAATATCTGCCGGGAGAGCTTGAATAAGCGCTACGGTTCACCTCTCCCGTCCGAAATGGAAGCCCGCCTGGCGCATGAACTGGGCGTGATCGAACGGGCCGGATTTGCCCGCTATATCCTGATCGTAGCCGATATTGTACGCGAGGCTCATGCTAACGATATTCTGTGCGCCCCGCGTGGTAGTTCGGCCGGATCGCTGGTTTGCTATGCCTGCGGTATTACCCCGCTCAACCCGCTCGATTTTGGCTTGCTCTTTGAGCGCTTCCTGAATGAAGCCCGACTTGCCCCGCCTGATATTGACCTCGATATTGCGGATGAAGCTCGCCCGCGCTTGCTGGAATACGTGGTGAGGCGCTACGGCGCGGAAAATGTCGCCCATATTACTACCTACAATTTTGAAGGCGCCAAGTCGGCTTTGCGCGATGCCGGAAAAGCCCTGGGTAGCGATCCTTTCCTGGTAAACCGCCTGGTTAGCCTGGTGCCTATCGAGTTCCAGCGGCCCTATACCCTGTCACGCACCCTGGCCGAAGAACCTGAAACCGCCCGGCTATATAAGAAAGAGGCTGCCGCTCGCGATTTAATTGACCATGCCCTTCTGATTGAAGGGACCGGGCGTAACAGCGGCACTCACGCGGCAGGGGTGGTAATTACGCCAAATCCCATTGCCGGGTATGTTCCCCTGACCCGTACTGAAGGCCTGGCTCAGCAGCAGCGCGGCCTGCTTCCCGGCAAAGAAACAGCGGAAGAGGGTGAGAACGGGACAGGCGGACTTATCAAGGTCATGACCCAGTGGAACATGGAAGATGTTGAAAAGCGCGGCTTGCTCAAAGTTGATCTGCTGGGCCTGACAGCCTGGAGCACTATCGGGCACGCCCTGGCCTTTATCAAGCAGCTACGAGGCGAGGAACTGGATGTCTGGAACCTGCCTAAAGATGATACCGCTACCTTCCAGATGCTTTCGCAGGGCTACACCCTGGGGGTCTTCCAGCTTGAAAACCAGGGGATGACCGAATTTACCACGGGGATGAAGCCTCAATCTATCGCCGATTTAGCCTTGATGATAGCGGCCTACCGGCCCGGCCCGATGCCCTTCCTGGGTAAGCTCCTGGCTGTGCGCCACGGGCGCGAACCGCTCAGTACCCCGCACCCGCTGCTCAACCCTATTATGGCCGAAACCTATGGTGTACCGGTCTACCAGGAAACCATGCTCAAAATCGCCCAGGAAGTGGCAGGTTACAGCCTGGGAGAAGCCGATGTATTGAGAAAAGCGATTGGTAAAAAGAATCAAAAGGAACTGGAGGCGCAGCAGGCCAAATTCACCGCCGGGGCATTAGAGCGCGGACTCTCTATCGGAGAAGCCAATGCTATCTGGGAAATGTTTCCGCCTTTTGCCTTCTACGGCTTCAACCAGGCCCATGCCATTATTTACGGCTACCTGACCTATATTACCGCCTACCTGAAGCTGCACTATTCGCTGGAATACCTGGGCGCCCTGTTGACGGTGGCCGGGGGAGATACCGAAGCGGTGGTTAAAGCCGTTTCAGAGAGCCGCCGCCTGCACGTTCCGCTGCTCGGCCCGGATGTCAACCGCAGCGAGGGGCGTCTTACGATTGACCGTTTGCCGGACGGGGCCGTAGCGCTTCGCTTTGGTCTTTCTACCGTCAAAGGTTTAGGCCCGGCGGGGGTCGAGGCCATCGAAGCGGCCCGCCGTAGCGGTGGCCCCTTCACCGGACTGGCTGATTTTATCCGGCGTGTACCGGGCCGGTCAGTTAATTCGCGTACCCTGACTGCCCTGGCGCGGGTCGGAGCATTTCCTTTTGGCAGCCGCGCTGAAATGGAAGCGCTTATCCCGGCGGCTCAAAAAGCGGCCAAAGCCAAAACCTTTGCAGAACCGGCCATAGAACCTGCGCCTGAATATCCCCTGGAAACTTTACTTTCCTATGAACATGAATTGCTGGGGGTGCATCTCACCCCCATTCCGGTGGCCGAAACCGTTGCGCAACTGGAAGCCAGCGGGCGCGTAAACGCCTCGACGCTGACTGCCGGGGAAGCGCCGGACAACCTTGCGCGGGTAGGTGGCGCCGTTACCGGGGGGCGCGAAATTCAGAGCCGCTACGGCTTGATGTATGTTTTTAATTTGAACGATGGTCGCGGTCTGCTGGAGATCTCGGTTTTCCCGCGCCTCTATCGAGAAAATCAGGCCCTCTTAAAAGAAGGCAAAATGGTGGTAGTCGAAGGCAAGCCTGAAAAACAGGAAGGCCGGGTGAAATTACAGGCCCAACGCCTGGAAAGCGCTTAAAGCGAGCCAGTATTGACATTAGATTATCACCGTGTAATAATTTTAAGAGAAATTTTCTTTGCGGTGCTTATTTTTTAAACTATTAATGTAATAACCGGTTTGTGGGATCTCTATCCGCCTACGCCCTGATATAGAACTCTACCGTCGAGGTCTTCATGAAGCTGTCCGAACACTCAAACACTCGTCACACTAGCGTTATTCTAAGCCTGGTCCTGCTTCTTACCAGCCTTTTCATCTTTGTAGCTCCTCCATCCGCTACCGCTGCCCCTTTGGGACAGGTCGGTACTATTCAATTGCAGCAAAATACGGCAAAAGTGCGTTACCGCGAAGGTATCAGCTTTCAGGTCGGCGCGCTTGTCAACGGGGGCGGCGAAGTTAATAAGGCTCAATTAAAAGTGCGTTACGGCAAGCGCGGAAATGAAGAGAGTTATGATGTTAAGCTGGCCAACGGCGCGGGTAGTTATACTCTTTATGAGGACAGCCACGGTCTGGCTACCGGGATGCCCATAATCTATTCCTGGGTCTTAAGTGACGGCAAGGTGCAATACCAGACACCGCCACAGACGGTAATCTACGAAGATAAATCCAAAACGTGGTACCAGCATGAGGGTCCGGAAGTTACGGTGCGCTGGTATGATGGCGATGGCAGCTATGGCGAACTGATGTACCGCCTCGCCACCGATACCCTGGCAACCTACAAACGCCGCTTTAACATTGATCCTACCGATCAGATTTACATTACTATTTATGGTAGTGACGCTGCATACCACGCCGCCTTTCCCGAAGTACCTTCCTGGAGTGGCGGTTTTAGCCGTTATGGCGGCGAGGAAATTGTGGCAATCGCTCCCCAGGGTTATAACGCCGGGGTTTTTATCGGGGAAGGTATTCCCCACGAATTATCCCATGCCGCTCTTTACCAGTTCTTACGTGGACCCGCGCCCCGCTGGTTAGATGAAGGCTTTGCGGTCTATAACCAGAATGTTATCAGTATCAAGCAGTATGACGACCTTTTACAGAAGGCTTATCGCGGCGGAACCCTGATTGATTTCAGCAAGTTAAACACCCGCTGGCCCAGCGATGGTGACCAGGCCCTGCTGGCTTACGCGGAAGGCCGCAGTTTTGTCACCTTCCTGATCAATAGCTACGGTAACGATGTCTGGAGTAATGTGCTGGACCAGTTACGCCGGAATGATGCCGATGGTGCTATGAAGCAGGTTTTCGGGCAGAACCTGGCTTATATGGCCGATCTCTGGAAAACTAAAGTACTCGCCGGTGAAGACGTTACCATGCCTCCCGCGCTCAAGAGCGGGCCAGTTCCAAGTTTACCAAGTGAGAATGATCTTAAGGCCAGGGTTACAGGCGAGCAGCCTGCTCAGCCTGGCTCTGGTGTGAATTCTTTGACCTTGCCCCTGGTAGGTATCGCCGGTTTTGTAGTCGTGCTGCTGGTGGTTTTATCCTTCCTGATAGTGCGCCGCCGTAAATCTCAGGACCTGGAATCGACACCGCTTGAAATTTCACAGCGCGACCAGGATTATATCCTGATGCGCAACAACTACTATACGGGCCGCCCGGAAGCGGCCCCGGTTAATCCTATGCCGATTCCACCTGTGACTTCCAGTTTCAATTTTAATGCTCAGACCGCTACTTCCTACAGCGGTTACAACCCGCTGCCATCCGTGCCCAATGTACCTGCGCCGGTTGCTCCTCACCGTATTCAGCTACAACCGCCCTCTTTGCAGCCAGGTCTTTCCTTCACCGGCGCTGTTCCTGCTGCACATCAACCGGCAAGTGGCGAAGAAGATCCCTTTAATCTTATTGTTTCTCGCTTTAACCAACCTCCGGCCAGCCCGGTAAAATCTACCACCATTATCCCGAACACTGATCTGCATCTCGATCCGTATGGATTAAATATGAAGTTGAATGAAAACGAACAAAAATAAAGCGCAAAAGTATGGTTAAATAGGGTAAGCTAACAAGACTTGCAAAGAGATTATTAGAAGGTGAATCCTTGACAGGAGATATCCAGAATTCGCTTTTAGATTTTGAAACGAAAGTAGTTGGCCTTCTTGACCTGGATCAGTTGCTCGAATATAGCATAGATTACCTGCATAGCTACTTTGAAGATCAATTTAATACCCCGGTTAACTTGAAGTTGGGTTTTTTTGAAGAATTCGTTATCCAGGAGCGCACGGTACGCCAGTTACGTTTCTTGCCCGAAAGTTGCATTTCCTCTTTTGCTTCTGCTGTTCCTGGCTGGGAAAGCCCGTTTGTAGAACTTGAGGAAAGTAGCCTGCCGGGTTTCTCCTACGTCCGCAAGCAAGCTGCCTGCCTGACTGAGGAAGGTAAAATCACTATTTTCCCTACCAGCAATGCTATTTACACCCATCATTTTGCACTACCACTGTTCAATTCGACCTCTAACTTAACAGAGGTAGAGGCGACTCTTGAAGTTGAAATAGCCAACCCGGTTCTGCTCGAACCGAACCCGAATATGCAACGTCTGCTGCACTTCTTCGGGGTAGCTTTAACCAATGCCCGTCGCTACGCTCAGTCAGAGAGACGAAATCGCCAACTGCGGGCTATCGGCGCCAATACCTTCGATTTTATTAGCTCACCGGATTTACCTTATATTCTGGAACTGATAGTGCGTCGAGCCATGAGTCTGCTGAAAACCAATTCGGCGGCTTTCTATATGGTGGATGCCGCCCGGCAAGAGGTTGAGTGTACGGTCGAAGTGGGCGCTAACCAGGCTTTTGCCGGAATACGCCTGAAATTTGGTGAAGGGGTAGCCGGACTGGTAGCGACTACCGGCAAACCGGTTATCGTAGAAGATTATAACCGCTGGCCGCATCGTGCGGCGGTTTTTAGCAATAGTAATGAATACCATGCTGTCCTGGGTGTGCCTGTTTTCTGGAAAGATGAAATAATCGGGACTATCGGCGTGGTAAATCATACCCCTGGCCGGCTGTTCAGCGCCGAAGACGTAGATATTCTTTCCCTGTTTGCCGCGCAAGCGGCGGCAGCTATCGCTAATAGTCGCTTGCTTGATAGTACTCTACGTTCCAAGCGCGAGTTGGAGACACTTTATAGCGCTGCCGCCCTGGTAAATACTAACCTGGAACTTCATGCCCTTTGCATAGCCTTTGTAAATGTGCTGCAAACCAAATTTGGTTATCGCTATGTTTTTATTTATATTAAAGATGACGATGATAAGCTTCAATTAAAAGCCCAGTATGGCTATGAGCGTGTTCTTGAAACTCTGGGCGAAAATCGCGGCGTCACCGGCCGCGCTATCAAAACCGGACAGACTCAACTGGTCCAGAATGTCTTAATCGATCCTGACTACCTTAACTTTGATGACAGGGTCAGGAGCGGGCTGTATGTTCCGGTGCGCGAGGGTGTTGAAATAGTGGGGCTGATCGGAGTAGAGTCGGCCAATAGCCAGCTAACCGATGCGGATAAACGTATGCTGGAAACTCTCGGTTCAAACCTGGGCATCGCCATTAAAAATGCGCGTCTTTTTGAGAAGGTTGCCAGCCAGGCTGAACAACTGCGCATTCGCAATGAAGAGCTAGAGGCGGTCATTGCCGGCCTGAACGAAGGCTTGATGATAATAAGGAAGGCTGGAGGGGATTATCAGATTCAGCTAAACCCTGAAGGTCAGCGTTTGCTGGGCTGGTCTAATGCCAGTCCTTCCCAGAGTGACTTAAGAGACAATTCTAACTATAAAATCTATTTCCCGGTCTATAATTCTAAAGTATCCAGTCGCGCCAGCATCATACCGAACGCCGGAAATATAGTCGCTGCCCGGGAGCGACCTATGTACCGCGTCATGAAAGGTGAACGCTTTAGCGATTACGAGTTGCTGGTGGAAGGGCCGGACGGTATCCAGCGTTATCTTTCATATTCGGGAGCACCTCTATATGATGAGCAGGGCCAGGTTATTCAAGGGGTTCTGGTCTTTCACGATGTCAGCGCACTGCGAGAGGCTGAGCAAATGAAGGACAGCTTCTTATCCCTGGTGTCGCATGATTTGCGGGCACCCCTGGCGACTATTACCGGCTACGCGGATCAAGCCCTGATAAGCTTTGAGGAGCCGAATACCCCTGATAAAGCGATAGCCTTTCGCAGCC
This sequence comes from Chloroflexia bacterium, assembly GCA_036261665.1. Taxonomy (GTDB): domain Bacteria; phylum Chloroflexota; class Chloroflexia; order Chloroheliales; family Chloroheliaceae; genus 54-19. The sequence goes on from DATAKM010000132.1 coordinate 103,570, forward strand.
TGGAAGTCATCAAGCGCCACAGCGAACGGCTTACCCGCTTAGTGACTGATTTGCTGGATATGGCCCGGCTAGAAAGCGGCCGGTTACAAATGGAAATCCAGCCGTTTAACATGATCCTGCTGATTAGCGAAATGTCCTATCACCTGTCGGAGACTCTACCGGAACTGGCCGGAATGTCGCCCGACCCGGAAAAACCGGAACGCCCCTATCTGCGCCTGGAACTTGATCGTAGCCTGCCCTATGTGCTGCTCGATCAGCAGCGGTTTGAACAGGTTTTTACCAACCTGCTCTCAAACGCCGTCAAATATTCCAATAAAGGCGGAGAGATTCTGGTTAAAGCCGGGTTAGATCCGAACAATCCCGGCCTGGCTCGCCTGACTGTCAGCGATCACGGTATCGGTATACCTCCTGAGAAGATTCCCCAGCTTTTCGACCGCTTTTTCCGCAGCGAACAGGCGCGTAAAGGTGGTTATATTGGAACCGGGTTGGGACTATACATCTGCCGTTTAATGGTGGAAGCTATGAACGGTCAAATCTGGGCAAATAGCGAGGGGCCGGACCAGGGCACCACTTTCCATGTCACGCTGCCCCTCGCTACCGTCTCCTGAAATTCGGATTAAAATTTCAAAATCGTCAAAATCGAAGGAAAGAGCAATGAGCGGGGAAGAACTTTACCAGTGGTTCGAGCAAGAGGTTAAAAAAGAAGTACCGGAAGCTGATTCTAAACTGATGCTGAGCTACGAGCCGACCGTCACTCCGGGTGTCTTTCTGGGAAAAATAAGCCTGAAATCCAGCCCTAACCGGGCTTTAGTTAAATCCGATGTGCGCCCGGAAGGCGTGAGAATGAATTTCCCGGTAGACTGGGGTGACGAGCTAAGCGAGTGGCTGGGTGCGCCACCCGCTGACGCTTACAGGCTGAAATCCAACTGGGTCCACCAGCCCAGTATCGGAGTAGCGGTCAGTGATTTCGAGCCTTATTTCAAGCAATTAGGCGCTAAAGTTATCGAGATATTGCGCCGGAAAGTAGCCGCCTAGCTCTTTTGGGTCTCCATGATGTCCTGGTCGAAAGCATGGGGCAGTAAATCGGCCACCGTACAGGTAAAAAAGACCTTTTCATTGTTGGCGACTACCACCTTCAAATCCTGGTTAAATTCGGCCAGAAACTGGCGGCAGGCGCCGCAAGGTGTAGTCGGTTGGGCGGTATCCGCTACCACTACCAGTTCTTCCCAGTCCATTTCACCGTCTGCGATAGCGGCTACTCCAGCGCTGCGTTCGGCGCAAATTGTCATACTGAAGGAGGCATTCTCGACATTGCCCCCTCGAAATACTTTTCCACTCTTAGTGCGCAAAGCGGCCCCAACCTTGAAATTAGAATAAGGCGCGTAAGCGCGTTCGCGGGCGGAGCGAGCCTCATCCACTAGCTCTGAGCTGTATTCGTGGGTCAAAACTTTCATTCCCCTCTTGTAAAAAATTAGTTTTTAAGGATTAAAAACCCTGGCCGCAGCCAGGGTTTCTTTGTACGTAGCCTGTTTTCTTATCAGGCAAACCGGGCAAACAACACACCTAACCAGAAAAGTCCGAACACCGGTATGGAGATTACTCCCTGGCTGACAAGGTCCGGGCTCGGCGTGATAAAAGCGGCTGTAACCAGCGAAAGTACCAGGGCCCACTTCCAGAAGCCGGCCAGTTTCTGCCAGGTTACTATCCGCAGGCGAGCCATCAGGTAAAGAAAAATAGGAAGTTCAAAGACTATGCCGCTCCAGAACATGATCTTCGACATCTGACTGATGAACGGTTTAACATCAATCAGGGTCGTAAATTGATCGGCTCCAAAGCCCAGTAAAAACTCAATCGCGCGCGGCAATATCAGATAGTAGGCGAAAGCGATACCGATCAGGAAGAAGATTGCCACCAGCGGGATGAAGAAAATCAGGCTGCGCCGGATAGACTTCAACATCTTTACTTCCTGCTCGTAGCCAGGCTCGCCCGGTTGGCTTTCAGGCTCAAGCGCGGGCGCCATGAACGCCAGAATATGGTAGACCAGCACCGGACTGGCCAGCAGTAGCCCGGCATAGAGCGATACTTCAAAGTAAATCGCGAAATTGTGGACTACATTCAAGTTAATGAATTCGGGCTTGGTATGGCCGCTCTTTGCTATTTGATTGATCGCCGGGATGGCTAAATCCTCGTAAGCCTGCACTAATTGCTCGTGGAAAACCCAGCCTACAATAGTGCCGATCACAACCGCTACACAGGACCACACCAGGCGGTTGCGTAGTTCCGCCAGGTGTTCAAAAAAGGTCATCTGAGTAGCTACAGGTTTTGGCTTTTTGGGCTTTGGATTCCTGGCTAATTTAAAACGGCTTGTTTTAGGCTTAACTTCTAAATCTTTTTCCATATCTTCTTTAGTGGTTGCCATTTGTACTACGACCCATCTCCCTGGCGGTGTATCCGCATAAATTCCCCTGCCAGCAGCTTTTCAACATGATCCATCCGATCAAACAGGCGGCGTTCCATTTCCTCCAGGCGCTGGTTGTAGTCGCGCTGGTTGCTTTCCAGGCGGACTTCCAGCGAGCGTACTTCCTGGCGTAACAACTCAACTTCACCCGGTTGAGTACCGTTCTGGAAAAATGACCCATTTGAATAGTGGCTGGCAGAACCGTTAGAGAGGGCCTGCTCAGTAGCGCCCACCACTACCAGTTCTTCGCTTGGTAAGGGTTCCGGTTCGGGGGTAGGTGCAACAGGTTCGGCAGTGTAAGCCGGGGTTTCAAGACTTTCAGCCGGTTGAATTACATGCTCATTACCGGCAGTAGCTTCAGTCTCCAGCACGGGCTCGCCGGCTAAAGTAGCCTCCACCGTTTCAACCTCAAAAGCTGGCTCACCGGCCAAAGTGGCCTCTACGGCTTCGCTCTCTACTGCCGCCTGGGCAGTTTCTTCGATTGCCCCGGTGGTAACGGTCACGCTTTCAGTTCCGGTAGCGGGTTCGTTGGTTACAGCTTCCTGAATGATAGTCTCTTTTCGAATAGTCTCTTCGACTACCAGCGCTCCCGCGCCTTCCACGGCTGAAGGTATTTCCTGCACGCTATAAGTGGATTGCTCCAGTTGCTTACCCATCAGGTTGCCGGAAGTATCCCGCAAGTCTACTTCTTTGCGAATATCCTGGAAATCTTTTATCAGATCCTGCCCGGTGCTGGTTAAATCTCGCCTGATTTCCATCAGGTCCGATTGCACCTGCTTGAGTTCTTCTTTTATTTCCAGATCCTTGGTGAGGGTTTGAATTTCGCTTCTGGCTTCCTGGGTCATCCGGCGCAACTCATTGACGTATCGCCCTGCCTGCCGGGCAATCCCCGGTAGCTTTTCCGGCCCGAACACAATCAGCGCGACCACGAAAATGAATAAGATTTGAGGTAAACCTATTCCAAATAAACCAAAATCCATAATTGCCTGTATTAACTCGCAGATGCCCTATCCTGGCCAGGGAATCTATTCTTTATGATAAGAGTAAGATAAGTCTCAAAAGCGTCGGAAAACCAGGTGTGTGACCAGCATAGAATATACCTTTTTACTTTCCGGCGCAACCCTCATTTAGAACAAAGGTATGCGCTCTTTTAAAAGTTTTTAGCTGATAAAAGAGCGTCTGTATAATTATACGTTGAAAAGGCTAAATTGGTTGTATGCCGGAGGTACCGATTATATATTAGCTTCTACTTGCTCTTTCAAGAGATGTTTTTGCACTTTGCTAAGGGCATTTCTGGGTAGAGCGTCTGCGAAAATAATCCGGCGCGGTTTTTTATAGGAAGCCAGTTGTTCGCGGCAATAGGCCACCAGTTCCTCGCCTGAAATTTTCGCTCCCGGTGCGACTACCACGACCGCTACCACCTGTTCGCCCAGGTCAGGGTCGGGCAGGCCTAAAACGGCCGCTTCGGCTACGTTCGGGTGCTGCTCCAGCACTTCTTCAACTTCTCGCGGATAAACGTTATAACCTCCGCTGATAATCAACTCCCGGGCGCGCCCGTTAATAGTAAAGTAGCCATCCGGGCTGCGCCAGCCCAGGTCGCCTGTTTTAAACCAGCCGTCCGGTGTGAAAGCTTCGGCGGTGGCTTCCGGGCGCTTCCAGTAACCCTTGAAAACGTGCGGCCCGCGTACCTCAATCTCGCCGCTTTCTCCATCCGGCAGAGGTTCGCCTGTTTTAACGTGAACTACTCGCGCTTCCTGGCCCGGAAAAGGCTTGCCTACCGTTCCGGCCCGGCGCTCTCCTTCGTAAGGATTGGTAGTATTCATGATAGTCTCGGTCATGCCATAGCGTTCGAGAATTCGCTGGCCGAAGACCTCTTCAAACTCGTAGAAAAGCTGCTCGCTGAGCGGGGCTGAACCGGATACAAACAGTCTCAGGCGGCGAGGAGTTACGTTACGCTGTTTAGCTTCCGCCAGCAAACGCCCGTACATGGTAGGTACACCAAAGAACATTGTAATGCGCGAGTCTTGCTGCAAAGTTTCAAAAACCGGGCCTGCTTCAAACCTGCGGCGCAGTTCGGCGCTGGCTCCCGTGGTGAGCGTGCCGTGCAGGCCAACCATCAGGCCGTGCGCGTGAAAAAGGGGCAGAGTCAGCAACAGGCGATCATTTTCGGTCCAGCGCCAGCTAGAGGTAAGGGTTTCTATATTAGAAGCCAGGTTGGAGTGCAGCAGCATCGCTCCCTTGGAGCGCCCGGTAGTGCCGGAAGTATAAGCGATGATGGCTAAATCCTCGCCGGAGGGGAATGCTACGGGCGACTGAGAGGCAGGTGCAGTGTCGAGAAAGGCCTCGAATTCAAAAGACTGGAAAGCATCTATGTCGCCACCGCCTACCAGCACCAGCGCTTCCAGTTGTGGCAACTCCGCTTTTAAACGGGCCAGTTCTTCCCCGCCGGTAAGGTCCGTGACACACAGGCGTACTTCGGCATCAGTCAGGATGTGCCGCAACTCGACCTGCCGGTACTGGGTATTCACCAGCACCACCACCCCGCCTGCCAGGTGCGTTCCAAGATAGGCGATCACGAATTCCGGGCAGTTTTCCAGGAAAATGGCTACCCGCTCGCCTCGTTTCAAACCCCAGCGCTTTAAAGCTTCCGAAAAGCGCACTACCTGCCGGTAAAGCTGGTTGTAAGTAAATTCTTTACCTTCAAATAGCAAGACTGTTTTTTCAGGCTGTCGCTCGGCCTGCCCGGCAAATCCCTCTACAATTGATTGCATTTGTACCTGTCTCTAGTTTGCAAGCTAAACTCGGCATTACTGGCGCTAATGTTACTTCCCGGCAGCTATTATACCTTTTCTCACAAAGACAGGCCATGCGCAAGTTCTAGGGCCGCATGCCGAAGGAAGGCCTACCAGGCTGGGTAGGCAGTAAGGCATAGGCGTCTCGAACCCATTCACAGAGCAAGGGCCGGGTTTCGCGCGGGTCAATAATCTCCTCAACTCCGAACCGTTCCGCCGTGCGGAAGGGCGAGCGCACCGCATCCAGGCGGTCTTTGATCTCCTCTATCAGGGCAGCCGGGTTTTCGCTGGCTTCAATTTCTCGGCGGTAGGCCGCTTCGATACCGCCTTCAATCGGGAGCGATCCCCAATCGGCGGAGGGCCAGGCGTAACGCTGGACGAATTTATGGCGATTGGTCATACCAGCACCTCCTACACCAAATACGCGTCGGATGACGATTTCGGCTGCCGGTACGCTGGCCTGGTAGATGGCCGAGATAGCGCGTACCCCGTGCCGGATAGTGCCGCGCCGCTCGGCTACGCTACCGATTACAAGCCCGGGCTGGTCGGTCAGGGTCACGATAGGCAGATGAAAAGTCTGGCAGAGATCTACCAGCCGGATAGTGGCATCCGCTCCTTCGACGGTTAAGCCGCCCCCACCTACAAAGGGGTCGGCGGCTACTACTCCTACCGGGTGGCCATCCAGGCGAGCCAGGGCCGTGACAGTTGCGCCGCCGTAGCGAGCCAGTTCCAGTACCGAGCCGCTATCAAAGATTTTAGAAAGGATAGACCGTATCTGGTAAGGTCGCCGCCGGTTGCGTGGAATTGCCGACAGGAGCGATTCTTCGCGCCGGTCTACCGGGTCGTTATTCGTTATAACAGGCGGAAGCTGAAAAACATTCTGGGGTAAGTAAGAGAGAAAGCGCTTGATAAGCTCAAAGGCTTCTTCTTCGCTCTTAACCACTACGTCTACCGCCCCGCTCTGGCGATGGACAGCCGCTCCGCCCAGTTCTTCTTTAGTTAAATTCTCACCTGTCCCAAATTTGACCACCGGCGGTCCGGCCACAAATAGCTGTGAGGTGCCTTCAACCATAATGGAAAAGTGAGAGGCGGCCAACCGGGCTGCTCCCAGGCCCGCTACCGAACCCAGGCAAGCCGCTACCACCGGCACCACGCTCATATTATCCACCACCAGGTCCCAGCCGGGATTGGCCGGAAGGTAGGTGTAGCCGTGCTGTTCAAGGTGCTTGACGCTGCCACCGCCGCCCGTACCGTCTACCAGCCGTACGATAGGGATTTGCAGGCTATTGGCTATTCTTTCCGCGTGGGCCTGTTTGCCGATCACGCCGGCGTCTGCGGCCCCTCCCCTTACCGTAAAGTCATCCCCGGCCAGCACTACTTTCCGGCCATTAATCCGGCCTGTTCCCATAAGAAAGTTACCGGGGCGAAAGCTGACCAGATTCCCTTCGCTGTCGTAGTGCGCGTCTCCCGTCAGGCCACCAGTTTCGTGAAAGGTAGCCGGATCAAGCAGCTTTTCGAAGCGCTCCCGGACGGTCAAACGCCCCTGCTCATGATGCCTGGCTACTTTTTCAGGCCCGCCCATCTGGCGAGCTAATTCTTCTCGGCGGCGTAATTCATCCAGTTCTGGTTGCCAGGTCATAGATTGGTCCTTTCATTAGAGTCAGGGAAAGAGGTATAAGCGGTAACAAAATACAGCCACAATGTAGCATGTACTTTTACTAATTTCAATACACATCCTGACCGGGTTGTTATTTTTGTAAAAATCTCACTTTTTCAATTGACTTTCAAGCGCACTCTTGCTAACATCTAAACATTATAATCCCACCCGGTTAAGAATTTGCAGTAGATTAAAAGGATTAGTATGGCTAAAGATTTTCCGCTATTTAAAGCAGGGCTTGAAGCTGAATTGCCGGATAACGGTTTGGAAAATGGTGAAGACGAACCTAAACCTCTTGTAGCAGTTAAAAGTGATAAAGATGAGCTAGGCAGTCCTTCTCGCAGCCTTTTGCACCGCTTGAGACAGGAATTACCTTCTCTATCTCCAACCGAAAGAGAAATCGGTGAGTATGTCCTGGAAAAACCGCGCCAGGTGCTACGGCTTCCGATGGACCAATTAGCGCGGGAAATAGGGGTTAGCCAGGGCACTCTTTCTAACTTCAGCCAGGCCCTGGGCTATACCGGCTTTAAAGCTTTCCGGCTCGACCTGGCGGCGGAAGTTAATTCGCCGATCAAGCTTGATCACTCCGAGATTTTGCGCGGTGACAACTTGCAGGATATCGCTAACAAAGCCATCAGCGCTGATATTGATGCCCTGCTTACCACCCTGAAAAGCCTGGATATGCAGGAAGTCGAAAGAGCAATCGAGGCCCTTAAACAGGCTCGCAAGGTTGATCTTTACGGCCTGGGTAGCTCTTCGGTGGTGGCGCAAGATACCTTTAATAAGTTAAAAGGGCTGGGCTTGATAGTTAACTGGTTACCGGACATCTCTCAACAGGTCGGTTCGGCGGTGCTGCTGGATAGCCGGGACGTTACGATTGCCTTTTCTTCGTCCGGTGAAACTCCCACGACTGTCCGAGCGCAGAGCCTGGCCCACCAGCACGGCGCAACCACTATTATGATTACCGGGAACCCGCATGGTAATCTGGCCCGTTTTTCGGATATTCGGCTGGTAGCTACGCCTCGCGAGCCTACCCCCTTCAGTCGGAACCTGCGCATTTCGGCTCGTATCGCCATGATGGGCATCATAGATATCATTTATCTGGGTTTAATGAATGCGATGGGTGATATAGCTTTCGAACGAGTTGAAAAAGTCTACAGTCTGTTTAGCGGGTTGGACACCGGGAAAAAATAAAGCCCGATTAGCAACGTTTATGAGGAGACTATGAGCGAACAAAACGCGACGCCGCGTTCTCTTAAGGAATTGGACGAACCCAACTTACAGGCCTACCTGGCAAAAAATTTGCCGGAAACGCAAGATGCCCCTTTTTCGGTCAAACGCTATCCGCACGGCTACTCCAACCTGACCTTTCAGATACAATTCGGCACCCACGACATGGTTTTGCGCCGCCCACCGATTGGCGCAAACATAAAATCCGGCCACGACATGGAGCGTGAGTATCGGGTGTTGAGCGGCCTGGCTCCGATCTATTCCAAAGCGCCTCGCCCGGTTCTTTATTGCGAAGATAGCACTGTAACAGGGGCGCCTTTCTATTTAATGGAGAGAGTTGACGGGGTTATCCTGCGTAACAAACCGCCCGAAGGCCTTACGCCTGAAGTGATGGGGCAAATCTCCAGGGCTTTTATCGAGAACCTGGCCGATATTCACGCCCTGGATTACACCACTACCGAGCTAAAGAACCTGGGTCGTCCCGGCGGCTATGTCAATCGCCAGATTACCGGGTGGCGTGACCGTTATGCCCGGGCCAAAACCGATGAAATTCCCTCCCTGGAACGCGCCGGGAAATGGCTGGAAGAAAACGCTCCGGCTGACTCGGCTTCCTGCCTGATTCACAATGACTACAAGTATGACAATGTGGTGCTGGATCGTAACGATTTAACTCGGATTATCGCCGTGCTAGACTGGGAAATGGCCACTATTGGCGATCCCTTGATGGACCTGGGGACTACCCTGGCCTACTGGATTGATCCGGATGATCCTGAAGAACTACAAAAGGCCCGCGATGGTTCTACTCTCTGGCCGGGCAACTTGAACCGGGCCCAACTGGTTCAACAGTACGCTCTCAAAAGTGGCCGGGAGGTTGGCAATATAGTTTTCTACTACGTCTATGGCCTCTACAAAATTGCCGTAATCGCCCAGCAAATTTACGCCCGCTATAAGCAGGGATATAGCACGGATGAACGCTTCGGACGACTGATTTATCTGATTAAGCTGGTGGGAAACTCGGCTGCACTGGCAATCGAGAAACAACGGATAGACCAACTACAATCTTAAGGCCAACTAACAAGGAGGATAGCGAAAATGAAAGCCCTGCTCTGCAAAGAATACGGCCCGCCTGAGAAACTGGTGCTGGAGGAACTCCCCCCGGTCGAACCCGGCAAGGGTCAGGTAGTAGTAGCTGTAAAAGCCTGTGGTGTTAATTTCCCTGATACCCTCATAATCGAGGGCAAGTACCAGTTTAAGCCGGATATGCCTTTTGCGCCGGGAAGCGATGTGGCCGGGATTGTAACCAGAGTTGGCGAGGGCGTTACCCGGACTCGCGTGGGTGACCCGGTGCTGGCCCCGATTGGCTGGGGTGGTTTTGCCGAAGAGGTCGCCGTAGATGAAGTAAAACTGATCCCCCTGCCGAAAGATTTCGACCTGACAATGGCCGCCGCCTTTGCCATGACTTATGCCACTTCCTATCACGCCCTCAAGGACCGGGCTAAACTCCAACCGGGCGAAACGCTGCTGGTAATGGGCGCTGCCGGAGGGGTGGGCCTCGCCGCCGTAGAACTGGGTAAATTGATGGGCGCGAAGGTGATAGCGGCGGCATCCAGCGACGAAAAGCTGGAGGCTTGCCGCCAGTATGGCGCAGATGAACTGATCAACTACAGCACCGAAGATTTTAAAGAACGCCTTAAAGCGCTTACAGGTGGGAAAGGCGTAGATGTGGTTTATGACCCGGTAGGAGGGCCGTATTCGGAAGTAGCGCTGCGCAATACCGCCTGGGAAGGCCGCTTCCTGGTAGTAGGCTTTGCCAACGGTGAAATTCCTCGGATACCGCTCAACCTGGCGCTCTTGAAAGGTTGTTCAATCGTGGGCGTTTTCTTTGGCGCTTTCGCCACCCGCGACATGAAGAATAGTTTCAAGAATTTTCAGCAACTGGTGGCCTGGATACAGGAGGGCAAGCTCAAACCGCTAATTTCGGCAAAATACCCGCTTGAAAGGGCGGCGGACGCCCTCAAGAGTATTGCCGACCGCAAAGTCATAGGCAAGGTTGTGATTGTAACCGAGGGTGGAGAAAACTAGGCTCCACCCTGCCGGGATTTTGTATCTTTTAACTTGCTTGCCCTATTCTTAACAGATTGTTATCAGGGTCCAGTACCGCGAACTCATACATCCCCCAGGGCTTGTGTTCCAGAGCGCCATTTGGGTGGATAACACCGGAGGCCTGATATTCAAGGTAAAGGGCCTCCACATTACTCACGTATACGTAACACATCCCGGCATCTTTTGTAGGGTCGAAATTTTCGGCCAGGAAGAAATGCAGGGAAATGTTATCTCTTTGTATCATCAGGTAACCGGGGTGTTCCGAACCTGTTTGCTTGAAACCTAACTTCTGAGTATAGAAGGTAGCTGTTTTATTAAGGTCTCGCGACGGAAGTATGGGAGTCGCCTGCTCCAAGCGTCCTTTTTCATTCATTTTGTTTGCTCGTTCCGCTAAAACTTAATCAAACTAAATTCCTTACACTTTGATATTGAAATAAGAAGAATTTAGAGCCGGTAAAAATTAGCATTTTCGGCAATAACAAAAAAGGTTGAAGAATTCCAGCAGTGATTGGGGAATTCTTCAATCTTTTGCTAATGCAGAAGTAAAATAATTTTACTTCTTATAAAACTTTTCTCTTTCGAAAAGGAATTTGCGAGTAGTATCAACCAGTTTGCCTGGCACGGCTGTAAACTGGTCTACTACCACGCGGGCAGGGTCGAGGTTTTGACGAGTTTCCTCAGTCCGAATGGCGCTGAACTGGATAATCAGGCCAAAATTCCAGACTACCAGGAGCGTGGTAATAACTACCAGCACCCGCTTTGATAGCTTCCAGCCCACTTTCAACTGGCTCAACCACCAGGCTAGATAGGCCAACCCCACGATATAGGCCGGGCTTACCCCCAGCAGGCGCCGCGCCCCAAACGAGCCCTGCATCGTCCAGGTCTGGAAAGAGGCCGAAATATATAGCTCGCAGAAAAAGGCCGCCAGCAGGACTACCGCCAGCAGGCGCAGGCGGCGTGGGCGTAACATCAGGAACAGGCCGATCACTGCCGGGAGCAGGATAGGCGACCACCAGAACATGCCGTGATTGGGGTCAAAGAGCAGGCCCACAAAACGCACCGCCACTACGGGGTTAAAGAATTGCAACTTGTCGCCCACAATTTTGGTCGGCCCGGGATGACCATTGAGAGCCATGTAGATCAGCAGTTGGGGAATAAAGCCCAGAATCAGACCGCCCAGGAAAATCAGGTTGCGCCCGAAAAGCGGCAGCCACCCGGCAGGCAGACCGGCGGAAGCTTTGCGCCTTTGCCAGAATTGCCAGTAGAGAAAGAGCGATTCGATAGCGGCGATAATCAGGACAGTGCCGTCCTGTTCGCGCACCATGGTAATCACGCCCCCCAGTACACCCAGCAGCAGCCACATCGAACCGCGCCGCACTCCCGGTATAAAGTTACCCTCATCGTCAAAGCGCCACTCGCGGGTGCGATACCATAACCAGAGCCATAGCGAAATGATAAAAAGCGAGTTGGCGTGCGACATGGGTGGCGTCAACGACATATAAAATATGACGGGGCTGGCCAGCCAGACGCCAATGGTAGCCAGGGCCGCGTAGAATCGTGGTATAAAGTTTCGACAGAAGAGGTAAGAGAAAATCAGCCCCAGGAAGCCGTAAAGCAGCGAACCAAGCGTGATAGCCCAGACATAGGGGGTAGAATAGCCGTCCGGCTTAAAGGATTTAAGTCCAATACTGTTGCCTGCCAGGGCCGCTACATGCGCGATGCCGTAGAAAGGGGTCCAGAGAAGAGCAGAACCAACCGGCCCTTCGTTGACCGGCAAGCCTTTTTCGTTGGGTTTTTGTAATACGCTGGTTTTGAAGTAAGCATACTTTTTCGGATCAGAGTCGTAAAAATGCAGGTACTCGTTGGTAAAATCTACATCGTGATCGAAAAAGATTGAATGCAGGTAAGAGAAATATTTTATTTCGTCGCTGGCGTAAATGCGCGGCGTAAAAAGTGGTAAAGTCAGCACAAAGACGATGATTAATGCCAGGATGCCCCGGTCGAGACGGTTTAGCCAGGCTGGCACGTAGGGACTAAAACGGCTGAAAAAACTTCTCTTCTGCTGAATTTCGGCTGGTTGAACCGGTAGCGTTTCCCGCTCTGTCGAACTCAAATTCTGCTCCTGTAACTCCTCAAATCAAATAATCGGCCAGTACTGGCTCGTTATTCCATAAAAGACCGTGCCGGGGGGAGCCCTGCCGGGTAAGTGGCCCGACCACTTTCAGGCGAACAGCGCCTGCCAGGACAAGTACCTCTTGAATACGCTGCCGGTAACGCGCCGGGTCAATCCCATTGCTGTTGCCCCAGGCTGCCACTATGGTATCGGCTTGCTCCAGGGCCTGCCGGATGAAATAGTCGTTTTCCGGCCCAACGGCCTGTTCATAAGAATAGTGGTTGAGCGGGGCCGGTTTGGTCGAGCGCAGAGCAAAGAGGTTGACATAAATAACTGAAGCAAAGCCCTGCTTCCTGGCCCAGCTTTCCACTTTACCCACTGTGGGGTCGCTGCGCTGCGCCCCGGCAGTCGAAGGATTCTTTAGGATTACCGCCAGGCGAGGGCGGCTAACTTCACTCTCAAGCAGCTTTATTTCCAGTAAATAGCGATGTTCATCCGAAATTTCCGGCACACAACGCGCTACCTGCCGGAAAGCCAATTCTGCCATGCCTTCCTCTAGCAATAAGGCCACCCTACCCGTTCGGGTCCTGTACAATCCCGCTCATTATAACACTGCTGTGCTATAATGTCCGCGCCTGAGTAAGTGAAAGCTAATTCTTTATTTCAAACGTCTGAACCGGATAAATGTTGCTATTTTTGGAAAACTAATGCGAATACTCTACACCATCATGGCCTATGGCCCTCAAATCATTGCCAGCGAAGTGCATAGCGAACTGGGTCGCGAGTTCCGCGCGGCAGGAAACAGCTTTGCCGTGCTGAGTCTCGATGATTACGGTACGAAAGGGGAGGCCGGAGCGGCTCTTTTTGAAGGTGAAGTCGGGGTCGTGCCGCTTTACACCATCAGGTTCCAGAATGACGCTTTACGCCGGTTCGGACGCAAGCTTGCCGGAAGGCTTTTCCAGTACGCCTTCTTTATAGAACTGGTGCTGGGCCTGGCCGGTTTCCTGCGCAAGCACCGTCAGGATTTTGATATTATTCACGTAGAAGCGGCTTACCCTTTAGGGGCAGCCTGGGCCATCGCGGCCTGGCTGACTCGCTCGAAGATACCTTTTATCCTGAACTTGCAGGGCGCGGACGTGATGAGCCTGCCGCGCTACGACTATGGTTACGCCCGCTTCAGGTTGCCGCGCCTGTTACTGCGCTTTGCTTTCCGGCGCTGCGCCGGGGTGCGGGCCAATTCTGAGCAAACGGCAGAACTGGCTAAAGGCTTTGGAGCGGACCCATCCAGGGTGCGTGTGATCTACCGCAATATCAGCGATAATATTTATCCCGACCCCTCGGTAGACTTAAAGGCCAACAAAACCCGGCAGCAGCAGATGTTGCGCGAGCGGTACGGCTTAAAGCCCGGCCCGGTAATTATCGCTCTCAGCCGTCTTCATCCTTTTAAGGGGCTGGATATTCTGGTGGAAGCCCTGCCTGCTCTGAGAGAGCGCTGGCTGGATATAAATCTGCTGATTTGCGGCCCGTCCCGCCGCACCGCTCAGTTCGGGGATTACCGGGAATACCTGGAGAAGCTGGCTCGGAAGGCTGGAGTGCTGGAAAGCATCGTCTTCACCGGCAAGGTAGAGTTTGCCGAGTCCGCGGCTTACCAGGCGGGGGCGGATTTGCTGGTAGTACCTTCTATCGTAGAAGCCCTGAATAAAGTGGTAATTGAGGCCGCCGCTGTTGGCACTCCGGCGGTTATCACGGAAACTACCGGAATTTCCTATCCTGCCGTAAAGGGCGGCGTGGGCCTGAGCGTGAAAGCTTCCAGCCCGGAGGCCCTGGCGGAAGGCATTGCAGAACTGCTTGAAAACGAGCAGCGCCGCACGGCAATGAGCGAACAGGGGTCTGCCTGGGCTAAAGGTTTTAGCAGCGCCAGTATTGCGAAGCAGTTGCTCGATTTTTACCGATTCGTGGGGCAAGTGGGGCAAAGGCTGTGCTACGTGGCTTATCCGAGCAGCCTGGTTTTAAAGTCGGCCAACGCCATTCAGACTTTTACCACCTGCCGGGAGTTGAAAGAGCTTGACCCGTCCACCCTGATTCTGCTGCCTCGTCTACCGGGGAGGCCCAGCCGTTTCAGCGAAATCGGGGCACGCCATCTTTTGCGCATCCCTTTCAATTTTTTCAACAATTTCAGGCCACTCAAGGTCATTCCCTGGAGCTACTTTGAACGTACTTTCTTCTGTTTCGAGGTAGGCTTGCTATTGCTGTGGTATCGCCTGACAGGTCGAGGGGTGAAAACCGTTTACGTGCGGGATGTCATTTGCGCTTACTGGCTAATCCGGTGGTGGCGCTCCCTGCTTGGCGTACGCGTCATCTACGAAGCGCACGATCTGGAAGCGCGTAACCCTAGCCGGGCTAAAAGTCCTCGCCTGCGGCGCTGGCTGGAAAAAGTAGATCGCACCGTGATTGGTGAGAGTGATACCCTGGTTTCCCTGACCGGGATTTTCCTCGATTACGTCATCGAGCAGGGTTTACGAGCTAAGAACAACCGGCCAGTAGCCGTAATACCTGACGCTTTTGATGCCCAGACCTATTACCCTCTATCAGAAACCGCCCGTGCTGAGGCCCGGCAACAACTGGGTGTCGCCCCGGAAGAGTTTGTGATTGTCTACAGCGGCTTAACTTTCGCCTATCGCAGCCTGGATAAATTGCTAGAGGCCTTCAGCCGATTTCTCTCCAAACATCCCGGCCTACCGGCTCGCCTGATTTTCGCCGGAGGCAGGCCTTTCGAGCGCAAAGAAATCGAGGAACTGGCCCAAAAGCTGGGTCTTGCCAGGCGGGTGCAGTGCGTCGGGCAGCAGGGGCCGGAAAAGGTCAATCTTTACCTCAACGCCAGTTCGTTGCTGGCTATTCCCGATACCGTCACCGACCTGACAGCCTCCCCGCTCAAGCTTTTCGAGTACGCGGCGGTGGAACGCCCTATCATGCTGCCGGATTTACCGGCCCTGCGCGAAATACTGCCCGGCCAGGAAGCTTTTTACTTCGAGCGCGGCAGTATTGAGGGGATGCAGGCGGCTATCGAAAAGGTATACACGCACCCGGCAGAAGCCGAGCAGGCGGCCAGCGCCGCCCGCCAGTGTGTTGCTCAATATACCTACGCTAACCGGGCCAGAACCATCCTCGATTTACTTTCCCAGTAGCCCGGTCTGCACCAGGGCCTCATAGGAAATCGCCACCCCGATAATTGTTACCACGAAGGCGCTGGCTACCGGCAAGAAGCGTATGATACGGCCGGTAGCGCCCAGCTTAAACCTGCTCATTATTTCGCGAGTGTAAACCAGCGCAATGCCGACGCCGGTCAGAGTGCCGGCCAATCCCAGGCTAAAGAAGACGATCAATACCAGCCCAAAAGCAACGCGGTTGAGCGCGATGGCGCTGAGCATCAGCACCAGGGCCGAGGGACATGGCAGCAGACCGGCCGAGATGCCAAAGAGCAGCAGTTTGCGCCAGGTAACGGGCGAGCCGTCTGCACCGGGAGGCAGATGCGAATGGGCCTTACCGCCGTGCGAGTGCTCGTGATAGCCAGCACCACCGTGGCTATGCTGGTGCTCATGTTCATGTTCGTGATTGTGCTCGTGCTGGTGGTCATGGTCTAAAGTATGACTGTGCTGGTCGGCGTGATCTTCGTGAGTATGGCTGGTAATAGGTCGCAGGCTGGTTTGCACCTGCTCCGCCTGGTAGGCGAAAGCGTAAACGGGCGTCTCGTTATGCTCATCTTCATGTGAATGGGTGTGGTCGTGCTCGTGTGAGTGATCGTGATGATGCTCATGCTCATGATCGTGATCATGCGAGTGGCCCGCTTCGTGGGTGTGCGAGTGTTGGCCGTGCGATGCATGGTCATGCTGGTGCAGGTGATTCTCGGAAGTGCTGATCCGGTTAGCGCCGGGGAAAGCCAGGCGCAGGCGCGAACGGAAAAGGGTCAGGCCCATCACCAGCACCAGCAACCCGGAAGCCAGGCCCAACCAGGGGTAGAGTTTTTCCGGCAGAATAAACTGCGAGGCAAAAAGGGTGATAAAGCCCAGCACAAACACTCCGATAGTATGCGTAACTGTGACGGTAAGGCCCAGGAAAACCGCGTGTTTAGCTGTACCGCGACTACCCACCAGGTAAGCCGCGACCACCGTTTTGCCGTGCCCCGGTGAGGCCGCGTGAAGGATGCCCAGCACAAAGGCAGCGCCCAGGGCGAAAAGAAAGACCCCCAGGGTAAACTGGCCGTTGATCAGGTTGGCCAGCGGGTCTTGCGCTTTGATAATTTCCCCCTGGTCGCTCTGCGCGTCGCTCTTTACAATCACACTGGGGTCAAGCCGGAAGGTAGCCTGGGCGGAGGTAACAGCCAGCGGACTGGTGAGCATATCCTGGGGATAGTTCCGCAGTTCGTTACTCTGATCGGTGGACGGTACGCTCGATTGGTCGAGAGCTAACCCGCTGGCGTTACGTATGATAATCTCGCGCCAGCCCATACGGTCGCTAAAATTATTGTCCTGATAACTCAGGCTGTTAGCGCCGGAAGGTAAGGCTGCCGTTTCAAAGTGTGCGGTCAGGCGCATGGTTTGCAGCCCGCCCTGTCCCTCCGGGAAAGCCAGGGTTTTATCCACCAGCTTTAGCTCAGCCGGATTTCCGTTTACGTTTAACTGAAGATTGGACTGAAGTTCGCTGGCCTTGTGTTCGAGATAGCTTTGCCGTTCGCTGTCGCTGATCTGACCATCGTGGTTCTGATCAATCCTGTCCTTTTCCTGAAAAGTCGGGATTTCGGCCATATCCAGCACATAATATATCTTGACCCCGGCAGCGCCAACATCCAGGCGGCTGTAGCGATTAATCGTAAAATTGCCCAGTGGGTGCGCTGACGCGGTAGCCGGGACCGCCAGGGCGGCGGCAACCAGCGCTACCATTAAATACACGCCAAAGCTTACTTTACGTCTTTTACCACTCGAAACAGCTTTGCGCTTGATGTTAAGGCTCAGGTTCCTCATAGCATTTATCCTTTCCCCGCCAGGGTTGTCTTTCGTTATTCTCTACCGGGCTGCTACCGGACCACCGAGTGAGGCCAGGGTTTGAGCGGCCTGCGGGGCGTACAGCAAAGAAAAATTCGGATTCTGTGAAAGCGCCTTATTCAAATAGTCCCGCGCTTCGGTGGTTTGCCCCAGTTTGCTGGCAATCATGCCGGCGTGGTAAAAATAGAGGCTATCGAGTGTACCGAGTCGCAAGGCCTGTCTGGAGGCTTCTTCCGCACCCTTATAATCGCCCGATTTGTAAAGGGTCCAGGCCAGGGCATCATAAGCTTTGACGCTCTTGCGCTGCACTACTACCTGGCGGGCTTCCTGCACAGCCTGGGGTAAGTTGTAATCGTGGTCGGCATCGAAGAGAGCCATTTCCAGGTCGGTATCTACGCCGTTTTGCTGGTAAAGCTTCTGGATAGCGCGTACCAGGTCGTACTGGCGGTTGGCTTCGGCTGGTTTTCCACTGACGGTGTAAAGATCACCCAGTTGTATGATGAACTGCTGTAAGGGGAAGCGTTGCGAAACGTCTGTCATAATCTTGATGGCCGTTGCGGTATCGCCCTGGGCAGCCTTGACCGAGGCTATTCCTGAAAGGGCGTAAACATAATTCGGTTCCAGGCTGAGAGACTGCTGAAAAGAAGCTTCCGCCTGCGTCAGATCATTTTTGTTGAAATAGAGCATGCCAAGCTGGTAAGTTACCCAGGCTACGTTTTCGGTGGCCGGTCCCCCGGCGATAACCGCTTCTTTCATGGCTTCTATCGCGCCGTCATACTGGCCCATCAATTCACGGATGTAGGAAACTCGCGCATAGGAACTGACATCCGGGCGCAGGTCGACCATTTGTTGAATAGTCTCAAGGGCTTCGTCATAACGTCCCAGTTCTACTAGGGCGTCGGCCATTACTCCAACGTGATAGGCGGTCTGAGGGCGCAAGTTGTGGGCTTTCTGGCCCCACTCCAGGGCCTTGGCAAACTGGTGGCGCGAAAGCTCCAGCGAGCCTAACCCGCCCATAGCATCGGCGTTACTCGGGTCCAGTTCGAGCGATTTATTAAAGACTCCTTCAGCCTTGGTGTAGTAGGTCGGGTCACCTGTTTCCCGGGCTTTTTGTAAATAGGCCAGTCCCAGGTTGGAGAAGGCCTGCGGGTCGTTTGGGCTAGTGCGAGACTTCTGCTGATATGTAGCAATCTGGGAGTCGGTCAGGCTAGAGCTGGCAGGCGCCACGGGAGCAGTCCGGTTGCCCTGGCCCATAATTTCACCCAGAGTCTGAGAGGGGGCTGCCGGGTTGTTGCGCGTTGCGCTAAAAAAAGCCAGCGCTATTGCCGTTAAGAGAATTACGCCCAGAATCGCTCCTTCACGCCTGTAACGCCGCAGAAGTTGCATTCGCTTTTTCCTCCTCGTTGCTAGCATTTAAGGGGACGGTGTTTGCCGCCCCCTGAACAAACCACTAAAAACCTGTTGATATTGTTGACAAAAGAAACTTGACGCTCTTAGGGATTGACGGTCTTACCCGGGTTGACGTAGTAAGCGCTGTAGGGCAAAGCCTGGTAAGGGAAAGTGCCCATCAACTGACCGGCAGGCGCGTCTACACCGTCGCCCAGGACGTTGCCCGGAGCTTTGTTGTAGCCATCCACCAGTACACCCGCGACTACCTGCAACTCGGCGTCTACCACGTCATCGGTCAGACGGCGGCCGTTCGGGAAGCCTGCCAGGTCGCCACCCAGGACGCCCATGCGGTTAGGATTGGCCGATGGTTTGATCGCCACGTTCAGGCGCAGTTGCTCGGAAGGAACCACATTCGCCGGTTGGTTCAGACCTTTGACGCCCTGAGCGAATACCATCAGGATGTCATTGCGCGGGGCGGGTGGAACATTGAGACCGTAGAGCGCTTTCAGTAAACGAGCCGGTTCGGGGTCGGTTACTACGTTAACTACCGCCGGGATAGTAGCGTCCTGCCAGGGATGCAGGCTGTTGAATGCGTCTTTGAGCGCAAGCGGTACCACAATCTCGTTTACCAGCGGCATACCCAGGCGTTCGATCTGAACCCACTGGCCGCTAGAAGTGGTTTTGCCTTCAGAGTAAACCTTGGTAGTGCGGCGGCTGCTGGTAATCCAGCTACCGATAACGGCATTCGGGTCGGAAGGATTGCTAGGAGTCATGCCGTTGCTGGTGAGCTGATTGATCGGTATCTGCAAGGAAATGGTGTGGACGTTGTAACCGGCGAAGCTGTTCACGCCACCTCCGGCATTGCCGGGCAGTTTGCGAATGGTCAACAGGTCAAACAGCGATCCAATGTCGGCGAAGAAAGAGTCGGCGCGAGGACCGGCAAAGGCCCTGATGCCATTACCGACTTCCTTGACGTTCATAGCCGCAGTTGCGGCATAGATCGGGAAGGAGTGCGGGCCAACGTTGGCGGGAGCTACTTCCACGTTCTGCGCAATCGTAGTCTGTTTGGCAGTCGGGCAGTTCGCCAGGGCCATGTTTTTGCAGGAGCCATCGGCGGGAGCATCGTAGCGCATGATGTCCATATACTGCCGCTGGTTGTACTGCTCATCATCCGGCTTGCCTACCACCCCCGTGTTGTAGAGGAAGGTATTCGGGTTGACGGTGACTGTATGGAACTGGAAAGCGAAGGAAATGTGGTCCTGGGCATCGCCTACGTTGTCTATATGCAATTCGTAGAGGACATCATCACCGAAGCGGAAGAAGTTGGGGCCACCGGCGGGATTCTCGTAAGGAATCCAGTTAGTAATAAACGTTACGGTATCCGGTCGGTCCGGGCTGACAAAAGAGTACAGGTCTGTGGCATCTGCCACCGGGTCCTGGCTGATGAGCGGTGCTTCACGGTGGCTGGAAGCCTGTGTGACAGTGGGAGCCGCAAAGAGGCTCGCAAAGCTCGTTACCATTAAAGCCAGGACGCCCAATAACCCCAACCGGATTATGGCACGTTTAGTCATACGTTCTGTCCTTTCTTTGTTCTCCAGAATTCAAGGCAATAGAAAGCTTACCTGGGGCTGTATGAAGGGTTATAACCACTCCAGGCTGTTGATACTTTTATATAAAAGCGCTTCTGCGGATGTGTAATAGAGCCGGGTTACAGAGCGCGCGTCATTGGAAATTTGGGCAACACGAAACCGGGGTGATAGATATACTCATTCACCTCAATGTTTTTCTTAGCACTACTTCAGGATTGTTTCGAGCACCGTTTCTATTTAACTCGTCACGAATAATATACTTGGCTGACTGCAATTCAGATTTATATTTCTTGAGGATTTTTTTTCTCTTTTTTCAATTGAGATCAAATCCTCGTGACAGAGTTCCAGGTCTTTACCTTTTTTGCATATCAAAGCGGTTATTAAACCACTAAAACACCTGTCTATTTAGAAATACAACCATTATTCTTTTTACTGCTTTAAATACTTACGGGATAAGTGTTTACAAGTGTTGTATTGGATAAAAATGTCTAATTTCTATCCAATATTTGCCAAATAAGTGTTCAGCATTTTATAGGCCATGAAAGAGGAAATTACTGTCAGGAAAGAGAAAATTTACCTTAATTTAATTCTACTAAAGCTGATTAACCTTTCAAAAATAACAGAACTATAGTTATAGTGAGAAAAATAATCCCAGGCCGCAAAAATTGGCTGAACAAATGCGCTCAGCCAGGATATTTAGTACTACAAAGCTTTCTTACCTCTTTTGCCAACTGAGAGGCAGGTAGTTCTGAAAAGAAGTGCTGGTCTTGTTTTGCGGCAAATAATCTGCTACTTATTGACTGTCACGGTTACCTGATAGGTGTTAAGGGGCGCTACGTTTGGTTCAAAGACTCGATGGTAGATCAATTTCAGAGTGGTCGTTCCTGCTCCAACTGTATCGAAGTTTAGAATCATTTTGCCGCCTGAGCCCGCTAAAGCATTTGCTGGTTGAAATTCCGGTTCGCCGTTCAACTTCAAGATCTTGTTGTCTATCTGGGCTACTTCCCAGGTATAACCGGTGGTCGGATTACCCTCCAGGCTTATTTGCAACTGGTCCTTCAACTGAAGCAACACCGTACTACCAGCATGGCTCTGATCAATTTCAACCGTTTTTGGTTTTTGCATAGATATACCCCCTAATGAAAGCAACAGGATAGTGGCGCATATCAGGGCAGAAACAACTACAATCCAACCGGTAACATAAGTTTTGGTTCGGCTCCCTTTAGTAGCAGACGAACGTGGTAGGGCTTCCCCTTTAAGACTACCCGGTAGTTTGGATGAAGGGTGAGGTAAGAATTGCTTTGTCATAGCTAAAATCCTCCCCTCGTAATAATCTGGTGCTATTCTTTTTACTTGCCAATACCTTCGATTAAATTGTATGTCACGATCATTAAATTCCAGGTATATAGCAATAAAAGCCAGGTAAAATCGTCATGTGCCGTTGTAAGGTTTGGTTTTGCCCATCATGAGAATTAAAAGCAGGCTTGACACAGCTTGAGGTTAAGTGTATAAAGGCATATTCGCTGTAGAAGATTGTAATCCCAATAGTAGTTAAATTAGTACAAGATTTGATTTTCGTAACTTTACCAGGATAAAGTAAACCTTTTATCAGAGAAGGGGTGGTGGCTTGTATGAAAATCGCGATTGTAACTTTTGACGGCTTTAACGAGATAGATTCCTTTGTGGCGCTGAATATTCTGAACCGCGTAAAACAGGCGGGCTGGAAGGCTGAGTTGGTCGCTCCTTCCGCTACGGTTACTTCTCTAAATGGTGTAACCGTTCAGGTCGAAAAGGGGCTTGATTTTGCTAATGTCGCAGACGTGGTACTCTTCGGGAGCGGGCGTAAAACCCGTGAAGTAATCAAGGACGAAGGGCTAATGGCTTCTTTTAAGCTTGACCCGCAGCGGCAGTTGATTGGCTCGCAGTGTTCCGGCGCGCTAATCATGCAACGCCTGGGCCTTTTGCAAAGCTTACCCGCCTGCACTGATAGCACCACCCGCCCTTACCTGGAAGAAACCGGCATAACTGTCCTGGGGCAGCCTTTCTACGCCGAGGGCAATATTGCTACGGCGGGCGGTTGCCTCTCCTCTCAGTACCTGGCAGCCTGGGTGCTATTACAAAAGCTGGGTGAGGCAGCTATGGCCGATGCCCTGCGCTATGTAGCCCCGGTTGGCGAAGAGGAAAAGCTCATCAGCCACACCCTGGAGGTGATTACCGGCTACCAGAGATTGATTCCTGAACGGCTAATCCAGGCCAGCGCACTATAACGCTTTAAAGCTCCGCCTGCCATTCCAGCCAGGCTCCGTGCGGGTCGCAGCGCGCCAGGGACTGCTCGTAAGTCTCACCCCTGTTGAAGCTGGTCAAACTGAGCAGCGGGAAAGCCTCGCGCTGGCTTTCCAGTGAAATCATAAAAACCGGGCGGCGTTGCGAAAAATCAGCCACCAGCATGCGTAGTTCCTGGCGCATCTGCGGGGTAAACTGGTTGAGGGTAAAGCTGTGGTAAAGGCACAGAGTAGCCTCCGCCGGAGCCTCTTCCAGCGCTTCTGGTAATAACTCCAGGGCGTTTCCGGCTCGTAAATCGAGCCGGTTAGACGAGTCTACTTCAATGGCTCTTTGCAGTCGCGCCGCTCTTTCAAGATGCTCGGGCCAGATCAGAGCGCGCAACCACAGGACATTTTGGGGGTCGCGCAGGTCCAGCGGATTAAGATCCAACCCTACCCGGCTAACTACTGTAGGCCATTGAGCAGGGAAGGGCGGACGTTTTTCGCCGCGCAACACTCCCTTCAAATGCAGCGGGGAGTCCGGGTTTCCGTAACTCCCGGCTGCACCGTAATCGTAGTAATACTGGTCCCACAGCAAGTTCAGCCCGGCGCTTGGCCCGATTTCTATCAAAGCCAGCCTGTGATCGGTAGCAGTTTGCATTACCAGGCCAAAAGCAGGCAGCAGACAGGTGCAGCGCTGCACCTCGTTAGTCTGTACCAGGCGAGACTCGAGCAGTTCAATAATTGCCGCCCGGTTTTCGAGACAAAAAGCCTGGAAAAGCGGGTAAGGGTCGTCAGTTCGGGCCTTTCCGCTTGCCAGGTCAGGATAATAAGCCGCCAGCGGCGCGGCGCTATCTTGCAACAGCAGGTAATGGACTGCGCCAAAGAGCATGTTGGGGATAGGTTGTCCTGGCTGGCTGTGCGCGGCAATTTTCTGTACCAGCGGGTCAGCGGCAATCGCCAGGCTCAAGCGGGTATATAGAGGCGAACTGGCCGTCTCCTGCGTTACAAAGCGCCGGAAGCGTTCGGCTACTTTCTCCAGATTGGACTGGCTCTCCGCCATAATACTCCCTTCGTTTTTATTGTCTTATGCAATGAACTGCATCTTTCCCATCCAGATAACCTTAATTATAGCAGAAGCATGCAGTATCGCCTCTGCTGCTGATTGCGCACTCTTTTGGTCAGTTAAAAAGATATACAGGTAGCTCTTGCAATTGTAAAGAAAAAGGGCGGGCGCCCGGTCTATTCCGAACGCCTGCCCCTCTTTTTAATACAGTTGTTGCTGCCTGAACGTGTCAGTTAAGGTCCGCCCAATCTTTTTTGGATGGTCCCACGGAACCTTTCCTGTTCTGGTCGTCAAGCTGGTAACGGCTGGTCAGTTCGCCGAAGCGCCCGGATAAACGGTTCATGCCCTGTACCCGTTCCTCAAGCTGGCGGATAGAAGCAACATTTTGCCCGGTCACATCGCTGATGCTCATGATTGACTGGGCTACTTGCTCCAGACCCACGTTCTGTTGCTGCACGACTGCCAGGATTTGCTGGGTATTGCTCTGATTCTCGCGAATGATCCGGCTTAACTGAGTGATGGTTGTGCCGGTCTTATCAACCAGTTTAACCCCTTCATCCACTCCCTTGGCCCCTTCTTCCGTCACCATTACCACTGAATTAGTCGCTTTCTGGATATCGCTCAGAATAGTTCTGACCTGGTTCGTGGCCATCTTGGAGCGCTCGGCCAGGTTTCGCACCTCATTCGCCACCACGGCAAAGCCTCGCCCATGTTCGCCGGCTCGCGCCGCTTCTACCGCCGCGTTAAGCGCCAGCAGGTTGGATTGTTCGGCTATATCGTTGACGGTGGCGATAATCTCGCCGATTTGCTGGGTTTGTTCTGATAGCGCCAGGATGTTCTCGGCAATGCTTTCGACCTGTTCCTTGATATTAGTCATGCTGGAAATAGTCTCAAGCACCACCTGCTGGCCTTCTTCCGCTACGGTTATTGAACCGGTAGCAGCATCCGAAATGGCCCAGGCTTTCTGGCCGGTCTGTTCAATAGTAGACTTCACCTCGTGAATGGTAGCCGAAGTCTGCTGCACCGCTGCTACCTGCTCGCTTGCTCCGGCAGTCTGCTGGTTTACCATCGCCAGCAGTTCAATGGCTGAGCCGTTCAACTCCTGCCCGGCCCGGCCTATTTCCTGGTTTAACTCGGTCAGGCTTTCTACCATACCATTGAAAGAAGCTGCCAGGCGGCCAATTTCATCCCGCTTGTTGATGTTTACCCGCTGGGTGAGATCGCCGTTGGCTATCCGCTCCGTGACGTTGGTTAAGTGCCCCAGCGGGCGAGTAATTTGTCCTCGGAAGATCAGGAAAAGCGCGACCAACTCTATAATCAGGGCAATCACACCAAGCATCAGGATAAACTGAGCGGTGCCAAAGGCGGTGGAAGTCAGGTAAGACTTTGGCACCACCGAGATGAAATACCAGTTCGGTTCGCTAATATAATCTACTGCCAGGTATTCGCTATCATCATCATTTTTGATGACAGGGGACTTGAGATTACCGGTGGTAGGGTCGACATTGGCTGAAATCTTGTCGTAGATCCGTTTAAGGTGAGCGTCACCGGTTTGGGCTACAGTAAGAGTGCCTCCTTTATCCTGGATAGCTTTCATCATTTCAGGGTGAGCAATCAGGCGGCCATCGCGGTGTATCACAACGTTATAGGAGTCATTGAGGTGATCGTTTATGGTGCGATCAATCAGCTCATTAAGAGTAATGTCTTGCCCGATAGTGGCGAAATGTTTGCCGTTCATATCAATTGGAGTTTCCACCGAAACAAGCCATTGTTTGGAAGGAGCATCCATGTAAACACCAGTCCAGGTCGGTGTTCTGGAAGGGTCGTGCTGGGGGTCTGATGTATAGAACCATTCCAGTTTGGTGGCATCATAATCGGCCTTGGCGTCCTGCGCCCAGGTTGGCGCTTCGGGCCAGTAACAGACGGTTATATTATCCGGGGTAGCGATGTAGGTGTCCTGAAAACGAGTGTGCCAGGCCGGACCATAAGTTGCGGTAAGGTTGTAGAACAACATTACATTTTTCATCAGGTCAGGAGTAACCTGGGCCTGGGGACCGAGGAATACGGTAGGCAGGCGTTTGCCATCATAGTTTTCAGAACGATTTCTTAGCACTCCGTCCGGGTACCGCACCATCAACTGGTTAAAATCAGCCTCCACGCTGGAAGCAGACTGGCTTTGATTTTTCGCGCTATCCGCCAGTCTTTGAAGCACTTCTGCTTTGAGACTTAACTCGTTATTCTGGGCTTCGGTGAAAGTTAACTGCTCTCGCGCCCCTCGTTCCTTGACGTACTTGCCAAGCTGGTCTATGAACTGGCTTTCCATACTGGACGAAAGGTAGAAGTAACTGAGCAGGCTGGTACAGATTGTCACTAATACTATGATACTACCGATTTTTAAGAGGGTCTGGCGGGTCAGGGAATAGCTCTTTCCGACCCGTACGGCCGGTTGAAACTGCTTAACAGGAAGATATTTGGCTGTCATCTAAGCGTCTTTCTCACACTTCTCAACGAATATTTGGACGTTCGTACCCTTAAATGTAGCTTAAGGGAGCGAATTGGCTGGAACTTAACAATCAAAGAAAAAGCTTCAGGCTCTCACACTTTCTGCTAGAAACCATACGGCATACCTTATTTTAGGGAATGGACATTACAAAAAGTATTACCACTGAATTAATAAAAATACATTTAATTACAACCGAAATAGAGCGGCCAGAATAAATCGTACCGGATGTTTTCTACAAAAAGCCTGGTTCGAGGGTAAAAACTTTGTCCTTAAACAGAAAACTCCCGCCATACTGGTGGGAGTTTTCTGTAAAAACTTTTCTCTAAGACTCTTTTGGTTCGTAATCCTTACTGTAGGGTTTACCCTGCAATTCATTCACAAAACCCATAGCCTGGCTCACCAGTTGCTCGATCTGTTTGAACAATTCAGCGCGTTTTTCTTCAGGCAACGTCAGAACATAGGCTACTGCGCCGCCGATTAATCCTAAGATCAGGCCGCGACGAAACAGGCCGCCTTTCTTCTTGCGCTTTTGAATTTTACCGCCCTTCGTTATATCGTCCAGATCAATCTCACCGGAAGCAATCATTTTCTGGATGCGTTTGTTCTCACGCTGCTGGCTGTATGATTTTAAAGCTTGCTGTCCTGCCACCCCGGCCAGTCCCCAGGCGAGTTTTTTGGAATCAATGCCCATTCCGCCCGGTTGTCCTTCTTTACTCTCTTTGTTCCTGGTGCTATTCAGCACAACGCCTGCAATTTCAATTAGCAGGCCCAGGTCGAGACCCTTTGAGGATTTTGCCATAAAGTTTTTGCTCCTTTACCCTTTGACGTTCTCAACCAGTTTCCCGCTTACGGCATCTATGCGTAAACGTACTACATTATCTCCCTGGTAAAATACCAGGTCAAAAGCCAGTGGATCACCCTCTTTTGCCGGGCTGGCAAGACGCGTGCCGACCGGCCTGTCGCTCTTTGTCCCACCATTATCACGTGCTACTGCCATTAAACGGTCAGTATCGATCAGGCTATCAATGGCGGGAAGTTTATGATTTACCAGCAATTGCACTCTATCATCCGGTAACTCATCTTCGATGCTCTTGCTGGCTACCGGCTTACCATCCGCTCCGGTATTCACCAGCCAGGTGGCGCGTTTTTTAGTCGAAGCCGAAACTGTGTCAAAGTACCATTGCGCGGCCCGGCCCTGCTCATTCATCCCGATACCGCTATCCAGCGGGTTATAAACTGCCGTGTAAACGGCATCGTCCTGCCAGGCTTTCACTACTGGAGCGACTGCCGCGTAGGCCGTTTTCATTGTAACGCCCGGCGCGGTATCAGCGCTGGCAGCCACGGTGGTAGGTGCGCTGCTGGCTACAGTGGTAGCAACCGCTGCGACTGTCGTAGCGGCGGCGGTTGTTTCCGCAGGCGTAGTAGCGGCGGCAGCCGTGGTCTGGCTGGCGGCGCTGGTAGTCTCGGTTTTAGCCGGGGTAGCGGCAGTAGTGGCCCTGGCGCCCGCTGTAACGGTAGGTAAACTGAGGGCGGTTGTAGTCGGTAACGAAGCTGCTGTTGTACCTGGATTATTAGCGACCTGCGTGGTCCCGGCAGCAGCCGTAGTCGCGGTGGTAGGGGCGGTTACAGGAGTGCTGGTAGGGCTTTCACCGCAGGCGGCCAGCGCCAGCGGCAGCATCAGGATCATAAGGGCGATTGCAAATAAATGAGATTTTTTTTGTGCCAAACTGATAAAAATTCCTTCCGTTATCTTGGATTTTTTCACCGCGAACTACACGGTCTGGTTCCAGTTCAATACCGGCCCCGGTATTATAGCCCAACCTATGCCTTTGGACAAACCGCTCTATTAGCCTGTAAGGGAAACTAAAAGAAAAGTATCGCCTACCTGACGGGCTTACTATTAAGTAAAGTGAATTTCTGAATAGCCTGTAAAGTAACCCTTTTGCAGCTAAAAAGGGTCGCTGCTGTGGTTAAAGGCCGGGCAGTTAGCTGCTTTAGAGGCTAAAAAATAAAAAATCTTGAATATTAAGGCCAGCTTCGGGCGTAATCGTTCAAAAGAGCGCCGCCGAACCTGACATTGGGCTGGTCATAAATATTTTGCCAGCGAGCGGGATTATCCAGGTCAATCTGAAATTGCAGGCCTTCGCTTGGTACCCCCAGGGTCAGGTTGTACCAGTCGGCGTTGATCAGCGTAACCGGGTTGCGTGTGCCACCCAGGTTGCCCTCCCGGATCTCAAGATGCAGATGAGGATGGGTATCACAATCGGCTCCGCTGGGCGCCCCGGTAGTACCAACCGGTTCACCTTGCCGGACACTTTGGCCTACCCGCAGGCTGGAGCGTTTCAGGAGATGGCCGTAGAGGGAAACCAGCCCGTTGGAGTGGCGAATCAAGAGGTTGTGAGGGGCGGAGCCATAAGGCCCATCAATCGAAATTACGGTGCCATCAGCGATAGCGAGTGCTTCCGAACCGCAGGGCGTCCAGAAATCTACCCCAAAATGAAGACCCTGCCCCTGGCTATAAAGAGCGCGGTGCTGGCGGTAGGCCCAGCGTGTATTGCCATACCACTGGCGTAAATACCATGTAGCCGGACCGGGAGGACCGCTGAAAGGCAAACTGAAGGGCGCAGCCTGCCCGTGAGCTACTTTAATAATTTCGGTGGGTTGTTCGCTTCCCAGGATAATTCCTGCCCCGGCGGCAAGCCCCATTCCCAGTAAGCGCCGCCTGCTCAATAAAGTCTTTATTTGCTCCATAAACTACCTGACTCGGCTACCGGTTAACTAACCTCTTACTGTTTATTTTTCCAGACATCCGTAAAAGGCGTGGCTTTCGTATCCTCGCGCTGGAGGGTTCCCAGGCCGAAATTATCTTCGATTGTCCTTAGCAGGCTGTAATGAGTGTAAGCGCTGGTACTGCTGGCGCCTGCTTTGACCGGTCCGCCTGCCAGGACAGTATAAACCTGGTTACTACTCCCGTTTGTACCCTCGTCGAAGGTCACTACAAACAGCGTATTACTCGCCAGTTGGGGATTTTGTAGCAGCGGTGGTAAGAAACCCTGCAACCATTTGGAGGCAAAGGCTACTCCGGTATCATGCCCATCATTGTTGAGATCCGGTTCGTAGAAAACGAACTGGGGCAAATTTCCTTTCGCTACGTCCATCTGCAACTGGCTGGCCGGAACTATCTTATTACACCATGCCGGGTTACTTTGAACGCCGGTAAAAGAGAGAAACGGCATGTGCTTGCGGACATATTTTCCCTGTAAAACACCCTTGAAACAACCCTGATTGGCCGGATACTGCTCGGCGTAGGCCTTCCAGCTTACGTTTTTGGCTTCCATCAGGTCTGCCAGGCTGGTTTTAGCGATATCAGTCTGGCCGTCGCTGGTAACGCCAAAAGTGCTTCCTCCTACCATAGCCAGGTAATTCGGATAAGAAGGATGCGTTACGGCGAAGTAGTTCTTCAGAAGAGTACCTTCTTTAGCAAGTTGTGCCAGATAAGGCTGGGCTAAAGCGGAGGCATAATCAGCGTTTTCCAGCACGATGATGAATACCCGATCAAAGTTTTGGCCGCCGGTTACACCGGTCATAGCTGTTGCAGTGGCAGACGCAGTGGTTGCCGCCGGGGTAACGCTGGAGGATGCCACATTCGCAGTGGTCACGGGTGGTGTAGCAGTGGCGGCGTTACTGGTTTTTGTAGCGGCTACAGGCGCAGTCGAAGTAGCGGTAGACCCTGCGGTTGCCGGAACAGCCGTAGCGAGAGGCGCGGTGGTTGCCGGAATCGTAGTTGAAGTTGAAGTTGCGGTAGTCACGGAAGCAGCGCTGGTAGGCACAGCGGTAACTGTGGAAGTGGCATTTTCGCCACAGGCGGACAGGGTAAGAAGTAGAATTAGAAGGCTCGCCAGGATAAAAGACGTTTTTCGATGAACTCTAAACTTGAAGTTAAATTGAGATAAAAACACTTTTGTCTTTCTTTTTACTGTTTCCAATAGCTCTTGCTGGCCTTAACAGAAAAACTTTACCCAACCGGTACTTACTCTCTTATTTAGCCAGCCAGATGCTAGATGCTGGCCTTTTGGCCCAAATAACACAATGGCATACTCGTTTCCCTTCAATTATAGCTTATAGTCTATCTCCTGGCGCACTAAATTCCCCTTCCTGGCCTTAGTTTAACCTCTTTTTCATTTTTGCGAACATTTTATAAAACCCCTTGACAGGTAAGCTATTGCTTACGTATAATAGCATTACGAACAAATTTACTAAAAGAAAAGAAAAAAGAGATGCAACTGGTAACCAAAACCGTTCAAAACGCCGAAGCCGACCCTTTTACCGCCATTGCTCACCCGGTACGCCGCCAGATTCTTGATATGTTGCGTAGCGGGCAGCAACCGGTTAAGCAACTGGCTTCCGCTTTTGAGGTATCTCGCCCGGCTATCTCTCAACACTTAAAAGTCTTGCTGGATGCCGGGCTGGTTAGCGAAAAGCGCACAGGCCGGGAGCATTATTACCGGCTACAGGCCAACCGCTTGCAAGAGGTGCAGGACTGGGTCGGGCAATATGAACAGTTCTGGAACCAGAAACTGGATGCCCTGGGTCGTTACCTGGAGCAGACTCAGCCGCCAACCGGGGAAAAGGAGGACCAGCCTTGAGACGTAATCTGAAAATAGAAAGAGTCTACCCTTTTCCGCCTGAGGTGCTCTGGCAGGCTCTGACCGAAAGGGAAGCTTTAGCTCAATGGTTGATGGAGAACGATTTCATAGCTGAAGTAGGCCATAAATTTCAGTTCCGCACCAGACCCGCTCCCGGTTTTGATGGCATTGTCAATTGTGAAGTGCTGGTAGTGGAGCCTTTGCGGCGCTTATCCTACTCCTGGGCCAGCGGCAAAAACCGTACGGTCGTTACCTGGGAGCTAGAAGCCGTGGCGGAAGGCACTCGCCTGCGCTTGCACCATGAGGGCTTCGATGGGCTAAACGGCCTGCTGGTCAGTTTTATTCTGGAGGCTGGCTGGAAGCGCATGTTCAAAGGCAGCTTTTTGCAACTCTTGCAAAAAGAACAGGTTATTCGCGCCTGTGACCACTGATTTTTAGAGTAAAGTTAGCTGTTTAATAAATCGAAAGGAGATTTTGCAGTGAAACTTAAGCTTGACCACATCACCCTGATTGTCAGAGATCAGCAAGAAGCTTTAAGCTTTTACACCGAAAAACTCGGCTTTGATAAGCGTTCGGATAACCCGATGGGGCCGAGCGCCCGCTGGATTACGGTAGCCGCTCCCGGTGATGATGTAGAGATTGTCTTCCAGTCGCCCGAATGGTTTGAGGGCGAAGAGCGCGCCAACAAGGCAGCCCAGGTCGGGCAAAACCCGGCTGTAGTTTTCGGCGTGGATGATTGCCAGGCAGTTTACGAGGCATGGTCGGGCAAAGGCGTACAATTCGCTTCAAAGCCGGAAAATACTGGCTGGGGAGTCCAGGCCGTAGCGCTCGACCTCTACGGCAATTCGCTGGTGCTGGTGCAGCGTTAGCACTCCTAGCCCCTCAGTATTCGTAATAAAAAAGCCAGGGGTAGCTTGAAAATCAATTCAAGCTGCCCCTGGCCTTTTAGAAACAAGGAGAATTTGAGCGGGTTTATTTCAGAAGATTAAAGATCGTTATTCTTGACTTCCGCTTTTTCCTCGGTCTTGCCGTTGCTCTTGTGCTTCAGGGCCAGGGCAGCGGCGCCGGCGGCAGCCAGCACTCCGAAAATCCCCAGGCCGGTTCCGGTCAGGTTGTCCTCCTGGCGAGCGCCGCCCATGCCGGTCGAAGGCATCGCCGAAGGAGCAGCAGCAGTCGCTGTTCCTCCGCCCTGCCCGCCGGTAGATAAGAGGCTGTTAGCGGCCGATTGGACCTGGTCGAAAGGCAGGCCGGTAGTGAAAGCGGTCGGGATGGGGTCTTTGTTGAGGGCGGAGCTAAGCACCGCCACGTGAGTAGCTTCAACCCCCACGATGCTGGCGGCGGCGTTGGCCAGGTCACGGTTTGCAAAGCCGCCGGTAGCGGTATAGTAGGCGCCGACCGCTGCCGACTCCAGAGTCAGGGCGAAATTGAGGATATCTTCCTGGGTCTTAAAGGCCGGGTAATTAATCTTAGCTGGTTTCTCCGGCACTGCCCCGTTCATGCTGGTGATAGCCGCTTTAAGGGCATTGGCGTGCTGCTGGTGCTGTCCGGCGAATTTGGTTCCCACTGCTACTACATCCGGGCTGAGTAAACCGCTCTTGGCGGCGGTCTGGTAAGCGTCTACCGCTACCAGTTCCAGAGTATAGGCAAACTGTACCGTCTGCAAATCGTTATCGGCCGCATGAACCGCCGCTACGCCCAGCATCATGCCTTCTCCCATCACGCTGAGAGCCATCACGCCGCCACCGATTACACCCATTTTTTTCAAGAAACTGCGGCGCGAATGGACATTTGTCAAACCTTGATAGGCCAGTTTATCAATAGCCATTGTAATCTCCTCTATATCTATATCAGTACAAATTAAAGTTCAGTAGATAGACCGGCTTTCACTTACTGGAAAGGCAGGAAAGCCACCGGCGACGGGTCCATTTTGAGGGCCGAGCGCAGCAGGGCGACATGTTCCGCCTCGTTGTTCTGAATGCTGATAACGGCCTGGAGCAGCGACTTATCCTGCAACTGTTTAATGCTGCTGAAGTAGGCGTTAGCAGCGGTTTGCTCAAGGTCGAGGGCGTATTTCAAAATATCTTCCTGAGTCTTGAAAGCCGGGAAATCATAGCTGGCCGGTTTGGCCGGAGCCTTCCCGCCCATTTTCTCCAGGAGAGCCGTGTCAGCTTTTTCGTGGGCGGCGTGCTGGCTGGCAATCTTCAGGGCCAGCGTCTTGGTACCGGCGTCCAGCAGGCCACTGTCCGCGCCTGCGGCATAGGCGGCCTGCGCTTTCTGCTCCAGTTGAATGGCCGCCACCAGGATATCCATATCAGCCTGCATAGGAGCAGCCAGTCCGGTAAGACCTAAAGTCTGATTATTGATTGACATAACTAATTTCTCCTTAAAAATTGTAATACTAAACAAACCTATGCCTGCTAACAGAGCGAGTCTGTCGGGGAGGTGCAACAGGCTAATAGCGCACTTTGGAATGAAATTATTTACTGCTAATTAAATTCAGGCCCGTTTAACAGCGCCGGTAAGAAGCAGAGCCTCGTTCAGGATTGGCGAGGCGCTTTCCCAATTAAACTGCAATTCGGGGGGATGAGCATTTCTTCCCTGGCCGTCGAACCAGATTTTTGACGGGTCCGGGAAGGAAAAAGAAGCTTTACCGTTCAGAGCATCTAACCAGTCATCCGCAAGCCTGTTAAGATAAATATCCAGGTAATTGAGCCAGGAGGTTTGTTCAACCCCTCGCAGCACCCATACCCAGTTTGAACTGCCGCAGGTAGCGGCATAATTTTTCAGCTCAGCATACCGCCTGTAGTCAAGCCGGTTCCGAAATGACTCCAACCAATGAAGAATGTGCCCTTCTACCGGATAGAGCGGGAGGTTACTATCCAGACCGGGTAGCGCGATAAGAAGGTGTTCCGAGTGAGCCGGCTGAAGCGACAGGGGAGGAAAAAGACCCCAGGCAGCTACGAACTGGCGACAATCTGAGCAGAAATACAACTCAAAGATTTCTTTGTCGGCTGGATTTGCTTCGATCTTTAGAATTAGTTCTTCTTTCAGAATACCTTTAGTCACTTGAACTCCTTCTGCTACTAAAACTGCAACGGTTTTGCTGCTGGCATTTACTAAACGGGAAACTAGATCACCTGGATTAATCGGATTTAAAAAATGTCTAAAATTCATATTTTTCCTTTGTTTTTTCGCCAAAAGAATTTAGACAAGCTCTCTACAAAGAAATCTAATCCAAAAACCGGCCGGCAGCGTATAAATAGTGCAGAGCAAGCTATGCAACCAGTAGAAGATTCTTTTACTGCTCTGGTTCTTGATAAGATTCGAAGATAATCTGGTGGGAAATTAGAGGAAACAAAAGTTGCAAGAAATCGCTACACACTATAAAATTATACCAGCAAGTAATTTGGGGCGCTCGTTACCAGTATCAAGTAATAGCAGTTGCCTGCCCAAAGACGCAAACCGTCCTAAAGACGGCTTTACCGCTGGTGAAAGTGTGGGCATTTTAATGCAAACGAAACCGACAGATACCCCCGAACAAAATCAGGAACGCCTTTTAATAGCCAGGGTTAAGACGGGCGATTTTGTAGCGGTTGAAGAGCTTTACAATAAGTACAGCCGCCAGGCTTTCGGGTTAGCTTTACGAATTTTAAATAGCAATGAAGCTGCCGAAGACGCTGTGCAGGACGCTTTTGTCCGCTTCTGGAAACAACCGGCTAATTTTGACCCTGAAAAGGGCCGGTTTATTACCTGGCTACTGAGCGTAGTGCATAACATCTGCATAGACCAGTTACGGCGCAAACGGCGTACAACTGTTTCATTGGACCAGGAAGAGACGCAGGAACAGCTTAATTTTGTAGCTGACGAGGCTCTTCCAGTCGAAGAAGAAGTCTGGATGGGTATTCGGCGCTCAGCCATCCAGCAGGCTCTTGGCAATTTACCCCGGGAGCAGCGTGACTTAATTGATCTGGCTTTCTTTAAAGGTCTGACTCACCAGGAGATTGCGGAGAGGACCGGGCAACCACTGGGCACGGTTAAAAGCCGTATCCGGCAAGGCTTATTGAAATTAAAAGGCTTGATGAAAGCTATCGAGGTAGAACCAGGCTTTTAGTATAGAGCGATTCAGCATGCGTTTAAGCTACCCTACGGTACTGCTTAAGGTCACCCGGTAGGGGCAAGATTGTAGGTAACATTGATGGAACAGGATAGAACCGAAGAGTTAATAGCGGGGTATGCTATCGGCTATCTGGATGATGAAGAGATAGCTGAAGCAGAATATCTGCTCAAAACAGACCCGAATGCCCGAGCATTGTTGGCCGAGTTGGAAGAAGTTACGGCTGGTTTAACCTTGAGTGTAGACCCGGTTGAACTCCCGGCAGGCAGTCTTAACCGCCTGCGCACTAAAGCCGGAGTTATGGACCAGCCAATTAATCCCTCCGCTGATCAGCCCGGCAGTATGGTAGAAAGACCACAAACCACCGCGCCGCAGGCCCTCAGTTCTGAAAAAGTGGTTTCTTTTGAAGCGCGTTCGCGCCGGAACGCTTTCCGCTCCGGTTCTATGCTGGCTTACGCCGCCGTACTGGCTCTGTTCATTGTTACCGGCCTGACCACTTTCCTCTGGCTGAATACCCGGAATGAACTGCAACAGGCCCAGCAGTCCAATCAAGAGCTGGCCAGCGTGATCTCTTCTCCTAACCTGAAAGTAACCGACCTGAAGCCGCTCGCCGATTCGGTCAATGGCACTATGCGCCTCTACAGCGACCCGGCAACCAATAAGGCTTACCTGGTCACTTACAATTTAAGCCAGCTTCCCAGCGATAAGGAGTACGAAGCCTGGCTGATTACCGGCGATAACCAGGCCCATAAAGCCGGTTTGCTCGGTTCAGGCGGCTCGCAGGTTTACGAGCTTGACACTAATCAGAAGATTGACCAGTATAAACTGGTAGCGGTGACCATCGAAAAAGCCGGCGGGGTGGAAAAGAGCGATCAAAAACCAATCCTGGCCGGAACTATCCCGGTTTGATCTAAAGCGAATATCTTTAGAAACATAGAGCATCCTTTTCGGGATGCTCTTTTGATTCAAAACAAAAGTTAAATTGGCCTGTATCTGTTATGATATAGACTATACAGACAGGAATAACAAATTGAGAAAAAGAAAACGTCAGGAGCATGTTTTTTATGACCAAACAGAAGGTTGATTTTCTTTTAACCAACGCCACAATAGTAGTAATGGATGATAACCGCACCCTGCTGGAAGACGGCGCTCTGGCGGTAGCCGGAGATAAAATTGTAGCGGTTGGCCCCACCTCTGAACTGACTGCCCTTTACGAAGCCACAGATTTAATGGATTGTACCGGAAAAGCCCTTATGCCCGGCATGGTGAACGCTCATACCCACGTCCCGATGACTCTGTTGCGCGGCCTGGCCGACGATTTAAGGCTGGATGTCTGGCTGATGGGTTATATGATGCCGGTAGAACGCGAATTCGTCAGCCCGGAGTTTGTCAGGCTGGGTACTCAAATAGCCTGCGCCGAAATGATCAAGAGCGGAACAACCTGCTTTGCCGATATGTACTATTTCGAAGATGATATCGCCCGCGCTACCGCCGAAATTGGCCTGCGAGCGGTGTGCGGGGAGTCCGTCCTGAAGTTCCCCACTCCCGATGCCCCCTCCTATGAGGATGGACTGGCATATGCCCGCGAGTTTATTAAACGCTGGAAGGGCCATCCCCTGATTGTGCCTGCCGTTGCCCCCCATGCCATCTATACCTGCCCGCCCGAAATTCTCAAGGCCGCTTCGGCCCTGGCGCAAGAATTCGATGTGCCGCTCCATATTCACGTCTCGGAAACTTCGCTTGAGGTAGAGAACAGCCGCCGGGAACACAATATGCCGGTGGTACCCTGGATTAAAAAGCAAAACGTCCTGGAGGCAAAAGTAATCGCGGCCCATTGTGTCTTTATTGATGAAGGTGAGATGCGTACCCTGGAACACGCCGGGGCAGGTGTCGCTCATAATCCTACCAGCAACCTGAAACTGGCCAGTGGGGTTGCCCCGGTGCGCCAGATGCTGGAGGCCGGTTTGCATGTCGGCATCGGTACCGATGGACCTGCCAGCAATAATGATCTCGATATGTTTGAGGAAACCCGCCTGGCTGCGCTGCTGGCTAAAGGTTTTTCTGGCGACCCTACTGCCCTGCCCGCTCGCGAAGCCCTGGCCCTGGCTACCATCGGGGGCGCTAAAGCGCTTCACATTGGGGATATTACCGGGTCGCTGGAAGTAGGCAAGCGGGCCGACTTACTGATAGTGGATTTACAACCCCTGCATAACACTCCGCGCTTTCACCGCGACCCTGAAGCTATTTATTCTCAGTTGGTCTATGTTACCAAGGGCACCGATGTTCGCCACTCCATGTGCAACGGCCAGTGGCTGATGCTCGACCGGA
Organism: Chloroflexia bacterium; assembly: GCA_036261665.1. Classification (GTDB taxonomy): domain Bacteria; phylum Chloroflexota; class Chloroflexia; order Chloroheliales; family Chloroheliaceae; genus 54-19. The sequence continues at coordinate 140,858 of DATAKM010000132.1, forward strand.
AGTTGTTAACTGTCAATGAAGAAGAACTGGCTCAGCAGGCGGAAACAATGGCCCACAAGATTGACCAGTTCCTCCTAACCCGTGAGGGTGATGTCGTTCGAAAACTGCTGGCTCTGGGCGGCTTGAACCAGGAAGAGAGTTATGAAGTTCAGGTTAAAACACGCCTGGATAGCCTGGAGGGAGTAGAGCAGGTTATTTTCGATCCCTCGCTGGTAAGTATCACTAAATCATCCCGCTACCGCCAGTACGATACCTATTTCTATTTTCACGGGCACGAGCAGGGACAGCTACGTTTACGAGAAGATATTTTTCTGGATGAGCAAGACCGGCCCACTCCGCGTAGTCGTTACCGTTTGACTTTAATCGGTGCCGCCTCAGAACGTGAATTCCCGCGCTCGGTAGTCCTTAACCGTTCGCGCTATACCGCTCCTGCCGACCAATCGGTAAGATTTTACCGCGAATATTTGAACCCATTGGAAGAGCGCGAAGTGGTGAAGTTGCGGCGGCGCTACCGGTTTAATTATAAAGATACCGAACTGGCTATAAACATTGACCGCCTGATTTCACCTGCTCAACCCGGTTTTGTAGTTGAGATAAAGAGCCGGACCTGGTCCAAACACGACGCCGAGCGCAAAGCTCAGTTGATCGCTGAATTGTTAAACCTGATGAGCATTTCGGAAAATCAGGTAGTAAAAACCGATTACGGTTCGCTGCTGGTCCAGGGCCAGTAATACAAAGCCACTGTATTCAACACATCACTATCACGAAGAGTTGTTGTATATTCCCAAAAAGAATATGCAACAACTCTTTGACAAACCCCTATTTATCTTTACCGTTCTTTCAGACGATATAGGGTTTCTCCGGCTTTTGGCACCAGCAAAATACCTTCATCCTCCCGGTTCGCCCACTCCTGCGGGTTGATTGTGGCAGGGTCGCGGTAGCCCAGGTTGTGCGCTTTGCAGCGTTCTTCTGAAATGCCGGTTGCCAGGGTTACGTTGATGCGGGGATGCTCGCCCTCTTTAGGGTCATAAGTACCTGCGCCCCGCAAGTGGGTGCTATGCGCCAGGACCCCCCAGGGATAATCTTTGAACTTGTCCCACTGCTTGACGAAGTAGTCTCGCACGTGGTAACCGATTTCCGCCAGCACCTTGCCGTGGGTGTAACTGAATTCGGTAATATGCGGGGCATAAATAATTACCTCGCCGCCGTCCGCCACAACCGGTTCAAGCTTGTACATCCCCTTGGCCGCCGTCCAGATATCATCATACATTTCCGGCATGACCGATAAGACCTGTTTGAAAGGTTTATCCACATACTTGATATGGATCTGCGAGGATAATTCGGCTGCTCCGGCCCAGGCTTCTTCTGGTGAACCGATGTACAAACCGGCTAATTTTTTAGAACCGGGAGCCACTACCATGGCGATACAGAGTTTCGGGGTGGGAATTAATCCGGCGGCCCGGTTAATGATACGCCTGACCGGGGTTATACCCCTGGTACCGATAATCGCACTGCTGGTAATCAAAGCTCCCAGCCAGTGGGAAACATTGATTACTTCCGGGCCACTGATACCCGGAAAGAAATATTTATTGCCGCCCGAGAAACCAACCACTTCGTGCGGGAAAACTGGGCCGCAAATTAACACCAGGTCATATTCGATCACTTTGCGATTGACCCGCACATCTACTTCCTGGCGCAGCATGCCGTTGCTGATCTCGGCTACCTCATCGGGGCTGATTTTGCCCATAGAGGCAAAGGTTTCAGGATCTTCCCAGAGGTGGTTGTAAATGTGCGATTTGGAGTATTTTGTGGCGCGTTCCTGCTCACTAACCCCTACCAGTTCACTGATTTGTTCTTCGGTCATGGGGGTATGAGTTCCCAGGGCGATCAGGAAATCAAGCTTTGCGGCGCGATCCGCCAGCGTTTTATACAGCAGGTGGTAAAAGAGCGGCACAGGCCCGCTGCGAGTGCCATCGGGAAGCAGGACCAGCACTTTTTTGCCATCCAGGTCTTGAGCTGCCAGCGCCTGCGTGAGACAACTCTCTATTTCTTCCTCGTTTAACAAGCGTTCTTTATTAGCTATAGAATCCATATTAAACTCCACTAAAGATACTAAAGCCACCATCCACCGGAACAACTACGCCGGTCACAAAATTTGCGCCCGGGCTGCACAGCCAGATAAGCGTGCTTACCAGTTCTTCAGCTTCACCAAAGCGCCCGGCAGGAGTATGATCAATCACCTTCTGGCCCCTGGCGGTCAGGCTGCCATCGGGATTGAGTAACAGTCTGCGGTTTTGCTCTCCAATGAAAAAGCCGGGCGCAATGGCGTTCACCCTCAGGCCAGCGCCGTATTTGCGGCCAAGTTCCAGGGCCAACCAGCGAGTGAGGTTATCTACAGCGGCTTTAGCAGCGCCGTACCCGACCACGCGGGTCATAGCCCGGATAGCCGCCATCGAAGAAACATTTATAATTACGCCCTGGGGTTTTTCATTCTGCTTTTGCTCGACCATCGCCCGGCCAAATATCTGCGAGGGTAAGAGAGTCCCGGTCAGGTTGAGATCCATTACCTGCTGAAAAGCTTCCGGGGCCATCGCAAAGAAAGAACTGTCGTCGGCGATAGTGGCGGCGGGAATGTTACCCCCGGCAGCGTTCACCAGGATATCAACTTTACCCCATTTTTCAAGCAAACTATTTTTGGCCGTTTCCAGTTGCTCCGTGTTACTAACATCGGCTACCAAGGCTATCGCTTCTCCACCTCCTGCGCTAAAAGCATTTGCCCGCGCCTCGGCACGTTCTCGGTCTCGTCCAATAATCGCTACTTTCGCTCCCGCATTAACCAGACCTTGCGCCATAGCTCCACCCAGAGCGCCGGAACCACCTGTCACTACCGCAACTTTACCCTGCAAGCTAAAGAGCTTTTCTAAAAAATTTTCAGGCACTTCGCCCTCTCCTTTTCACTCATACTACGATTTACAATATCTAACCTTATCATCTATCAGAATACCAGGATAAGCAAGGGACAAAGTTCCGAATTTCCAAACAGAATTATCTTTAGCCTCTTCAAGCCTTGAAAGCTTTAAGCTTGCTGACGGCTAAGTTAGCGGGTTTATACAAAGTAAAAGTTAAAAAGTGACCGGAATCATACTCTAACATTTAGAGGATTTCCTGGAAGACCGTTTATACAATAAATGCTAAGCTTTTAGCAAAATACATCTCGAAGTTGAGTTGTAGCGGTAATAACTATCTTAGCAGCACAAACAACTAATTTTGGTGATCAAGTATCCGTTCTTCAGCTCAGAGAGATAAAGCGGCCGACCTGATAAAAGGGGCAATAAAAAAGAAAGGAAAAGTAAAATGAAGTACTATCAATGGCAAAACATACATAAAGCGGCCTATGTGAGTTATAACCGGGGTAGAAATAGCCAGGAAGAAAAAAACCTTAGCTTAATAGAAATACATGAGCGAGCATGGCAAAGGCTGAATAAATATTGTAATCAGGATGAATTGTTCCGTCTTCTTAAATTAGCCTTGCAATACGATTGCGGCCACAGGTTACCTGATACTCATTTTGTTAATAATAAAACGGCCTAGCATCTTAATCCGGGCAAAGCCGGGCTAATTTCAAGCAAAATAAATTCTGTACTCTGGAAAGGAGATTTAATATAATTTTTTGGAAAATTCTGCGTTTTAAGTAACTGAAACAGTTAAAAATTAGCCGAAAGAAAGCGAATAAGCATGAAGTTACAGCAAGTGATTTTCCCCGGCGTTTTACAAGGGTTCTGCGTGGTTATGATAATGTTACTGGCGGCTTGTGGCGACACTACCGCTACAAGCCTGCCAGCTTCGGCTCCTACAGCCAGCCTTCCGTCTTCCACAAAAGCTGTTCCTACTTCAGCTCCTCCAACCGTAACGACCCTGGTAGCCTCTCCGGTTGCTACCACTGTGCCTGCTACCGCGCCTCTGCCCCCGGCACCTACTCCAACTACCGTTACGACTCTCCAGGAATTTAAGCTCGGAAGCGAATTTCAGCTTAACTCGGGCCAATCTTTACCTGGCTCGGAGAATTTGAAAATAGAATTTGTAGAGATTATTCAGGATTATCGGTGCGGGCATATTTCCACTGACCCGGTTACGCCTGGCGTTATGACGGTATGTTCGGTGGATGCTCCGGCTGTTATTAAGTTGCGAGTCTCGCAAAACAATCAAAACCAGCTACTTACCGTGGCTCTATACAGCCCTTCGCAGGGTGGTAGCGATAAAACACCCGCCAGTGAAAATGTGGCTCATTTCGGCCCTTATTCTATTCGGCTACGCAATCTCCTCTACCAGCCCTGTAGCGCCGGAAGCAGTCTCAAATGTCCCTATTTTGCCACGCTGCTGGTAGAAAAACCTGGCCCGGTGTCCTTTAGCCTGGGACAGGCTTTCGGCTTAAGCCAGGGACAAAGCATCAGTGGGCCGGATGATTTGCAGGTCACTTTTGTAACCGTGGCTGAAGGTAAATGTCCGGACGGCAAACCGGAGTGCTTTCAGGTATCGCCACCGGCTGCCCAGGTCAGGATTGCTAAAAGTAAAGGGCAAAGCCAGACCTTCGACTTTACGCTGCTTGGCGGAAATCCTCCTCAGCCCGCCTCGGTAGATTTTGATAACTTCCGGCTTCAGATCAAGCATGTTTACCCTTCCAAATACTCCAGCGACCCGACTGATTATTTATTGACGTTTGTGATCACGCAAAAATAAAGACAATAAAATCAGACCTGTTCCTATCTCAAAGGGGAACAGGTCTGATCGAAGTGTTTTTAAGCTGGCTTTTAGCTGGCACGCAGCGGAGTTTTACGCTGCCACCACTGCATAAACAGGGCGCAAATTTCCAGGCTAATCAAGCCGATGACCACCGGCAAGAGATTAACCTGGCTCGGTTTTAAATCGCGGGTATATAGCAGCAAGAGTAGAATGGTCAGAACAGGCACCACGCTCAGCAGATTTACCAGGTTGTGTACCCGGCCCCAATCTCGCTCGACTGCAAACCAGAGCAGGCCTGCGCCCAGCGCGCTCAGCCAGGAAGCAAAGACTCTGACCATGAGGGGCGTAATGGGCCAGGGCCACTGATCGATCACCACTTGCGGTGCCACAAAACTGACAAGCACGTAGAGGGCGATCCCTGTCCCGGCCACCAGGGCTACAAGGCGGGTGCCTAACTTGATCGGCTGCTGCACTACCTGCCAGTTGCTTTCGCGCCGTTCGTGCCACCAGAAAAAGAAAATCCCGGCTAAAAAGGCTACGATATAAACGGCCAGCCAGTAGGTCAGTCTAACCCCTGGAATTAACTTGTCGGTGTGAAGTAAGGTGGTTAGCAGGAGCAATCCGCTGAAGCAGAAAATCATGGGGAAAAGGTAACGGGCTTTTTCCCAGCGGCCGTGCAAAGTAGCCATCAAGACAGCCGTCCCGGCGACCAGATAGAGTCCGCCGAACATCGCCGAGTTTATTGGTGGAGTGATTTTCCAGAAGAAAAGATTTTCAGTATTGTCCGGAAAAACCATCAGAGAAATAGCCCCGGCGTAGGCATTGGCGATCACAAACCAGAATATCAGTTTAAGCCACAACGACATTCCGCTCTCGTTTATATTTTGCTGTGGCTTGCTTCGCCGGTCTTGCATTACCCCTGTCATTTTAGCTCCTTTTGTTTTTCTCTTGTTTTTCTTTTTTAATTACCTATTTAACACTTACGCACACGCGCGTTTACTCTCTTATAGAACACTAAAATAGAGCAGGGAACAATCATGGAAAACCTTGATTTTTGTGCTTTAACGAGCTATGGCAGCTTTAGTCCAGCCCTGTTCGACTGCAAAAGCGGCGGCCTGGGTGCGGCTTTCACACTCCAGTTTTGCCAGGATATGATTGACATGGGTTTCGACGGTACTTTCGGAGATGCTGAGGGATTGCGAAATTTCTTTATTGGTTAGCCCGGCGGCGATTTGTATCAGCACCTGAACCTCTCTTTTAGTAAGGCCCTGGAATTGATTGCGCGCTTTTTCGAGGGTGGCTCTGCGCTTATGCTGCCCGGCCAGGCGACTCTCCTGGCGTAGTTTTTCGATTTCCTCCAGCTTTTCGGGCAGTTGCAATTGCTCATACAACCGGGCAGCCACTTCCAGTAAAGCCTCGGCCTCCTGGCGGCTATTTTTATCCGCTTCAGAATGGGTGAGTAGTAAGGACGCCAATCGCAAATTTACCTGGGCTTGCAGGTAGGGCCGTTTCAAGGCTTCCCAGGCGGGAGCAGCCTGGCGCAACCTGGCGATAGCCAGCAAGTAATCACCTTCGGCTGCGGCCAATCTCCCTTCCGCCTCAAGCTGGGCCGCCAGGGCAACCCGGTTTGAGGTGGCCTGGGTAATAGTTTGCAGCAAAGAGAGCCACTGGCGGCATTTCCAGGGATTCTGGCTGGCCGCATAGAATGTAATGCCGTCCAGCAGGATTGGAATAATGGCGGTACGGTCCTCGGTAGTTTTCCACAGAGCCACTACCTTTTCAAAGAATTCTTCGGCGGCTTTATATTCTTTCAAGGCGGTGTGCAACCTGGCCCAGGCCCAAAGCGCCGGGCCGCGATAGGCAAACTGTAAATTTTCTACCTGAGGTGTGGCTTCCTTCAACTGAAAGAGGGCTTCGTCCAGTTCATTCCGGCTAATCAGCAGATGGGCCAGCGAAACGCTATGCAGGGCGGCGATGGTTGGACTGGTGGCTCGTTTAATTTCTTCACGCAGCTCGGTAGTAACCATATCCCATTCCCCGGAGAAGAAAGCCTGCCAGCCCAGCAAATTGGACATGCGCGGCGTACCGGAGCGAGTGTGGTAATCAACTAACTCGCGGCTTAGCTGCTCCGCCTGCTCACTTTCTCCCAGGTTAATCAGGCTGGTAAAAAGCACTCCGTAACAGACCAGCGCCAGGTCCGGCAGGCCGTACTTGATGGCGCTGTCCAGCACCTGGCGTATTTCAGCCAGGCTTTGCTTTACCCCTTCTGCCGGGCCATCCACCCCTACTGTGCCCTTTGCCAGCAGGCTGAATAGTAGTGCCCCTCCTTTAGCCGGGTCGGCAAGGGTTGCGGCGATAGCAAAACTGCGCTCAATCCAGGTTTGCGCTCGGCTGTTCATATCGCCGGAGGCGAGGCTAAAAGCGGTCTGGGAATAGATGGCAAGAGCTTCAAGATTCTGAGGTTCGGCGCCTTCGTAACATTCTCTGGCCGCTTCTTCCAGTTCTTCCATCAGTCCGCTTAGCCGGGCAGGCTGATAAAACCAGTAGAGAAACGAGAGGTTGATCAAAATGGAGGCGGCCTGCCGGAACTGTCCGCATTTCTGATAGCCTTCTTTAGCGCGGGAAAGCCACTCCAGGGCCACCGGGATGTCTCCAATGGCCAGGCTGAGTAAGCCCAGGCGGTGTTCCATTCCCAACCGCTCCGGGCTATTCTCTTCTAACTCTGCCAGTCCAATCTGTAAATAACGGCGTTCTTCGCGAAAGGCCAGCAGGCGGCGAGCCTGTTCCGCCGCCAGTAAAGCATAGGGGCGGGCTTTCTCAGGTTGTCCTGCCAGGGCATATTGTTCGGCCAGCAGGCGATTGGTGCGGTCCTCTTTCGAGGCCTGCTGTTCCAGGGTTTCGGCCAATTGGCGGTGACGGATACGGCGCTCGCGGGCCAGCATATCGCCATAAATAGCCTCACGGGTGAGGGCGTGGCGAAACTGGAAGCGTTCGTTATTTGACATAAATGCAGCCTGATCGTTACCCGTCTCCACAATCAACTGTAAATTAATGGCCTGTCGCAAAGCCAGTAAAAGCTCGCGCTCGTCCAGTTTGCTCAATTGCAGAACCAGTTCGTAATCAAACTCGCGCCCGATAACGGAAGCGCAGGCCAGGGCCTCCTGACCGCCAGGTGTGAGCAGCGCAACGCGCTCCAGGATAGAAGCCTTTAGTGAGAGGGGCAATTGCGTGGCCTGTTCGAAAGGTTTCAACTGGCCTTCGGGCTGTAACTCTATCTGGCCATTAGCAGCCATCGCTCCCAGCAATTCCTCGGTGAAGAAAGGGTTGCCTTCATCCCGCTCATACAGGCGAGTAGCGAATTTTTCCGGTACGGTTTGTCCAAAGATGACTTCCAGAAAGCGGGTATGGTTAGCCGGGTCCAGCGGAGCGAGCGTTAGCAAATTGGCCTGGCGCTGTTTATTCAGGGTAATCAAAAAATTGGATAAGGCCGGCGAAGCGGGAATTGCTTCAGGCCGGTAAGTTGTCACTATCAAAATGCGCCCGCTTTCCACGCCGGTTGGATGGGTGGAGTTTACCCCCAGTTGGCGGGCCAGGAAGGCCAGAAATTCCAGGCTGGTTTCATCCGCCCAGTGAATATCTTCGATCAGCAGTAATAGAGGTCCGCTTTGCGCCCGCGCCAGCACCTGTAGCGCGTTCAGGATGCCCTGAAAAAGGCGGAACTGTTGCTGGATTAATGAACCGCTGTTATCAAGCGCTGCCGGTTTTATCGAGGGGATCACCGGTTCCAGTTCGGGCATGAGCCGCAAGAGCAGCGCGAGGGCTTCCGCTACCGGGTTATCGGGAGTAAGTTCGGCTTCAGTCAGAAGGGCCAGGGTGTGCTGGAAGGCATCCAGAAAAGGACCAAAGGCCAGCGATTGATTCTGGGCCAGCGATTGGCCCGTGAGAACCAGGCTTTTTTTCTGCCCGGCTATTTCGGCTAAACTCCGGCTTAACCTAGATTTACCCAGCCCGGCTTCTCCGGCCAGTAACACAAGTTGAGGTTGGCCCTTATCTGCTCGTTCCAGCGCGTCTGTTAACCTCGCGAGTTCAGCTTCGCGCCCCACCAAACTTTCACACAATAGCGGCCGGGGTAAATAAGTACTTTCCATTTCACTTACTCCTGCTTACACCTGTTTAAGCGTGACCAGGCCGAAGATTTTCCTGACAGATTAGATTAACGCGCTGAAGGAAAAATTTAGAAGAGTCTTTTGCCTGCATCAGGGATGGGATAGTTGGAACAGGCAATTATTTTATATTCATTATAGTCGTTGTTAACCCCTTAAACAATAGCGAAGTTAGCAAATTCCCCCTGGCTGTGACTGCTATCACCTGCTCAAAAATAGAGGAATCCCTGGAAGTTTCATTCAAAACTAGATGCTAAATTAGCAGCAACGAACAGCAATGTTCCGGCAAGAAAAGTTTGATGGTGATGAAACTGGCAGCAGGCTGACCGTTGCAGGTGAAGACCTGAGAAAGGAAAAAGATGGCACTGATCACTCGCATAGATTTGCTTCTTAACACGGCCAGCGTGCCGGGAGCAGGTACAGATGGCTTTGTCTATATGGGTATTGGAGGTCGGGAATTTCAGATAGATGCGGCCGGAAATGATTTTGAGCAGGGTCAGAACCGGCTCTACATCATTGGCCAGGGTTCTAATTTGCTGGACGCCCCGGTCAACGATCCTACCAACCCGGCCCTCGATACCAACGACCTCTCCAAATTTCCCAAGTACATTCGCTTTGAACCCACTAGCGGGGCTGACGAGTGGATTCTGGAAGATGTGAGTATCACGGTTAACCCTGGCACCACCACTCAGCAGGTCTTTCGGTCGCCGGTGGTAGTTGGCTCCACCAGGAAGTTACATCTCAGCCAGAAGGCGGGCAAATTCTGCTACCTGGCTTAACCAGAATTTCTCAGGCAGCACAGGCTTTCCAGTAAGTAGTTATGCAAACGAAATGTGTACTGGCAGGCGACCGGGAAGAAAAGTTGGCTTCCTGAGCAAACATACCTGGACCGGTCGAGGACGATTTTAAGTGATAGTAATTAGCGATAGTAAAAAGAAAGGATTACACAATGTATTTTGTACAGACTATGGCGCGCAAGAAAACTTTTGCCGGTATTTTCGCCCTGGTTTTGATGGCGGCGATGATGATGGCACTTTTTGGCAGCGGAACAGGTACGGCCTCTGCCGGGGCCAAGAAACTCGAATTTAAGATGGTTCCATCCAACGCCAATATTGCCAAATGCCTTCCCAAGGCTTCCGCCGAAGTCGAGATCGAAGGAACTCGTGATAACCAGCGCATGACGATTGAAGTCAAAGGCCTGGCTCCTAATACGGGCTACGACTTTTTCGTAACTCAGGTGCCTAAAGCGCCCTTTGGTCTTTCCTGGTATCAGAGCGACCTGCATACCAACAATAAGGGCGAAGGTTCGGCAACCGTGCGGGGTATCTTCAGCAACGAGACTTTCACGGTCTCACCCGGCGCTCTTACCACTTTAGGCCGCGAAGGTAATCCTCAGACCGGTGCTAGCTTCGGCGCGGTAAATATGTATCACCTCGGGCTGTGGTTCAACGACCCGCAGGTTCCGTTCAACCTCGGCTGCGAACCGGGCGCTACCTCACCCATCGTTACCCCGTTCAACGGCGAGCAGCATGCCGGTATCCAGGTACTCAACACCTCCAACTTCGCCGACAACGCCGGTCCGCTGAAGAAATTCATCCCGTAGTCGCCATAGTTTCTTCACACTGGTCTCAAATCTTGATCTAAAGCTTTTGCGGGAGCGGTCACTGACTAAACAGACCGCTCCTGCCCTTAGCCAGTCTACGATTGAGCTTATTATTCAAAATCAAATTATATATAAGGAGTTAGCTGTGTTTTCGACCAAAAATAAACCGAAGTTTGCGGGAAGTAGAGGGATTCTTTTGCTGGCGCTCCTGGCCATGCTTGTAAGCCTGGCGCTGGCCGCCTGCGGTGATACTCCTACCTCTACTCCCGTCATAATTCCAACCAACCAGGCAGCCGATACTACCCAGGCAGCTAATCCGGCCACCGCTGCCAGCACGATTAACATTGATATCTCCGGTTTCAAGTTTAACCCGGGTGAAATTACGATACCGGCGGGTACTACCGTCGTCTGGACTAACAAAGATGGGGCCAAACATAATGTAATCGCTGATGATCGCTCCTTCGAGTCGCCTACCCTGGAAAAGGGAGCCAGTTACAGTCACAAATTTGATAGCGCCGGAACGGTCAATTACTACTGTAGCTTCCACGGCAGCCCGGGCCAGGGCATGATTGGCAAACTGGTAGTGACCGCTCCCCAGGCCGGTAGCGCTACTACCGCCGCCGGCCTGCCTGCTGCCAGCCCGGCAGCGCAAACCAGCGCCGCCCAGGAAACTGCTACCACTGCTGCGGCCACAACTGCCGCTGCCGCCACGACTGAGGCCGCTACCACCAGCGAGGCGCAGCCTACCCTGGTTGCTCCTGCGACCGGACAGGTTATCGGGGCAGTCAATTTCCGGGATGACCTGCAACTTACCGACCAGCTTATCATCAATCTTGATGCGTTACCGGCCTCCCCGGCGGGTAGAGTTTACTTTGCCTGGCTGCTTAACAGCGCCGGTAATAATACCGCTAATCTCGGCCAGGTAACTCCTGACGCGGCCGGTAAAGTCAGCCTGAAGTACCGCGATCCGAAGAATGCCAACCTGTTAGCGAACTACGATAAATTTGTCATTACTACCGAGGCGCTAGACCCTACGCCCAGCGCCCCTTCCTCCAGCGTGGTCTATAACGGCCAGTTGCCCGGGCCTTCCCTGGTACATATCCGCCACTTGCTGGTAAGCTTCGCCACTACTCCTAACAAGATTGGCCTGGAAGTGGGTATGCGAAGCCAGGCCCAGGAACTGCGCCGCCAGGCTGAATTCCTCCGCGATGCCTACCAGTCGGACGATTTACCCGCCGTAAAGCTGCGGGCAGAGTACCTCGTTAACCTGATTGAAGGCAGCAAAGGCCAGGATTACGGCGACCTGAACAAAGACGGCAAAGTTGAGAACAGCGGCGATGGCTTCGGCCTGCTGAAAAATGGCGATCAGTTGGGATACCTGGATGGTTCTAAAGAACACGCTCTGCTGGCTGCCAAAGCCGATGGAGCTACCGATGACATCAAGTTACACGCCAGTCACGTTGCGATCACTGTAGACAACGCTTCCGGGTGGGTCAGCGCCATTCGGGATCGCTCCCTCACGATCTTGAAGCAGAGTGATATCAATGCGGTTGAACCACTCCAGCGCGAAATCCTGGTGCTGGCTAACCAGACTCTGAACGGAGTTGATCTCAAGGGCGATGGCCAGATTTTACCAATACCAGGCAGCGGTGGCGTATTGACCAGCTACCAGCACGCTCAACTGATGGCAGCTATCCCGGTCAGAGCGGTAAACGCCACAGCCAATAATACTGTGGCAGCCGCTCAGACCACCGCTGCCGCTGCCACCGCTCACGCCACTCATTCCGCCCCGGCCGAGACCACCGCCGCTAATGGCACCTCTACCCAGGCTGCCACTGTGGCGCCTGCCGCAGCAGCACAGGGCGGACCCGGCCAGGAAATCAAAGTGGATATCAGCCAGTTCAAGTTTGGTAGCGGCACTCTGACGATTAAAGCCGGCACTAAAGTGACCTGGACCAACCAGGACAGCGCGCCTCACACCGTCACCGCCGACAACAGTTCCTGGACCAGCGATACCCTTCAGAAAGGCCAGAGCTACAGTTATGTGTTTAACAAGCCCGGCCTGGTGAAGTATCACTGTGAAATCCACCCGAATATGACAGCGACCATCACGGTAGTTTAAGCAGGCAATCTGGTGAGTGGGTATTACCGGGTAATACCCACTCCTTCCAAAGTTGGGATAGCGATAGCAGACAAAAACAGTAAGTACCCGTAAAAAAAATATTTAAGAAAAAGCGGAAAGGTCGAAAAATGCTTGATTTCAAGGCTACTTCCCTTAACATTACAAAAGCCAGTTTTACCCTGGCCGGGTGGGGTCTCTTGCTCCTGCTGGCGGGATGTATCAACCAGTGGTTTGAATTGAAAACGGATTTCGTACTGTTGTTATGGGTAGGAGTAACTGTCCTGGGAGTGCTGGCGCAACTGGCAGGGATGGCTAACGGCCTCGGACTTAATTTACTGGCCTGGTTGTTTGTAATTGCAGCCGGTTGGGTTTTTACTTACTATGTCACCAAATTTGAAAATGGTGTGCATGCTGACCTGTACGGCGACCTGGCGGGAGTCTGGTTGATCTTGCTGGGGATAGGTTACGTTGCCTGCATCTTCCAGCTAGACCGGAGATTTGCCCTTATTGCCGCCCTGCACTTTGTAGCGGGCGCTCTACTGGAATTATCGGCACGGGGCATCGTTAGCCTCGAATTTCTGGATAGTTATTCTTCGCTGGTTTTCGGTCTGGTGGCGGGAGTGCCTTTACTGGTAGCGGCTCTACCCTTCTGGTACGCGGAAGCTCAACCCGAACCTCAGTCGCAATCGCAACCGGCTGTCTACCATCCAGAAACGAACTTCCCGGAAACCAACTATTGACTCGCAAGACCGGTGCTGCTGAAACTTTTCCGCTCCGGTTCGTGGATTTCTCTTGGCGGCTGCCTGATTTTGCTGCTGGGCCTGAGCTGGGATGGTGTAGTCCACAAACTTGACCCGGCGCTGGCGGCGCGAGAAGGCGTATTCAGTCTTGAAAATCCAGGTCACCTCTTATTGGGGTTAGGGATAGGCACGGTAGTAGCAGGCATGGCGCTGTTTTTAATCGAAAAGGCCTACAGTCTGCGAAAGCTTTCTCCCGCCGGGGGCGCTGTGATTGTAGGAGCAGCCTTTAGCCTGATTGCACTCTGTATCGTCAGTTTCTGGTTGACAATGGGTAGTAGCGGCCTGGATGTACACCTGGCTGCGTCCCACCATTAAAAAATCAGGGTTGCGCTATTTTAAGCTCGGCCAGGTAAAAGAGGTTAACTGCCGGGGCAGGTAGTCCGGCCAGTTCGGCCAGTTGCAGGGAGGAATAAAGATTTTGAATCTCAAAATCTTCCTGCTTGAGCAAGTCCCTGATATCCGCTTCATCCCGCAAGAACATGCGCATCGGGGCGCGCAGCAACCGCCAGAGCCAGCGAGCAGGGGTCATGGCAAATGCTACGCGCCCGTGATCTCTCCGGTTTAGTTGCAGGTAGAGGTCCACCAGGACGGTAGCATCTTCAAAGCAGGCCGCTACTTCCCTGATCAACTGTAGTAAGCGGCGCAGGGCCTGCTCGTCCAGGTAGCCGGTTAAACCTTCGGCAATCAGCAGGGTTGGTCTGGCAGTCTCAGCCTCAGTAAGAACTAAAGACTTTAGCTCCGGGCCGTTCACCTTTAGAAGGTCGGTTGCCAGCAGCGCGTAATCAGGCGGAACTGAAGCGGCTTTTGATAAGAGGGCTTTTTTACGGCTAATTACGGCGGTTTGGTCAATTTCAAGATAGCAGCCGGAATGCTGCCCGCTCCACTCAAGGCCACGCGCAGAAAGCCCTGCCGCCAGTTCAACTATCTGTGGATAATCCACTTTCTCGATGAGAGCGTTAATACCAAGATGGCGAGGGAGTAAAAAAAGCCGGGAGACGCTATAATTACCGTAGAGCCCCAGTAAACCTCCACCCCATGTAACCATCCAGTTGAGTATTTTGCCGGTTCTGGTCAAAAAAAGAGCGGATTCCGGGGTCCCGTGTTTCGCCCAGACTGCCGAGGTGTAATAGGCGGTCCAGCCAACCCTGTCCTTTTTTTTATTCTCTCGCATGTCTTGATTGAAAAAATTATGATGGATGGTTACGCCGTCGTTGCCAGGCGAGCCGGAAAGCCACACCGCGTAACAGTTTTAAATAGAGTCCCAGCCATTTTAGGGGAGCGGCTTTGAATGCGCCCTGCGTCAGTAACATTCCCCGCCCCAGGTCATGCATGGCCCGGTCGTTTGGCAGCCACCATAACTCACGTGGCGTACGGTGCGCGTCTACCACCAGCAAACGTGGCCTGGTCATGGCGAGTAAGGCTAATTTTGAGTTCTGCACCCCGTAGCCGGAGTTAGCCTGACCCATCCAGGGTGCCTGAGGCGCCGCGCCGCTGAACATGTGGTTATTGACGGTCGCTACCCCTACCTGCAATTGCCCTGCTACCCGTTCACCCCGCGCCAGGTCACGCGTCCAGACGCTCCCGGTCAGCCCATAACAGGTGCGATTGGCCTCTTGTATGGCGCTGGCTTCGTCTGGTACTACCTGTACCGGCACGACCGGACCGAAGGTTTCCTCCTGCATCAAGGACATGGTGCTATTGACGTTGCTTAGCACAGCAGGGCGGTAGAATAGACCTTCGCCTCTCATTTCTCCGCCACAGTCTAAAATCGCGCCCGCCTGCACTGCCTGGTTCACCTGATCGCGCGCCAGCGCAAACTGGCGGGGATTGCTGAGCGGCCCGATATCAACCGAACCGGGGGCAGCCGTATCATCTCCAACTTTGAGGCTCTGAGCGACCTGCACCAGCTTTTGTTTGAAAGCTTCGGCTACCGCTTCAACGACATAAACTCGCTCTACCCCTGCGCAGCTTTGCCCGGCATTGACGAAACCGGCCCAGGCTATTCCGTTGGCGGCCCGGTCCAGGTCGGCATCCTCCAGCACGATAGCAGCGTCTTTGCCGCCCAGTTCGAGGGAGACTGGAATCAGTTTTTCCGCAGCCAGACGCGCCACGGCTTTCCCGGCTAGCGCTCCTCCCACGAAAACCACATAGTTGACATCAGCCCGCAACAAAGCCTCGCCCGTTGCGCCGTCACCCTGCACCAGTCCCAGCAATCCCTCGGGCAAACCTTCGGATAGCAGGCGATACAGCACGCTTGTGGTGCGGGCGGCATATTCTGACGGTTTCAGGATGACGGAGTTACCGGCAATCAATGCCGGAACCAGGTTATGCAAGGGGATGGAAACAGGATAGTTCCAGGGCGTAATAAGGCTGACCACACCGTGGGGCAGGCGTTCGATTTTGCCGTGTTTGCGGGGGAACTTGACCGGGTTGAAATGAACGGTTTCGGAGCGTAAAAAATTCGCGGCGTGACGAGCGTAGTAGTGAAAAACCTCCGGAGCCGAACCGAGGTCTACCGCGTAGGTATCGGTCAGGGGCTTGCCCAGTTCGAGATGCAGGATAGCCGCTATTTCGTCTGCGTGACTCATCAGGTGGCAACCGGCCTTCTCCACGATCTGGGCTCGCTCCCTGATCGGCTGTTTGGCCCATTTCTCTTGAGCTTGCGTGGCTTTCTCCACCGCTGCCGCTACTTCTACCGGGCTGGAAACCCTGACTTTTTCCAGGTTCCGGCCATCCAGCGGAGATATGCCCGAAATCCAGCCGTCCGCTACAATACTCATATCAGGCTACAACGTGCGATTAAACCGGCTATTACCGGTTGGCTTCCCAGCGCTCCGTTTTGCCGGGCATAGAATGCTACCCTGGTCCTGAATTCGGCCTTGTTCAGCGCTTTGTGTTGTTGCAGCGCTTTCAACATCGGACGCACCGTAATAAGCACTCCCAGCAGGTTACGCCAGTAGCGGAAAATCATCCGCAACTTTAGCCTGCCGGAGAGCGGGGTTAACAATTCTGGCAGATAACCTCGATCAAATTCGGTGTGGGCTACCTCATCTTTGATAATTACCTGTAAGATCCGGGCCAGGGGCGGGTAGTGCAAACGCGGTTCCAGCACCTCATAGAGGGCCTGCATCACTACCTCAAAGGCCAGGCAATCCACGCCAAATTCCAGGACACTATGCGGCTTGCCCATGCTTTTAAGCATTATCTTCAAAAAACTCTCGGGCAGTTCGACCCTTTTGACTACCTCGGGATGGTTTTCGGTAAATTCCAGCAGCGCTTTACACCACATGTTGGCGTGGCGTTGCTCGTCCCTGAAATGCTGGAAACCGTTTTCGAAGAAGCGTGCAAAGTAAGCCGGATCATTCTCTTTAGAAATATGCAGCGCTGAAAGCAGCGGGAAAATACCCAGCGAAGCCGACTCGCTGATAGCGAACCAGGCTATCACCAGGTAAGTAGCATCTTCTTCATAGGGGCTGGCAAAATGATAAATTTCATCCCCGGCAGGTACAGGGAGGCGCTCACGAGGCTGCACTACTTCATTACTCAAGAGGAAAGCCCTTCGTTCTACAGATGATTATTGCCTTTTTGCCAGTTTCCTCGCAAAATGATAGCAGCGATCTTATCAGGATGATATTAATTTAGCAGCCGGCTTATAACCGGTCAGTAGTAGTAACTACAGGCTCTTGCAGGCCAGCAATTCGAGCAGTTCTTCCCGGGTAGGCAGCGAAGCCTGCGCGCCCATTTTAGTAACGGCAAGCGCTCCTGCCGCCAGGCCCCAGTCTACCGCTTCGCTAAAGCTCAGACCCAGGTAGAGGGCCGCTCCGAGTGCGCCATTGAAGGCATCACCGGCCCCAACAGTATCCACCGCTTTCACCGGAAAACTCTCTCGGAAGCCTGAATCGTAGCCATTGTCCCAGTAAACGCCCCGTTCGCCCAGTTTGATAATGACTGCCTGAACACCTCGTGAGAGCAATTCCTCTGCCGCTCTGATGATATCGCTATCATTGTGCAGGGGGAAGCCCACCAGGGTTTCCGCTTCTGTGAGGTTAGGGGTAATGATGTTGACACGGTGGTAAAGCGAGGCTGGTAAGCCTTCGGCGGGTACCGGGGCAGGGTCCAGAATTACTAAAGCATTCCGCTCCTCCGCCAGTTCTATAGCAGCTTCGACCGCCGCCAGCGGAATTTCCAGTTGCAGCAGTAAGACACTCCCCGGCTTTAATATCAGGGAGAACTGGCCCAGGCAGGCTGCCCCAATCGCTCCATTTGCTCCCGGAACGACGATGATCCTGTTTTGCGCGGTTTCGTCCAGGGTTATAACGGCTACCCCGGTAGGTGTGCCAGGTGCTAAGCCGATCCCGCTGACCTCCACCCCTTCCTTCCGCAAGTGTTCTAAAAGGTAGTGTCCCAGTCGGTCATCGCCTACCTGCCCGGTCATAGCGGTTGGCACCTTCAGGCGTGCTGCGGCTACTGCCTGGTTAGCTCCCTTACCGCCGGGAGTTTCGAAGAAAGTCCGTCCTGTAACGGTTTCGCCAGCCTTAGGCAAACGGTTTGCCTGCACTACCAGGTCCATATTAATGCTGCCAAAAACTACCACGCTCATGCCAGCCTCCTTTAATCCTGGAACGGTTTGCCAAAGTGCTGCTCTGACAGATCCATTCACCGTGTCTGCTGCCATAAAGTTTCTTTTGCTGTTACGCTAAGGGCCATTCACTTCCGGGTTAGTTTGACTGTTCAAAATATCCTGTTTCCTGCTAAAAAGTCACACCGCTGACGATGATGACGTTGGCGTAAGGGGTTTGTTCGCCGGTGCGTACTACCGCTTTTGCCTGGCGGGTTAGCTTCTTAAACTCTTCATGTGGCAGGTTTTGCACGGGAACTTCCGGGTAAATTTCTCGGAGGGTGGCCGGTAAATCACTGTCTTTTTCAGTCAGTTCGCTGGCGATGACCAGTTTCTCGGCCTGTAGTTCCTCCGCCACCGCCTTCACTACGTCCAAAAAGCCCGGCAACCCTGCCGTTACAGCCAGGTCTACACAGGGTACTCCGGCCGGCACCGGTAAGCCGGAGTCGCCAATTACCAGCATGTCGGTATGGCCCATGGCTGAAATAATCGCGGCCAGTTGACTGTTAAGAATGCCTCTTTTCTTCATAAGTCTTATCCTCGGTATAACCTGGCTGCTTTCCCGCTCAACCAGGTTTGGAGTTAACAGAATACGTTGGGCTGGCCGGTCTGGATCTTTGAGGCGTTCCAGCAGAAGCGAAACACTTAACTGACCCAGTTCAGTAACCGGTTGGGCAACTGTGGTAAGAGCAGGGGAGACCGCGGCTGCCTGTAGAATATTATCATAACCTACCAGAGATAGGTCGCCGGGAACCCGTAAGTGGGCCTGACGCAGGGCGTTTAGCGCTCCGATGGCCATCAGATCATTCGTTGCAAAAACGGCGGTCAGCTTAAGCTTGCGATTGAGCAGCGCAGTCATAGCGGCTTCCCCACCCTCGTAACGAAAGTTGCCCGCCTCAATTGCCTCCGGTTGAAGCTCGATTCCCGCTTCAGCCAGGGCCTGTTTGAACCCGCTCACCCTACCGGCACTGGGTATGATATCCTTTGGGCCGCTGATACAGCCAATTCTCCGGTGGCCGAGTTTTACGAGATGTTGCCCGGCCAGATAGCCGCCTTTCTGGTTATCTACCAGCACCTGATCTACCTGAAGTTCCGGCAGTTCGCGGTCCACTACTACCAGCGGTACCCTGGCTTCCAGCGCCCGGTGGAGATGGTGGTAGTGATTATTGGTCGAAATCAAAATCAGGCCGTCCACCTGTTTCGAAAGCAGCACATCCAGATAAATGGCTTCTTTTTCATCTGAAATATCGGAGTTGCACAGGATTACGCTGTATCCCTCGTTGAAACCGGCATCCTCAACCACTCTTGCCACTTCCGCAAAGAAAGGGTTGGAATTATCCGGTATCAGCAGGCCGATGGTCCGAGTTTCGCCTCTTCGTAAGCCTCGCGCCAGAATATTAGGCCGGTAGCCCAACTCATCAATAGCCCGGCGTACTCGGGCCTCTGTATGGGGTTCAACGTAGCGTGTAGCGTTAATAACGTGTGAAACGGTTGTAACGGAAACCCCCGCTTTTTTGGCAACATCTCGAATGTTTGGCATATCGGTTTCGTTACCTGATTTTAGAGCTGAACTCTGGCAGCCAGTTTTTAATCTTTTGCCAGGTCCATGCGGCGTAAGAGTTTTTCACGGTAGGTGTCGAGTATTACGGCCAGCACAATTACCATGCCAATGACAATGGGGCGGTAATTATCGCCGACGCCCAGCAGTTGCAACCCGGTACTCAGTACCTGTAGGATACAGGCTCCCAGAAAAGTGCCAATTACCGAGCCGCGCCCGCCTGCCATACTGGTTCCACCAATTACGACAGCGGCAATCGCGTTCAATTCGTAGCCAACCCCGGCAATCGGACTACCGACATTCAACCGGAGCAGGAAGACCAGTCCGCCCAACCCGGCGGTTAAACCGCTGATAGTAAAAGCTATCACTTTATAAAAAGAGGGGTTGTGACCGGACAGGCGTACCGCTTCTTCGTTATTCCCGATTGCGTAGATAAAACGTCCAAAAACGGTATATTTAAAGGTGAACCAGGCAATAAAAACCAGCACTACAGCGATCAGGAAAATAGTCGGTATCATTCCCCAGATAATTACATTGCCGAAATCCACAAAAGGCTGGGGCAGGCCGTTAATCGTCCGGTTATCGCTGATAACCTGGGAAGCGCCGCGGGCAATATTTAACATGCCAAGCGTAACTATAAAGGAGTGTATCTTCCAGCGTTCGGTGATAAAGCCGTTGATAAAACCGCAAAACGCTCCCACTCCCATGCAGGCCAGCGCCGCCAGGAAAATTGCCAGTTCGGTAGGCATAGATGGGCTAATCATAATCTGCGCGCCTACCACCGTGGAAAGGGCCAGTACCGAACCCACCGAAAGATCAATCCCGGCCAGTAGAATCACGAAAGTCATGCCTACCGCCAGCACAGTATTGATCGAAATTTGTACAAAGATTTTTAGAAAGTTATCGGTAGTGGCAAAGTAAGGCGCTATAATCGAAAAAACTATAGTAATAACGATCAGGGCGATACCTATACCAGCCTCGCGCAAGGAGAGATAAAGCAGTCTACGCGCAGGCCTGGCCAGTCCATCTTTAGATTTCCCCTGCGATAAATCAGGTTTTTTTTCCTCTACCTGCACGGCAATCACCCCCAATGCTCTTATATAACCGGGTCAGAAGAGACTTCAGTACGGCTTTTTCAGACCTCTCTAACCCTCAAATATTTTGCCCGGGTGCTTTTCAGGCGCTCTTGACGTACTCTTGATAGGCCAGCGCCAGGATTTTCTCCTGGTTGAACTCTTCACGCTCAACCTCGCCTACCAGTTTACCTTTGGAAAAGACCATGATGCGGTGACAGATGCCCAGCAGTTCCGGCAGATCGGAAGAGACTACGATCAAACCTTTGCCCCGCGCCGCCAGTTGCCACAGCAGGTTGTAGATCTCATAGCGCGCTCCCACGTCAATTCCACGAGTAGGTTCATCGAAAATCAGCACCCGTGAGTCGCGGAAAAGCCATTTTGCCAGGACTACTTTCTGTTGATTGCCGCCTGATAGATTGCGGACCAGTTGCTCCACCGAAGGGGTGCGAATGTTCAGTTCTTCCGCAAGCTTCGCCGATAATTCTTTTTCCTGACGGTTATTCACCAGACCAAAGTGGGTAACCTTTGGTAAGTTAGTGATGGTAGTATTGACATAGCAGGATAAGTTCAGGATCAAACCCTGGCTCTTGCGATCTTCGGTTAAAAGGCTAATGCCATGCTGAACGGCTTCTCTGGTGTTTTTGATTTTGATCTCTCGTCCATCCAAAAAGATTTTGCCGGAGCGTTTGCGATCCGCCCCGAAGATGGCCCGCATGGTTTCGGTACGGCCAGAACCGACTAACCCGGCTACCCCCAGGATTTCTCCTTGCCGCAATTTAAATGAAATCGGGGTGGCCTTATCCTTGTAGCGCAAATCTTCTACCCGGAACATCTCCTGACCTGGCTGTTGCTCAGCCCGGAAAAGGTACTCTTCTTTCATCTCATGGCCCACCATCAGGCGGACGATCTCCGGAATGGTAACTTCTTTAAGCTCCCTGGTCTCAACTTTACGCCCATTGCGCAAAACTGTTACCCGGTCGCCGATTTCGAATATTTCATGAAGATGATGGGAGATGTAAATAATGGTCACGCCTTTTTCTTTCAGACGTTTGATTATCTCAAAGAGGCGCGTGATTTCTCGTGGTGTAAGGGTAGCTGTAGGCTCATCCAGGATCAGGACTTTGCTCTCATTGGAAAGCGCTTTTGCTATCTCGATAAGCTGCATCTGGGCGATACCGAGCAGGCCAACCTGCATCTGTGGTGAGACATCCAACCCCACTTCCTTTAGCAAGGCCCTGGTCTCTTCATAAAGATGGTGGTATTGCACCAGCCCATGTTTTCGGGGAAGTTTTTCGAAGAAGATGTTCTCGGCGACCGTCAGGTAAGTGAGTAAATTAAGCTCCTGGTGAACTACCCGAATACCGGCTTTAAAGGCATCCATTGTATTCTGAGGGCTGTAAAGCTGCTGCTCATACCTGGTTTCACCTTCATCCGGCTGGTAAACTCCGCATAATAGCTTGATCAGGGTGGATTTGCCTGCGCCGTTTTCACCGACCAGCACATGCACCTCGCCCCTCCGCACCTGAAGGTTTATCCGGTCAAGCGCCACTACGCCGGGAAACTTTTTAGTAATGCCCTGCATTTCCAGAATATTATCGTTGCTTTCGCTGCCGGTCATATTTGGAGCCTCGCCAATTCTCGAACGTGAGTAGCTAAGAGGCTACGCCGTAGCCTCTTAGCTACTCAGACTTAAGCTATGTCAGATCTTGCGCCATGATGAGTTTAATATCGGTCTTGATCCAGCCGGTGAATTTCTCGCCCTTTAAGGTTCGCATGCCGTAATCAATACCGAAGACCGCCATCTTGGCCCCGTACTGCTCAATTGTGGCCAGCACTTTACCGGACTTAATAAGCGGTTGCACGGCAGGGATATTATCGAAGCCTACCACTTTGATCTTGCCGCTCTTTCCGGCGGCATCCAGGGCCTTAACGACACCGAGCACCATCGAGTCGTTGGCTGCCATCACACCCTGGATATCCTGATACTTGGTCAGGAAGTTGGTCATAAGGGTATTGGCTTCTTCAGTTTCCCAGTGTGCCGTCTTGGAATCGAGGAGGGTCAGTTTACCTTCAGCTACCGCAGCGTCGAACCCTTTCTTGCGCTGCTGGGCGTTATCCGCTTCCGGGTTGCCTTCCAGGATTACCACTTTGCCGCCCTGTCCCAGCGCTTTGGCCAGGGCATCTCCGGCCATCTTTGCTCCCGCCGCGTTATCCGGGCCGAAGAAGGCCAGGTCTATACCGGCGGCTTTTTTAGCCTCCGCGTCCAGCTCTACGTCTATGTTAATAACCACGATGCCCTGTTTGACGGCTTTCGCCAGCGGTGTAACCATCGCCTTGGAGTCGGCGGGCGCAACTACGATAATGTCATATTTCTGGGTAATAAAGTTCTCTACTGCGTCAACCTGAGCGGCGAAGTCGCGCTCATCTTTCATACCAACAGCCTTGAAATCAAATTTGTCGGCGTTGGCTTTGGCGTATTCTTCCGCCCCGCTCTGCATCTGCATGAAGAACTCATTTGCCAGCGACTTCATAACGAGGCCAACCTTTGGCTTTTTAGTTGCGGCTGCCGCAGCCGTGGTAGCCGCGCCCGTGGTGGCGGCGCTGGTAGCCGCGGGCGCGGAGGTAGCAGTGTTATCGCCGCAAGCGGCCAGCAATCCGGCTAACCCGATTGCCCCGGCACCCACGCCCACAAATTTGCGGCGGGAGATTTGCTGCCGGATAACTTTTTCCAATCTTTCCAACTCATGGCGTGCTTCCTCAGACATTGAATTTCCTCCTCATTGAATAAATTCTCCGATGACAAAGCAAAGGGCAAAGTAGCCGTAGAGCTACTGACCTGGGAACCGGCAAAGCGCCTGAATGGGAAACGTTATCTGATAGCAGCGCCGGGTAGGGCTGTCTCATTCTCGCAGCCTTATAAAAGAGTCGTGCAAGAAAATAGAGCCTTGAACTCTCACCGGAGCCTTGAGCAAATTTAACTGGCCTCCCCTGAACCTGTGGAAAGGGTGGCACAACTCAGGCTAACTTTTCGGTTGTTGAAAGAGGTAAAAAAGTAGGCTGGTAGGGTTGCAGCAAAAGAATGTTGCCGATAGGGCTGCAAGCGAAAGCCGGTCTGCTTTTTCCTTTATCTATAGCTTGATGTCAAAACCAGATAAATCAAAAGCAATCGCTGAATATGAACTCGCTCCTGTAGGTTTGGCGCAAAGGATTGCGCAAACGTTTTTACAATAAAATTATAACTCTTGCTTGATAATAGTCAACACGGTTTAAAGAAAAATCCTATATAATAAAAAATCTTTATAACAAATAGTGGTATTGTTATTAGCTTTAAAATGAAAAAGCCAACCCGTGCAGGTTGGCCTTTAGTAGAGTTACCTCAAATGGTTATTGCCGAAGAGGCTGGTGTGTTACAGCGCGGTAAACCGCAATGGTCAGACAGGCGCCAATAATGGCTACGATGACGGTCGTAAAGTTAAAGCCGCTAACAAAATCGCCACCAAACAACAGGCCGGCTACAAAACCACCAACGATAGCGCCCACGATACCAATCAAGATGTCGGCCAGCAGTCCACCGGCGCCGCTGCTCATAATCATATTGGCGATCCAACCGGCCAACAGGCCCACTATCAACCACGATAAAATGCTCATTTCTGATTCTCCTTTTCTGATTTTTGTCTATACCTTCTAAACGATCTTACTTAGCTATCTCAGTTTTCCTAAAGGCAAAATCAATTGCTTGATTATCCTATATTGCCTTGTTGAATACTATTAAAGCAAGGAGCGTGCCACGGTTCTTCCAAAAGAGTCGTATCCCGAAATACACGTACCTGACTTTCTGACTTTTTGTAAATCTGTTCTAAGAACCTTTAAAAAAGGCCTTCAGTTAATGGCACAATCTAAGCTTCTATTCAATTAAGTCAGGCTCGAAAAGCCTGCCATTAGTAAACTGGAAAGAAGTTGACATAAATATAATGAAAGGAGCATTATAATGAGTGAGAAAACTACCTGGAAACCCCACACCGAGCATGGTGAGTTAAGCTCGAAAGAGCGCCGGGATTTACCGGATAGCGTTTACGCTTTTCCAAAACAGCGCAAGGAACCGATTACGGATGCCTCGCATGTGAAAAACGCCCTGGCCAGGTTCGACCAGGTGCAGGACGTTTCTGACGCGGAGCGCGACCAGGCTTTTGCCAATATCAAAAAAGCGGCAGACCACTACGGCATTGAGATTGAAGAAAAAAGCTGGCGCGACCTGGGCAAGAAACCCCATACGAGTAATCCTGCCCACGACAAGAAATAAAGTGAAGATGTTGCTATAACAATCAAATCAGGCCAGGCATTGCTGGCGGCAAGGTTGTACTAACCGGCCAGCTCTATTTTTTCGTAAAGTCAGCTTAAAAAGCCGGTAAAGGTACAAATTCGGTCTCGCCGGGAATTTTAGCAAAACGGTCTTGCTGCCAGTCCTGTTTGGCCTGTTCAATTCGCTCCTGACGGCTCGACACAAAGTTCCACCAGATATATCTGGGCCCCACAGGGTCTCCGCCTATAATAGCAAGCTGAGCGGGCATCTCCGAATTGTTCTCAACTTGAGAACCGGGCTTGCAGACCGCCATAGTATGTTCAGTTACAAGTTCGTTATTTATATTGATCGCCCCGCTTACCACGTAAACGGCCAGTTCTTGAAGGTTTTCCGGCAATCTAAGATTGGTCTGGGGAGAAAGGCTGGCCTCCGCATAAAGAGCAGGCGAAAAAGTTTTAACCGGGGACACAAGGCCAAAAGCTTCGCCAATCATTACTCGCAAACGTGTTTTGCCGGTTTGCAATTCGGGTAATTCCTCTCTGCCATAATGGTAAAAGGCCGGGTCAATTTCTTCTGCCTCCTCCGGCAGGGCCAGCCACAACTGCAAAGCGTGAAGCCGGAAGCCCTTTTCTCTTAAAGCCGGTACCGAACGCTCTGAATGAGCCAGGCCTTTGCCGGCTACCATTAGATTAATTGCCCCCGGTTCGATAGTCTGTACTACACCCAGGCTATCCCGGTGCATAATCTGTCCTTCGAAAAGATAAGTAACGGTAGCTAAATTGATATGAGGATGGGGCAAAATTTCCATGCCTTCGCCTGGCCCGAAGTCAATCGGACCGATATGGTCGAAGAAAATCCAGGGTCCTACCATCCTCCGCCGGGCGTAAGGCAATACCCGCCATATACCAATGCCCATCAGGTCGCGTTTCCTGGCACCAATCTGTAGTTCGATTGAGCTTTCTGAAGAATTTGCGCTGTTAGAATTGGGCTCTATCATTCCCCTCAACTTTCCTTTACTACCGGCTTCTAAAGTCCTTCGGTTTAGAATTTCTTACAAAAGTAGCGAGATTAGCAACTGGGCCAGGACAATTTTAGAAATCGTGGCAATTGGATAGACCGTAGCGTAGCCAATGTTGGGCAGTTCGTTTTTGGTCTGTTCGAGAGCAAAACCCAGGACCGCCGGTTGTGTTTGCATACCTGCCATCATGCCAATCAGTTTGCCCATCGGGATTTTCAAAACCCGGTAGCCTATAAAGATCATTATAAATGATACAACAAAGGTGATAACGGCTCCTGCCAGGAAGATAAGAATACCGCCGCCTTGAGTGAAGGTTGTGACAAAGGGATATCCGGCACGGGTGCCTACCCCCGCCAGGAAGAGAATCAGCCCAAACTGGCGCAAGGTCAGGTTAGCGCTGTAAGGCAGGTTCCAGACAATCGGCCCGGTGCGCTCCAGGGTACCAAGGATCAGCGCCACTATCAGGGGTCCCCCTGCCAGTCCCAGTTTAATGGTAATGCCTCCGGGAAGCGGCAGCGGTACTACTCCGATCAGCAACCCTGCTGCCAGTCCCAGGCTAAAGCTGAGGATATTTATTTCGCTCAGGGCGCGATAGGAGTCTCCCAGGAAGCGACCGAGCGCTTCCATATTATCGGGGTAAGTCAGCACTCGTACCCGGTCACCCAGTTCGAGAACCGTATCGCCATTAGGGACGAATTCTATATCGCCTCTTCTTACCCGCGTAATAATCGCCCCGTATTGCTGGGGCAAGTTTAAGTCCCGTAAGCGGAACCCGGCAATCTTAGGATTGGAAATAAACATCCGCCTGAAATCCAACTGGGTGCGGTCCAGTTCCAGGTGAGCTTCGCTGGGCTCTCCGAGATAAGCCGTTACCCGCTCAATTTCTTCTTCGGGCCCTACCACTGTTACCAGGTCGCCCAGGGCTAACCGGCTATTATTTTCCACCAGGGAGAACTGCCCGTTGCGCAATATCCGGCCAAAAACTACCTCCCACTTATTTTCGTGTACCATGTTGTGGACACTTTGCCGGGTACCGCTCTCTTTAGTAACCTCGATAGTGCGGTTGGTTATTTTGCGACTGGTAGCTCCCGGTTCTTCCGCTTTTTGAGCTTCCGCGGCATAGTCAATCTTCCAGAAGCGTTGAAAGAAGTAGATGGTTATTATCATACCAACCACGCCCATAGGATAGGCAATTGAGTAGCCCACTACCGGTTCGGTCAGCAATTGATTCAGGTTTGGCTGGTTGGGCAGACCTTTAATAACTTCCAGGACGCTGGCCAGAGCAGCAGTGTTGGTCACGCTACCGGTGAAAAGACCCACTGACATGGCAGGTTTGAGTTTGAGTAAGTTATAAGCTACTACCACCATTACGGCTGCCAGGATGAGGATCACCATTACCAGTAGATTATCGCGCAGACCCTTGCGTCTGAACGAGCTAAAGAAGCCGGGCCCGCTGCTTAAACCGATGGTGTAGACGAATAGCACCAGGCCTAAGGTGTAGATGATTTCGGGCAGTTTAAGGTTAGGGTCTAAGGCGCCTATGGCCAGTCCTACAAAAAGGACGGCAGCCACACCCAGACTGGTACCACCAACTTTGATTTGTCCCAGCGGATAGCCAATAGCCGCCACTGTGAAGAGGAGTAGCAGGGGATTATCAACCAGTAATTGAAGCATAAATTCTTCGCTCTTGCCCGCTAAACCTTTCAGCTCTATGCCAACTTAAGACCTGAAAGATTAACACCGGCGCTAATTTTTGTTAAGCTAATATGGGTACTTCAACCAGGGATTAATAAACTTCTGGAATTAACTTCGCTCGCAGCACTAACTGATCATAATATATTTTAACACTAAATCGCCACAAATTGATATACCCATTACTTCTTAAGTACAGGGAGAAAATGCGGGTTAAAACAGGCGAGAGTTGCCGACCCGTCCTCTTTTTCTATCCGGGCCGGTAACCTTATAAACAAAGAATGGCAGTAATAACAAATAATGTTTCCCGGCTTAAGCAGGTGGAGTCGCCAGGTAAGCCTGTAAGGTGCGTTTTGCTCCGCCGGTATCAAGTTCAGCCAGGGCTTGAGCTAATTCCGCTACAAATGCGTCATGCTGACCCAGATCGCCAAAAATCTCGCGCAGGCTTAACAAGGCTCGCGGATTTTCCCTGGCCTCGTTTGCTCTGGCTTTCAACTGATCTGCCAGGGGATCGGCAATCGGGATATTTTGACCTTGCTCATCCACCCCTCGCAGAAAGCGAAACCAACCCGCCACAGCTAAAGTTAGCAGGCGGTGCGGTTTATTTTGCTGCAATGCTTCGGAGAGCGAGGGCAGCAGGAACTTAGGCATCCGGTCTGAGCCATCGGTGCAGATACGCATTACCTGGTCTGCAATTTTGGGATTAGCGAAGCGCAGGAGTAATGTCTCCTTGTAATCGTTCAGGTCAATCCCTGGTACTGGAGGCAGCAGCGGCGTCACCTCTTCGTCCATCATGCGCTTGATGAAGCGGCGGAAGTCGGCATCTCCCATTACTTCGTGAATATAGCGGTAGCCGGAGAGATAGCCAAGGTAACCCATCGCCTGGTGACTGGCATTCAAAAGGCGTAATTTCATGGTTTCATAAGGGTGAACATCCGAAACAAGCTGTACACCGACTTCCTCAAATGGTGGCCGTCCGTTACAAAAGTTATCTTCCAGCACCCACTGCCTGAAAGGTTCGGTCATTACCGGCCAGGCATCCTCTATACCGAAAGCCTGAGCCACGTACAGGCGGTCTGCCTCGGTGGTCTGGGGAGTAATACGATCTACCATCCCGTTCGGAAAGGCTACGTTGGCTTCGATCCAGGCCGCCAGTGTTTCACTTTGTAAGCGGGCAAAAGA
The DNA here is from genome assembly GCA_036261665.1 of Chloroflexia bacterium. Lineage (GTDB taxonomy): Bacteria > Chloroflexota > Chloroflexia > Chloroheliales > Chloroheliaceae > 54-19. Next base: position 169,730 of record DATAKM010000132.1, read on the forward strand.
CAAAATGGCGGTTTTGGCAATTTTGCCATTACCCTGTAGATTGTCGCAGGAGAGTACGGTAAAAGGTTTTTCACCGGCCTTGCGCCGCTGCTCCAGGGCTGCGCAAATGTAGCCGAAAACGGTTTTAGGGGAACTTTGATTGACCAGATCAGCCTGGACTGCCGGATTAGCGGTATTGAAAAGACCCGTCTGGCTGTCCACGTTGTAGCCACCTTCGGTGATAGTCAGACTTACAATCTTTGTGGCCGGGTCAGTGAGCATACTTAAGACCGCAGCGGGATTATCTGGTGCGAACTGGTAGCCGAGCATGGAGCCAATTATGCGGGCCTTATCGCCTGCCGCGCTGCGTTCAACCAGGGTATAAAGACAATCTTGCGGTAGCAAAGCCTCTGCCATGGGTTTATCTACCGGCAATATCCCAACCCCACTCTCGCCCCATTCTTGGGTAATACCCTGTTCGGCCAGGTCATCCAGGTAAGCGGCCAGATGGGCCCGGTGAAACCCGCCTACTCCCAGGTGGACCATCGAGCGCTGCAACTGGTTGCGCTGGTAGGTCGGTATTGTTACCTGACCGGCAAAGGCCTGAAGATTATTTTGATTTAACTTACGTGGGTGGTTGTCCGTTTTCATGAGTACCTCACCATTGTTTGAGTAAGCCGGCCCTTCAAATTTTTTTAACCATAAACAATTTGCACCGGACTTCGGACCGGCCAATATTGAAGGCCTTAAAGCTTTTGACGCTGATAGTAATTTAAATCGAGGGATTATACAACTTCCTGTTTTTCTAGAAGATGGATAAGAAACAGGAATTAACTGAGTACCTGAAATTGAGTTTGGTGTACCGCTATCACTGCTTACAATAACGCATAAACAAGCGCGGAGCCTGATTTAAGGCTCTACGAATAGGCTAAAACCGCGCAAGGGTCTGATACAGTTTTATCCAGGCTGCTTTGAGTGGTACTGAATAGTATTGATACGCGCCAGAATATTTTATTTCCGAATTAGCCTCACCGCGTTCAGTACAGGAGGGCGCACGCGAGCCATCAGCACGGCATCGATCAGGAAGTGCAAGCCGACCAGCGTCCAGAGGTCGCCCGTGGCGTAGAAGTAGAGACACCAGCCCAGCACGATAAAGGCCTGGATCGGTTCGAGGAGCTTGCGCAGGCGTTGCAGCGACGGGTCGGCGGAGAAGTGGCGGGGCAGAGCGCGTGCCCAGAAGAAGGCGTGGGAGAGGCCGGAGTAAATCACGAAGCCCAAGAAACCCGCGATAAAGTTGATAATGCCCATATCAGGCCCGAAGAGCCAGCGCGACCCACCTTCCAGCAACCGGAAGAAGCCCATGAAGGCAAAGACTTCCAGCGTGCCGTTAATCAGGGTAAAGAGGAGGGTGGCGGAGAACGAGAAGGGGCGACCATCCGAGCGGGCTACCTTTATATAAGCCCACTCGTTAAAGACCGTAATTGCCAGGGCGTAGGCCAGCAGCAGGGGAGCCTGTCCCCACGCCGCCGGGATGCGCCAGGAGAATATCTCGTCACGCAGCAGGAGCAGCCCGACCAGCAGGCAAAAGAGCCAGTATCCGGCCAGCGCCATGTTCACCGAACGAAAAGTTTTGTCGCCCGCCCCGCGAGTACGGGCCAAAATCTCGCTTTGCTGCTCCGCCGGAACTGTGCTCATTCCTCTGCTTCTCCCTTTCTGCGCCGGGCCAGCCAGGGTAGCCGCAGAGGCTTCCTTCTAGCTGACGGCGATTGTTTGGCCGCTCTGCCGCGCCAGCATCTCGCTCACTTTATCCAGAATATGCTCGGCTACGGCTTCTTTGGGCATGCGCTCTAACTGCGTGACGAGGCCGCCGCGCTCGATCATGGTTATTTCGTTGTCGGGCTGGCCGATACTGCTGACCGCTTCGTTGGCTATAATTAAATCGAGCCCCTTGTTGAGCAACTTCTTCTCGGCGTTCTGGTGCAATTGCTCCGTTTCCGCCGCGAAGCCCACCCTCAGCATGTTATCGAGGCCTTCCAGGTCTTTCAGCCCCGCCAGGATATCCGGGTTGAGGGTCAGCTTGATATCGGGCGCTTTGCCGCTGCCGTCCTTCTTGATCTTCTGGCCGCTCGGATTTTCGGGCCGGAAGTCCGCCACTGCCGCTGCCATAATCAGGGCGTCCGGTCGAGTCTCCCAGAGGGCCTGGTGAATGGCGTGTTGCATCTCAAGCGTGCTGGTCACGCTCACGAAGTGGCTGCCGTAGGGTGGATCGAGCCGCACCGGGCCGGAAATGAGTATCACTTCCGCGCCCCGGTCGAGCGCTTCCTGGGCCAGGGCGTAACCCATCTGCCCGCTGGAGCGGTTGCCGATGTAGCGTACCGGGTCAATCGCCTCCTGGGTGCCGCCTGCCGTAATCACCAGCCGTTTGCCTCGCAGGCTGCCGCCCTGCTGCCCGAGGGCCAGCCGGACTGCCGCCACCAGTTGAGCGGGTTCAGCCATCCGGCCTGTGCCGACTGCGCCGGAGGCTAACCTACCGTAGCCCGGCTCTATCACCTGCGCTCCCCATTCCACCAATGTCTGGAGATGCTGCCGGGTCGCAGGGTGCTCGTACATATGGGTTTCCATGGCGGGAGCCAGCAGCACCGGGACATGACGGGGCAGGCCCAGCATGGTCGTCGTTATTACGTCGTCGGCCAGGCCAAGGGCCAGTCGTGCCAGGATATCGCCCGTGGCAGGCGCGATCAGGGCTAAATCGGCCTCCCGCGCCAGCGAAATATGGCCCTGGTCCTCTTCCGTCCAGCCCTCCCAGATATCGGTATAGACCTTCTGGCGGGTCAGGGCCTGGAAGGTCAGGGGTGTGACGAAACGGGTAGCCGCCGGGGTCATCAGGACATGCACCTTCGCTCCGGCTACGGTCAGGTCGCGGGCCACCTGCACCACCTTATAGGCGGCAATCCCGCCCGCAACCCCCAGCAGAATATTTTTTCCCTGTAGTTTCATATTTTCCCGATTCTTGCTCTGGTAGTATGTAATTTGAACTACTAAGCGTTGTTGAGTTCGTAAATCAGGCGCAGGCCCTGGAGAGTCAAATCCTGGTCAATCACATCAATCAGGCTTTCGTCGTTCTGGGCCACCACCTCGGCTAATCCGCCCGTGGCGATCACCTTGATTTTGTCGCTCGTCATATGCGGAGAGAGCGCCTGCAACTCCTTCTGGAAGCGGTTGACCAGCCCTTCGACCAGCCCGATATAGCCAAACATGATGCCCGACTGCATGCTGGCAGCCGTGTTGCGCCCGATGGCCAGCTTTGGCGGGGTCAGTTCCACCCGGAAAAGACGGCTGGCGACCGAAAAGAGAGCCTCGGCGGCGATATTCAGGCCCGGCGCAATCGCCCCGCCCAGGTACTCGCCGTTCTCGGAGAGCGCGTCAAAAGTGGTGGCCGTGCCGAAGTCGATAATGATGGCCGGGCCGCCGTAATAGTGGTAAGCCGCCACCGCGTTTACGATGCGGTCCGCACCGACTTCGCGGGGGTTCTCGTAGCGCACTGCGATACCCGTCTTAATGCCCGGCTCGACAATAATGGGCGGCTTGTTGAAGTAGACCTCTACCATTTCGCGGAAGGCGGTCGTGAGGGGCGGTACCACGCTGGAGACAATTGTCGCCTTGATGTCGTCCGGGCTATAGCCGCGATGTTCCAGCAGCGAAATAGTCGTGAGGCCCCACTCATCGGGCATGCGGCGCCGTTCGGTCTGTACTCGCCAGCTTGCCTTGAGTTTGTCGCCATCAAAAATGCCCAGCACAATATTAGTATTGCCAATATCCACTGCCAGTAACACGGTCTTTTCCTTTCGTCCTCTGGGGTATCTAACTCGCACTATTTTAATGGACACTTTTGCTGTATTATACACACTGTGGACCTAGAACTAAAGTTATGGCAGGCAGGGATTGTACCGGGTAAAAGCCGCCGAATTTGCGTTTAAAATAGATAGGCAGGCATACCCGCACAACCACGCGGGAATATTCGCAGGGGGCTTTTACCCATCACTAAAGTATGGGCTAGTAGCTGAAGCCCACTGAAGGGGCTAATAACCCATGACATCGAGTTTTAGTGCCTTCAAGGCACTTTAGCCTGTAGCCCGCATTTGGCTTTATGCCCCCCTTGTGGGTACTTGCGGGTAAGGCTCTACCTGTAAGTAAAAAGTATAAAATCTTACCGGAAGGCATAATTGACATAATATGGCAATCGAAAAAGAAACCGATCTTGATATAGAAACTAAAAACGAAACTAAAAACGAGCATGACCACGCGCAGGCCCCAGTAACGATCAAAAATTACCGCCAGGCCGGAATCATTTTTATCATCCTGCGCTGGCTGGTGCGCCTCCTCCTGCGGGCCATGTTCCGCATCGAGGTGCGCGGGCTGGAGAACCTGCCGAAAGAGGGCGGCTACATCTTCGCCGGGAATCACCTGAGCTGGATTGACCCCTTCCTGATGCTGGCCTTCGCCCCGGCCACCCCGCGTATCTACTTCATCGCGGCCCGAGAGGATGTGGAGTTCCCGCGCTGGCGGCGCATCTTTACCGAGGGCGTGGGCGGCGTTATCCCGGTAGACCGCGACAAGCGTTCGGCCTTCCGCGATGTTTCCAAACAGGTCAGTGTGGTGCTGCATGGCGGCGGAGTGCTCGGCATTTACCCTGAAGGGGATGTCTCGGCTATCGAAACGGGCAGAGTGCTGCCGCTCAAGAAGGGCATCGGCTACTTCGCGGCCCATAGCGGCGCGCCCATCGTCCCGGTCGGCTTTAGCGGTACCAAAGAACTGTGGCTGGGCAAGCGCATCTGCATGAATATTGGCCAGCCTATCCCGGGCCGTAAGGGTGGCAAAGACGTGGCGGAAGCCCAGACCCAGGCGACTGCCGCCGGGCTAAGGGCGGCTATCCTGCCGCCGCCGGAACAGAACCCGCGTAGCCGAAAGCTCATGCGGAAATTCCTGACCGAGCTTTTCACCCAGGAAGAAAAAGAGCATCCGATTCCTGACTAGGACGATCCGGCTTAACCCATTACTAAAGGATGGGCTATTAGCTGAAGCCCACTGAAGGGGCTAAACACGAATACACTATCCCAGTGCTTTTAGAGCACTTGAGCCTGTATCCTGTCATTTATTTACGGGATAGTCCCAAATCCGAACAGAAACCGAGACAAGAAGAAATGACCCAACTGGATTTGAAGCAAGGCCGCGCCGTCTACCTGATCGGCCTGACCGGCAATATCGCCTGTGGCAAGAGCGCCGTAGTCAATATGCTGCGGCAGCGCGGCGCCTTCGTGATTGACGCCGACCGCGTAGTACATACTTTGATGGAACCGGGCGGCACTATATACACCCCGGTAGTGGAAGTCTTTGGCCAAAACATCCTGGCCGAAGCCGGACCGGACGGCCAGCCGAGCGGCCAGCCGAGCGGCCAACGCCCGATAGACCGCCGCAAACTTGGCGCGATTGTCTTTGCCGACCCGCAGCAGTTGCGCCGCCTGGAAGAGATCAGCCACCCGCGCGTCCGGGTCGAAATCACCCGGCTTATCCGCGAGTCGAGCGCCGCCGTCATCGTGCTGGACGCGATCAAGCTGCTCGAAAACGGCCTCGATCAAGCCGCCGATGCCGTCTGGGTCGTAACTTGCCCGCCCGAAGCCCAGCTCGAACGCCTGATGCGCCGCAACAATTTCAGCCGTGAAGAAGCCCTGCTGCGGATCAACGCCCAGCCTCCCCAGGCCGAAAAAGTGGCCCGCGCCAGCGTAGTAATTGACAACGGCGGCTCCCTGGCCGAAACCGAGCGCCAGGTCGAGGTCGCCTGGCAGCAAATCCCTCAATCCTTATAAAAAATCACAGGATGGACAGACTTATAAAAAACCTGCCTATCCTGTGAATTTTCGGCAATTAGATTGCCGCAGAAACTTCCTGCATTTTCTGAATGATCGCGTCGGCGACCTGGGTGGTTCCTACCGCCGTCGGGTCGCGGCGGTCCGGCTTCATATCGGCGGTAACGTTTTTACCCTCTTCTATGACCCGGGCTATCGCGTCTTCCAGGCGGTTGGCCGCTTCAAATTCCTTCAGATAGCGCAGCATCATAACACCGGAGAGGATCATACCCAGAGGATTGGCCTTGTTCTGGCCCGCGATATCGGGGGCGCTACCGTGCGTGGCTTCAAATACTGCGTACTCGTCCCCGATATTGGCTCCGGGGGCCATTCCCAGTCCTCCAATCAGGCCTGCCGCAAGGTCCGAAAGAATATCGCCGTACAGGTTGGGCAGTACCAGCACATCGTAATCTTCGGGATACTGCACCAGTTGCATGCACATGTTATCCACGATCACATCCTGGAAGGCTATGTCGGGATATTGCCTGGCCACTTCCCGGGCGACATCCAGGAAAAGCCCGTCAGTATGTTTCATAATGTTAGCCTTGTGGATGGCGGAAACCTTGTGCCGGCCATTGGCGCGGGCATATTCAAAAGCGGCCTTAACGATGCGCCGGCTACCGTATTCGCTAATAGGCTTAATACTGATACCTACATCATCGCGAATTTTTATGTCCTTGATCTTCTCGATCAGGGCAACCTCGATCAAGGCCTCGGTGCTGCCTTTTTTAAATTCGATGCCGGAATAGAGGTCTTCCGTATTCTCGCGGACTATCACCAGGTCTACCTGGTCGAAACGCGTGCGCACCCCCTTAAAGAGCTTGCAAGGTCTGAAACAGGCATAGAGATCCAACTGCCTGCGTAGAGAGACATTGATACTGCGGAAACCCGTACCGACAGGCGTGGTAATTGGCCCTTTAATGGCTACTTTGTTCTCACGGATTGATTCAAGGGTTTCTTCCGGCAATAATTCTCCGCTTCGTTTTAATTCTTCGCTTCCGGCATTCTTGATATCCCACTCGAACTCCAGGCCGGTAGCTTCCAGCACCCGGCGAGTAGCCTCAGAGACTTCCGGCCCGATACCATCGCCCGGAATCAAGGTTATCCTGTAGGTCATTTTCTTTTAGACTCCTCTAAACGATCTTTTCAAACTGGCAACTTTGTTAGTTTTAGCACTTAACAGGGTGATTAATTTTAAGACCGGGCGCCAGGGTTATTCTCCTGCTGCTTGCCCGGTCATTAAGTCTGGTGGCAAGCACAAGGCGTGCCCGGCAGAGTGAAAGTTTGCTTTCCTGATTTCAAATTATAAAAGAAAGCCTTTAGCTGGTCGCCGAAATGGGGATTTGTAACTGGCTGGGGTATTTCTCCCCGCTGTAAACGATGCAGGTTCCGCCGGAACTCCCCTCGTATTTGGCAGGGCCGTAGATTAGCACGTTGCTGCCGAAAAACCAATGCCCCTGCAAGTCCAGCCGTAACACGTCCCCTTTTTTAAAGAAGGTGGCCGAGGGCAGCAGCGAAAGCGCCAGCTCGACAATTTCGCCCGGCTTGAGGGGTTCCTCCTGATCAAAGTCATGCTCGACATAGCCAGGGCGCTCCGAGCCCGGAGTCACTTTACGCAAAGATACTCTTTGCCAGCCCCTGGTCACCAGGTCGTAGCCGAAGCCGTAAGAACCCTCAAAGACGACCTGCCGCCCGTCCCGGATTTTACGAATCCCGGCAAACAGATTGAGGTCACTGGCCTCTTTTAGCTCCACAAAGAGCTTTAAAACCATCGGGCCAACTACTTCGAGGTCTTTTTCGGCCACCCACTCGAAACAGGCCCGCCCCTTCTCCATCTCGAAGAAAGCCTGCCCGGTAGGCTGCGGTAAATCCTCGGACAACTGCCCGCTTTTCCCATCAAGATAAAGAGTGCGCCATGTCGTGCCGGGTGGTGGGAAGGCCGCTTCCCAGGCGATACGGTGGGCCTGCTGGCCGCTCTCCATGACTTCCAATCGGACGGGCGGCATTTCTGGCATGCCGTTAGCTTCCCCTTTCAGGAAGTGATCGAAGAATTTGCGCTGAATGGCGAGAGCATCCTGGCCGTAGTAAGCGCCCCACTTGCCCAGGCGGTGAGTGTAGAGCCACTTTTGCGGCGAACTGATTTCGTTAAAGGCCCGGATCGATCCCTGGCTGTGCAGGCACTGATCGGAAAAACTGCCGCAGATCAGGGCCGGAACGGAAATCTTTTTCAAATTCGGCACCAGCGAGCGGTAATACTCGTCTCTCAGGGGGCGGTTCATTTGCTCGGTGCGAATGTTGGTTTTAGAATGAACCATGTTACCCCACATTTTGGCGAAGCCATCCTCGCGGATGCCGCCCGGGTACAATAGATCTTTGTAAGCATCGGTAAAGCCCTCCCAGGGACAAATAGCGGCGAGATGCGGCGGGTGGAGGGCAGCTACTTTGTACTGGCTGATCGCCAGGTAAGAGACTCCGTTCAGGCCAACTTTGCCGTTGGACCAGGGCTGACTGGCGGCCCACTCGATGCAGTCATAATAGTCCTGCGCTTCCTGATCGGATAGCACCTCGCCCTCACCGGGCGAAGCAAAAAAGCCGCGCAGGTCAAGATTGATGACCACGTAGCCCTTCGGCACCCAGAAAGCCGGGTCCGGCGCTTCCCAGCTTGCCCGCTCAGAAGTGTTGATAGGCATGGGCTGGTTTATGATGCGGTACTGAAAGAAAGGGCGTACTCCCAATCTTCCTTTGCGATTATAGTTGTCTTTACCGTACGGGTGGGCGCTCATTATCACCGGGTACTGGCCTTCCTTCGCCGGTCTGAAGATATTGGCGCGCAGCACGGTTCCATCGCGCACCGTTATCCCGGCATTCTGCTCGACAATAATATCGGAAGGCCAGGGAAGCAGCCGCACCGGCGGAAACAGCAGGTTTTTAATCCGCCGGGCGATATAAGCCGGGCCGGGTTTTTCATTCTTCATTTTTAAGGGGTTGTTGGTGAAAACTTGATTCGCTCCTGGCATCGCTCTAATCCTATCTCGCTACACAAAATTCAAAAATGCTCTGCGGTTCAGCTAACTTCTGGCCCAATAATATCAAAAAAGCTGTGCTTTCGCCGCTTTTGAAGGTTTTTTCGGGCACAGCGCCAGCCAGGGAAATTCTACCCGATTAAGTTTAGCAGTAAACAGTCGGTTTTTGATGTGGCGCGCGGCCTATTTCGAGAGTGTGTGCGGGCATATGTCCCAGGGTATATAGCAGGACTATATAAGGCACTGAAAATGAGAATCGAATTACGGTTGAAAATAACACTTTTCAACCGTAATTAATAAAAGATGTTATAATAGAGAAGTCGAAGCATATATCAGGTATGGTTTGGAAGGTAAAAATACAGATGGAAAAGCGGAATCTGGAAATGGATAGCATAGTAAGCCAGGAGCAAGAGCTTGCCGGGCAAAGCCCGGTTACTGCCGGTGATCTTGTTTCGACCCCGCAGTTATCTAATGCTGAACTGGAACGCCTGACTAACACGCTTCTTAAAAACGTGGCTGAAAGCAGTCGCAGAATCTACCGGACGGATGCCTACCAGTTTTTCAAGTGGCTGGCCGTTCATAACCTGAACCTGGCCCGCGCCGGTTACGAAGATTTGAGCGAGTATAGAGCTTACCTGGCAGGACGCTACCAGAGACCCACCGCCGCCCGTAAACTGGTGGTAGTGCGCAGGCTGCTCGAAGTAGCCATTCTGCTTAAAATGCGGTTTGATAACCCGGCTACCGCTCTCAAAGGCTTTGGCTCGGGCGCTAACGAAACAACTCATCGCGCCCTGACCAAAGAAGAAGCCGCCGCCCTCCTGGCCGCGATTGACCGTTCTACGGCCAAAGGCAAGCGCGATTATGCTCTCCTGCTTTTGCTCCTGCGCACCGGGATAAGACGGGCGGAAGCGGCAGGACTGGTGATTGGGGATCTTAGCAGCGAAGGCGGCTATCATATTGCCACGATTCGGCACGGCAAAGGAGATAAACGCCGGATTGTTAAGTTACCCGAAGTAGTGCGGCAGGCCCTGGAAAGCTATCTGGAAGCGACAGGACAGCGCCAGGGGGGTCCACAGGCCCCGCTTTTTGTGCGCTTTGCCAGGGGTGATAAGCCTAAAGCCGGCCCGCTTGACGGCAGAGATATTGAAAGGATTGTGGAGGGTTATGCCACTCAATGCGGGCTGGATCGCCTGACTCCCCACGGTCTGAGAGCAAGCTTCGTAACGCTGTCCCTTGAAAATGGCGCAAAGCTTCAGCAAGTCCAATATGCCGCCGGTCATGCCGATCCCAGGACCACCGAACGCTACCAGAAGCGCAAGCTTAATCTCAAGGATAACGCGGTAGACTACCTCGATTTAAGTTAATCACAGGTCTGCTTCACTTGCTCTACTTAAAGAGCCAGTTTATCCAGAATATACTACAGATAGTACCTCAAGTTCTATTTATGTAAAGTAGATAGTCGCAGGATAAAGAAATATACTATTGGGAAGCTTAAACCATCACTTTTGTCTACTTCTTACAAATCTATTTTGTAACTTCCTTGACGAATTCTATAGTTTTTTCGAGCATATCGCGCTGCGCCGGGTCCGGTTTACTGGTGTCCAGGTAATGTTCGATGTTGGGGTAGATAATCGCCTTTTGCGGCATTTTTAGCCGTTCCATTTCCGCCACCAGCAGTTCGGTCTGATTGACCGGCACAATACTATCCTTGCTCGTGTGTACCAGTAGCAAGGGTGGGAGGGCCCCGGGTTGCAGATGATACAGCGGGCTGAACAGCATATACAATTCTGGAGCGGTGTCAGGGCGTCCAAAAGCAACCAGCAAATTTTCTAAATCCTGGATGCCGGGATCAATATAAAGCGCCCCACGTTCCCAATCATAATGATAGCGATAAAGGTCTGCCAGGCCCCCGTAGGCAATCGCGCCTTTGAGGGCGGCTTTGTCGCTGGCTGAACTGGTTTCGATCTCGCGCAGCAACAAATATGTATAGGCGGTAGAGACACTGCCGCCCGTAATCACCACCCGCTGGGGGTCGCCGCGCTGCGAGAACTGCCCGGCTTTGGCGTAGTTATAGAGCTGTAGCAGATCGCTCACATCGCCCTTCAAGTTCATGCCGCGCTCGGGATGGGGTCCGAAAAGCTCGGGCTGGTAAGCGATTACCACAAAGCCCTGCGCCGCCAGCGGGATAGAGACTCCTTCCCAGGCGTTAGCCGGGCCGGGATAGACAATAAAGAGAATCGGAAACGGGCCGGGGCCGCGATAAGGTATAGGTTCGTACACCAGGCCGGCTTTCTGCAACCCGTCATTTTCAAAACTGAAGGTGCGGCGCAAAGCAGGACTGGGTACCGGGTTGTCGCGAAAAGTGTCGGTGTACTGGCTCAGAGTAAGAGATTTACCCGGCACTACCCGGTAGGGCTGACGTTGCTTCATCACAAAATCAATATTATGGGTATTCTGCCCCTGGCGGACACTGGCTACTTCCCGCCAGCGCCCAAGAGGACCGTCTCCGGTAGACACGGCGTCCATGTATCCGGTACGAGCGGCCATTGGCAGGTAGTGTCCTGCCGTTACACCTGCTACTGAGTAGCGCCCGTCTGGCCCGCTGGTAGCTCGCCAGGTGAACCCGGTCGGATCAGCCACTACTACATTTGCGCCCTCCAGCGGTTTGCCCTCTTCATCGCTTACCAGGCCGCTTATTACTCCCACAGATTGTGGCGAGTTTTGCCCACCGGGCTGTTGCTGGAAACGAGCATCCCCAAGAATCCACCACCAGCTTTTCTGAGCATATCTTTCGAGGGTGTTCCGTGCAAAGAACGTCTCCAGTTGTTCTCCCACCGAGATATAAAGGATCGCTAATCCCACCAGGATAAGTAACACTGCTCCGGGTTGTTTAAGCCAGCCTGCTTTCCCGCCTGAAGTCCGGGGTCGCTTCATAAAAAAAATCAGTAGCAGCGCAAGGACACTAACCGCCAGCAGGATACCAGAGCGTAAAACCACCTCGTTCTGCTGGAAATAGAGTGAGAGCGCCAATCCGCCAAGGCTACCGGCCAAAGACCAGCGCCACAGGCAACGGGCAAGCCAGTGCCAGCCAGAAACAAAACTCAGGGCGAAAGCTACCAGGCCACAGCCCAGACCCAGCCAGAAAAGCAAACCGAGCAAAAAGGCCCATTGGTCTGCGCTGGTAGGGGCGGGCGGAAAGCTGGCCTGGGCTATGGTATTTACCGTTACCCAGGCAGCGCCAATACCACAGAAAAAGGCAATATCCAGCAGCCAGCTTTTTCTTAAATATAAGCCCCTTATAAGATGTAAAATTGCCAGGATGGCAAGCGCCCCTGCACCTCCGAAACGTCCCAGGGCCGGGCTAACAAAATCGGCCAGGCGGAAAGGTAAGAAGGCTCCCAGGCTCAGGGAAGTGGCGATGGCCAGGGCGGTACACAGATTTCCGGCAGTTACCAGGGTGGTTTTAAGCAGGGGTATTGTCAGGAAGGAAGCAAGCAGGTAGCAGATAGTCGCGGTGAGGGCCAGGGCCATACCCAACCATTGAGTTGCGCCCCATACAAGCTGCCACAGCCATAGCCAGAGCAATAGACCGGCCAGGGCACACCCGAAAGCAGTCAACCACAGCACAAAGCTTTTACTTTTACGCTTATCCTCTGCTGGTTGCTGCTTGCCTGAAACTTCCGGTTTGTGTGCCCTCAGCATAACCTGGCTCCCGGTACTTCAAGTAGTTTTTATTTCCTCTACTATTATGTTATACACCACCAGGCCACGACTCTACAAAAACGATCTGTAGAAAATCAGGGCTTAGGGGGAGGCTGTTTGCCGGGGCGGTATCCGGCGGCCCGGGCGGCCTCGGCGTTATCAAAGCACTCTACTATCGGATTAGCCGGGCCAAAGCTGTTGTAATAAGGCCAGCCCGGCTCATGATAGAATTTGCTGCGTTTATTGCCTTTGATTTGACCCACCAAGCAGGGATCAGATTCAGCGCTCTTAACTCGCGGCGTGGCTGTGGGAGTGGGTAGCGGGGCGGATGGCAGGATAGTTATCGCCGGAATGGTATTAACAATAACCGTAGGTACAGCCGGAGTGGTAATTGCCGGGAGATCCAGGTGAGCGATAGCCACGGGTAGCGTAGCTACAGGCGTATCCTTTTCATCAGAATAAGCCGGGGCGGGTGTAACAAAACTGAGTAACAGCCCGATCAAACCCAGGACCAGCAGCGTAGTGATCCCCGCCAGGGCAGGCATGACAGGGTTATGCCTGATCAGTTGGACGGTGCGGCGCAAGAGCGGCACAAAAAAAGGTTGCCGGGGCGCGGGAAGCGGGTTAAGAATGACCGAACGGTTTACTTTCCTGGCCCACTTAACCAGGGCTGGGCCTTCAATAAACCTGATCGCTTTATTGCCGCGCCGCGCCCACTCACGGCCCTTTGAGGTTACGCCCGAAGTGGTAACCAGTACCGCGTAATCCGAGTTGGTATCGAGCAAAGCGCCCGGCAGTTTTAAGACTTCGGCTAGCGGTACGTTTTTGCTGAACTGTTTACACTGGATGACTGCCCTGCAATCATCTCTTTCGATCAAGAGATCGACACCGTAATCGGTCCAGGGCGTAGTCCAGACCCGGTAACCTTCCTGGCGATAGAGATACCCTATGAAAAGCTCAAATTCCAGGTAATGCAGGTCCATTATCTGTTTAAGGTTGTATATCTGGCTGAACTTTTCCAGCCGCTCCGGGGTAAGCCGGAGCGGCCTGTAGGATGGTTTCTCATCCATTGAATGATGACCGGGGCCTGACATTGTAACTTCCCGCTATCCGTTTGCTAAGGCTGACTGTTTCCGTAACGCCACAGGTAGTAGTGCTGGCCGACATTCCCCATTTCGACCTGGAAGCCTGCCGGGTTGGAGGGCGTATAAGTCAGCACCCGTCGTTCAAAGGCCTGTACCAGCACATCTTTTACCTGCCCGCCTACTTTTACTTTGGCCCAGAAGGCTTCGGTTACAGGGAAGCCCGTGGCATAAAAGAGCGGCTCGAAAAGGCGACCCTGCACGCTCAGGCCGGTGGGAGAAAGCAGCGGGCCGGACTGGTTCAGGAAATCCCAGAACGGGGCGGCTACATTATGCCCGGTTTCTGGTACAAAATAGACCGGCCTGATGTTATACCGGGCGAAATCGGCGCTGCCATCCCGGCTATTGCCCGAACGGTCAAACGCAGTGGTGACAAGGCCACTTTGCTGACCCACCGCTGCCTGCCACTTTTGTAGCGCGGCGTAAGTCGGGCCGGAAGTATCGTCAATATCTCCCGCCACGCCGATAACGGCAGGCTCGCGCGGCTGGAACTTTTGGTCGCCTACCTGCATTTGCCCATTAATCAATTCGCGGGCCAGCAAGCCGTTAGTAACGAAGTACGGGCTGGATTGGTCGCCATTCGGGTTATTTACTTCCATGCGGCTTTTATCGAAGTACTGCACCAGGCGCTTTCCACCCGGCGAGTCGGCATATTCTTCCTGAAGCCCTGCGCTATTGGGTTGCGGGCCCCAGAGGTAAGTCCTGGCCACCTGGTGGTCAAAAACCTGCCGGTCGCTGCGCTGCCAGAGCCTGTCGAAAGCAGGGTGGGCTAGGGTAAAGTTCTGGCCAGGGCCGGAACCGGCAGGCGAGGTATAGGTCATTTTGTAAACGGTACCGCTGTAATCATCCGAAATAAGCAGGTCGCCTCTGGCATTTACGGCAATATCCACCGGGCGGCCCCAGGCCTCGCCGGTCGCTTCATTCAACCAGCCTGTTACAAGGTCAACCTGCCCTCCCGGAGCGTTAACGGCGCTATTCCAGGGGAAGTATATAACCTTATATCCCGTAGGGTTGGCTCGGTTCCAGGAACCATGCAGGGCCGCCAGTACTCCCTGGCGGTAGGGCGCTGCGAAAGTGGTGTTCTGCAAGAAAGTAAGACCGAGCGGGGCGGAGTGCGCCTGGATACCTTTATTGATGCGGTCCATCGCGTCACAGTTCACATGCCCGTCCGCGTTAAATTCGACATCCCGGTCAAAGGGCATATTGTCGTAACCGGTGGGGCCGGACTGGTTGGGATTGCAAAAAGGCCAGCCGTAATTTCCACCATCTCGCACCCGTGTAAACTCTTCCGGCGGATGGTCGTCTACATAAGACTGGACCACTTTGCCATAGGCTGAGGAAGCCGGGTCAGGTACTGCTATGTTGTCCCGATTATTGACCACCACCCACAGATCATTAGTGCCCGGCACAAAAGCCAGCCCTTCGGCGTTGCGCAAACCCTGGGCAAAGAGCCGCCCGTTACTGCCGTCCGCATCGTACTGGTAGATCGCGCCGCGCCGGGGATTGCTGGTAGTATCGGAAAGGCAGGCATTACAGGTCGAGCCAATTGAGACATAGAGTTTGTTATTGGAATCAAGGGCGATATTTTTCAACTCGTGGCCATATTTTCCGCCCAGTTCCGGCGTACTGGCGTCCGGCAGGCCCTTTACCACAATTTCCCGCGCTCCCGCGCTGGTGGCGCCACTGGTATAGACAAAGCGATCTATCTGGTGAGACTCTGAGATGTAAAGATAAGATGTGCTGCCAATAGTGTGAAAAACCATATCGTGAGGGCTGCGCAGGCCGGTCACAAAATCATAAACCTGGGGATCACTGCCCGGTACCTCGCGCACCAGTGAAACTTTGCCCGAGCCAGGTTGCGAAACCAGCAAATCGCCGTTAGGCGCAACGGCCATAAAGCGGGCGCCACTCAACCGCGCTACCACACTGATGCTAAAGTTGGGCGGCAAGTTCAGGTAACGGTCATTTGCCAGGATGCCATTGCGCATACTGTCAGGGACCTGGAGGCGAGTGCGGACTGACGCACCCGGCGGATAGGGCGCGGCGGACTGGGCCAGGTCACTCCGGGCTAAAGAAAGGCTGGCCAGGGCTGAAGGAGTCAAAAAGGCGAAGAAAAGGAACAAAATAATTAGACCGGCAACCTGCTGCCCGGCGCGGAGCGGGTTGGTAAGGTTATATTTGAAAAACTTCATTATTCCAAACCTTCCGTGTTATGTAATGCCGTTTCCTGCTGCCGTATTCTAGCACATTTCCTGTAACTGAAACCAGGAAAAAGAAGCCTACCCGGCTTGACATCCATTCTGGCCGGACCTATAATCCAAGTGTTAAAAAAACACTGAACACTGGGAGCAAAGAGGCTATGGCAGAATCTATCTCCCCGGAGAACCTTACTACCGGGAGCGCGGCATGGAAACAGGCCGAAGAAAATTTTTTAAAGAATTATCATCCCGAAGCCTATGACCGGCCATCCGTAACTGTAGATATTGTTATTTTCACGGTCATGGATAACGATCTGAAAGTCCTGCTGATTCAGCGTAAATCCCCTCCTTACCAGGGTATGTGGGCTATCCCGGGAGGATTTATCGAAATGGGTGAAACCCTGGAAGCGGCGGCTTTGCGCGAACTAAAAGAGGAAACGGGGGTTGACCGGGTTTACCTGGAACAGCTTTATACCTTTGGCGATCCACAACGCGACCCGCGTACTCGCGTTATCACTGTCGCCTATATGGCCCTGGTCGAAGCCGGGCAAGTACAACCCCTGCAAGCAGGTTCCGATGCCAGAGAGGCAGACTGGTACTCCGTATACAAACTACCGGAACTGGCTTTCGATCACAGCTACATTCTGAACTACGCCCTCAAGCGTCTGCGCAGCAAGCTTGAATATACCAATGTCGCTTTCCAGTTAGTGCCGGAAAAGTTCACCCTGACCGAGCTTCAGCGTGTTTACGAAATTGTCTGGAATGAGAAACTGGACAAGCGCAATTTCCGTAAACGCCTCTCTATTAAGGAACGTGACGCCAAACCCGACCAGGATAAAAATTATATGCTGGAAGAACTGGAAGAAACCCGCCCGGGTGGCAATTATGGACCGACTAAACTTTACCGATTCGTGGAAAGGGTCGAGCGTATCGTACGTAGTTAAAGCCTGCCTGCTCTCGGAATCTCTTACACACTTTTAATCTCTCATGTTCAGGTGCTTACCGCTCAGAGCTTTAATCCTGCCTGGAAATTGTAGTATAATGTCGGCTTACTGGTAATAAATGGCAGCCAATATGATCGGAATTATTTCGACCAGGAAATAGATAAAGCAACGAAAGAATGGAAGGAACGACAGAAGATGGCTGAACGAGTCGAAGTTACTGCTGAGGGAAAAGCGGCGCTGGAAGCCGAATTGAAGCGCCTGGTAGAAGTAGAAGAACCGGATGTTCTGGCCCAGATGTCGGCGGCGGCTTCGCAGGGTGATTTGCGAGAAAACTTTGCTTACCATGATGCGAGGCGCGAACTGGGTATGCTCCGAGGCCGCATTGCAGAGTTGAAGCAAACCCTCGCCAATGCTACGGTAGTGGAAGCTACCAAGCATGATGGCCGGGTACGCCTGGGCTCCACGGTCGTTATCAAAGAAGAAGGGGAAGACGACGAAGAGGAGTATAGCCTGGTAAGCCCGGCTGAAACCGGGAAATCCAGCCGGGATGGCAAAGCGCTGCTCTCAGTTGCGGCTCCTATGGGGGCAGCCCTGGTAGGTAAGAAAGCAGGCGAAAAAATTACCGTTACTACCCCTACCGGCCACAAATTAACCTTTGTGGTGGTTAGAGTAGAATAATCGAAATTCAGTTGGAAAGGCCGGTAGCTACCGGCCTTTTTCTTTTGCCTTAAAGCGTAGTAGTAACTACTGACTGGTCCTTCATAAGCTGGCTATGATAAAGCAGCGTGCATTCTTCAAACAAAGTACATCTTAAAGTCTATCTGCTTGCTTGCATAAAGAATATTACACAGGAAACGAGTGCCATGACACAGCTTGATAATGTGGGGCCTTTAATTCAGATAAAGCGAAAAGGTGAAGCGGATACCTATGTCCCCGCTTCGGGCCATAAAACCGGGCGGCGTAAACCGCTTATGTGCAGCCGTTGCGGTTTGTGCTACACCGAGCATCGCAGCCAACTGGCGGATGCCTGCGTCTTTGTGGAAAATCGCTACGAGGCGCTCGAAGAAAAATTGCACGGTCGTGGTCGCCGGGCGGGCAGCGATGAAGATATGTTTGGGATCTACCGCCATATGTTTGTAGCTCGTATGGTTCGCCCGGTAGAGGGCGCTCAGTGGAGTGGGATTGTTACTTCGCTGGCGAGCCTGCTGCTGGAAAAAAAGCTGGTGGAAGGAGTAATCTGCGTTCAGTCAAGGCCCGGTACGCGCTTTGGTCCTATGCCCAGCCTGGCTACCACTGTCGAGCAGGTGCGGGCGGCTGCCGGCAACAAACCATGTCTTTCGCACAACCTTTCGGCTTTAAAAGAAGCCGAGCGGCTAGGCCTGAAACGGATTGCCTTTATTGGCAACGGCTGCCAGACGCATGCCCTGAGAGCGATTGCCGACCAGCTTCCGTTTGAAAAGATTTATCACATCGGCCTGCCCTGCACCGATATTGTCAGCTACCAGAACCTTATGAAGTTCCTGGGCCTGATCAGCAATTCGGCTGAAACGGTAGTCCATCTTGAGTTCATGCCGGATTACCGGGTCTGGCTGCGCCACGAAGACGGACATACCGAAAAGGTCAGTTATTTCGCCTTACCTATGGATAAACTGGGAGCCGACATCTTCCCGGATAGCTGCCTCTCCTGTTTTGATTACACCAACGCGCTCTCCGATATTACCATTGGCTACCTGGGCGCTACCATGCCTTACCAGTGGATGCTGGTGCGCACCGAAACCGGTGAAGAACTCTTTCAAATGCTTCGCCCCTACCTGGAGTTCGACCAGATTCGCCAGAAGGGCAAGCGCGAAAAGGTAATCGCTCAATCCGTAGAAATGCTCGAAAATCCTCGCAAGCCCCTGCCTCCCTGGGGAGTTAAATTGTTAACTTTCGTAGTCTCACACTTTGGCCTGAAAGGGGTAGAATTTGCCCGCGGTACCCTCACCATGAAGTGGGCTCGTAACCTGCACTTTATTCGCACCCATTATCCTGAGCATGAGAAGGAACTGGTGCCGGAATTTGCCCGGCGCGTCCTGGAAAAGTATGAATCGAAGTTATAGCTCATTTTCGGGGGGCTAAAGAGCAAGGCTATGGTATAATCGAGATAGAAAAAGAAGACTGGCGAGCCTGGCGGACTACTGCCACGACTCGCTAGATAGTTGTTGAAGCCGTTTTGATTGAGCGCTGTCAGGCCATGTCCTGGGCGTTTTGCTATTCCCACCTGACTATACTTATTGACAAGCCCGATTTCACGTGCTAACATCAATTTTGCATTTACTTCAAAGTATCCTGATTAGTTGAGAACTTATCCAGTCTTACAGGAAACGTTGCTTCTTTTGCGGTATCCATCCTGTTTAGGCCATCCATATCGGAAATTTATTGAAATATTGAGTGCTGTAAGCCGGTTAGAAACGAATGGGTAGCTTTATTCTAACTATTACAGGTGGGAAAAATGTCCGTTATGTCATCTGACGAAATCTTGCTGTCCCGGCTTCCCTTTTTTGCCCAGTTGCAACACGAGGAGTTGCAGGAACTTTCCGGGCGCTTAAAAAAGAGAACTTACCGCCCCGGCGAAACTATTTTCCATAAAGACGACGCCGGTACAACCATGTACATTATAAATGAAGGTACGGTAAAGGTCAGTGTACCCAGCGAAGTGGGTACGGAAATGATTCTATCTATTCTGAGCAGTGGTGACTTTTTCGGCGAGCTATCTCTCTTTGATGGAAAACCGCGCTCGGCTACTGTGACCAGCTCAGGCACAACCGAAGTTTTTGTGCTTCACCGCGAAGATTTTATTGACTTTGTAAGCAAGCATCCTAAAGTTTCCCTGCAAATTATCAGCGCGCTCAGTTCGCGCATCCGCCGGACCGATACGCTGGTAGAAGATGTAGTTTTCCTGGATATCCCGGCACGCCTGGCTAAAAAGTTGCTGGAGTTGAGCCGTTCGCACGGCAAGAAGTTGCCAACCGGTTCTATAGAGATAGACCTGCGCCTGACCCAGCAGGATATAGCCAATATGCTTGGAACCACACGTGAGAGCGTTAACCGCCAACTGGTAGCTTTTCAGGAAAGAGGTTTTATCAGTATTGACCGCCAGCGCATCACCGTTATCAAGCCGGGAGAACTGGAAAAGCGCATCTACTAAGCTTGATATTAAATAGCGCCGCAAACAGCGGCGCTTTTTTAATAGCTGAAAATATCTCCGGGTTTTATACCATGCCGGGCAAAATAGCCCAGGGGTACTTCGAGAGCCAGCAGGAAAGGCTTGCCCGGTGAGTGCGTGTCATCGGAAAGAGGTTGCATATCCTGAATATCCAGGATTTTACCCTTCTCGTCAATGAAAGCGATTGAGAGGGGTGAAGGAGTGTTGCGCATCCAGAAGGCCAGTGAAACCGGACTGGTATAAACAAAAAGCATACCCCGGTTATCCGGCAGGTTAGTACGGCCCATCAACCCGATCTCTTGCTCCTGCTCGGTACGTGCCAGTTCCACTACCAGGGTAACTTTTTCGCCATTGGCTTTCTGAATAGTAGCATTGGTGGTAGCCAGAGTTGGCTGGCTCGGTAAGCCCGTCGTTGGGGCTTGAGCGGCGGCGCTGGTTGCCGCGCTCGTGGTTGAAGCGGTGGAAAGTGCCGTAGTACCTGCAACTGTAGTGGCGGGCGGGGTTATTTTAGCGGGTGAAGGGTTGGCCAGTTCGGGTGTAGCAGTATCCCCACAGGCTACCAGAAACCCGCTAAGCAGGGAGATTATAGTCACGACTATAATCAGGCGATTTCGACCGGATTTATCAGACATGTTTCCTGGTTAGTTTCCTTTAATCATAATCAAGTGTTTCGACATCCTACCGGAATAGCGGCTTCAGAAATTATGGGTCTGAAAGCAGATTATAAACCCTTGCAGTATTGTACCAGCTATTTGTGTCAGGACAAGTTATTTTTCATGACAGTCAGATTAACACGACCTTTTTATTCATGTGCTGAAGGAGATATATGACCACCGAGCAAATCAAATCTAGGATAAGAGAATTCCTGGGCAGATTTTTTGTTAACTATAATCTGAACGATGATGAGGATCTCTTTGCCTTAGGCTTTGTTAATTCACTGTTCGCTATGCAGTTAGTGCAATTTGTGGAGCAAACCTTTGGGATTACGGTAGGTGATGAGGATATGGATCTCGATAACTTCAGATCCATAAACGCCATTACCAACCTGGTAGAGCGCAAGCTTGGAGGATAAAAGAGCGTCCCAATTTAAAGCATAGTTTCAAATTGGGACAGTAACTTTTGAAACATATCCGCTATCCGAAGGGTCTAAACCAGCAACAGAAACAAATAATGTTTCATTAATCAAATTGGCGTAACGAGGAAATTAAAAAAATCGTTATAGTAAACAAAGGGAAACATTATAAAGAGATTGAGGTGTAGATATGACTTCGGCAAGCACGAAAAAAGTTAGCCTGATGGCGCTGCTGGGTTTATTCGCAATCGCGTTAGCGCTATTAGTACCGGCCTATGCGGTTATTTTCTGGGGAATTGGTTTTGCGTCTATTTGTGTGGCTACTTTAATGGCCGCAGAACAACCTGACCCTGCCCACGCTACCCGCCGCCTGGTTTTATCGGTTTCATTACTGTTTGTAGTAGTTCTGGTAATGTCACTGGCCGCTTTTACCGGCGTGGTCTCGATTTAGACTGGCAGCACGAACGAAACCCAAGTATCTGCATGGGTTTCGGCCTGGAAGGGATCTATCTTCGGTTGACAGTGTGGTGATTAGATAGGGCAGGCTATACCTGTTAAGGCATGGGATTTCCACGGGCGCTGACATAGAGGGTGTACCATTCCTCTCTTGTCATTTCACTGGCCTGCTTCTCGGCAGCCTGGCAGGCGATAATACGCCGGGGGTTGGTTGTGCCAATCACCGGCTGAATCATGGCAGGGTGTTTCATTAACCAGCCCAGTACAATTGCTTCCGGGGTCGTTTCTTTGCTGGCGGCCAGTTGCCTGACCAGGGCGGCAGTCTTCTGCACATTCTCCGGTTCATTCTCCACGCTTCGCCCGGTAAAGAGCCCCCGGGAAAGTGGTCCCCAGGCCTGGATTTGAATATTTTCCATCTGGCAATATTCCAGCAGACCTTCGCCAAAGTTCACCCCGATGCCCACTTTCTGATTGACGTGGATCGTTTGATCCAGCCAGTCCAGGTGAGACAGGCTCATTTCAAGCTGGTTGACCGCGATCTGATCGGGTAAAGCATGCTGGAGAAAGCGGATCTGGCCGGCGCTCATGTTAGAAACGCCGAAATAACGCACTTTACCGGCGGCTTTAAGCCTGGCAAAGGCTTCCGCCACCTCCTCCGGTTCCATCAAAGGGTCCGGCCTGTGCAAGAGCAACACATCCAGATATTCAATTCCCAGCCGATCTAAACTGGCATCCACCGCCTCAAGGATGTACTTTTGGGAGAAGTCAAAGCGGGTGGTAAGTTCACCTTCGGCCAGCCGAATACCGCACTTGGACTGGATTAAAACCTCCTCTCTCAAAGAGGGCCGGTTTTTCAAAATTTTACCCAGGGTGAGCTCCGACTTACCACGCGTATAGATATCGGCAGTATCAAGCATATTAATACCAATCGAGAGAGCGGCCTCAATAGCTTGCTCGGCAATTCTGACATCTTCCTGCGTAACCGGCTCCCGGTTCCAGCCTCCGCCAAAAGGCATACAGCCCAATACCAGCCGGCTGGTTTGTAATCCACGGCGCACCAAAGGTAACACCTTCATTAACAAGCTCCTTAATCCTGAAATAAGGAGTGAACCTGTCACTCCTTATAAGTCTAATTTATGCCAACCCTGCAATATATTTTAATTTTTTGATTTCCACTCTCTACCCCTGAGTGTTTAACGCGCTAATTCTCGCAGGCGGTAAGCTTTTTCCAGATATTCGAAAGCTGCGGCAGTCTCACCCCACTCCCTGAGACTCTGCCCGTAGCTATAGTAGACTTCAGCCAGTAATGTTTTTGAGGCAGGTTTTTTACCGGCAGGCGCTTCCTCGCCGGTCTCTTCTTCCAGGACGTGGAGGGTTTGCTCATAATAGGCTCCGGCCTCTTCTCGTTTACCCAGCCGTTTGTAAACCTCACTGGCTACCAGGTAGAGAGGCGCCAGAGACTGATCCTCCGGGAACTGTTTGGACAGGGCCAGGCCTTCTTCCACATACTTAAGAGCTTCTTCTACGTTCCCCTGGCCGGCCTCCGCCCTGGCAAGGGTTACAAGCTGGGTGATAGCCTGGCCAGCGTTGGCGCTTTCAGTGGAGAGAGGAGCGCCACCCGGCACCGAGGCAGCGCTCGTATCCGGGCGTACTTCCGATAGCACTTGCCTGGCGTGCTCGGTGGCCTCGGCGTAGCGCCCTAACCGGACCTCCAGTGCAGCCAGTTGGCCTAGCTCCGTCACCAGATTTTGACGTTCTTCCTTATCCCTTAAAAGCCGGCTGGCCTGTCCCAGGTAGAAACCGGCCTGCAAGAACTCACCCTGTTCGAGATAAACTCGGGCCAGCCGGTCATAGAGGCCTGCTCTTGTTACGGGCTGCGCGGTCAGGGCCTGCTGCCGGGAGACCGCTCTTTCGAAAGCGCGGGCTGCCTCTTCCAGTTCGCCCAGTAAGAGACGTGCGCGCCCGGCTCCCAGCCAGAGTCTGGGCAGGAGTTCTCCCATTCTTACTCTCTCAAATAAGCTTTTGAAATTATCCTGGTAATTTTCCGGATTTTCTTCCGCAAGCGAAAGGTCTGGTTCAGCCGCTTCCCTGGTAGGGTTTCCCGACACTTGCGCCATATGTTCCAGTCCGCGGTCGAAATGATTAAGGGCTGCCAGTCCTTTTCCCTGAGAAAGACTTACCTGACCCTCCTCATACTCCAGGCTCGCCGCTACCAGCACTCGTTCTCTTTCGGCGCCCGGTTCATTCCACTTATTGGGGCCTGTAAGAGAAGCCAGGAACTCCCGTGAGCGCTCCAGGGCTTCGCGGGTAAGCGCCTCCTCGCCTTTCTGCCGGTAATAGCGTCCTTTGAGAAGATAGAAGCGGGCTTTTTCAGCTTCAGCCAGCCTGGAGAGATACAACCTTTCCAGTTCTTCCAGCAGCCTCCCGGTCTGCGGATTTTCCTGATCTCCCTCACCTGAAAGATTAATTTCCAGTTCCAGGAGAGCGAATCGAGCGGTCAGGGTGCGCGACTGTTCCTGGTCCTCGACAACACCGGTCCCGGAGGCAGGGCGGAGGAAGTAGTCCAAAGATTTATCCAGCCTTTCGGCCAGGGTTGCAAGAGTCTGGAAGGTCGGTCGGGTCTTACCCAGTTCCAGGGAAGAGAGGTAAGCCGAAGTGAAGAGACCCCTGGTTAAATCACGCTGGGTGACTTTTTGCTCTAGCCGGGCCCTTCTAATCCGTTCACCTAAAACTTCAAGGTCAATATTCGCCAGCGCGCCGGCTTTGACAACATCCCAGCTCACACTTTCTACTGGTCTCGCTTCTTGCATGCTGCGTCTATTTGGCATCTGTTCTTAATCTCTCTGTTCGTAATAAACGTACTTTTTTTAGCTGAAAAATTTCTACCGTGTTTCAGGCTAACTTTGTTGAGCAATAGTTGACATGTTAAATCATGTTTTTATTATAATCCCTGCTGGCAAGTCTTCTAGACTATTATAACGGCTAAGTAAAGAGGCGGTTTTGAATCAATTCCCAGTATACACGATATTAATCAACATCTTTTTTACTTCGCTCATGTCTGCCTATCTCCCCTGTTGGAAGTAGGATTAGCCGTATCTGTAATGTAATTTGTAAGGTAGGGCTGTTAAAATCCTCATTAGCACTACAAAGAAGCTGTCATCCTCAAGCAACACTACAAAGCCAGAAACTGGCTGCCTTACTTTTACTGGATTTTTAACAGGTCTTTCCAGGATTAAAAATGCTTAGACTTCTAGGTTGGATTGCCCGTGGGCTGGGTGTTTTATGCAACCTCTTAACCTTACTGATACTGCTGGTAACTTTCTGGCCACCCCTGCGCGATTATCCCCCACAGGAATTGCCAGCTTTGCTTGGCCTGCTGACCGCAAATGCAGGAATATTTGTAGCCTGGCGCTCTGGGCAAGCGCGCAGAGGCGGTAGCATTGCCGCTATAGCCGGAGTTTTTACTGCCATTGCACTCTACTTTTCCTGCCTGTCTATCGGGGTGACGCCCGGTATGTCCCTGTGGCTGAGCATAATCTACGGGCTACCCGGTCTGCTCGTTGGACTACTCTTTCTATTATACGACTGGTTGAGTCGCCAGGCTATGCGAGAACCGGCTGTTACCGGAGGCGTAAGATGAAAGTCAGATTGATTTATGCCCTGTTGCTGGTAGTTAGCCTGCTACTGAGCGCCTGTGGAGAAAACCCGACTTTGACCAGGGTTCCCGATAACCGCCCGAAACTCGACCCGGCCAGTTACCCGCCCATCCTGTTCGTACACGGCAATGGCGACCAGGCGGCGGTCTGGATGAATACTATCTGGTTATTCGAATCGAATGGCTATCCTGCCGATCACCTTTTTACCATAGATTTAAAGAACCCTACCGCCTCTTTTGATGGCAATAAGCCTTCTCCGGCTACCACTGACAATGACGCCCAGCGGGTCCAACTGGCGGCTAACGTGGACGAAATTCTGGCAAAGACCGGGGCGAAAAAACTGGCCCTGGCAGGCAATTCACGTGGCGGTCTGGTTATTCGCAATTATGTAGAGCGAGGTGGCGGCGCCTCAAAAGTCAGCCACATCATAACCGGCGGCACCCCGAATCACGGAGTGCTGGCCCTACCCCTGGTGTTTACCGGCAACGAGTTTAATGGAAACGGTGATTTTCAGAACGCCCTGAACGGAGATGGCCAGGAGGTGGTGCCAGGGATTGACTACCTGGCGGTGCGCAGTGACCACTATGATAAGTTCGCGCAGCCGCGCAGCCTGGCCTCGCCCCTGGCGACAGGTTATGTCTCGCCTGAACTGAAAGGCGCTACCAATATCGTGCTGGAAGGGCTGGATCACCGCGAAACCTCGCTCTCCCCACGGGCCTTTGGCGAGATGTACAAATTTATCACCGGGATTGAACCTCGTACCGATAAAGTTACGCCGGAAGCCAACCCGCGCCTCTCCGGGCGTATTACCGGTATGTATAACGATGATTTGCCGACCAATACTGGGCTGGCGGACGTAAAAGTGAGTGTCTTTGAGGTTGACTCTGCGAGCGGACAGCGCAAGGGCGAGGCGGTTTACCGGGGCGTGACCGACGCGGAAGGCAACTGGGGTAACTTCACCGGGCGGCCGGATGCTTACTATGAATTTATGCTGGAGAGTGCCGGGCGGCCTGACCATCACTATTATCGCTCGCCTTTTCCGCGTTCGACCAACCTGGTGTCTTACAGGATGCGCTCCACTCCAGTGGTGGCGGGCAAGACAACGGTCTTCTTTTATCGCCCGCGCGGCTACTTTTCGCCCAGCCGGGATACCTTTTCACTGGACGGCAAAGCTCTGCCAGGCGTCGAGGCAGGTGTGCCTACTATCTCCCAGGTTGCGGTTACTTTTAGTGGACCCGAACGAGCCATCCCGGCCATCCTGAACCAGGAGCGAATTACAGTCCGCAACATCCCCGGTTCGGTAGTTTTCGCCGAATTCAGCCAGTAGGAGCTAAGAAGTAAAGGTCAATAAGAGGCAAAGGATTTAACAAAGAAGGTAGTCGAGATCAAAACTGAACGGCTAGAGTCTGCACTTTAGCCGGTCAGTTCTAAGCAACTTCTTTTACTGTGTGGTAATTCTGCTCTGGCTACCTCAGTAAGCCGCCAGCTTACAAGCGCTTACCGGTAGATACCCGTATCGGAGAACCGCAGTTCCTGGCAGAAAATCAAACCTCTGACCGAACCGGTTCCATCCTGCCCGAGAAGCTGCAAGGTTTGCCCATTAAAGTTCCAGCCATAAGTGACGGTTTCTGCAACCGGCCTGGTATCGGGATAGTAGGATGGCCAGTTATTGCTGTTAAAGACTATCTGATCCTGGTTAAGCTGGTAGCTGCCGGAGGTCACGACCTTCTGATTTAATACCAGCTCAAACGCACTCATTTCTTTAAGCTTTAACTGCCAGTTACCGAAATATTGTCTGATCGCCGGGGCCGCTGCGGTAAACTCAGGGTGAAAATCTTTGGCTTTTAGAGTGGCGCTGTAGATGCCAAGAGGTAGTGCGGGGTTAGTAGCAGGGGCTGAAGTGACAGCCGGAGCTAAAGTTGTAGTACCCTCACCCTGTAAACTTACGGGAGTGCTTTCCCCACAGGCTACCAGCAATAGCGTGAGAAGAAAGAGGCCCAGCACTCCACCGAGAGTACGCTTCAGGGATTTCATAATTGCTCTCCTTTCCTCGTACGATAGATCTGGTTGTGCTTTCACACTTCTCCATTTGTATATTCTCTCTCTGGTTTTACTGTACCTCCTATCATCCAGCAGCCTCAACGGGTTTAGTGGTACAGGTGTGATAAAATTGTGATACCGGTATATGTAAAAAGACAAATTTCTTCTTTATCTCGAAGCTGAGTCGTGCAATTGAGGCCGGTAGCCTGCCTCAAAAGTTTTCACAATGGACTTTGGAGTAAGCACATTTACCTTAAGCTCAGCCGGTTTGGGCTTTTTTGTCATATAACCCTGGTGCGACCACTCCAATAAACTGTGATTGTAAATAAGATAAGCTTTGCCATCATCCAGGGTAATAAAAGTGCCATCAGGTAAAAATTCTAACCGTTCTCGATAAGTAACTTTCTTTTTATCGGGTCCAACCCGTTCCTGGTGCAGGATATTATCTATTTCATCAATACTCGGCTGGGTGCATTCCGGAAAATAAGGGTTAGACATGAGCCAGAGCTTTTTGAAATTAGTGAAAGCAGCGTGCCTGCACTCTGCGCAAGGCCGGTGCCCTGCGGCAAAAGCGGTGGCTTCATCCAGGAAGAAGAGGTGGGTGTAGAGGCCGGGCGTCATTACTTCCCGGTGCCATCCTTTGAACTCAAGCAGACAGGTAATCCAGCGCTTCACCGCCCACTTACGGACAATCTGGCCGCTGGTATTATGGATACAACCCCGGTTTCCGGTGAATGTGCCACGTGCCGGGATGGCGATCAGTTCATTAAATGGGGTTACACGATTTTGATAAGGCATTGCTCTCAAACTCTTCTAACAACTTAAACCTGTTGGTAACTCTTTAAGACGGCATCCATCACCTTGCTGGTACGCGCCGCTGACTCCCCGGTGCTGGCGCAAACTCCTACCCCGTTCAATTGGTCCACTACTGTCTGGATAAGAGGCTGCTGGACGTGTGGTGGATAACCGAACTCGATTTGCTGAGTGCCTTTCGTGGTAGTTAAGAGGATAGGGTCGGGCGCAAGCAAAGCAAAACTTATTTTGCCCTGGCTACCCACTATTTCGATACGATCACTCAACTGGGAAGTGGTGAAGCACCAGCTACCGGAAACCTGCACCCCGCTTGTATGCACGAAGCTGGCCGTAACCAGGTCCTCGACCGGGTAATACCCTCCCTGATTGGCGGCAAACCCTGCTACCTGTTGAACCGGGCCAAAATAGAAGTCCAGGAGATCGAGGGCATGACTGCCTACATCCACGAAAAGCCCTCCCCCTGATATTTCCGGCTGCACTCGCCAGGGTAGTTGTGCTCCAGCCACGGGCGGAGCCTGGTAAAGTTGCACCGTGACCAGGCGCACTTCACCGATAACTCCTTCTTCAAGCAGTTGCTTGATATGTAAAAAGCGTGGCATAGCCCGGCGATAATAAGCTACAAAGAGTGGCACTCCGGCTTCCCGGCAGGCCTCAAGCATGGCCTGGCATTCCTCATAATTGCGAGCCATCGGTTTTTCAACATAAACAGGTTTACCGGCCCTGGCTGCCATGCGGGTATATTCCAGGTGACTGCCAGGTGGAGTCGCAATATAGACGGCGTTAACCTCGGGATCATTAATCAAAGTTCCCGCATCGGAGTACCAGCGCGGCACGTTATGACGCCTGGCAAAGTCCTCGGCCATCCGGGCATTCCTGCGCATCACCGCCACCAGTTCCGAATTTGCCGCTTTCTGAAAGCCGGGCCCGCTCTTAACCTCGCAAACATCCCCGCAGCCTACAATACCCCACTTTATTACGGGCATAATCTTTTTTTCCTTCTTATTATCTTCAGTTATTGGTCTATTAAGCTCTTCATTATAATATGAGAAAACCTCCTGTTGGGCTAGCGAGTTTTAGTGCTGGCAAGTGTCGGATTAAAGAATGCTAAAAAGAAATTAGCTATGGGCAATTTACCGGTAACCTTAAGGTTTTTAATACATGTTATACATTTTATGCAGTGTAAGCGCTGCTGGCACTTTGATTGCTCGCTTCTACGTACAGTAGTTAGTTTAGTAAGTTGCCAGCGCAGCTCAGGATCATTATTATGCTAAATGTGCTTGATGACTGAATTGGATATTTTTTAACTGCTCATGCAGAAAGGGAAGAACAGCAAAATGGAATTTACTAACCTGGGGCGAACCGGGCTAAAGGTAAGCCGGCTTTGCCTGGGAACCATGAATTTTGGCCCGCAGACCAGCGAAGAAGAAAGTTTTCGTATTATGGACCGGGCCCTGGAACTGGGTATCAACTTCTTTGATACCGCCAATGTCTACGGAGGCAAACAGGGCGAAGGCGTTACCGAACAAATAATCGGGCGCTGGCTCGACCAGGGCGGTGGACGGCGCGAGAAAGTTGTGCTGGCCACAAAGGTATACGGCAATATGGGAGATTGGCCCAATCACTCTAAACTCTCAGCTCTGCATATTCGCCGGGCCTGTGAAGAGAGCCTGCGCCGGTTGAAAACCGATCATATCGACCTCTATCAAATGCATCACATTGATCGTCAAACCCCCTGGGAAGAAATATGGCAGGCCATGGAACAACTGGTGCGAGAGGGCAAGGTAATTTATGTCGGCAGCAGTAACTTTGCGGGCTGGCAGATCACTCGCGCCAATGAGATCGCCAGAAGCAGGCATTTCATGGGACTGGTTTCGGAGCAGAGTCTTTATAATCTGAATGCACGGACAGTTGAACTGGAAGTATTACCTGCCTGTGAAGCTTATGGGTTAGGAGTGATACCCTGGAGTCCGCTGGGAGGCGGTTTGCTGGGAGGAGTACTTAAAAAAGCGAACGAAGGTCGCCGGGCGCAACCTCGTATTCAAGAGAATATTGAGAAAAACCGCCAGAAGTTAGAGGCCTATGAAGGCTTCTGCTCCGAATTAGGACAGGAACCGGCCGATGTGGCCCTGGCATGGTTGCTGGCTAATCCGGTTGTGACTGCGCCAATTATTGGCCCGCGTTCGGTTACGCAACTCGATACTTCTCTGCGCGCGCTGGATATTAAGATGACGCCAGAGATTCTTGGCAAGCTTGATCAGATTTTCCCCGGTCCGGGTGGCGCAGCGCCGGAAGCCTACGCCTGGTAGAGGATTTCGAGAGAGAGTAAGAGGTGTTTTAAGGGGGTGCGTCTTCACGTTAGGCGCATCCCCTTGAGTTAATTACCGGCTGGATAACTTCGCGTTTTTTAGCAGGTTCGAAATGAACCGTAATTTTAATAGCGATTATCCGAGAGGATGAGCGTTTTAGCCGTGGCCCGAACGGTTGAGCCGGGTAGCGGCGGGTCACCATAGGCAGTTAGCGTCAGATTGCCTGTTCCCACCTTTAGCACAGTAAAGCCGTCTTCTTCGCAAGATTCCAGGGTGGCCTGGATAATCACGCTATCATCGCTTGCCTCGATCAAAGCTCTTTCATCGGGTACGGCCTCGATATCCTCATCCCAGTAAAGCGAGTCATTTACAGTTAGCTCTACATCGTAGACTTCACCTAATGTGGGTTCATCACCCATCCAGTTAGCCCAGGCCTGCCCGACTTCGCTTTCAAAACGTACCCGCCGGTCACTGCCGGGCGCTCCTGCTACCTCTAGAATTTTAACTTGCACTTTTTTCACCTTTTAACTTAAAAGTTGGAGCAGTCCTTACCTTACGTAATTGGAACCCGGCGGACCTTATTATCGACATTTACCGTGTTAGAACTCGAATCGTAACTCCAGGTTTCTTCGTGGAAATGATGTTTGGTCACATCTGACTGCTTTTCATGATCGCCGTAACGAATGGTGCGTTTACCGTCTGCTGAGACTAACCGGGTAAGGTCGGTACTGCCATCGCGGGGGTGCTTATGACTGTAGGGGCCTGGCCCGAGAAATTCTCTCCAGCGAGCAACTACCGCGTCCGGTTTGAGACTTCCGGAGGTAAAAGTTTCATCACTTTTGCCTTTACCCGGGCTACTGCCGTTCCATTCGGGTGGGGTGGTAAAATCAGAGGCTGTCGCCAGAGTAGAAAGCTGGTTCTCAAGGTCCGCCACCACCTGCTTGCGCCGGTTTTCCAGCTCTAACCCTTTTGCTATTTCTATGCGGTCTTTTAGTTTTTTGAGATCGGTATCTGCGTAGGTGTATTCGTTATCGTTGTCTTTGCCCTTGTTGTTCTTGAGGCGGTTAAAACGGCCCACATGTTCGTTACACTCGCGCACTGAGAGAGTGTCGATGTCGATATCTTTACCGTTGTGCGTGATACGTTGAATTACACCGGTTGTAGCCTGCGATTTATGGTAGCTACGCGCTACAGTAGTAGCAAACTGGTTGCCATAAGTACTTTGAAGCGAACGGAAGACAGTCCATTGAGAGCCGGTTCCGCTGGTTCGCTGTAACCGGTTTACCCAGTTTTCTACTGAAGGGGGTTCTTTGGGAGAGCCGGTTGTACCCGTCTGCTCTTCAGATACTACCTCCCGGCTTAATTCCTGTGCGTTCGAGGAGACAATCTTATCTTTTTCTGGCCTGGAATTTTGATGAGAGGCTGAACGATAGTCTGACATACTGCTACAACTTTCTGAAAGTGTTACTGAATAAGTTGCTGGGAATGTAATTTAGTATAGTTACACTAATTAATAGTGTCAATAACCAAAATGGGCTGTGAATTAGATTTGAATAACCTTACCGTTCAGGCAGGTTTATTACCGGGTTTTTCCTAGGTGGTCCAACCAGTTTTCAAATTGCTCACTATACTTCAAGTAGACAGCCGCCACTACCAGCGAAAGCAGCCCGAGTATAATCCACTGCCATAAGGATAAATTGATTACTCCGCTACCTACCAGGGTTGTCAGGAAGACTCCCGGCAGGCGACCTAGTAGCTGCAAAAGTAGAAAGATTCCCAGGCGCATGGTGGAGAGCCCGGCCAGCAAACAGAGCGCATCATCAGGGAAAAAAGGAAAGATAAACATCAGGAACAACCCTACCACAAATTTGCCGGAAAAGAAGCCGTTGTAACGTTCATATATTTTCTTCCCTACCAGCCTGCTTACCAGTTTCTGCCCAAAAATGCGAGCCAGATAGAAAGCGACCAGCGAACCTGCTACCGTGCCACTCCCGCTTAAAAGAAAGCTCGGAATTGCGCCAAAAAGAGCGCCACCCGCCAGGGTAGTTACAGAGCCAGGTATAGGTGAGACAATTACCTGTACGAACTGTATCAGAAAAAAGATAAGGGGAGCCCAGGGGCCAAAACTGAGAATATATTCCTTGAGAGCAGCGGCTGAAGAAAAGGTATTTCCCAGCCAATCTGAGGTGAGCTGGGAGGGAAGAAAATACAGGGCTGCTATGACCAGCAGCAGTAAGGCAAGACCTATAATAATTTTGGTATACCGCTTCATTTTTAGACTGATTCTTTTAGATTTATTTTATAAACTTCCTTTCCGTAGTGTTCATTGCTATCTGAGCCGCTTTAGAGTTGTTTTCAAGTCAGCCGGAAAGTCTTGCTACCAGTAACACATACTATCCTTATTAATAATGACACTAAATAGTCAATATAGCGGTAAATAAAGTTTAAAACTAGCTGGAATTCTTACTTTTTACCCGGAAGGCGTTGCCTGAAAGGGTCTATTCTGCCCCTGCCATATTAGAAAAGCATAATTACCCAGCTTATATTATTTTCAATTATGATTTTAACCTCCATTGATTACAATATATGTAGATATCTCCTTCTTTGGTTTATCCCTCTTTGGTTTATCAAAGAAAGCGCACCACCCTGTGATGAGCCATCTTAGAAGTGATAGGTATGAATGCTATGAGAAAAATCAAGTATTTATCCGGCTCGATCTGGATTATCCTGGCATTAATTTTAAGTGCCGTTTCGAGCTGGGATCAGGTGGCCCATGCCGCCTTCAATTTCAACGACCCGGCCTTTGCCGGAACCTGGAACCAGGTTGATAAGCCGGTGGCGGAACTACCCGGGATTGGCCGTGGTTACACCTGGGGACCACCGGCACCCGGAACGCTGGCAATCATTAACGAGCCATATAACGGCTCTACCCGCCCGGTGCAGTATTTTGATAAAGCTCGGATGGAGCTTAACCCGCGTGCCCCCATCAGTTCGATCTACCATGTAACTACTGGCCTGCTGGTGAAGGAAATGGTTACCGGTGCTCGCCAGGATGGCGATTATGCCTTTACCCAGTTAGCCCCTAGTACCCTGCAAATAGCGGGTGACCCTAACTTTGAAGGCGCTAACACCATCGCGCCGACTTATGCCAGTTTTCGCGGCCTGGGTACTTTCTTCGGTACGGAGAATATGAGTCCGAATAAAGCAGGCAGCGTAATTAACAGCCGGGTAGACCGGGCCGGAAATGTCACTCTCTTTAATCCACCGGAAACCCGCACCCTGAAAACTTATAATTCAATTACTCACCATAATATTGCGGATGTCTTCGCCGACTTTGCCTCCCAGAGCGGCACAATCTGGAACGGTACAGCCTATGTCCAGGGCGGCGTAATGTATGGCGATCCTACTTTTGTACTGGGCTTGCCACTGACTGAACCTTACTGGCTGCGAGCGGTAGTGGCAGGGGTGGAGAGGAACGTCCTGGTACAACTCTTCGAGCGCCGCGCTTTAACCTATACACCCGGCAATCCGAAGGGGTTCGAGGTGGAGATGGGCAACGTCGGCCAGCATTACTATTTCTGGCGCTACATTCAGAACGCTCCATTACCGGTCCCGGCAGGCCCTATCCTGGTCCCGGCGAAAGGAGCCACCGTTACGTTGCCGTTGCATATTATGGCTAAAGTAGGACAGCCGGGAGAGGTGGTCAAAGCCACGGTACGCTGGCAAGATGGCACAGTGCTTACCGATAGTTTTACCACCCTGCGCAACTCGGACGGTACAGGCCTGCTTTTCGCCAACCTCGACTTCAAAAATGAAGGTCCGCCGCCCATTCCTGCTACCCAGGCGGTCAACCTGGATATTACCAGGCCCGACGGCAGCCTGCTGGCGAGACAGGCTATTACGCTGCTGGCCGGTAATGACCCCAACACCAGTAAGGTGAAGGTTTATTTCGTTCTGACTGGCACTCAGCTAATGTATGAAACCAGGACTGTTCCAAAGACCGTAGCGGTAGGTAGAGCCGCTTTGGAGGAACTACTGTGGGGTCCGAGTCCACGAAATCTTTCCGGGGCCACTTCGGCTATACCCGACCCGCAGCAAGTCCTCAGCTATCTCGGGCGGCAGTCCGATTGGGGACCACGCGTGACCCTGCTCGATCTTGATATAGAGAATGGGGTAGCTACGGCTAATTTCTCCCAGGAATTAAAAGCTTATGGCGGAGGGTCTTTGAGGGTCAAGCTAATTCGCGATCAGATTACCACTACCCTCAAACAGTTTTCTTCTGTAACGAGTGTCCAAATTGCGATTGAAGGACAGACCGAGGGTGTACTGGAACCATAAACCCAGGCTCGACTTTTGACCTGGCATAAGTCAAAAGTTTCAGAGTCTATTCTGCCCTCAAAAGAGTTTATTCGGATTAAGAATGGAGAAAGTAGAATGGAAAAGACTATGACGTATAACTGTGAAATCAAGGAGCAGGCGGCCCAACCCATTTTGTCCAGGCGCACCCGCCTGACCATGCAAGAGTTGCCTCAATTTCTGGGACAAACTTATGGCGCGGTAATGCAGTACCTGGGAGAGTTACGTGAGGAACCTGCTGGTCCGCCCTTTGCGATTTACTATAACTTTGATATGAACGATCTCGACATCGAGGCCGGCTTCCCGGTTTCAAAAGAATATCCTGCCGGATACGGGCTTGTCTCGTGTGAATTCCCGGCTGGCAAGATGGCTACCTGCCTGCATATTGGGCCATACGAGCAGTTAAAGAATGCTTATGACGCGCTTTCCGAGTGGATAAAAACGAGAGGTTATGAACCGCTGGGGCCAACTATCGAATTCTACCTGAACGGACCTGAAACACCCCCTGACAAACTCCAAACCCTGATTGCTTTCCCCTTGAAATCCAACTAAGCCGGTTTTCAGTCGTTGCTCTGACTCTATCCCGCCACTGGCGGGATAGAGTTTTATTGCTCAAACTTCAGGCGCCATACGGCTATTAGCAAGAATGCTAAAGAATAGAGCATCAACATGGCGGATGGAAGCAGGACGGACTCAAAACCCAATCCGCGCAGCACTATATTTTGAAAGCCGTCCATGGCCCAGGCGGCAGGTGTCAGGTGGCCAATCGTGGAAAAAACCTGACCGGTATATTCGAGAGAGAACCAGACACCTCCCAGCACCGAAAAGAAAAACATGGCTATCATAGACCATACCGAAACTTGCTCTTCTGCTCGTGAAAAAGCGCTGATGAGCAGCCCCAGGCTGGCCACCCACAGGGACAGGAATACCATGATGAGCAGAGTTGCCAGCGGTTCGCGCAGGTAGTCAACCCCATAGAGAAACTGGCCTACCAGCACCAGGATTGCTGCCTGGATCAACACTACCAGAAACATCGCCAGGGTGTGCCCGGCAATCAGTTCCCAGCGCTGGATTCGCGTGGTTAAAAGGCGCTGCATGGTTCCGGTTTTACGCTCAAGCACCAGCACCATAGCGGTAGTCATCAGTCCGAACATTGAAAACTGTATCATCAAGCCCGGCGCAAGTTGCAGCGAAGCGGTCATTTCTTTCTGATTGCCGGCTACGCGTGCATCTTCCAGGCTAATCGTAGTGGCAGGCTTTATTAAGGCATCACTGGCGGCTTTGTAGGCTGTTTCGAAATAGCTCTGACGCGCCGTTGCATCCGGGAAAGGTTTTAAGAGATTAATGGCCTCTGTATTTATCCTGGCAATCTGAAGTGCCGACAATATCCTGTTGTTAGCTGCCTGAATAGCATCTGCTGCGGTTTGACCCACGCCAGTTTGGCGGTCCGCTATTACAGTTAAGCGGACTGTTTTACCGCTCAACACCTGCTCGCTGTAACCCGCCGGAATAATCAGGGCCGCTGCCAGCTTTTTCGCTTTGACGCTGTTGCTGACCTCCTGAGCATCGATATTCTCAAGCTTTTGCGGCTGGATCGTATCTGAAGCCTGTAAGTTATCCCAGAGATCCGCGCTGAGAGCGCCAGCCTGGTCCAGGTTGGCATATCCAACCGGCAACCGGGTATTTTTCGAATTATCGCTACCGCCGTAGATCAATCCAAAGAAGATCATAAAGCAGAGGGGCATCAAAACCAGGAAAAGGGCCGCGCGCTTTTCGCGTAATATCTGGTTAAGGTCTTTAACGGCCAGATCGAGTATGTACATAAGCGGTTACCCCTCCTTCAGGCAAAGCGTTTACGGAAAAGCCTTACTCCTAACGCGAACAGAAGCGCTCCAGTTGCTAACAGGACCAGCAGCGGCAAAAGCACCGCGCCCGGGCCCTCACCGGACAGGGCAGTTCGCCAACCTTTGATAGCCCAACCCTGGGGAGTAGCCAGGGTTATATAATCGTAGAAGGCCGGTAAGTTCTGTACACCCACCGTAAAGAGGCCCCCCAGCATACCGGTGATGGTCATTACGCCACCCACTACCGGACCGGATTGGCGGGTGTTGCGAATAAAAGACATGACTAAAATTCCAAAGCCCGCCGCGCTTACGACGGTTCCCAGCAACATCAGAATAATCGTAAGAGGTTGGCCCCAGTTTATGCCAAAGACTAAGCCTGAGACCACCAGCAGAACGATCAACTGGACGGCCAGCATGAAAAAGACTGCCAGGAATTTCCCGGCCAAAATCGTGGAGCGGGGAGTAGGGGTGGTAAAAAGGCGGGCTAAAGTACCCTCTTCATCCTCTTTCACGATGGTTTCCGCGCCAAAAAAACCGGTAAAGAAAACGAAGAAAAGCATCATGCCTGACATAACCAGCCCCACCATACTTATCTGCTGACCGGTGCTGCCTGAAGGGGCTTGCACCTCCAGGCTTTGCGTTTGCCACTGGCCGGCGCTCCAGCTAGCAAACTGGCCTGCCGCGTTTTGGATAGTAACTGCATCCGGCTCAATCCCCTGTTGCATAAAGCCTTGAGCCAGCAGATTGGCGGCAATCCGGCTGCCGTTAAAGGTATCTACAAACTGGCTGACCAGCCCTTTGACAATATTAGGGCCGAGAGTGAGGGTAGGATCTTTGTAAATAATAATCCCGGTATCGCTTTTGCCGCTCATTAACGCACTGCTAAAATCGGCCGGTAAGATCAGGGCCAGGGCTGCCTGCCTGTTTTCAACCGCTGCGCGAGCGCTAGCGGGGCTGCTAACCTCAGTAACCTGGATGATTTGGGCCAGGCGGGCATCCTTCAGGAAGTTAACCAGGCTCTGCCCGGCGTTTACGCCTCCCGACTGCGCACCTGGCTTGTCCAGGTTTACCAGTTGTACTTTTGTCACCGCTAAGTCAGGGTTAGTGGTAAACCCGCCAAAGGCGAAGTAGAAGAGCGCAGTG
The DNA here is from genome assembly GCA_036261665.1 of Chloroflexia bacterium. Taxonomy (GTDB): domain Bacteria; phylum Chloroflexota; class Chloroflexia; order Chloroheliales; family Chloroheliaceae; genus 54-19. The sequence continues at coordinate 207,512 of DATAKM010000132.1, forward strand.
ATTAACAGCGGCATGACAAACATCATCATTACCGCGAAGATACTGCGAAAGGACTCCAGCATATCTTTAAGGGCAATATCGAGGATCTTCATAGCATCCCCCTTTCAGGGGTCATCCGGCGCAGGCTGGATGCTTATTTCATCCCCTGACTCCCGGCTGAACTGAAATTCTCACTGGTCACGAATTGCGCGGCCCGTCAGATGGAGAAAGACCGCTTCGAGGTTCGGCTCTTTAACCTGAACCGAGGTGATTCTTATTCCTAATTCTCCGGCAGTTTCGAACAGGCCGGGCAGCACAATATTACTGTCGCTGACGATCAGGCTGAGAAGGCCCTCCTCTGATACCGAAAGGCTTTCCACCCCATCCAATTTGCTCCAGCGCTCTTTAACCTCAGTCGATGCTGGTTTGCTGAGTGTCAGTTCAATACGGTCCTGTTCCCCTACAATTTTGACCAGTTCCTGGTGAGTGCCGGAGGCCATGACCTTGCCGTGATCGAGTATCACGATATAGTCGGAAAGTTCCTGGGCTTCTTCCATGTAGTGGGTGGTGTACAGCACAGACACTCCCTCGCGGTTAAGCGCCCTGACGCTATCCAGGATGTTGCGGCGACTTTGCGGGTCAATCCCCACAGTAGGCTCATCCAGGTACAACACCTGAGGGCGGTTCAGCAGGGCAATACCGATATTCAGGCGGCGTTTCATACCGCCGGAGAATTTAGCCACCTGGCCTTTCTGACGGTCGGCAAGCCCTGTAACCTCCAATACCTCATCTACTCTGGTATGCAGCAGTGCACCGCGCAGGCCGTACATTTTCCCCCAGAACTGCAAATTTTCCCTGGCTGATAAATCGGGATAAAGCGCTATTTCCTGGGGTACTACCCCGATGGCCGCTTTGACTGCTTCTGCTTCATGCAGGATAGAATGGCCCATGACCAGGGCATCCCCTTTGTCGGGCTTTAACAGGCAGGCCAGCATGGAGATAGTAGTAGATTTACCTGCGCCGTTCGGCCCTAAAAGACTTAGAATCTGGCCTTTGCGCACTTCAAAGCTGACCTGATCTACCGCCTGCACCTCTCCAAAGCGCTTGCTAAGTCTCTGCACCTGAATGGCTAACCCCTCAGTTTTCGGCGATTCTTTGCTTTTTACCGCCTCCGGGTAAGTGGTCGAAAAAGATTGCATAGCTACGCCTCCTGATTTTATTTCCTGACTGGCAAATGCTTACGGTATAGCTCAGCCAGCATCCAGCCGGTAATTGCGCCTACCGTAACTCCCATCAGCAGGCCGCACACAATACCTACCACTATGAACACAGGGGTGGGCGCATTATCAGGGACCAGCATGATACCAACCACCGGAATCAGCACTCCTAGAGGCCAGGCCAGGGCGCTTGCCGTTATCCAGTGAACCGAACCCGGCAGGTAGCGGCGCAAGACTAACCACTGGAAAAGTCCCATCGAGAGCAGGAATAAAAGGCCCAGGATGATGCCTCCGGCTACCAGCACCCACCAGTCGAAGCGGGCTAAATCCCCTATATTATTGGGTAGCATCAGCGCAAAATAAGCCACTACCGCAGCGCCTGCCGTAGCTGAAACCCACTGATACCAGCGCATGCCAGGAAAATAGCGTCTCAATACCGACCACTGGCAGGCGCCCAGGATAGCGCCTTCAACCGCCCCGGCTAATATAATGGCTATGACGAAAACAAGGTCCGGCAAATCGAGCGCGTAAGCCAGGGGACCAACGATTGCCGGAACGGTAAACCCGGCCAGTTCACCAATCAGGGTAGCGACAATCCACCTCAGCCATAACTGGCGGTCTAAATGAGAATGACCAGCACCTTTTTCTAGCTCTAATGTGCTCATAGCATTACCATCCTGCCCGGGCTATTTATATAACCTATCACAAGACACGGCTAACCGGTTAGAGTTCTCAGGTTATCGCTCGTACTGATTGCGCCTCGCGCGGGTGGCTTTTAGTCTGAAGATAGAACTGTGGGGATAGTTAGCAGGTAGGAAAAGCTATATTAAGAGGGTTGTTGGTGTGAAATTATGTAGAGCTGCGAGATGCGCTATGTGTGCTGTTTGAACTTATTTCTGACAGTGCACACTTCTGTTCACTACTATAATTATACTACTGATTTTGCAATTAGTACCCTTTTTCACAAGCCTTTATTAAAAAAACCGGAGGGCAATTCGCCCTCCGGTTTTCTCTTTGAAATCTACCTGCTTATGGAATGTTGAAGTTCAGAGTGTAGGGAGATCTCATTTTTACACCATCATTGATACCAGTAAGCGAAATCACGTTATTGACAGTGACAGTGTAAGAACCGGAAGCCAGCGACGTAGCAGGTGTGAAGGTCAGGGACTGATCGCCCGCATTGTGCGTGATTGTGCCCTGAACAGCAGTACTGCCGCTCATCACCTTTATAGTATCGCTAAAGTCGGTTCCGCTCGGTTTAACATCCCAGTTAAAGGTAAATTTGAGAACCGAAGCGGTAGTGCTAGCGCTGGTAACCAGCGGATCGCGCCAGTTCTGCACAGCCTTATGATTGTCGTCAGGGTTGGTGTCGCTGGTATCATCGAAAAGCTGGGTCAGATCTGTCGGTGTTTTTGGACTGACCGTAGCTACCCGGTTAGTAAAGCCTACAATGCTGCCCCACTCCTCAACGTAATCATAAGTGCCGCGAGTGTACTTGTACTGGATCGGCGTACCGTCCGGAATGCCCAGGGTGATCTCCCAGATGTGATTCAGGGAATCAACCTGTTTCATTACCGTCGAAGCATTACCTCCGCAGTAGCCGCACAGCGGGTCAGGATTTACACCCTGCGACTGGCCGGTGATATAGACACTATCGCTCGCCGGGGTAGAGGCCGGAACTTTCACCCGGAAAGTGACCTGCACTACTTTCGGTTCAACCTTGTGCGACACTTCATTAGAGTTGCCGGAAGCATTCAAAGAAGTATCGTAGGCTTTAACCGTGTAGAAGTAGGTCTGGCCTGCCACCACATTGCTATCCACGAAACTGGTCGTGCTACCGGAGACAATCGCAACCGGAGTAGCGCTTTCCTTGCCCGCTGCCGTACCGCGATAGATCCGGTATTCGGCTACCGCGTCATCGGGATCAGTCGAAGCAGTCCAGCTTACAATCAGGTTGGACGAGTTGAAGTCAATCGAAGCCACAGGCGTGGACGGAGCGGTGGTATCGCTGCTGGCTGTGACAGTCCAGGAGCCAGGAGTAGCGGTGCCAATCCCGTTCTGGTCGCCATAAGTCCAGTTTCGCCCGCCGTCATCCGAGAAGCGTACCAGGTAGCTATAGTTACCCGGAGCATCGGCCCGGATACCGGCCATATACTCGTAGTTGTTATCACCGGTATGACCGGCGTTGTAGCTCATAGCGATCCAGTTCCAGCCCGCCAGGTCGCTGCCCTTAGCGCCGAAACCAACCTGAGCGGTAATAGCATCCGGGTCGCCACCCTTATCAGTCAGGCCTTGCACGTAAATCTGGCCATAAACAGTAGTGTAGTTCGAGGTAATAACCTGGTTGATAGTCTTTGGCCATTGCAGGACGGCCCAGCCAATCGGATAGGCCGGGGTAGCGTTGGCTTCGTTGGAGTTATCACCTTCGTTGCCCAGGGCATCCATGCCACGCACTACATAATAGTAGGTTGTGCCGTTGTTTACCGTAGAGTCGGTGAAGCTGGTGGTCGTAGCGTTGCCAATCTTAACATAGCCACCACCCTTAACCACGCTGCGATAGACATTGTAGCTGGCCGAGTCGGCATTGCCCTTCCAGGTCAGGTTAACCTGGCTGGTCAGGCCGTTATTGGCCGAAGCGGTTAAACCGCTGGCAGCCCCCGGTCCTGTGATATCCTGGCCGCGCATCGTGAAGATAGCCGCGCCCAGCGGAGCCAGCGAAATGCTGAGTTTGCCACCGGCGGTAGTAACCTTCTTGCCTGTTAAAGCATCCGTCAGGCTGACACCATCACGCAGGTAACCGGCGAGCGGTACATTGATGTTCTGAGTAGCGCTTTCGTTGCGGTTGATAACCGTGATAGCGATATCATTGCCCTTGCGCATGGCGTAGGCCAGTGTCAGGTTCTGGTCATCGGTCAGCAAGAAGGAGAGTTTGCCCTGGCGCAGCACCTGGTTGGCCGAGCGAATACCGGCCAGTTTGCGGTACCAGTCGAGGGTATTGTGGTCGCCACCCGCGCCGTAGTACTTGTCCATACCCTGGTTGTCGTTACCCTGGTCGTCTCCCTGATCATTGCCCAGGGTGTTCTTCTTGAGATCGGTCCAGGGGAAGGTGCGACGATCATCCGGGTCGTCCGCGCCGGTCACGCTCACTTCATCACCGTAGTAGATGGTAGGCGTACCGGGAACGGTGAACTGTACCAATGCGGCGATAGCCTCGCGTTGCTTGCCCAGCGCCACGTTGGCGGCGTTGAACTCTTTATCATCGCGGTTATCCTTGCCAGGAGTCATGCTCCATAATACACGCTTGGTATCGTGGCTATCGAGCAGGTTCTGGAAAGTATAGTAGGTGGCGTCGGCATAGTCTTCGCGCAAAGAGAGCATGCGATTGGCGAAAGTGGAAGGCGGCAGGTTCGGATTGGTTTCCTCCGGGAAGCCTTTGTCATCCACTGCGCCCAGCAGGCCAAAGACTGCGTTACGGAAGCGATAACCCATAGCGGTATCGGCCTGGTCGCCTTCGGTCAAAGGCAGGTTATCGTACCAGTGCCAGGCTTCCGCGATGAGGGTTTCATCCGGGTTGATGCCTTTGGTAATGGTACGCAATTGCTCCCAGTAAGTTTTGGGGAAGGTCGGGTCGGTCATAACGTCAAAGCGCCAGCCGCCAATGCCTTTGTTCAGCCAGAAACCTGCCACGCTGGTTTTAGGGTTCTGGTAGAAATACTGGGCCACCGGGCCATAAGGCTGGTCATTGTTCTTCGGGTCGCGCTTGGTAATAACCGGGATCGAGTCATAACCCGCCCAACCATCGTAATTGGCGGAGTTCGGACGGCCCTGGCTGTCCACGCAAACGCCCGTACCGGGAGTTACATCGTGGAAAGTAAACCAGGAGCGGTACTGAGAAGTGGTGCTTTCGCAAGCGCCCACCGTACTGTAGTGATGGTAACGGTCAAAGAAGGGGCTATCCGAGGAGAGGTGATTGAAAACACCATCCAGAATAATTTTGATGCCACGATCCTGGGCTGCTTCTACCAGCGCTTTGAATTCCTGGTTAGTACCAAAATACTTGCTAATCTGGAGGTAATCGCGGGTATCGTAGCCGTGATTCGAACCGGATTCAAAGATCGGATTCAGGTAGATAATGGTAATGCCCACGCTCTGGAGATAGCCCAGCTTTTGTTTCAGGCCCTTCAGGTCACCGCCGAAATAATCGCGGCCTTTAGGGGATTCGGTACATTTGTCAGTCGTGTTATTGAAAGTATACTTCTGGCAGTAACCTTCCGGCAGGTCGCTCCACTGCTTGTCAACGATCTGAGCGTCAGCGGCATCCTGAAGCTGCTGCGGCGTGGCGTTTGCCGGGGCAGGATAGGCATAGCGCGGGTCCGTAGTTTTGGGATCATTTTTTGGATCGCCATTGCGGAAGCGGTCGGGGAAGACCTGGTACATTACGCCATTTTGCATCCAGGGAATAACTTTAAAATCGCTGGAAACAGTGTTCAGGCGGAAGCCGTTATCCGCTTCATTGGGAGTAGCCACGCCCTTGCCATCGTAACGGTTGGTAGTGTCGGCATAATAGGCGGTAGCCGTACCGTCCTGCGCTATAAAGCGGTAGTAGGTCGTACCCAGGGCTTTGGGGGTGTAAGTATACTCCCAGAAATCACAGGTATTGCCTCCGCTGGCAAGAGCCGGGTCGTAGCAATCAACAGCACTGGCAACCCTGGTCATAGGCTCGCGGTCTTCCGCGCCCACAGCCGTATCGTACAGGCGAATAGTGACCTTCTGAACGTCTTTGTGGAAAGTTCGGAAGCGCAGAGTGACAGGCGTGCCGGGATTGACCGCCCCAAAAGGAGTGCGGTAGAGGCTATCACGTGAGTCGTGGCCCAGGCCATCATACTCGACATTATTGTCATAGTTGTGACCAGCGCTGGCGGAAGGAACTTTAGTATTCGAATCCCACTTGAAAGATACTTTGGCATTATCGTTGGGAACAGTGAACGGTACATTCGGGCCGCCCGGAACACCGCCCAACCCGTAGTTCTCTGTCCAGTTCGGGTCTTCATTCAGGACAGCTTTAAAATTGTACGGGCCTTTCGTTATAGCGGTCGTCTCGGAGGTATAGATGCCGTCGCCATCAATATCTTCGAGCCAGGGTTTAAGACATGTAGGATCCCAATCGCCAGGGCAGCCAACCAAATGCTGGAAATCTCCGGCGGCAGTGACGATTTTGCTGTTTACATTATCGGTAATCCAGTGAGTAACCGGGTCATAATAAAATTTGACAGGAGTTACAGCGGCCAGGTGCAGTGGTATGTTATCACCACCTGAAGCGGCCCCTTTACCGTAGTTTTCATTCCAGCTATCGTTTATAGCTACTTTGTATTGGTAGTCGCCTGCTGGTAACGTAATGGTTATACGGTAGACTCCATCTCTCATGCTGAGAGTCATGTGAGTCGCCGCGCAGGTGGGGTCCCAGGTACCACCGCAACCTCCGGCAGTCTGTACAGTGCCAACCAGGGTAACGGTGTTAGGTGCAGCAGCATGTGCAAAAGGCACTGGCCCCATAAAAAGGGACAGCACCAAAGTGAGCAACAAACCTGTAAGCATGGTAAGGTCCGCTACTCGATGCAAGCGGTCTGTCTTCATCGACCTCTCCTTAATAGAATCGATTTTCAAATATCTTCGCGAAGGGTTAAACAGGCCCGGTTAAGTTTCCGGGCAACCTAAATAAACCAGAGAGAAATACTTTGCTAATGGTGAACGCTCTGCTAGGAGTTAAACTTAGTGAAGACGATGGACAAAGACGTTGAAGTTATTAAAGTCTATTTACTTTTTTACGAGCGAAAGCGCGAGCTTATAACATTTGTAACATAATAAAACGCCTTTGTCAACAAGCTATACCTCTACTTTGTTCGCACGATGTAAGAAGTTATAATTTTTAATAAAGAGAATTTATAGTTTGCATAATAGAAAACATTTCAAAAAAAAGACTTAATTTTCTTTTCTTATGATAGTTAAAAACAGTTGTAGTAAAATAATAAGCGCTCTAGCTGTGAGATCCGGTACAGGCAAAGGTGCGACCTCACAGGTTAATATTGACAACCTAATCGCGGAGGATAGAGATAATGCCTGATGCTGCTAATGACTCCACCTCAGAAAGTATTTATGATACACGTCCCTGGACCAGTTTATATCCGGACTATGTACCGCAAGAAATTTCCCCTCGTTTTAATAACGGGCTGGACATGTTCCTGGCAGCCGCCCGCAGCAACCCGGACAGGCCCGCCGTCTATTACTTTGACCACAGCCTGACTTATGCCGACCTTGACCGGCAAAGTACCGCCCTGGCAGTCGCCCTGCGTGCTAACGGTATTGAACGAGGCGACCGGGTAGCCCTTTATCTCCAAAATATCCCTCAGTTTTTGATTACCCTCTATGCTACCTGGAAAGCCGGCGGCATAGCCGTCTTATGCAATCCAATGTTCAAACATAAAGAGCTCGAATACCATCTAAAAGATTCTGGGGCAAAAGCCCTGGTCTGCCTGGAAACGCTCTATGCGAATGTGGCAAAAGAAGTCGTACCTGCTACCGCCGTCCGATTTGTGGTAACTACCAGCGAACTGGATTACCTGGGAACGGCTGATATACCTGATATGTTGAAAACTTCCCAGAAGCAGCTTTTTGACACTACTTCCGACCTGCTGCAACTGGTCAATCAGTACCGGGATGCGAAGTTCGAATATTTTCGGTTTAACCCTGAGGATGTAGCTTTTCTGACTTATACTTCAGGCACAACCGGGCGGCCAAAAGGAGCCATGAATACGCACGGCAACCTGGTGTATAACGCTACTTTCTTTCAGCTCTGGATGCAACTGGACGAGCGGGATGTGGTGGTAGGTGTCGCGCCTTTCTTTCATATTACCGGGCTGGTAGCCCACATTGCGATAGCCGCCCTGGCAGCCCTGCCGATCATTACCTTCTATCGTTTTGATGCCCCGGAAATGTTGCGACTGGTGGAAAAATGGCGTGGCAGCTTTACGGTAGCGGCCATTACGGCTTATATTGCCCTGCTCAATCACCCGGCGATAAAGAAGGCTGACCTCTCCTCGTTTAAAAAACTCTACAGTGGGGGCGCACCCGTTTCACCGGCTTTTGTGGAAGCTTTCCAGGAGCAAACCGGCAGTTATATCCATAATATCTACGGCCTGACCGAAACTACCTCACCCTCCCATGCCGTTCCTTTTGGTATGGAAGCCCCGGTTGACCCGGAGAGTGGAGCGCTGTCGGTAGGCTTACCCATTCCTGGCACTCTCTGCCGGATTATAGATGTAAACTCTGGCGCTGATTTACCGCCCGGTGAAGTGGGCGAACTGCTAACTAAAGGCCCCCAGGTAGTACCGGGCTACTGGGAAAAATTTGAGGAGTCCGCTAACGCCATTAGCGATGGGTATCTACATACCGGAGATGTGGCGAAAATGGATCAGGCTGGGTGGTTCTACCTGGTAGACCGTAAGAAAGATATGATTATCGCCTCCGGGTACAAGGTCTGGCCCCGCGAAGTAGAAGATGTACTTTACCAGCATCCTGCTGTGCGCGAAGCGGGCGTAATTGGTTTACCTGATCCCTATCGCGGCCAGACCGTCATGGCTTACGTGGCGCTGAAAAGTGAGTATGAGGGTAAAGTGACTCCACGGGAACTGATCGAGTTTTGCAAGGAGCGCATGGCAAATTACAAATATCCCCGGCAAATCGAATTCATGCCAGAGCTACCTAAAACCGCTACCGGTAAATTCTTGCGGCGCGAACTGCTACAAAAAGCCCAGGCTGAAAAGATTAATAATCATAAGCAATCTTGAAAAGCGCCTTATATCCCTAATATAATAGATTCATCATCAGGACAACATCAGCGAACCGGCCCGAGCCGGTATTAAAGTGAGGTGCGTATGCAAGGCAAAGTCGTAGCGGTAAGCACTAGCCCCGGTCACTCCTTTCAAAAAGGCAACCGGTCTTCTATTAAATTGCTGCAAGGTCTGGGCGTAGAGGGAGATGCCCATGCCGGAACCACCGTGCAGCACCTTTCACGCATAAAGCGTGATCCATCCCAACCTAACTTGCGACAGGTGCATCTGATTCATTCAGAGTTACACCGGGAACTTGAGGCTGCCGGGTTCAGGGTATCAGCCGGGCAAATGGGCGAAAATATCACCACAGAGGGAGTTAAGTTGCTCGAACTACCAACGGGGACACGCTTGCATCTTGGCGATGAAGCGGTAGTTGAAATTACCGGGCTGCGTAATCCCTGCGTACAACTGGAACAGCTTCAGGCAGGCTTGATGCAGGCGGTCCTGGATCGCGACGAACAGGGTAATTTAATTCGTAAAGCCGGCGTAATGGGAGTGGTTATCACGGGCGGCACGGTGCGACTGGATGATCCGATCAGGGTTGAATTACCGGCAGAACCACATCGTGCGCTGGAACCGGTCTAAAGATTGTTATTAATTAGGACTGCCAGGGCCTGTTCGATAGACCAGTTCTGACCTTCTTCCGGGCTGCGAGCAGGTTTACTTCATTCCGCTCGGCAGCCCGAGCGTTAATAGCGCAGGTTTGGGCTTTTGCCAGACCTTCTCCACCGGTTAGCCTCGGGCTTGCCGGTAGGAGAGGGCCGGAAACAACACAATTTACGCCTGTTCTTCTACCCCGCAGTAAGAAATAAGATATTCGGTATTTAGCTGATCGAGGTCGAGTTCATATTCATCAAAGCCGGTCTGGCGGAACTGACCGAGCGCACAGTAAGGGCTTTCGCTGCTTCTGAGCGTTAAACAACCGCCGCCGGCCGGAGTTTTCAACCTGATCTCCTGTTTGTCCAGCCTTATTTCAAACTCCCCGGCAGGCATCGGGATTTTTCCGCATATCCAGCTTAACCCTCCCAGATGGGGAGCTACCCGGTAAGTGGCGTAACCGGCAGTCAGCGGCTCTACGCCCAGGAAATATTTACCGAGTAAATAAAGCGGGCTGGCTCCCCAGCCGTGGCACAAACTTTTGCCAAAGGGCCGGCCATACATGCTGTAATGCTCCACGCCCCTGGCATCCGGCCGGTACTCTTCCCAGAAGGTAGTCGCTCCTAACTCAAGCATGCCTCCCCAGTAAGCTTTTATCTCTTGCAAGACATGCGAATGTTGCCCGGCCTGGCATAGAGCGGCTAACTCATAAAAACGCATGTAAGGGGTAGTGATCGGCTGTACCGCCGGATTCAAAAGGACTTTCTGCTTAACCTCTTCCGAGTCGGCTTCATTCAGGTAGCCTAACAGCAGCGCAAAGATGTTGGGATAGCGAGTGAGATGGCGGCTTACCTTTCCATTGTGCCGGTTATGAACCAGGCCGCCCTGCTCGGAATCCCAGAACAGATGCCTGATCTGCTTTTTAAGAGAGCCGGCTAAATCTTCAAAGCGTGTCGCATCTCTTGTAAAACCGGCCAGGGCCGCAAAGTGAGCCATAATCTCAAGGCTGCGGCATAGCAAAATCTGTTCAAATGAGACTTCACCCTCATTATCAATGGGTGCCCAGTCTACGAATACCCAATCGCCGGTCTTTTTTTCCATTAGCCCGTTACTGTTTCGCCGGTTAAGACAAAACTCCAGCAAGCTATACATCTGGCTGTAATTTTCGGTTATAAAGTTACGGTCGCCGGTATAGAGATAGTAGTCGTACAGGCCCATAAACCAGTAAAAGGAGTAATCTATTATCAGGTTAAGATGAGTAGGAACCGGGTCTTTACCCCTTACGGCCAGGAAGGTTCGGCGCACTACCGGGAGATCAAAAAAGGAGTAGTAATTCATTAAAGCGGTTTGTAGGGCATCACCGCACCAGACCCAGCGGTCGCGTTTAATACCATCCAGCATAAATTCGCGGGTGTTAAGGCGCAGGGTATACTCCGCCGTAGTCCAGATTTTATTCAGAAGTTCGTCCGAACATTCGAAATGGCCGGGTAGTTCCAGGGGCAGGTACTCATAAAGGGTGGATAGACTCTCAAACTCAACCTCTCCGCTGCTTACTACGCCATAGATGTAGCGGAAAGCCCGGGATACCGGCAGGGTATATTCGGCAGGGGTAAAGGCATCTACCTGAAAGGTATCGAAAGTTTCACAGCTTTCTTCCGACAAAGCTTCTTCGCGGGTTTCGCCGTAATAAAGCTTTACTTCACCCCGTCCCCTAAGGCCGTGTACCTGCACAAACCCAAAAGTTTCGCGGCCAAAATCTACCAGCCAGCCTTCCCCATGATGATTGCTGGAGACGGGTGAGAGAGGGGTAGTCGGTAGCCGAAATTTTGAGGGCGGGATATTTGGATCGTGAAAATTCCAGCACCCGGCGTAACGCCAGTTAACATCATCATCCACATTTTGATCCAGCGTAGTATCCAGGCCATAATAGGTACGCACCCGCCAGCTACTATCCGAGACTAAAGTTTTCCCCTGTACCCAGATAGCCGGGACAACCGTTTCGCTGAAGACTGAAATAATGATGACGTGTTTACCGGGTGCTAACTCAAGCTGATCGCGGTTGGTATAGAGGCGTTTTCCATCCACCACCAAGTCATACTGGCCTTCCACACAGATTCGGATATTCTCAGGTTCTGCCAGTTCAAAAGCTTTGTGAAAGGTAACACTGCTAAAAGGGCGATCCAACCGCCAGACCGGTGGAACAGGTACGCCGCGTTCCTGCCGGCGCAGCGAAACACGCCAGTGTAACCAGACTTCAAAGTCGCCCGGATACCAGATCCAGCCGGACAGTAACTGCGACATAACATTCTCTCCTTTACGGTAGGTTTTTTGACAAAAGCTAAAAGAACGGGCAAATTGATGAAATCAGTCCGGTTGGCTTACATTTTGTATTTAAGCTGAGAGTTCTAACGCATAGCAGGAACCGAAGATTTGTACACCGGTGACATAAAATAGTCGCTCAGGACCGTACAGGCAGCCCCTCGCGCCCATTCCACGTTACTGAGTGGTTCAACCACCATTGAAAGTTTTTCAACCAGGGCCTCGGAAAATGTGTATTTAGCGATAGCCTCACGCGCAGCATCGTAGTAGAGAGGTCCGGCCTGGACACCTTCGCCGGTAAATATGATCAGGCTGGGGCTCAAGATGTTAAGCAGATGGGCTATACCCAGTCCCAGCCATTCTCCAGCCTCGGTAAGGATGCGCTGAGCCAGGGCATCGCCCATTTCGGCGGCCTGCGCCAGGTCTTTTAGGCTCAGGTCAGGACGGGCAGCCAGGATAGTCGGTTCATCCTGAGCCAGCGCAACTCTGACCTGGCGAAGTATTCCCGGTTCGGCGGCCAGTGCTTCCAGGCAGCCCTTCTTTCCACAGGAACAGCGCGGCCCGCCCGGCACAAGCACCATATGCCCAAACTCACCCGCGCCATCAAGGGTGCCGCCATAAAACTGTCCGTTTGCCACAATGCCGGCCCCAATTCCTCGCCCAATCGCAACCACAACAAAATTATCAACATTCTGGCCGGTGCCAAACCACTGTTCGGCCAGGGTGAGACTTTTAACGTCATTAGAAAGATGTACCGGCAGGTCAAAATGTTTAACCAGAGGTTCCTTGATAGGGATATTGTGCCAGCCAAAGTGGGGGGCAAACCGGCAAACACCATTCTCAGTGTCAACCAGGCCATTAATGCCAACTCCAATCCCCAGAACTCGCTCCTGAGGTATGCTGCTGGAGCTTAACATCTCCTCGATTGTCTCAATGGTGGTCTGGATTGTTATAGCAGGGTCAAGTGATAAATTTTTACTGGTGCCGCGCGCCAGGGGCCGGAATTCCTTATAAATAACTGTTGCGTCCAGGTCTACCAGCACTCCGACAATTCCCTCTTCGATAATCTTAACCCCGGCCACGAAACCGGCCTGGGGATTAAGCTGAAGCAGAATTGGCTTCCGCCCTCCTAAAGCACCTGCTCTGCCCTCGCCCGTTTCTGAAACCAATCCGTCCTCAATTAAAATCGCGGTTATACCGGTAACGGTAGCGGGACTCAGGCCGGTAACATCGGCCACATCTTTCCGTGAAATGGGCCCCCTGGTTTTAATTATATTCAGGACAAGATTGCGATTGATTTCTTTGGTAAGAAAGCGATCACCTTTAGGAGTATAAGTCATTACCTCTCCTTAATTTATTTATTGAACTAACCTATTCTATCTTATTCTTCAAAAAAAAGTCAATACAATGGTTGAGTTAGCCGCCAAAGCAGCTCTTGTTTAACAAAATAAAAGGAATTCGAAAGCGTTTTCTTGTAAAAAGGTTTCATTTGTCAGTTTTAGATTAGTTTTAGAAAGGTGTTGACAAAATTCTCGTAATCTTATACGATAGGGTTAGTTCACTAAACAAAACAACCTTTCTTTACAAGCTTAACGCTATATTCACTATAACAAAAAATGGCCTTTCGTATGTAGGTTCAGCTTCATTAATTTTTATGCTTAATGAAGAAAGTGTCGTCTATTCTTCTTGCATCATTTTGGTCCAACGCTCTATAAAGCGTCGCTGATGTTGTTCCAAGTTCAACTGAGTAGTGGGTCTTGTCTCACCGGGTGGGTGAGATTGGTATTGATTTTATCAAAATTACAAGGAGGAGATACCATGAGCGAAGAGAGCTCGAACCTGAAGGGGATTACAACCGGCATTGGTCGCCGTAAGTTCCTCAAAAAATCAGCCCTGGTTATTGCCGGGACCGGCCTATCGGCCAGTTTCCTGGCGGCCTGTGGGGACAACACCAGCACCAGCGCACCCGCCGCAACCACGGCTGCCAGCAGTGCTACTGGCGCTACGACTGCCGCTTCCGGGGCCGCGACTACCGCCGCCTCTAGCGGGGCACCTGCCACCCTTTCCCTGCTGATTGACGATAGCACCCAGTCAAAGGACCAGGCTAACGCCATCATCGAGGCTTACAAGAAAGTACGTCCAAATGTGACCATCAACATTGAAACACGACCAGGTGGCGCCGATGGTGATAACCTGGTCAAGACGCGACTGGCCACGGGCGAAATGAACGATGTCTTCTTCTACAATTCTGGCTCACTACTTCAGGCCCTTAAACCTACCCAGACGCTTGTCGATTTTTCGAAAGAGCCCTTCGTTGCCAATCTCACAGATGTTTACATACCAACTGTCTCCCAGAACGGCCAGATTTTTGGTGTGCCGGTCGGGACTGGACAGGGTGGCGGCATCCTGTACAACAAAAAAATATACAGCCAGCTAGGGCTGAGCGTACCAAAAACCTGGGCCGAGTTCGAAGCCAACAACGAAAAGATCAAAGCGGCTGGTATTACTCCGGTCTTACAGTCATACGGCGGCAGCGATACCTGGACGTCTCAGTTGTTCGTGCTGGCCGATTATTACAACGTGGCCCAGGCCAATTCAAACTTCGCCCAGGACTACACTGCCAACAAGATTAAATTTGCCAGTGATCCGGTAGCCATGGAAGGATTCTCCTATTTGCAGGAAGGCTTCCAGAAAGGCTGGTACCAGAAGGACTTTGCGACCACCAAGTATGAGCAGGCTTTGCAGTTGTTGGCGGACGGCAAAGGCGCCCATTACCCCATGCTTTCCTTTGCACTTCCGACCATTCAGAAAAACTCGCCTGATAAAGTGAACGATATCGGGTTCTTTGGACAGCCCGGCAAGGATGCCGCGAAGAATGGCGCAACGATCTGGATTCCTGGATCAGCTTACATCCCCAAGACGACCAAGAACCTCGCCGCAGCTAAAGATTTTGTCACTTATATCGCCTCGCAAGCCGCTATTGACGCGATGAACGCCAAGGTTGCTCCCAGCGGTCCCTTCTTTATTAAGGGTACCAAGCTGCCCGATAACGCGCTGCCAGCAGTCAAGGATATCGCCGCCTACATCGATGCCGGGAAATCGACACCAGCGCTGGAATTTTTCTCCCCGGTGAAAGGCCCTTCCCTTGAGCAGATTTGTGTGGCGGTTGGCTCTGGCCAGATGACCCCTCAACAGGCGGCAGGAAACTACGACAAGGATGTGGAGAAGCAGGCCAAGCAACTAGGGCTGCCTGGCTGGTAATTAATTTCCAGGCATTCTTGAGCAAGATTCGTCCTATATGGTCTTACAGCGCCGAGAGTTAGCTTCCGGCGCTGTAAGTCGTGGACAGAACCGTAGTATATGAGGGGAGGTGTTATGTGAACACTCAAAGACAGAGCAGGGCGGCATTGGACGTTCTGGCTACTCGAAAGCGCCACAGGCAACAGAGGCAACTTTATCCATACTGGTTCTTTCTTCCGGCAGCGCTGGTCTTCGCCGTCTTCTTCCTGGTACCAACAGTCTATGCCTTCTATTTCAGCTTCACGCGCTGGACGCTCTTCGACTCCGAATTTATCGGCCTGGATAATTACACCCAGTTCCTGGGAGATCCCCAGCTTATGTCGGGGCTGATCCATACGATTATCTATGCTGTTATCACCAGTGGCCTCAAGGTAATTATTTCGCTGCCGCTCGCTTTTCTGCTCACCTCGACCCTCAAGTTCAAGACCCTGTTTCGCGGCATCATCTTCTTTCCGGTGCTGGTCAGTACTGTGGCTGTCGGTATTACCTTCAGCTTTCTAATGCAGCCTTCAACCGGCCTGATCAACACGGTCTTCGGAATCATCGGGTTGCCTACCCCGGACTGGCTGGGTGATCCCAATCTTGCGCTTTACTCTGTGGCGCTTGTAGATGTCTGGAAGGGTCTAGGCATTGCGACAGTGCTTTGTATCGCAGGTATCATGGCGATTCCGACCGAATATTTTGAAGCTGCCCGGCTCGAAGGCGGCACCTGGGTTAAGTTCCGTCACATTATTATCCCCCTTTCTCGTAACGCAATCTTCTCGGTCATTCTGCTTTCTTTTATCGGTGGGCTGCGCTCTTTCGATTTAATCTGGACTATGACCCACGGCGGTCCGGGTTTCGCCTCGGACGTGTTGACCTCGGTCATCTTCAAGGAATATCAGGCCGGATTTTACGGTCTGTCCACCGCAGGCAATGTGGTGCTCTTTATCCTGGTCACCATCATTGTCTATCCGCTGATGCGCTTCTTCAACCGCATGGAGATTGAGCTATGACTATCCGAAAGATTTTTTCGCACCTCTGGCTGGATGCCATTGCGCTGGTAGTGGTGGGCATCTTGTTCGTCGTGCCGTTCATGTTCATCGTGCTGATGGCTTCCAAGACCAGCCAGGAAGCCTCGCTATTCCAGTTCACCTGGCCTACCAAATTTCAACTGTTTGATAATATCCAGGCTGTACTGACCTATAATGACAACCGAATGCTCCTGGCGCTCTGGAACAGCGCCCTTTTGACGGTCGGTTCGGTGACGCTGATCGTGTTGCTCTCGGCCCTGGCGGCTTATATTATGCAGCGCCGCCCCGGACGAGTAACCTCGATTGCCGGCGCGGTGATGCTGGCGGGGCTGGTTATCCCCCCGGCGGTAGTGCCTACAATCTTCCTTTTGCAACAGCTAAATATCTACAAGACTCTTATCGGGCTGATCTTTGTCGAAGTGGCCTACGGCCTGCCTTTTGCGATACTGATCTTCCGAGCCTTCGTTGGCTCTATTCCCAGGGAACTGGACGAGGCAGCCGTTATAGATGGAGCCTCTCCTTTGCGGGTCTTCTTCCAGGTCATTATGCCGTTGT
Source organism: Chloroflexia bacterium (assembly GCA_036261665.1). GTDB lineage: Bacteria > Chloroflexota > Chloroflexia > Chloroheliales > Chloroheliaceae > 54-19. The sequence goes on from DATAKM010000132.1 coordinate 224,381, forward strand.
TGCGCTCGGCGATGGTAACAATTATCGTGGTGCAGTCGGTAGCGGTATACAACGACTTTGCGGGGCCGCTCTACTTCCTGCCGGGAAATCAGAATGTGACGGTACAGCTAACCCTGTTCAGCTTCATCAGCCAGTTCAACTCTCAGTATAACCTGCTCTTTGCCAATGCGGTCGTTATCACGATCCCTGCCCTGATCATGTTCCTCTTCTTCCAGAAGCAGATCGTAGAGGGTATGACCGCCGGGGCAGTTAAGGGCTAGTAATTTTCCAGTCAACCAAATAGAAATGGAGATATCATGACACAATCAGGTGTTACAAATCAGGAAACGAAGGCGGGCTTTCCAGAGTCGGGAGCCCGCGTCTCCAGAGTAAGTTTTGAACACCATCGTGAAGCAACAGGCATAGGCGAAGCTTCCCCTCGCTTATCCTGGATTGTGGAAACAACCCAGAACGGCTGGCAGCAAGCCGCTTATGAAGTCGAACTCTACGGGCCGGAAGGACAGCTAAATGCTCAGACGGGCCGGGTCACTTCCGCTGAGTCGGTCCTGGTAACCTGGCCCTTCCCGCCGCTTGCTTCGCGAGAGCAGGCCCAGGTGCACGTGCGGGTCTGGGGCGAAGACGGGGAGCCTACCGGGTGGAGCCAGCTTTACAGCGTGGAAGCAGGCTTGCTTGAGCCTGCGGATTGGACCGCTCAGTTTATAACCCCGGACTTAAACGAAACCGGCGATAAACCGCAACCCTCACCCCTGCTGCGCAAAGAATTTGAGGTGCGCCCCGGTGTGTCGCAAGCTCGCTTATATATCACGGCGCTCGGCCTCTACGAGGCTGAGTTGAACGGCAACCGGGTAGGCGACCACGTCCTGGCCCCCGGTTGGACCAGTTATCAGAAGCGCCTGCGCTACCAGACTTTCGATGTGACTGACCTGCTTAAACCGGGCCGCAACTGCCTGGGAGCGGTGCTGGGTGAGGGCTGGTTCAAGGGCCGCCTCTTATTCGGCGGTGGTCGCAGGAATATTTATGGTGACAAACTGGCGCTCCTCTCTCAACTTGAAATTATCTACAGTGATGGCTCGACCGAACGCATTGTTACTGACGAATCCTGGCGGACGGCTACCGGTCCAATCCTGGAAAGCGGTATTTATGACGGCGAAACCTATGACGCTCGCCTGGAGCGGGACGGGTGGAGCAAACCGGGCTATGACGACCGGGAGTGGAACAGAGTACGGCAGCTTGACTGGGACTTTACGACCCTGGAAGCGCCACTTGGCCCGCCTGTCCGCCGTACCGAAGAAGTAAACCCGGTCAGCCTCACTAAATCACCTTCCGGCAAGGTTATCCTTGATTTCGGCCAGAACCTGGTGGGCTTTTTGCGCCTGACAGTAAGGGGAAAAGCGGGCCAGACTATTACGCTAAGGCACGCCGAAGTTTTACAGGATGGCGAGATCTATACCCGGCCGCTGCGCTTCGCCAAAGCCACCGATCACTATATCCTGCGCGGGGGCGGGCCAGAAACTTATGAGCCGCACTTTACCTTTCATGGTTTTAGATACGCCGAGGTGGAGGGCTGGCCCGGCGAGCTCAAGGCTGAGGATATTAAGGCGGTAGTTTGCCACTCCGATATGGAGCGGACGGGCTGGTTCGAGAGTTCCGACCCGCTGCTTAACCGGCTGCACGAAAATGTGGTCTGGAGTATGCGCGGTAACTTCCTGGACTTACCGACCGACTGCCCGCAGCGCGACGAGCGGTTAGGCTGGACCGGCGACATCCAAGTCTTTTCGCCTACCGCCTCTTACCTTTATGACTGTGCCGGTTTTCTCTCTTCCTGGCTGGCGGACCTGGCTGCCGACCAGACCGAGAGCGGAATCGTACCTTTCGTCATTCCCGATGTGATGGATGAGGCTCCGATACCGACTGCCGCCTGGGGCGATGCGGCAGTCTTTGTACCCTGGGTCTTATATCAGCGGTTTGGCGATAAAGGCATCCTGGAGACTCAGTTCAAGAGTATGCGAGGCTGGGTAGATTGCCTTGCTTCTATCGCCGGTGAGAAGTTGCTGTGGGATGAAGGTTTCCAGTTTGGAGACTGGCTCGACCCGGCAGCGCCACCGGACAGGCCGGGTGAAGCACGCACCAGCCCGGATGTGATCGCAACGGCCTACTTTGCCCGCTCGGCGGAACTGGTAGGACAGGCCGCTCGCGTGCTGGGCAAAACCGAGGAAGCAGAACATTACCTGGAACTGGCTAATAAAGTGCGCCAGGCTTTCAATAAGGAATATGTTACACCTGGCGGGCGGCTGCTCAGTGATACTACCACGGCTTACTCGCAGGCCCTCCAGTTCGATTTGCTGCCCACCCCTGAGCAGCGCGCGCATGCCGGGGAAAGGCTGGTCCAACTGGTCAGGGATAGCGACTATCATATCAGCACGGGCTTTGTAGGCACCCCGCTCATTTGCGATGCACTCTCCAGCATGGGCGAATACGAGGCAGCCTACCTGCTGATCACGCAACGCGACAATCCCTCCTGGCTCTACCCGGTGACCATGGGCGCTACCACCATCTGGGAGCGCTGGGATAGCATGCTGCCGGACGGCACGGTTAATCCGGGGGAAATGACCTCTTTCAACCACTACGCCCTCGGAGCGGTAGCCGACTGGCTGCACCGGGTAGTAGGCGGGCTGGCCCCGGCGGCGCCCGGCTATAGCCGGCTTGAGATTAAGCCGGTTCCAGGGGGTGGACTTTCCCGCGCCCGCACCCGCCATCTGACCCCCTATGGAGTAGCTGAATGCGCCTGGGAGTTAAAGAGGGATGAAATCGAGGTTAGCCTGGAGATTCCAGCCAATGTTACTGCCGAGGTCACTTTGCCCGGCAGCGACGCGCAACCACTGGAAGTTGGTTCCGGCACGTACCGCTGGTCTTATCGCTACCAGAATCCTGTCGACAGTCGTCCCGTCCTTACGCTGGACAGCCCGGTTAACGATTTCGTAGATAATCCCGCCGCCTACCGGGTGGTAATACAGGTCATTTCCAGTTATCTGCCAAATTTTACGGCGTGGCGTGAGAAACGGCTGCGCCGGTTTGGAACGAAGCCTATGCGGCAGGCCCTTACCTTCCTGCCCGATTATGAAGCTATTTTGAAGGATCTTCAAAAAGCTCTGGCAGAATAGCACGTTAAGCCCTGAAGCCGTGACAACCCGAACTTTCTTCGCCCTGGCTTCAGGGCTTTTTTAATTCAAGAGAATAAAACCTCTTTCTTAAAAAACCGGGCAGTCAGGATACAGGGCATAGTGCCGGTTAAGGCTGCTTTGCGATACGTAACGCTGAAAAGTGTGATATTAAGAGATAATTTTACTTGCGCTTTATGCTCTATAATAGAATGACTACATACCAAAATTGTGGCATGGTTAGACTGTTGGAATCAAACAGGCTGGATTTAAGTCGTGAGGTATATGTATGGTCTTAAGAAGTTTCGGCCTGATATTTGGGGCAATTGGCGCACTTGCTTTGCTGATTGTGCTGATTTTTACGATAGGCAACCTCACCTTTATCTCTCAGGCCGCTACGGCTAACGGTACGGTCATCAATTTAAAGCAGGGCGGTAGAGCGTATTTTCCTGTTATCAGGTTTAGCACCTCCGCCGGACAAGCTATCCAGTTCACAGGAAATAACGGCAGTAGTCCACCAGAGTTTCAAATCGGCCAGAATGTAAAGGTTTTTTATAAGCCTGATAATCCGGCCTCTTCCGCCAAAGCCGACTCCTTCCTTTCGTTCTGGTTTGAGGCGATGCTGGCGGGGATATTCGCCCTGATTTTTGGGGGAATTGGCCTGGTCTGCTACAGTTTTTACTATTTTATCCAGCGCAAGATAAAGTGGTTACAGCGGCACGGGCAACGCGTGATTGGCCAGGTATCAAGCATTCGCTTAAATACCCATGTGCGTAACCGGGGAAAATCACCCCGCGTAGTTACGGTTCACTGGCTAAATCCACAAAGCGGCCGGATGCATACTTTCACCAGTGGCAATATCTGGCTGGAACCGCTACCTTTCGAGGCCGGTTCTCCGATTAGCATCCTGATTGATCCCAGCAATCTCAACCGCTACTATGTTGATCCCGCGGCTTTGCCCCTGGGCACCAGCTAAGCTTTACATCAAGCCGCTTGCCCGGTGGCTTTACAAAGCAAGAAGTGTAATGGCTACCAAGAGCAAGCGACCAACAAAGCCGAATAAATTTTACCTCACTTCTTCTTTAATCTTGTTCAGAAGTAGCGGTGGGCGTTTATCGTTCCAGGGTCGAGCTTCTTCAAGTTGTCCGGCCAGGCGGAAGAGACTGGCGTCATCGGCAAAGCGGCCCACTAATTGCACCCCTACCGGCAAATTTTCCTTGTTCCAGTAAAGTGGTACCGACATAGCCGGTTGGCCAGTAACGTTGAAAATCGGTAGGTCAGGGATAAATTCAAAAACACTCGATGACAATGTTTTCAACAGGTTAAGGGCCAGCAGTAGTTTCCCGGCTCGCATAAAGCCAATCGCCTTTAAAAAGCGCGTTTCCATTTCACTTTGTTGTAATGTGCCTATTTTGAAAGGCGGTTGCGATAAAGTCGGGGTTAGCAGGATATCATACTTTTCAAAGAAACGGGCCACTTCGCGGGCACCCACCTGTAATTTGCGGACGGCCAGGCTAAACTCGCCTGCGCTCAGGGCTTTGCCGGTCAGGTAAAGCGCCCAGGTTGCCGGTTCAAATTCCGCCCGGCTGAGTTTCTTGTTCATCAGTTGGGATATTTCGGTCAGGTCGCCATATACTTCGCCGCAGAGCATAATAACGAAGTTATAGGCCATTTCCTCGGCGTTCATGGGTGGCGTATCCTCGACCACTTCGTGTCCCAGGTCTTGCAGCAATTCAGCGGTACTTTTGACCGCTTCCACACAATCGGGGTGCATACTCTTGCCCCAGAACGGTTTGGTGCTGAAAGCAATCCGCAGTTTGCCGGGCCTTGTCTGAACCTCTTCCAGGAAAGAGCGCGAATGATCGGGCGTGATATAGGGCGCACCGGTATCAGGGCCTGCGGTAGCATCCAGCATCGCGGCGCTATCCCGCACTGTCCGGCTCAAGACATGTTCGGTTACAAAGCCCTGCCAGACTTCGCCCATATGCGGCCCGGTTGGAATTCTGCCCCGCGTGGGTTTGAAGCCAAAAACGCCACAGCAGGAAGCCGGAACACGCAGCGAACCTCCCCCATCTCCGCCGTTGGCAATTGGCACAAACCGCGCTGCTACCGCCGCTCCCGACCCGCCGCTTGACCCGCCAACCGTTCTTGAAGTATCCCAGGGATTACGGGTGGGACCGTGCAACTCCGGTTCAGTGAAGGGTACAAGACCAAATTCCGGTGTATTGGTTTTGCCGACTATTACCAGCCCGGCCTGTTTATAGCGTTTAACCAGTTCCGAATCGAAGCCCGGCACAAAATCGCGCATAAAGCGACTGCCCGCGGTATAGGGTACGCCAGCATGAACCGCCATCAAGTCCTTTAGCAAAAAAGGAACACCCCTGAAAGGCCCTTCCGGTAACTCTTGCTGGATAGTCTTGCGAGCCTGCTCGTACATCTTGTAAATAACCGAATTAATCGTAGGGTTCAGGCTATCTATCTGCGCGATAGCCGCCTCCAGAAGTTCTGCCGGGCTGACCTGCCCGTTACGTATCAGTTCCGCCAATCCAAGTCCATCGTACTCGGTATACTCACTAAATCCAGTCATAGACAGTCTCTTCCCTCTCCTGCACTAATAGTAAATTTCTTCAAGCTTCTCCTGAATCTATTGTACTTGATCCGGCCCAATTGTATAGCTGCTTATTCGGCTTCAATCTTCAGAGGGGGTTTTATATTGAGCTAAGTGTAGGGAATTCAACCTGACTGCCTCTGATCAGTGCGTACCGGGGTCAGTATTAATACAGGAGTAATAAAAAGCGACCCCTCTTGCGGGTCGCTTTTTATTAGTTTGTTAGAATGAAAGTTGTGGCAGGTAAGCCAGGCATACTGCCATTCTTATAAATCCACTGAGCCGCTTCAGCTACCTGCGTAAGCTTGCTGCAAGGTTTTAATGTCAAGTTTGTCCATTTGCAGCACGGCGCTCATGACCCGCTCTTGCTTTACAGGGTCAGGGTCATTCATGTACTGCATTAATACCTCCGGCACGATTTGCCAGGACATCCCGTATTTATCCACTAACCAGCCACAGCGGTCTTTTGCGCCACCCTCAGAAAGCTTCTCCCACAGCTCATCCACCTCATTTTGAGACTCGCAGTTGACAGCGAAAGAGATGGCGGGGGTAAATTTATATTCAGGGCCGCCGTTTATGGCTAAAAATTCTTGCCCGTCAATCTCGAAGGCAATAGTTCTGACCACACCCTCCTGACCGGGCCCTTCCTTGCCATAACGAGTTATGGTAGTAATCCTGGCCTTTTTGAAGACGGAGATATAGAAATTGACAGCTTCTTCGGCGGTATTATCGAACCACAGGGAGGGAGTAATCTTTTGCATAAAGTCTCCTTTCGCTTTTATGGAGCTTACCTTCCAGAGAAAGTTACAGGCAAGAGCAACTCTCTACCAGTATTATTGCATAATCTCTTGAGTTACCAAAATGTGCCGAGACTCTTCAAAACTAATTTCAATGGCAGAAAACTTAGACAGAAACTAACAAACTTTTTACGATGTCAAACTTTTGGCTAAATCTAATGATGGATTTAATCGACTGGAATATTTGCTAAAATAAAGCGTCAGTCGAGCTGAGTAAAGCAACTTAAAAGAATAATCTGGATTTCCTTATAAAAGAAAATCAATTCTTTATATTTTTCCTTTCTAGATAACTTTATTTGAAATAGATTGAATTTGATATTAGAGTTCTCGTTTTGTAGTACCGGAAAAGAGTCAAACAGATGCAAGATGCGGATGTAGTAGAAATATTGATAGCGGCAAAACCTTTAATAGATGGTTATAAAAGATCATCCCCTTTTACGGATACTAACCTACTTTCAGAAGCGGAAAAAGAGGCGCTCAGCCTGGTTTATGAAGTAATCAGGAGTATCAGTTTTAGAGAAACGCTTCTCAAAGCGGCCCGTTGGGATAGCAACGATTTAATCACTTTGCTGGGTTACATCGAAATAATGAAAGAGTACGCCACGGCTAATTAAGAACCTTCGATAGACAGAGGGCTGGCTTGCTAGAGGCTTAGCCGAACTACTTCAAGGGTTATAGTCCTATTATTTAGCATGGCCGCTTTAAAGAAAGCTGTTAACAAACCTGGAGTAACTTAAAGAAAAAGTGGCACAGCTTTTGCTTATATAGTTATGTAGAAGCGGACACAGCAAATAAATGCTCGGGCCGCTCAGGTAAGAGATTTAAGACAGTAGCTATTCGGTAGAGTTCAGAAGTTGAGCAGACCTGTACTGGTTAACTTGCTGAAAGGAGAAATTAGATGGGTATACTCTCTTGGCTGATTGTCGGCCTGATTGCAGGTTGGATTGCCAACATGATTATGAGCAGTGGCGCTGGCGGCTTGCTGGCCGATATTCTCATCGGTATTGTCGGCGCTATCGTAGGTGGCTTTATAGCCGGGTTACTGTTCGGTGGTGACTTTGTAAGCGGCATTAACTTCACCACGATCATTGTTGCCATTATCGGTGCTTGTGTCACGATTGCGCTTTACAGGGCTGTAACCGGCCAGCGCATCCGGACCTAAAAAGAAGTATCCAGACTGAGCCATTTTTACAGGGAAATCAAGCTCAGCCTGAGCTAAATAAAAAAGAGGACGGAAGTTTGGCTCCCGTCCTCTTTCCGTTTCAGGGCTGTCATCTTTACAACCCGGTAGCGTGAAGTGGTTATAGCTATTTTAGCTGACCTCTACCACTTCATTGTTTATTTTAAGCGTTTTAGGCGCATTATTAGCCAGCTTGACGTAGCGGTCTACGCTCATGCGGTTGCGCGGGTCAGGCGCCAGGCCCAGGATTTTGAGTAGATCGAGCGAATTAGCGCCATTTTTAGCTTCTTCAACCGCAAAAGTATCGCGCAGCGATTGAGGTGTCACTTTCTTGTTAATTTCAGCGTCACGAGCCACCCGTTCTACCAGTTTATTCACCGATTGCGGCAGCATCTCAAAAAGTTTGCGCGAGGGTTGAAACTCCTCAATATAAGAGCGGAAAGCCGGGGTGAAATCGGCTGAAGCGGCCAGTTTGCGCTCTTTCTTTTGCCAGCGCTTATCATCGTAAGAGACGTAAACCTGGGGATTTTGTGGATCAGTTATGTCAACATGCTCGGGCTGGATAGCCAGCAGTTCTGTACGCGTAAAGCCAAGTTTGAGCATGAAATAAATCATCAGGTAGGTACGGCTATTCTCAGCCCGTCCGGCTTCCAGCAAGGCGGATTGTTCTTCCGGGTCAAGCACCACCGGAGTTTTTAAGGGAATAAAATCGGCGTAGAAATTATCAGTGGGATCTTTATCCAGCACTTTTTCGGTTTGAATCAGGTACTTGAAAAAAGCTCCCAGGGAAGTAAGGCGGCGCTTGCGGGTAGACTTTTTCTGAGACTGAGCCAGGAAATTAGCCACGTCAGCAGAATTGACCTTATCCAGGGTTTTGGGGCCGGTAAACTCTTCAAAACCGGCCAGGTCGTACATATAAGAAGCAATAGTGTTTTTAGGGCGATTAAGCTGCTCCAGGTAACTGCGAAACCACCAGCGGGCCACATCTATCGGGCTATTAGTCTCAAGGGCCGGGATATCGCTGACAGGCTGTACCAGTTCGCCTTTACTGTTTATGCTGAATAACTGGGGCTGAATCGCGCGTACATTCGCCTGGCGTTGTTCTGCCCGGCGCTGTTCGCTTCGTCCGGACGGTTTTAGCAAAGTCTCCCCGCTGTCTGCGGCAGCATCAAAAAGCGCTGGCGCAGCTTGCTCGGTTGCAGGCTCTGATTTGTTCTGTTTTTGAGGTTGATTAACAGCTACGGCGCGCCGGCTTCGCTCACTGGCTGAAGAATTTTTTAAAGAAGCAGGTGGACGAGGCATTGCTCGACTTCCTCCATCCCGGTTAAAGGTCTTTGAATTTTTTGCGAAAAGTAATGGGATACATCATAAAATTGGGATATATCAACTTTCCATAATAATATAACATATGCTCTCTCTTCATGCAATAGCATAACTCAGTTTTTGAGAAAGTTATCCACAATGAGAGTTTTGGAGGGTTTTTTGAATTTGTTATTTTTTCCTATTTAGCGTTTTCTTAATCTGTGGTAATATAATTTTACGACTACTTCCAGTTTTTACTTTCGCAAACCCACGTATGGCAGTTAGAAGATTTGTACAGTACTAAAGAGGTTGTGATGGCATACAAGAAACTCATGTCGCAGCACGAAGACGAAATCCCCTCGCACCGTACTCAAGAGCAGGACGATCAATCCCCTGTAATGGAAAGTTCAGAAGCGACTCCCAACCAGGGCGTTCAGCGCGATAAGCTGGTTAACGCTCCGCTAAACGCGACAAAGCTACTTCAGCTTCAGCGTTCGGTGGGCAACCGCGCCATCGGCAAACTCCTTCTGGCGCGGGAAAATACCTCTTCCACGATTCAGCGCGATACTATAAACGCCAGTCTGAATACTTCCAATCCACGCGCCGGCGAAGTAGGAGCGATGGATAAAGTGCAGGGTAAAACTTATATATTCAACACCAAGCTGCCTGAAATCGGGATCACCCACCGCGAACTGGCCTCCAGGTTTAATTTTGCCACTATCCTGGGTACCGACAAATATACCCTCAGCACTCCCGACGGCTATATAGTGAATTATGGTGCGCATCAGATTCAAATGAAGGGGCCCGGGGATAAACAGTGGACCATTAATATCAGGCTGAATGAAAGCGAAAAAGAAGGTTACGCTGCCAGCTACACGCCCGGCCCAATTTCGGGAGATAGAGGCACCATGTCCGCAGAAATGCACAGGCTGGCTTATGAGGAATACGGGGTAGATGATGTTACCCTGGTATCCGCCCTCAGTAAGCTCACTTCTTCCAGCGGCGCCTGGAACACCATCAGAACGGTGAATGCCAACGGCATCATATCTGAGTTAAAACTCAGCCGCATGAAAGGCGCGAACAAACGCTTTTTCGCCAGGAGCGAGTCAGGCGGCAAAGTAACATTTACCGAATTGGGCGATCACCTCTAGTTAAGGCTGTTCTTTCCAGGCCAGAAAGAGGTAAGGCCCGATTCGTTTAACCGGAACGAATTTAGAGCGATCCTGCAACACTTGCAGCACTTCCGGGCTAAACTGGCGTGGGAAGGGCGCAGCGGTATTATCCTTGACGGCCTGATCAAGAGCCATCTCGCTCGTATCGGCCTGAGATATTTTGTAGAAAGCGGCTTTAAAGTAGCCGCTTTTTAATTTATCTAAAAAGGGCTGGCTATTCCAGGAGCCTTCCTGGGCCAGTTGCCCGAAGACAAAGGGATCATCCAATTCTACAGGCAAACCCAGCGCGGCCTGCCAACCAGCATCTTCCGCCAGCAGCGGTCCGTGTGCCTCCAGGGTACGAACCTCGGCAGCGACCTCTGTAGACTGCGAGAACTGGCTCGGACCGGGCGTGTTGGCGCCATCCGCCACAAAAGGTACATGGTGAAGATTGAATAACTGGAAAACCATCAGCACCAGTACGACCGGCGCGAGACCCACCCGGAAAGAACCTAACCGGAAAGGCAACTCTGGGCGTAAGGCCATTATCCGGCCTAGCTGCCACCAGCCAAAAAGCGACACCAGGCAGAGGATTTCAATATAGTAGTTGAAATTTGCGCCGACCTTACCAATACTGAAACTGAGCAATAGTGCCGTTACGAAATAGATCCTCCACAGACCGATGCGTTCGTACCGCCCGATCAGAGGCCGCAACAGCCAGACGAAAGCCAGCACCAGCAAGACTATATGGGTGGGAACGAAGTAGAGTAAACCCTGCCAGAGAAATTCAAAGTCGTAAGGCTGGCTATTGTAGGTCACAATATGCTTGAAGAAGGCCCCACCGGTAGCCAGTTGGAAAAAGATTCCGGTTACGCCTACCACTGCTAGCATAGCAGCCAGAAAACCGCCTGCTTCGCGCCACTGCCGCTGTATCCCGAGCCAGATTAAAATGGCGGCGGGGGCGGCCAGGGCCGATTGCTTGGTCAGTAGAGCGAGGCCACAAAGAATTCCGGCCAGCACGAAAGGACGGGGAGTCTGCCCACGCCGCCACTCCGACTCTATGGGATAAATCCGAAGTATTGCGGCCAGGCTGAGAGCGATGGCCAGCACATCTCCTTTAGCCAGTACTCCCCAGCCATAAAGAGCAGAGGTGGCAAAAGGAGTTATGGCAGCCGCGAGGCTTATACCGTAGCCCGCCGGTCGCCCGGTCGCCAGCGGCTCGCGCCGTGAAACCCGGTAGAGCGAAATCCCGATATAAAGTGAAGCTGCCAGCGTAATCAGCCGCCCACCTAACATTGAAGCCGGACCGGTGATAAACATGGTCAGGGCCTGTAAGTAGTAAAAGAGCGGCGTGTAAATCCCGGCCCGGTAGGGCATGGCATCGTTGGCCGGATAAAGACTACCGGGCGCAAAATGATCGCGGAAGAGTTGAGCGGACTCATGAAAAACCGCGCCCTCGCCGTACTCCAGCGGGTAGGCATAGAGTAACGCGGCGATAGCGCGGATCGCAAAGAAGAGTATATAGAGCAACAAGAAAACGCCACAAAGGATCTGCGGCAATTTCTTGATAGGGCGGTCGCCACTAACGCGAGAAGAACCGGAGAGCGTGACCGGGGAAACATTACGCACGATCAGGATTCTTCCGGTAATTGTCCCATGATTTGGCCCTGACCTTGCGGGCACTTCAGGACATAGCCGACACCCGGCACAGTCAGAATATAGGTCGGGTCGCTATCTTTAGGTTCCAGGCGGGTGCGCAAGTGCCGGATGTAAACACGCAGATAATCGGTAGCCCCGGCGTATTCCGGACCCCAGACCTTCGTCAGCAGGTCGCTGTGCAGCATAACCCGACCGGCGTTTGTGGCAAGGTAATACAACAGGCGATACTCGGTCGGTGTCAGGCCGGGGGAAAGTGGCTGGTTGTTCTTGGAAACCTCGTGACGAACGAAGTCAATCGAGATATCACCACAGGTGAAGGTAGGCGAATACTTATTGATTTCCTGGTACTCGCTGCGGCGTAGCACCGCTTTAACGCGGGCCAGCAGTTCGTCAGCACTAAACGGCTTGGTAACATAGTCATCTGCGCCTGCCTCAAAGCCGGTCACAAGGTCGGAGCGTTCGTTGCGAGCCGTCAGCATAATGATCGGGACAGTCGAAAATTCGCGAATGCGGCGGCAGATAGTATAGCCGTCCTGCCCTGGCAACATAATATCCAGTACCACCAGGTCAGGCTTTTCGTTTTCGACAATCTCAAGAGCACGGTTGCCCTCGGAAGCAGAAATAACCTTAAAATTCAAGGTTTCCAGGTTATCGCGTACCAGCCTTACAAGTCCAGGCTGGTCATCCACTACCAGAATAGTCTTTTCTTTGTTAGTAGTATTGGTCATCTCAAACTCCTCAATCCAGTTCTAATTCGCGCGAAATATCGGATACCGGTAGAGTAAAGTAAAAAGTACTGCCTTTGCCCAGCCCTTCACTTTCAACCCAGATGCTACCGCCGTGTGCCTCTACAATACCACGGCATATTGCCAGGCCCAGGCCCGTACCTTCGGTTCGGCGAGCCGGGCCGGTGTCTACCCGGTAGAACCTTTCAAAAATCTTGGGTTTATCTTCTGGAGAAATACCGACACCATTATCAGTTACGGAAATCTCGACCATTTCGCGGCCTTCCGGGCCGGTAGGCTCCGGAGGTCGCACTAAGACTGTAATATGGGGATCCATTGGCGAATATTTAATACCGTTTTGAATCAGGTTGCGCAAGACCTGAATAATGCGCTGCGGGTCTGCCAGCACGAAAGGTATCTCCGCCAGTGGGGGAGTCTTCAGATCGATAACCACTTCAGGCGAGCGGCGCCGCGCTTCGGTTACGGCCCTTTCCAGCACTTCGTAAAGCTGAATTGGCTCGGCAAAGATGCGCAGAGCACCCGCTTCGATCCGAGAAACTTCCAGGATATTATCAATCAGTTGCATCAGTTTATCGCACTCTTCGCTGATAATTGACAGGTACTCCGTGCCGGTTTTGTTGTTCCACTGGACATCCGGCCTTAAAAGGGTTGTAGCATAGCCTTTAATCGAAGTAAGGGGAGTGCGTAACTCGTGCGAAACCGTAGCCACAAACTCGCTACGCAGTTTATCAGCCTCGTGCAAAGCCTCTACCCGTGCCAGGCGGCGATAAAGCCGGGTATTATCTATGGCAATGGCAGCCTGGCTGGCCAGAATGGCGGCAGTCTGCAAATCAAGTTCGCTGAAAGATTGGTCTTCACCGCGCCGCTCCATTATTAAGGCTCCTACGTTCCGGCCCTGAGCGGTCAGCGGTACTGCCATAATACAATTCTCATGTTGAGGTGGCAACATCTGGCCTTGCCCGAATTTCACATCCTGGTTATCTATGTAAATAACCGTCATGTGGCTATCGTTTGCCTGCTGGGCTAACTGGCGATAATAAGCTACCTGCCCGTGGTTAGTATGGTTAAAAGACTCCAGGTCGGGGAAAAAGAGATCATGCTGAGGATCTCCGGGATGCTCATCACTGCGTATTCCCTCCTCGTGGAGAGCAATCGCACTCACATCGAGATTTGCATTTTCAGTGCGGTTTTCATCAAAAAGAAACAAGGTGGCCTGGTCAGCGGTTATCTTGCTCATGGCCAGTTCCAGCGCCAGGCGCGGCAGGCGAGCCGAGTCCACATTGGCAGAAATAAGAGCCTGGGTGGTATTAAATATCTCGACCAGCGCCCGCATTTTGATATTCTCGCGGGTTAAGGTCTGCTGGGCAATAGTCTGCTCGATGGTGCGAGTCAGCTCAAAAGCGGTAAAGGGTTTGACTACGAAGCCGTGTACGCCCAGGTTAAGGGACTGAATAGCCAGGTCAATCGAGCTGTGACCGGTCATGATAATAGCTACTACCTGGGGATTGATCCGTCGGACGGCCCGGACGGTAGTCAAGCCGTCAAGACCTCCCGGCATACGAAAGTCGGTCAGTAGAACATCAAAAGGAGTTGTATTGGCGAAGTCAATTGCTTCCTGGCCACTGGCAAGAGCATGTACCGTATAACCCCGCTCAGTTAACAGTCGCGCTACGGCGCTACGCGCTGGCGCCTCATCATCCACAACTACGATTGTTTCTTTAGACACTATTTTTAACCCGCTTCCGTAGCTATTCCAGGACTATGCAAAAATCCAGGATACGAATAGATTAATGAATACGTTTAAACGATTTTTTCGCTCCCAATAAATAAGGTTTCATTAAGCGGATTATGCGCTATTCAAGGCTAAAAGTCAACGGTCATTAGCTAAATGACTTGGATCACCTTACATTTTAGGGTATAAAGTAGGGGGTCTGTCAAGTTTTAATAAAAAACTTTGCGTTTTTCAAGCCGGTTACTCTCGGTGTTATAATACAGCCGCAACTGCCGGTACAGGCAAATAAGAGGCGCATTTATTCATGCTTATTTTATTATTTACTTAATTATAAAGGATATATATGTCACTTTCAGTGGAACAGATCATCAGGCCGGAAGAGGGCGGAAAAATAGTAACCCTGGCCGGAGGAGTGGGAGGCGCCAAACTGGCTTCAGGTTTATACCGGCACTTAAAGAGCCAAAAAAGAGCCAATCAACTGGCGGTAGTCGTCAACACAGGCGACGATATGGACTACCTCGGGCTGCATATCAGCCCTGACCTGGATACGGTTATGTACACCCTGGCGGGAATTGCCAATCCCAACACGGGTTGGGGAATTGCCGGAGATACCGCCAACGCTCTCCAGATGCTCGGCGATTATGGGCACGATAACTGGTTCTGGCTGGGCGACCGCGATATTGGGACGCATCTCAAACGCACCGATTTACTACGTCAGGGTTTAACTCTCACCAGGGTAACTTCTGAGTTAAGCAAGGCCCTGGGTATTGAATGCCAGATTTTACCGATGACCGATCAGCCCGTCCGTACGATTGTTCAAACCGCGGAGGCGGGTGAACTGGCTTTTCAAGAGTATTTTGTACGGCGCCGGGCGGCAGACACCGTAACCGGCCTCAGTTTCCAGGGAATTGAGGAAGCTACCGTTCCGGACGAAATTTGCCAGGCTTTCTGCGACCCGTCCCTGATTATTATCTGCCCTTCCAATCCCTACCTGAGTATCGCTCCGATCCTGGCTGTTCCCGGTATGCGCGAAGTAATCCGCACCTGCACCTGCCCTATTGTCGTGGTCAGTCCCATTGTAGGCGGCGAAGCCCTTAAAGGCCCTGCTGCCGCAATCATGCGTAGCCTGGGTGGTGAGGAAGAAGCCTCGGCCCTGGCGGTAGCCAAAATTTACGCCGGGTTCGCTCAGCGCTTTGTACTGGATGAAGTGGATGCCGCTCAGCAGGCCGAAATTGAGGAACTGGCCTACAAAACCCTGGTTACGAATACCATTATGAAGACGGATGAAGACAAAATCAGGCTGGCCGCTCAAATTCTGGAAAGTTTTATACCAAATAAATGAAAAACGCTATTCAATTCTTACCCATCAAAGGTTTGCCGATGATTGCGCCCGGCGATGACCTGGGAAAACTAATCTGTGAGGTTCTGGCAAACGAAGGCGAACAACCGCAGGACGGAGACATACTGGCTGTCGCGCAGAAAATCGTCTCTAAAAGCGAAGGCCGGCTGATAAATCTGGCCGCTATCGAGCCATCACCTCGTGCCATGGAAATTGCGCCTATTGTGGCGAAAGATCCGCGCCACGTAGAGGTGATCTTGCGTGAAAGCCGCGAGGTAATCTGGGTCAGTCCCGGTATCTTTGTAGTAGAAACTCTTCAGGGCTACGTTTGCGCAAATGCCGGGGTAGATCGTTCAAATATTGCGCAACCTGAAGGCAATCCGGAGGATGAATGGGTTTGCCTCCTACCGGTTGACTCGAACGCTTCCGCCGCCCGTTTGCGTTCTCGCATTAAAGCACTGACCGGCGCGGAGGTAGCGGTGGTGATTAATGATACTCATGGGCGACCTTTCCGCATGGGCGGAGTAGGGGTGGCCCTGGGCCTAGCAGGTTTCGAGGGTCTGGCTGACCAGCGGGGCCAGAGTGACCTTTTCGGCTACCGCTTACAGGCTACTCAAACCGCCGTGGGCGATGAACTGGCTTCAGCGGCTTCACTGATTATGGGACAGGCCAGTGAAGCTACCCCGGCAGTCCTAATACGTGGCCTTACTTACCATACTCCCGAACCAGACCCGGGTGCAACCTCCCTCGTCCGCCCTAAAGATAAAGATGTCTTCCGCTACCCACCCGGCAGCGAACGCTGGCGCAACCAGGGCTAGAACTGACCGGGGGTAAAAAGTACGGTTTATTATTGAAGATTGTGTATGCTATAATTTCCAGGATAATTAGAATTAAATTCTAAAGTTCATTCGGCAAAATCTCAATATAGTCATCCTCCAGTTAAGCGTAGCAGCACAGTCAAAAAGAAAGGCCGGACCTTGCCAGCTATACCTCCTCTCTTTCCGCCACAAGCAACCCTTTTTAAACTTTTAAACAAAGCAGTCAGGCAGGACTTAAACCTGCCTGTTTCCGCTACCGGTAATCAATCTCAATCGGGAGCTTCTCAATCAGATCCAGAAAATACAGAAACGCCGAACTCTGAGCTTGCACGAATAGCTACCGCCCTGGAACGGATTGCGGCTTCTCTGGAAAAACTGAGCGGCGAACAGCGTGACCTCTCTAATGAAACAGGTCATGATGATGGTTGGATTACTTTACCGGATAGCAACTTACCTCTTTCTAAAGAATCTTCCTCTGATACCAAACCTTTGTTACCTTTAAAGATAGAACAACCTGCCACTTCTAAACCTGCTTCACAACCCAATAGCCCGGCAAACAACGCCGCGCTCGCTGCTCCCATCAAAACCGAACCGCAGGCTTCTCAACCGAAGGCGAAAGTCCCGGCCATAAATTCTAAGCCTGCTGCAAAATCCCCTGATCCCGCCTCCAAAGTTCAGGCAGATGCTAAAAGCGGTAAAACACCTGCTCCTCAAGCCGGGAAGCAATCTGCACCCCCGATGACTACTGCGAATAACAGCGTCCTTCTCAAGTATTTGAAAGAGTGCGATATAACAATTCAGGAGCGAAAGAAGAAGATCAGTCCCCAGGAGCAGGCCTATCTGGATAAATTGGACAAATTAGCGTTACACCTGGGCAAAAATTTCACAGAATGCCAGGAATTGTACCAGGAGTTAAAGAAAAATATAGTTGCCCCGCGCAACAGTTTTACCTATAGCCTCAAAGGCTTTAGCGCCGAGCAAAATAACAAAGTTCAGAACTTCTGCCGTTTACTTAAAGAGGCCGAGCTACTGGAGGAATACAGCTATCAAAAGAAACCGGAATATACTGTCCGGTTGAAAGCCAGCGGCAAAGAACAGAAATATCTGTGCGGCGCCTGGCTGGAGCATTATGTAAAGCAGGAAGTAGCCCGCATAGTTAAATCGTATGGCAACACTAAACTGCGCTATGAAGCTTTAGCTAACCTTGAAATTATCTTCAAAGATACTTCAAAGGCGGAGCTAGACCTCTTTTTTGCGCTGGGTCAGGAGGTCTTTTGCGTGGAAACCAAAATGCGACCGAGCCAGGCAGAACTGGAGAATTTTTTGACTCGAATTAAGCCGTTAAAGCTGGATAATCAAGCCCTTTTGATAGTTGTCGCAGACAAACCTGAAGAAGATTGTCAAAAACTCAGCCAGGCTCTCGGTAACGTGCAAATAATCCGCCTGGCTAATCTTGAGCAGTCCCTGACTGTCTTACTAAAAGCCGGGCTATAAGATCGCTAACAGGCAAGGTATGTTTGCCTCTGTACTCAGATTCACTTAAATTCGAGCGGCTTAATTTGTTTAAGACAATTGCTGTCCGGGGCAGTCGCGTGGTTGTTTAAGAAGCCCTCCGCTATCGAGACGGCACAACTGCTGGTGCGGACTACTCCATGCCCGCCATCAGGGATAATGTAGTTATAATGCTGGCTAAGTGCCTGAGTAACCTGTGGAACATACTGCGGAGGCGTGGCAGGATCAAAGTAACCGGATAGGATCAGGGTCGGTATAGGGCTCTTGACCGGTTCAAATTCTTCAGAATCTGCTCTGGGCACGGCCCATACATCACAGGTATCAAATATTTGCAGGTACTCCTCGCAAACGCCATCGCGAATAACAGGATTAAGTTCAGAGCAAGCCTTTGCAACCTCTACACGGGACTCAATAGAGACTTGCCCGGTACATTCCACCGATAGGTACATCCCACGACTGGTAGAGTCAGGCATACTTGCCCTTACTTTCAATAATTCGGCCAGAACCTCATAGCCTCCCTGGCTGGTTTCGTAAATCATCTCGGGCAGGTAGATAATGGCCTCGGGATAGTAGAGATAGCCCCAGACCAGTTGAACCAGTTCGTCACCACTGACCTGACTGGTAAAGTTGATCTGTCTGTCTGGAATACTGACCTGTACACTGCCAGGTTGGGCGTTTAAGGTTTGAACCAGATTGTAGAAAACGGTTTTTAGCTCAGGGTATTTCTGATTGCAGGCGGTATCAACAGCGCAGGCATTGAAAAGATTATTCAGTACAGTCTCGAAATTGCGCACCGTTTCGGCATGATAGTGCAGTTGAGGAGGTACTACCGAGTCAAGAATTACGCTGCGTAAGCCTGCCGGGTGATTGCGCATGACGCTGAGAGCCAGGCGAGTGCCATAGGAACCTCCCAGCAAATTGACCTGCCGGTAGCCTAAGGCCAGCCTTAAATCATTCACATCGGCCGCATTTTCGGTGGTATTATAGGCCGCCAGGTTAATCCCTTCGCTCACTAACCGGGAGCGACACTGCTCAAGGTCATCTTCAGAACAGGCCAGGGAAGGTTGCGAAAAACCTGCACCACGCTGGTCAAAGACGATAATATCGCGCTGCTGCAAAACAGGTTCTAATTGCGGGGCAAGCATAAAAACAACATCTATGGCAGAAGAACCCGGGCCACCTTGCAGGAAAATTACCGGGTCAGGCGCCGGGTTAAGACTGGAGCTTTTTACAATGGCGACATGCAATTGGATCTTACGCCCTGCCGGTTGGTGACGGTCCTCGGGTACAACCAAATTACCACAACTAACATTCAATCCGGCAGGCACCTTGTAAAGGCATTCTGTCTGCTGGTAGATGGGCTGGTACTGTGCCTGTGGGGATGGAGCAGGGGTTGAAGTTGGGGTTAATGGTTCACAGGCTACTAATGTAAGTAGCAGCACCAGAGACATCAAACTCAAACGGTGCAAACGAGATTTACTCAGGTGGCAAGGAGTCATTAGTGTCTCCTTTCAGGATATCTCGCTCTAAGTCCATGAGCAAAGCCATCTTCTGCTTTACTTATAATAGTAGCAGTGAAACCTCAATATACAGGCAAAAAAGGGCAGAAATAGGGTATAAAGAAAATACCTGTACCTCCAGTTAAAGAAGTACAGGTAAGTGATCAAAAGTAGCGATATTTGTTTCCACTAACTGAGGTTAATGGCTGACGCTATGAACGGTTGTATCACCGGGAAGCGGATCTAGCTTGCGTGAAGGTGCAGTTACCAGCAGCGGCAATTGCAGGGTAAAAGTCGAACCTTTGCCGGGAGTGCTTTCAACCAGTACCTTGCCGTGATGCGCTTCGGTAATATATTGCACTATCGCCAGGCCTAATCCTGCGCCACCCAGTGCTCTGCTCCGGGCCTTATCTACCCGGTAAAAACGCTTGAAGAGGTTCGGCAGATGTTCCGGCGCAATCCCGATACCGTTATCGCTGATACTCAGGCGCGCCAGGCCTCCTTTGCTGGCTTTCGCCGGCTCTACTGCCAGGGCTAACTTGATCTGGCCTCCTTCGGGAGTATAGCGCACGGCATTTTCCAGCAGGTTAAAAATGGCCTGCCCAAGCCGGTACTCGTCACCCTGCACCACAGCTTCATCCAACCGTTCGATTTGAAGCGTCAGGTTTTTCTCGCGTACCTGGTTAATATTTTCAGCGCGACGGAAAGCTTTTTCGGCTACCTGAGAAAGATTAACGGGCAGTTGTTCGATCATCATCCCGGCATCAGCCTGGGCCAGCATGAGCAAATCCGCTACCAGGCGACTGAGGCGACTGGCTTCATCGCGGGTTTCCTCAATCGCCTCGGCGGCTTCCTCGGGTGGTAGACCCCGTTTCAAGAGATCAAGATTGCCCTGAATGATCGTCAGAGGAGTACGCAACTCGTGCGAGGTATCGGCCATGAACTGGCGGTTGGTATCGAAGACCCGCCCCAGTTCTTCAATCATGTTATTAAAGGTAGTGGCCAGATCAGCGATTTCATCCTGCTGGCCTCTGAAATGAGGTGGTAAGGGAATGCGCTCATCGAAATCACGCGTAACTGCTATACGCCGGGCGGTATCGGTTACGCGTCTTACCGGGCGGAGTGCCCGGCGAGTAAGCCACCATCCTCCGGCGGTAGCGATAGCCAGAGCTAAGACCCCCACCAGTATCAGAAAGAGGCGCACTCTGCTAACCGTATCGTAGTAGGGTTTGAGCGACTCGCCTACCTGAATCACCCCTACTGTCTGGCCTTTAACTTTCAGCTCCTGATAATAAATCCTGACCCGTTCTCCAACCACCTGCGCTTCACTGGCCTCTACCTGCCGGGAAATGGCCGCCACTACCATAGAAGTATCAATCGGCAGGCGCGCCTTACCCAGCGTACTTGAGTCTCCCAGCACACGCCCCTGGAGGTCAAGCACCTGAACATAGAGCCCAGGTTCGGAAAATTCTTCCAAAGGGTCGATTTCCAGGGCATTGGCTACTTCCCCGGCATTGAGATTAGTCTCGCGGGTAATCTGATCCACCCGGTGCTGGACTTCATTGGCGCGGCGTTTAAGGCTGTCGTCAATCTGACTCAAGAGATTGGATTGCAAGGTGAAATAAAGCGCGAAGCTAAAGAGAATTAGCACCGCCGCCAGCACCCCGGCAAACCAGCCTGTAAGCTGCCAGCGTATGGGAATATAGGACTGCCTTTTCAACACTACTTACTCCTCGCGCAAGGTATAACCGGCCCCGCGCACAGTCTGGATCAGGCGGGGTTGCCCGCGAGCTTCCAGTTTATCACGCAAAGCGCGAACGTGTACGTCCACCACGTTTGATTCACCCTCATAATCCATGTCCCAGACATTCTGTAAAATCATTTCGCGAGAAAGTACCTGACGAGGATGGCGCATGAAGAAGCCCAGCAATTTGAACTCACGCGCAGTCAGTTCAATTGAGTAATTCCCGCGGATCGCCCGGTATTCTTTCAGCTTCAAAACCAGGTCGGCGAAATGTAATTCGTCGGCGGGCTTCTGATTATTGAGAAATTCTTCATTCAAGACAGAGCGGCGCAGAAGGGCTTTGACGCGTGCGACCAGTTCATCGAAGGCAAAAGGCTTGACCAGGTAATCATCCGCGCCTGCCTCCAGACCTTTAATCCTATCCGGTACAGTGTCTTTCGCGGTCAGCATCAGGATTGGAACAGGGCCGCTCTGGCGCAAACTGCGCGAGATTTCCAGGCCGTCCGGACCGGGGTCCGGCAGCATCACGTCCAGCACAACCAGGTCAGGATTGCCCTGCCTGGCCAGGCGTAAGGCATCCTGACCACTGGCGGCTACTTCTACTTCATAGCCTTCCAGGGTAAGGCCGCGTTTCAACATACTGAGTATTTTAGGGTCGTCATCCACAATTAATAAGCGCGTCATTCAGATTACCCTTTTACATTTACAGTCAATGCTTCCTTATTACCAGCCGCAAATTTAACCTTATTGTACCCTTTGAACGAGTAAAGTAAAAGAGATAAGACTTAAAGTTCTTATTAATTCACAAAAGCGATATAAGTAGCCTGAATGGCGGGAATTGTGTAGACTAAGCGTAACTTCAGGTATCTCTTTTAGTAGTTTTTATAAAAGCAGTAATTGCAGTTGAAACCGGTTTAGTACTCTTTCTCGCAGTAAGTTTTTGCTATTCAATAGTGAGCCTGAGCATAAGAGGAAAAATGAGCAATCGCTGGAAAAACTGGTCCGAATCCGTACAGGCAGAGCCGCAGGAAATTCGCTATCCCACCAGCCAGGAAGAAATAAGCGCGATAGTAAAGGAAGCGGAAGCCCGTCACCTGAAAGTCAGGGTAGTTGGCGCCGGGCACTCCTTCACGCCCCTGGTACAAACAGACGGAATACTGGTTAACCTGGATCGCTATAACGGCATCGAAGCGGTCAATCGTGAGAAAGGACAGGTTACAGTCCGCGCTGGTACGCGCCTTAAAGCCCTGGGCAAGGCCCTGCTCGCCTGTGGACTGGCCCAACCCAACCTGGGGGATATTGACGTACAAAGTATCGCCGGAGCCATCAGCACGGGCACGCACGGCACGGGCGCTACCCTGGGAAGTCTCTCGACCCAGGTAGCAGGGCTTACCCTGGTTACTGCCGGCGGCAGGGTTCTGGAATGTACAGAAGAAAACAATCCTGAGATCTTCAAAGCCGCCCAGGTATCGCTGGGAGCGCTTGGCATTATCAGCAAGGTAACATTACAACTGGTACCCGCTTTTCGGCTGCGCTACGAGTGGCGCCGGGAGAGTTTGCGAAAGTGCCTGGCTAACCTTGAGCAGTATGTTCGTGACAACCGCCACTTTGAATTCTACTGGGCCCCTTACACCGATACGGTCCTCTTAAAATTTCAAAATCCGACCGAACAAAAGCCGGATAGCCAGAAGAACTTTCTGCGCTGGTTCAACGATATGGTCATGGACAACGGCGCTCTCTGGGTCGTCAGCGAAATCAGCCGCCATTTTCCGCAATATGTTCCTGACATCAGCCGGGTAATCGGCGCGCTTATCAGTGGCGGTAGCGATGTCAATTACAGCTATAAGATTTTTGCCACAAAGCGGATGGTTAAATTCAACGAAATGGAATATAACCTGCCGGTGGAGAATTTCAGCCAGGCCATACAGGAAGTGGACGAAACTATTCGCCAGAAACGCTTTCTGGTCCATTTTCCGGTAGAGTGCCGCTTCGTGCATGAAGATGATATCTTTCTCAGTCCCGCCTACGGCCGAGCTTCTGCCTATATCGCCGTGCATATGTATAAGGGGATGGAACACCGGCCCTATTTTGAAGCTATGGAAGACATTTTCAAAAAATACGAGGGACGACCACACTGGGGGAAAATGCATAACCGCACTGCCGAAGACTTGCGCCAACTGTATCCCGAGTGGGAACGCTTTCAGGCAGTCCGCCAGGAGCTTGACCCGGAGGGCCTTTTCCTGAATGACCATCTCAAAACGCTCTTTTCCGGGACTTCACCTGTTTCTACGGCGAACGCTGCGGCGGCAAATTAACAGCACTGAAATAGCGCAAGTTGTTGTTGCTTAAATTTCTTCAAAATAAAGCGGGTATATTTAAGGGGAAGCTTCCTCTTCAGCCTGACCTATCTTGATCTGGGCAACCGATAGCCCGATAAAAATCCAGAGCAGGGCGGCCATGTGCGAAAACTCAGGATTGAAAAAGTAGTGATCTACCACGCCAACCGCCAGGGCCCCGATTACACCTGCCATCAGGCCCAGCAGGTTGGCTTTCTGACGCTCGGTACGGAGCTTTCCAAAATGCGATCCGATATATATAAAGTAGAGAATCACCAGGAAAAGGAAGGCGGCCAGCCCGACCAACCCCGTACGTTCGGCAATTGTAAAGTAGATACTCGAAACACCGGCTTGAAGATCAGGGTCGGGAGCAGGGCCAAAACCAATCCCGAACCAGGGATAGCGCCAGATAATATTAAGGGCATTCTGGTACTCCTCCAGGCGAAGCTTACTGGCCTCATCCTGAAAGGCAAAGCCTTGCATCAGTCTTTCCCATAGAAAGGTACTGGGCAGCACTGCTATACCTATCACAATGGCAGGTAGAGCATATAACAAAATACGCCGGTATTTGAAGCTTATCAGGACCGCCAGGGCTACCGCGCCCACCTGAGCCCCGCGCCCGTAAGTCAGGGCCAGGGCCGCCCCGCTCACCCCCAGCATTAAGACGATCAGCCAGCGTTTAAGAAGAGGTTTTGGGGCAAATAGCTGGGTAAGCAGCAAAGCGATGATCAGCACCAGCATGCCGCCATAAGAATTGGGGTCTACCGAAGTACCAGTAGCACGTTGAGCCTGCGAGGGATCATCTTCATGAAAACGCAGTACACGGCCATCGGTCGGGTATCCCACTCTTCCCAGCGAAACTAACAACCGCTCCTGCAAGGGACGGCTCAGGGCGTAAAGGCCCACTCCGATAAAGGCAGCCAGCGAACCGAGCACCATAATGGCCTTTACCAGCATATCCATAATGCGCTGAGTGCGCACAAGATTGATTACCGGGAAAAAGACCAGGATAGACAGGATAAACTTGAAGTAATTATGGATAATGTCAGAGGTGCCGGAAGTCTTCCAGCTCAAGATGAGCGCAAATAAACTCAGACCGATCAAAAGCAGAATAGCACCATCCAGGGGGCTGGTAATATACTTCGCGTCCTGGCGGTCTCGGTGTACGCTGAAACGCAATAGCCAGACCACCGATAGCGCCAGCAATGTGGCCTCCAGGAAAGTAAAGGTCAGGCCTACCCGCACCGGAATAACGCCAAAGGGCAAGAGACAGATAATAGCAATGGCGCTAACCAGGCTAAATAGCGGGCTGGTAAGCATCACTCCGGCTACAATGAGCCCGGCCACCACAATAAAACCCAAAAGGGGGCTGGGCAGCATAACCACAGCCAATCCACCGATAACGCCCACAAACAGCGCTATCAGAGCCAGAAGCGGCTGTCTTGCTTTACCTTCGGTCAGTAATTCTATGAGGAAAGGTCGTTCTTGCGAACGGGGTACTAAACTCAACTAAAACTTCTCCCCGGCAAACTCCCTGGTTCTCTTCAGAAAGAGCATGGAGTCTGGTTAAAATCAATCAGGCAAACCCTACTAACTGAACTTATTTAACGATTTTGCGCTTTTCCGGCTACCCGATTTAAAAAGCGCTCTTCGTCAATAATAAAGCGCTCATGCCTGCCTTCGCCAATCTTCTCATGGTCGTCATAAGCCACCACGTCAAAAACCAGCCTGCGACCATCAACTTCTACCAGTTCCGCTTCGGACCGCACCTGGTGCCCGATAGGAGTCGCCGCAATATGAGTGACATTGACCAGGATACCGACAGTGCTCTGACCGGGATCAAGATAGGATTGTACGGCATTGAAGCAAGCTGTTTCCATCAGGCCGATCATCTGGGGGGTAGCGTATACTTCCACCACACCCGAAGCTACCCGGTTGGCGGTGTTTTCAGGTGTAACCATGGTAGTAGCTAATCCTTTAAGGCCAGGTTTCAAATCAGACACAGGCATTGAGCTCTCCTTAGAATCAAAATCAGCAAAGTTACTGCTAGATTTTAGCAGAAAAAGAGGGAAACGTCAGGTGATAATCAACTGAAGGGGAGGTTGGATAAAGTCCCGCCAGAAATAGAATAACAAGTTCTGGCCCTGTATTCAACAGGACAGGTACTACTCGAAAAGCAAGGTGTTCTGTTCTGCCACCATTACACGGTCACGGCCGGCCTGCTTGGCTGCGTATAGAGCGGCATCGGCGGCCAGCAGTACTGCTTTGACGGTAGAACCATGGGTGGGAAAGATGGCAACCCCCTGGGAAGCGGTCAGAGAGCCTAGAATAAAGTTGCGGTACGGAACTTTTAAACGGGCGATCGCTTCGTTCAATTCTCTTGCCCGTTTGGTCACATCTTGCAGGGTAACATCGGGCAAAATCAGGGTAAATTCTTCCCCGCCGTAACGGCAGGCTATATCTTCGCCCCTGATATTATTTTGCAGCAGGCTTCCCAGTTCGCGTAGCACGGCATCCCCGGCATCATGGCCGTAGGTATCATTAATGACCTTAAAATGGTCAAGGTCGAGCATGATGATGCCAAGTGAGCTACGGTTCCGGACAGCCCGGCGCATTTCGCGCTCCAGCGACTCTTCCATATAGCGGCGGTTGAATAAATCGGTCAGAGGGTCACGGATGGATTGGCTGCGCAGGGTTTCCTGGAGTTCCAGGTTAGCCAGGGCCAAGGCAATATGTTCGGCTACGGTAGCTGCAAGATGCTGCTTGGCTTCACTAAAAGAAGCTGTCCCGGCCTGGCTCAGATGCAAAACGCCAATCGCCTGGCCCTGGACTATCATGGGCACACACATATAAGTGCCGGGTAAGGGTGTTTGCAGGTGGGGACAAAGCAGGCCATTCGCTGTGTCATCAACCAGGTGCAGGTGTTCCCGCCGCAAAGCCCAGCAATCATCTGGGCCAAACAGAGTATTGGTCGGCAGGGACATGCCCCAGACCACCACTGAATCAACAGAATTTCGCGATTCGCTCATGACCAGCAAAGCGCCTGCATCATTCGGGAAAAGGCGCGGGGCCACCTGAGCGACCACGGTATAAGCTTCTTCAGCTGTTCGGCAAGC
>DATAKM010000021.1:0-8836 GCA_036261665.1 Chloroflexia bacterium
TGGGTTCGAATTCAAGCTGAACATTTAGTGCTAGGGTAGCCGGTTTTCGAGGTTTGTAAGTTCTAGTCATCTTACCCTCCTAGAGACCGGTTAAATATTGGGGAGATCATCAGGAAAGAGATTTAGTGAGGGTCCAAAGGGGCACCCTTAAAGCCACTGCCGTAAAGGGGTTGAAATTTACGGCGTGGAATCTCTACCTTAAACTCTAACTCTAGCACTTTTTTTGCAACATTGTAAGAGGAGTAAATACTCCTCCTTGCGGCGTGCCGCTCAGGGTGTGGTTAAGCTTCCAATTTTCCATATACCCTGCTTCTAGCAGTTCTCGAATGAGTCTCAAGAAACGGTTATCCTGAAGCTTTTGACCTAATATTTCGATTAGTCGCACGTGGTCAATCCTATCGAAGTATTTGGCGATGTCTCCTTCGATAAACCAGCGCGTGCCTGTCCATTGCTTTTGGATTTGAGTTAGGGCGGTATGGCAGCCGCGCTGCGGTCTGAAGCCATGTGAGTATTGACTGAACTGCGGTTCGTAGTAAGGTTCTAAAATAGAACGAATTACTTCTTGTAGCAGTTTGTCCTTCCAAGTCGGTATTCCCAATGGTCTGGTTTTGCCATTCGGTTTAGGAATATTAACCCGGCGTACTGGTGTCCATTTGTGCCGCTCGTGACGGACATCGTCAATAAGCTGCTCAATCTTTGCCAGTGACATACCATCTGCGGTTTCAGCCGTTATACCTTTAGTCATAGCTCCTTTGTTGGGATAAAGTTTGCTATAGGCCAATAGGTATAGCTCCTTGTTGAACAACATTCGGTAGATACGTTCCAGTGGCAATCCTTGTGTGCCACGTTCCCGAATGATTGTGAATAGCGTGTCGGCGGTTTGCATTACGCATACCTCTACGTCATTACAATCGAACTGCCTACTGCCCTTCGCCGTGTGAACGGCTTTCCCGTTCGCTGACTACTACGGCAGTTCCGTGGCCTTATGCCTCGCGGCACTTAGGCCATCCCGCTTTCCGTCACTCTTGTACGTATCTAGCCACCCGTAGGCAATCCGTTCGTCCCTTTATTCGTCCCCGTTGGACGCTCTACCATTCTCGAAAGGTTACTTCGGGTGAAAACTTAACCCACTGCCGCAAATCCTTAACGGCATAAGTAGAGAATGGAACTGGTTACAGACGTTTTTCCAGTAGTGGGGCTAAACACCTAGTCAGGATTGGATTTCGAGCAGTCTAGCTCTTGCCATAGGTAGCGGGTCTTGCGGTGCATCAGCCCGCAACGTCTCTGGGCTTTAATCGCTTTTCCAAAATGCTGCTTTCCCTTTTGTCTTTCGACTGGAGGTTATTTGGATGACCCTAGAACATTCCTTTCAGTTCTACTCTCCTGGAGAGAGGATACAAAAGCGCGTGACACGGCGCACGGATTTCAGTCCTACGTCAATGCCCACAGCCCTACCAGTTTCAGGCTCATCCTGGGGCGGTACGTTTTCACAACTAAAGCAAACGTACCACTTACCCGTGCTGGAGCGGGTAAGTGTGGCAGTTTTAGGGACGCCCTTCATGGGCCGGTGCTCCACTATCTTGATCTGACCGACTTTAGCAACCCGTAAGCGGTCCCCTTCAATCACACAAACCGGCATTGTTAGCTGGGGGAAAGTGATTGAATCGTAACGCCAGAAACCCTTAAACCTGGGGAAGCCTGGTTTCTCAGCCTTTTGTTTCAAGCGCTGAAAGAAAGCCTTAAAAGCCAAGTCGAGCCGTACAGCCACATTTTGCAGCACTTGCGAATGAACCAGGGCTAATTCTGGATGGGTCTGTTTCAAGGCTGGCAGGCTGTTAATCTGGTCATAGCAAGATATACCCTTGCCGGTAGCCTCATAGACCGTTTTTCTTTCTTCAAGAAAATGGTTATAGAGCCAGCGGCAGGCGTCTAATTGTCCCTGTAATAGTTTACGCTGGCGGTGCGTCGGGTATATCCTGTATTTGTATGCTTTAATCATGCTTTCCTAATGTGCAATTTGTAGAAAAGGAGCACTATTTTAAAAACTAGTTAAGCCGCCTGCGGCGGAAAAGGAGTCGCTTACACCCCTTGCGGGTGAGCTTTAGCTTATCTACTGCCCTTGAAGGGGCGAAGTTTTACGCGACACGCTATAATATTCAAAGCAGACCTATATTTCTACAAATTCAGATCATGAATAGCGGAAAGGTTATTTGATGTCTTATTTCAGCGAAGAGGAAGTTCGTCAACTAATTGCCGGTGGAGAAACTTCTACTCTTGAGTTAAAAGTAGCTTTACCTCGAACCGCTGAACTTGCCGAACGGCTGGCAGGACTGGCAAACGCCCAGGGTGGCTATCTTATTTTAGGAGTGGCGGACCTTTCGCTTGAAGTGGTCGGAGTAGATGATGTAAAGGGAGCGGTTGACGGGCTCTTGCGTGCCGCTCGCACTGTGGTACCTGCTCTCAGGTTTTCCCCTCCAGAACCGGAAATATATAACCTGGAGGGGAAAAAAGTAGTGGTGGCGAGGGTCCTTCCGAGCGCAGGACCGATCTACCAGGCCAGCGGAGTATGCTGGGTAAGGCGCGGCACACATACTGTCCCACTTAATGTTGATGAGATTGTTACAACCGCACATGACCGGGGACTGGTACGCTGGGAACTACTCCCGGTTAAAGGTGCTACCCTTGAAGACCTCGATATGGGCCGGGTAGAAACTTTTCTCGAACGGCGAGCAAGTGCCAGGCTACGAGAAACAAGCCACCGCTTTAGAGACCTTAACAGGATGCTGGCGGCTCTCAACTGCGCTACGGAAATAGACGGAGAGATTGTCCCTACCTATGCCGGCCTGCTCTTTTTCGGATTGAACCCCCAGCTTCATATACCTCAAAGCGAAGTGTTCTGCGTGCTGTGGCGTGATAAGCTGGGAGTGGAAGGTTATATAGATCGCAAGTCCATGTTTGGTACTCTACAGGAACTGATTGATTCTTGCATTCTTTTCCTGGATAGTAATATCCGGGTAGGCGGTCGAGTGGTGGGTTGGAAAAGAGCCGATTACCCCGATTACGCCATAGAAGCTTTGCGTGAAGCGCTTGTTAACGCCCTTGTCCATCGTGATTACAGCCGCTACGGCGAAAGAGTGCGAATCTTTTTCTACCCGGACCGAATCGAAATCCATAGTCCGGGCCTGTTACTACCCGGTATCACCATAGAACAGATGGAACAAGGAGAGGTAATTTCAAAGCTGCGCAATCCTACTCTTGCCGACCTTTTGCGAGAAGTCCCCGGCTATATGGAGCAGCTTGGGAGCGGGGTGCGTTTTATGATTAATGAGACCAAAAGACTGGGATTACCCTCACCGCATTTCAGGGAAATGAACGAATTTGTGGTCATTTTCAATAAAACAGCCGGTCCAATTAAGGAGGCTAATCCAAAATCCAACCCGCGTTTTTCCTCACCGGTGACGAGAAACACTGCTCTACCTGCTTCACGTGAAGCTTCGGCAGCCGAGCAAGATTTACGAAAGGACTTACGCGCAGTTATACCGGATGAATTAAGCACTCTTAACAACTCCCATACGATTGAGCAGGAAACCCGGCTTAAACTTGCCATGACCTATCTTCACCAGCATGGCTCGATAACCACACTTATCTATCGTGAGCTTACCGGTGCCTCTGAACGAACAGCACAGCGTGATCTTGATTTTCTAGCTGCTCAGGGTTCAGTAAAGAAAACGGGTAAAACCAGGTCCAGCCGCTATTTTTTACCCTAGAAACTCTACGCCTTCTTGTTAGCGACTTTAAAGCGTCAGACGATTGTGATTTTTATCACTTATATAACACAGTGTTATGCTTGTTAAAAGTTTCACAAGCTCTTATAATAATTTTCCCTGTACAAGATCGAACAAAGAACTGCACTATTCTTAACTTTACATAAGTAAATTACAGAGATTGTAAGAAATAGCACCATTTGTAAAATATTTCCAACTTCAATCAGTCGTTATAAGTACAAAGTTAAGGTAAAATTTGACTCATATTGATCCGGCAAAAGTAGGAGATACCAGAAAACCATACTTTCCACCAGGCGCATACTTGCTGAAATCAATGGGGCCCGATTTAGCCCTGGATGGCTGAGCAATAGGGATATAAGAATTTTGTGTATGTAATTCTCTAAAAAGCCTCTCAAAACAGGCACTCCGATCACCGGGAGCAGAAGCAAGAGCCTGGTTTAACATAGCCAGGAGCCTTTCAGAGCTAACGCCCTGCTTCCTTGCCACCTGGATAATATAATTAGCTCTGGAAGGCTTGCAGAAACGGTACTTACGGGTAAGAAGTATATATACCTCCTCGTAATTTGACTTATCCAGGCTATTAAGTTCTTCATCTGCACTGGGGTTTATCAAGTTAACATCAGTAGCTAAAACACTGCCGGGAAAAGCAGAAATTGTCTGTTTCAGCTCTTGGGCCTTATAGGGGTCGGGTATGAAATTGTCTTCCGCTGGTGTCCTGTCCTGGTCGTGCTTTATAAGGCTGGTAAGAACTGCGGCCGGATTACGGAGTAAAGGTGTGTTTACTACGTACTCTACCAGTCGTTCCAGGTAAGAATGATCTCGCCCATGCTTATAATAGGCAATTTTAACAAGCTTCAATGCTTCCTTATGAGTAATACCTGACACTTTGTTTCTAATCAGATTTATAGCTGCCGTTTCCGCCGGTGGTGTTTGCACCCGGTTTATATTCTCATGTTTAGATTCGGATTCTTTTGTAGAGTGCAATTTTTGCACCTCAAACTGGCCTGTTGAACGCAATTTTTGCACTTCATAACTGTCTACTGTGTGCAGATTCTGCACTCCCTCGTCATGTGGTTGAAGAACTTCCTTACCGATTGGGTTTTTCGCTTCATTCTTTCCTGGCTCATACTCTATACTGAAATTCTCGCTGGCCGGATTAACTTTCATAAGCATAGGCAAAGAAAGATCGCTCTCAGAGCTTTCAGAAGGACTATGACAGGAAGCAACTTCAGGTATAGTTACAGAAGAATGATTTTCTTCTGCCATTTCCCCCAATTTCAAAGAGATGGTAGCGGCCGCATAGCCATTACCCGTGCGTGAGATAAGGCCTTTACTTTCCAGAGAGACGAGGGCGCTTACTAAAGAGCGCCTTGAAACGCCGGCACCTCGGTCCAGTCGGCGTCCGTCACGGGTAATAATGCCGTGCAGAAATTGCTCATAACTTATCGAGTCTGAAAGCTTTCCATAACCGAGAGTATGCAGGTAAATATAAAGCATAACTCTTAGTTCGCTCGCGCTTAGTTCAGTCATAACATGACACAGGAAATAGTCGGGAACAGTAGTAAACGGTTCTCCTTTGGGTAAAACATTATTTTTGGGCATAGAAACACTCCTGATGCCCTTGACATGGCCATGTACTTATGCTATCTTACTTTTGAGAACTGTTACACCAGTCTCAAAAAAAGCAAAATTAAATGGTCCCTTCGAGGGGCATCTCTTCTATGAAAATCCCAAAACAGGTTTGGCGGCCTCCGTTGGGATTTTCGTGGTTTATACAGCTTTTTTTGGTCTGCCTCTTTGAGCTGGGAACTTGGCGGTTATCCGGCTCAAAAGGTTCGGCTGGCCAGGCTCCTGAAAGCCTTCCTCACCACCTTTCAAAGGTGCTTTTTTATTTACGGGTGTGTTTCTCTGTCACTTTACTTATCTAGCTGGGATCAAAGCTTGACATAATAAATAAATTTTCAGGTTATCTTTTTCAGCTAAATAAGAAATTCTGACTGACGACAGTTCTAGTAACCTATTTTTGGAGCAAGCAGCGTTTGTAGCCTTTGAACAAGACTTTCAAGCTGCGCGCTATCTGCTTCGTTCACTTCATGCCCGGATGCCTCGGCAATATTTTCCAGCTTTGTAACCACCAGTTCCAGCTCTTCCAGAGCCATGTGGTAATAATCTGTCAAACTTGCCCGGTTCTTACTGAGTTGAGTTACATCGGCAGTGATCGGCTCAAAAGAAGAGTTAAACTGACCTCTCACCGCAGCTTTTGGAGAACTTGCGCTATTATTATCTGCAACAATGATATTTTTAACTCCATTGTCGGGTCGTAAAGTCTGCTGAATTTCCTGAGAAGGTGTTCCTTCTTCAGAAGAGGCTTCAGTTTCTTCAGCAAGATTGTGAAGAATATCACTTTTATAACCCTGTGTTATATTAGTGACGTTTTTCACAGATCGTTTGGTTTTAGCCTGCGGAGTTAACAATTCTACCTCTTGGCGCAGTTGTTCCCTGGTGAGGCCATCCTCAAGAACAGCCTTTATTAACCTAGTGCGCTGATCGGAATCCTTTACCTGGCGTAGAATAGGAACGTAGGAAAGGGTGCTTGGTTTTTGCTCGACCATTGCTTTAATATCGTCTGATGCCTGGTAAAGTTCAATTCTTAACTGAACCCAGTGACGAGTTTTTCCTACTACTTCGGTTATCTTGTCAATTGAAAGATTTTGAGTAGTGTAAAGTATACCGAGGACATTGGCTTCTCCGAGGGGAGTAAGGTCTTCTCGTGAGAAGTTTTCAGAAGCCATAATCCGGGCCATCTGGTTGTCTGATAACTCTACCACTTTAACAGGCAGCGCGGTGAGGCCTGCCAACCGAGCGGCAGCCTTACGGCGGTGTCCATAAGCCAGCTCATACTGCGGCTCGCCTGGTTTACGTTCCGCCCCCGGTTTGCGTCTGGCCAGGAGGGCGCCATAGAATCCATTTTGTTGGATGGAAGCAGACAGTTCCCTCAGAGACTCGTCGCCCATTGACTGATCCTGTTCAGAACGTGCGAGGTACTGAAACGGGTTATCGGAGAGTTGCGCTATTGGCATTTCTTGAACGGTAACGGGTTCAGCCGCTTTTTCCAGTTCTTCGCGCAGCCGATCAGATTGGCCTACTACACCCAGGGTTTGAGGTGTAAGGCTTGCTGAGGTATCTATTCTATTTTTACTTATAGCACTTCTTAAGTCTTTAGCTGGCATTTATCCGATCCAGGTTATATTAAAGTCCAAACTGTGTAATTGAAAGATAGAGATTTTTATCTCAAGATTAGGTACGGGCCGGTACTTTCAGCCCAATTTTACCGGCTACCTCACGTGCCAGCGCTCTATAATCCGCTGCGAGGGTGCTATCAGTGGCGTAAAGCGGCACGGGAGTACTCATAGCGGCAGCCTCGCGGGCCATCGTTGAGCGGCGAATCTCAGATTTGAAAAACTTTCCCGGAAACCGTTGGGCTGCTTCTTCTCGAAGTACCTGGGTCAAGCGAGTGCGATCCCCCATAGTGATGAAGACTCCCAGGAACTGGGTTTTAAGGTTGTAAACCCGGCTGTTCTCACTTACGAGCTTCATAATAACGTCCACCGACCGGAGGCCCCAGGAACCTTCGACCGGTACAAGATAGTAATCCGAAGCGTTCAGCACGTTTATTACGAATTTACCCAGGTTGGGCGGACTGTCCAGGATAATCAGGTCATAACGATCCCGGTAAGCATTAAGAGTGGTGGCAAGCAAGAGATCGGAACCCACTCTCGTCGGCAGGCCCAGTTCCACCTCGGCAGCATAGACGGAAGAAGGGATAATATCTACACCGGGAACGTTTGTACTGACGGCGACTCTATCAGAATGATCTTTAAGAAGATAGAGGTCGGAGATGGTGCCGGGTAAATCGGTGCGGATGACGGTATCTATACCAAATTGCAGGCTGAGGTTGGCCTGGGGATCGCTGTCTACCAGAAGTACCTTCAGTCCTTGCTGTCCGTAAATAGCCGCCAGGGCCGCAGCGGTAGTAGTTTTTGCCGCGCCGCCTTTCTGGTTACAGAGGCTGAGGGTAATGGCATGTCTGGTAACAGTTGTGTTCTCAAGCCCTAAACTTCTGACATCTTCAGTTTTTGCTCGGTTGTTTTTGGTCGTTGCAGTAACTTTAGCCATTTAATCTTTTCTCCGTCTATACCTCTGATTGCCCCTACACCGTTTTCTTGACTGTATACTCTGAAACCTTCTCACTGACCAACTTCCGGTTGAATATTTTGAGGATAACTTGCTACCTTACTTAGTAGTTTAACTGCTTTCAGCAGCCCCTTTTGCGCTGGTTTTGTTGCTAACAGAGGGTGAGTGCGAAGCCGTCTGCCGGGCATTGTACTGTGCCAGGTACTTCTTGAAACTCTCCCCTTCGTCGTCTATCATCCTTATATGCCCTACTTTTTCAGCATCAAGTAATCCCCGGTGAATGGCTACCCGGAGCGTATTCGCAGGGATACTGTGTTGTAAGCTAACTTCGTAGAGAGTTTTTCGCATCCGGCTTCTGCCTTAATTACCTTAAAAGTTCAGTTAAATAGCTATTTTAATAGTAAGTATTCAATAATTGAATACAAGTTCTTCCAAAAATAAAAAGTAATTTTGTACCACTTACAAGTATAGTAATGTTTGCATTACGAGTCAATAGACTCAGACCTTGATTCTGGAATCAGTTTTACGTGACATCCTCCGCGCCCTAAAGGGGCACAGCTTCCACCGGATTGCTCCGGCTTGCTTCCTGCTTCATCGAACCCTGCCCTTCCAGCCGCACCCCTTTGGCTTTGGCCTTCTTTGGTCTTATGTTTTCTCTACAGGCGTAACTTCCCGACTGCCCATCGGTACTCTTGTGTTGAACGACAATAAGAAGAAAGGCTCTTACGCAACCTCGCTGCAATTTAGACGTAATTTCACAGAATACAATTTTTGAGATGAGTGAAATTACTAAAAATGCTGCTTCTAAATGATTTGAATAATTTTGAAATGGAGGGAATAGAGCAAGCTGAGGATGT
>DATAKM010000025.1:0-60350 GCA_036261665.1 Chloroflexia bacterium
CACGATAGACGGGGCGAATGAGCTACAGATCCTGATGCGGATCATCCTGCCGCTCTCCAAACCGATCCTTTTGACCATCGGGCTATTCTACGCGGTAACGCACTGGAACGAATTCTTCCTGCCGCTGTTGTACTTCAACAACCAGGATATGATGCCATTACCGGTGTTACTGCGCAACATCCTGTTGGCTTCGAATATGAACGAGTATGTGAGCTATGACGCGGTAAGTTCGGCGCCGCAGGATGC
The DNA here is from genome assembly GCA_036261665.1 of Chloroflexia bacterium. Classification (GTDB taxonomy): domain Bacteria; phylum Chloroflexota; class Chloroflexia; order Chloroheliales; family Chloroheliaceae; genus 54-19. The sequence goes on from DATAKM010000025.1 coordinate 247, forward strand.
TTTGAAGATGGCGGCGGTACTGTTAACAATGCTGCCGATGCTGATCATCTACCCGTGGATCCAGCGCCACTTCACCAAAGGCGTCTTGATCGGCGGTGTTAAAGAATAAAGAACAGGATATTGCTCCGGTAAGCTGGTGTAAGCGGTCACGCCGGAGCAGTTTCTTTTACCTCTAGCTCGGTTTGAGCCACTGGCCGGGGCCCCAGGATGGTCTCAAGCCCTTCCTGATAAATAGTATCTTCCTTTAGCAGGTTTGATACCAGGCTGTCCAGTTTATCGCGGTGTTCCTCCAGGATTTGCCGGGCAGATTTGTACCTTTCGTCCAGCATATGCTTGATCTCACGGTCCACCTGCGCCGCCATCGCTTCGCTGTAGTGCCGTCCCTGGGCCAGTTCATAACCCAGGAAAGGCTGCTCCGCATCATTTTCCAGGGCCGTCAGACCGACAGGGCTCATACCCCATTCCGTTACCATCCGGCGCACCAGTTTGGTGGCTTCCACCAGATCGTTCTCGGCTCCGGTCGTCACTTCACCGAAGACCAACTCTTCTGAAGCACGCCCACCCAGCATTACGGTCAGGCGCGCCATGAGGTAGCTCCGGCTGTAGTTGTAGCGGTCTTCTACTGGCCGTTGTTCCGTAGCACCTAAAGCCCTGCCATGTGGTATCAAAGTCACTCGCCGCACGGGGTCAGCCAGGGGCGTGAACCACCCGACCAGGGCGTGCCCACTCTCGTGATAAGCGATGATAGTGCGGTCCTGCTGGCTTAAAAGGATCTTGCGTTTTTCACCCAGCACTGTCTTATCTAAAGCTTCCTCGAAATCCTGGGCGGTTACCATATCGTGATTATGCTGGGCGGCCTGTAAAGCGGCTTCGTTACAGAGGTTAGCCAGGTCTGCGCCGCTCAATCCTGTAGTGTTGCCCGCCAGTCCGGCGAGGTCTACATCGGGCGCCAGGGGTAAACTTCTGCTGTGGATTTTGAGGATAGCCTCCCGTCCAAACCGGTCTGGTAGTTCCATCACCACCTGGCGATCAAATCTGCCCGGTCTCAACAGGGCTGGATCGAGCACATCTGGCCGGTTGGTAGCCGCCAGCACCACCACAGCCTGATTTTCTTCAAAACCATCAATCGCTACCAGCAACTGATTCAGGGTTTGCTCCCGCTCATCATTTACATTACCCAGGCCTGCCCCTCGTCGCCGTCCCACCGCGTCTAATTCATCTATGAAGACAATGGCAGGAGCAGCGGTTCGAGCCTGCCCAAACAGATCGCGTACCCGGCTTGCGCCTACGCCTACAAACATTTCTACGAATTCTGAACCGCTAATGCTGAAGAAGGGGACCTGTGCTTCACCGGCGACAGCTTTAGCAAGCAAAGTTTTGCCGGTACCGGGCGGCCCGACCAGTAGAATACCGTGCGGCATATGCGCTCCCAGCCTGCGATATTTATCCGGCACTTTGAGGAAATCCACCACTTCGCGCAGGTCGTCCTTCGCCTCATCGGCACCGGCTACATCTTGAAAGCTCACATCCGGTTTTTCACCATTTCCAGAGCCGTAACGGCGGGCTTTGGTCCGGCTGAAATCAAGCAGGCCGGATTGACCTCGCAGGGTCTGCCTGCCCATGTAAAGCATAAAACCGATCAGCAACAGGAACGGTAAAAAGCTAAAGAGCACCGACAGAAGCCAGCTATACCAGGGAACGCTCTGGGTATGAGAAGTGACCTGCACTTTGTGCTGTACGAGTAGAGGCATCAGTACCGCATCGCCTATGGTGGTTGGGAAATTAGTCTGGAAGTAGGTGAGGCTAACCTGAGTGGCCGGAACGCTGCCGGGAGTCGCAGTGGGAGGAGCCGTTACGGTAGGGCTTTCAGGCGCACCGGGAGTAGACTGAGCCTGGCTGGCTACCGGACTGGGGGTCGGTTGCGGCCAGATGATCGCTTTCTTGAGCTGGCCGGTGATCTGATCCCCCTCAATGTCAACCGCACTGACATTGTCCGCTTTGACCTGATCGAGAAAAGAGGTATAAGGAATAGATACCAATGCCTGATTACCCGGCAAGAAGGCCATTATATTCCAGGTAATCAGTACCAGTGCAACCAGCCACCACAACCACCCTGGAATCTTTTTTTTACGTGGTGGTGAACCGTCCTCTTTATCTGATTGGTCAAAGAAGGGTAGCAGGGGTTGCCTGTTCTCTTTATCATCTTTATTCAGCATAAGTTTGACTCAATCCTGTATGCCCGGGTAAGCGCTTTTACCTGGCATGATCTATTCACTTAATTTTAAACAAACGAGGTAAAAATCAGGGTTATAACTTGTTACATTCGGCTGAATTTCTCATACTTTTAGTAAAAAATGCTTCCAGACTACCAGCATTACCAATCTAATTTCGGTCTAAGCCGCCGGTTATCCGAGCGGCTTATGCCAGGTATAGATCCTATCGCGGGGTTCTAGCCCGGCAACACAGTAGAGATTGTTAGCCGGTAGCGCCCCGCTGTAAGAGCAAACCGTGGAGATTCGGCAGCCCAACTGTCTGAGCCGGTTATGAGCTTCTGCCAGGAGTTCCCTACTCAGACCGCGCCGTCGAAAGGCCGGCTTGGTTCCTACCGGCTCAAACTCGGCCAGGCCCCTTTCCTTATCGAACCAGGCCGTGCAAAAAGAAGCCACTTCGCCCTGCTCTGTTAAAATGATCAGGTCAAGTTCAGGCACATACGTGGGGGCTTCCTGCACCAGGCGATAGGCCTGTGGACAATCTTCATAATTAAAAACTGCCTTGACTGCCTCCTGGAATTGGGCCAGTTCTTCGTCGGTTTCCAGGGTTTTAAGGTGAAAGCCAGGCGGCAGCCTGACCGGTTCAAAGGAACTGGTTTCCAGTCGCCTTTCGCGGTAAATCATATGGTCATCAGGTCTGCTATACCCCCTGAGTTCCAGTAAGGTTTGGACCGGGTGGTTACTGCCCAGAATCTCCACGCTCATGCGGTTAAGGCCTTTTTGGGTCGAATGCCGTTCAGCCTGCGCTATTATTTGTTCAAAAAGCGGGAGATCGCCCGGACCGGCTACCACCACAGCATTCTCGTTTTCATAAAAAAGGGCACCACAGGGATTCTCCTGCGCATCTGCCCAGAGGAAAATGTCATTTTGCCAGCCTGTTTGGCCGAAGATTCTTTCATCGCAGAGGCGACGCTGAGCCCAGCTATCGTAGCGGAAGATGCTCCAGGCATTGTAGAAGGGGGCCTGGTCATAAGTACGGCGCATCAGCCCGCCTACCACTGATAAATCTTGCTGCTGATAGTAAGGGCGCATTTGTAATTCCACTTTACTTAACATAACTTTTCCTTTCCGGCAACCTCAATAAACCCGGGCAAATAAAAAGTTTGTCTCGCTATTTCAATCTTGACTTAAGCTTATGAACAACCGGGGAAACAAGCGTAAAAAAGTGGTTAAAAATGCAAAGGTAAATTTAGCCATGAGCGCAGGTGCGCTCATGACCGGTGGAAGGCTGTCACAGATTGACGGTTAGCACCCGGCATCACTCCCTTTTTCCTGCAAACACATCCGGAGGCCGGGCGGAATAAAGATCAACTATCTGGCAGGCAAAGTCGGCCAGGCTTTTGCGAAGCGCTTCCGGTTCCAGCACTTCTATAACTCTACCAAAACCAAGTAGCCGATTACGAGCGTCTTCCAGGCGCTCAAAAGGTAGAACCATCGTGACCCAACCGTCCGCCTCCTTTTTGGCCTCTTTTATGGCTGACTGTAATTCGTCTCCAAAATAGTAGCGTAATTCAGGAAGTAGTTCAGGGGCGACCCGGGCTGTCACCTGGTAGCGCGAACGCCGCTGTTCAAGTTTAAGACACCACTTTTGCCAGAAAGCGACTAAATCAAAATCAGCAGCGCGTTCGAAATGTTCCGCTTTAATTTGCGCTTCGATTACCTGTGAAACCCGGTAAACTTTCATCTGGCCGGCGTGATTAGCTACCATACACTGGCCTTTGCGACCAGACCATAGGGCTCAACTAACTGCTCAATCTCGACCTCCCCGCGTGGCTCGAATCTGACCCGATATTTTACATAGACAAGAGCATCCTCCCATATCGCCTGGTAGAGTTTCGTCAGGCATGGTAAGGGTTCTTCCGGTTGAAACCACCATGTGGCATCAAGATGAATGCGCTGGCGCACCCGTTCTTCAGCAGAGCGCCGGGTAACAGGTAAAGCGGCGCTGAGTTTAAGCAGGGCGCTTTTTAATTCAGGTGCTACACCTAATTGTGAGAGTGGCGCAGGTAGATTAAGCATGAAAAGGGCGCGAGTCTCTTCTTCGGTCAACCCGGTCAGGTTAGTGCGGTAACTGTCGAGTAAAGAGCAACCTCCGCCTGGCCCGCGCTCTGTCATAACAGGAATACCGGCAATGCCCAGGGCGTTTATGTCCCGGTAAATCGTTCTTTCCGAGACTTCGAGAGTTTCGGCTAAGGCCTGGGCGGTCATGCTGCCGTGAGATTGCAAGAGCATTAGCAGGGCTATTAGTCGATCTGCTCGCATTATCTGACCTGCTCCTTTCAGGCAAAAGCTTAATAAATTTGATTGTTCGTTTGCTTATTTCACATTGCCCCATCAGTTCCATTTTACTCTAAAATCATGACAAAAGATGTCAGTAATTGTGGTTACAATAAAAGTGGGAGTTAAGTAAATTATGCAAAAGAAGGGAGAGAGCAATGAACAGCCTGGAAGTACGTATTGTTCGGCTTGATGCAATGGAAGTGGTTAGCACGCTCGGTTTCGGCCCGAGTCCCGAAGAGTTAGCCTGGAAGCAAATACAGACCTGGGCGGACTCCTATGGACTTCTCAGTAGTCTCAAGGCGCACCGCTTCTTCGGTTTCAACAATCCGAGTCCGGCCCCGGGTAGTCCGAATTACGGGTATGAGCAATGGATGACCGTTAACCAGGAGGTTAAACCCTCGGGTAAGATAAAACTCTACCGGTTCCCGGGCGGGTTATATGCCGTAACACGTTGTCAACTGCGCACCATAACTGATAGCTGGAAGCAACTGGCCCTGTGGCGTGAAAGCACGCCCTACCGGAGCGGGGATCATCAATGGCTGGAAGAGTGCCTTACACCGGAGATTTTTCTCTTTGAAACCGGGCGCATGCCTGAAGAAGCGATGTTCGATCTCTATCTCCCGATTGTGAGTGAGCAAGCATAACTTCTGGTACCTTAAAGAAGCGAAAAAGCGGCGGCTATTATCTTGAAAATAGCCGCCGCTTTTTTAATTACTGATAAACTTTGCTAGAGCTTAAGCCGTCACCATTTCGTTGACAACCTGTAGCACAATATCAGGGCGGAAGAAAATGCTGGGAGTTTCCAGCATATGCATGACCTGGTAGAAGGCTTCCAGTACCTGCGGATTAATACAGGTAGCCCGGAAGACCTGTTCCATGTAGCGGCCCATCATCATCATTTCCGGGTCGGGAGTAGCGCCTTCGACCGGGAACCAGCGCGAATCCTCGCCAGTGGCCAGTTGCCACGGAACAGTAATAGCCTGTTCAAGCTGTTTCTGGAAGCGCTCTGCCAGGCTGCCGGTCTGGCCTTCCGCAAGGTGTTCTTTGATGCAAGCATCCAGTACCAGGGCGCCGATAGCGGCAGAAGACATCCCCTGCCCGTAAACCGGGTTAAAGGCAATCGCGGCATCGCCAGCCACCAGGAAGTTTTCGAGGTAGCGCGGCATCGCATGGTAATGGCGCATGCGATTTTCGGCCCGGCGGTAGCCCACAATCGGGGTTACGGGCGTACATTTCTGAAGCGCTTCAAAGGGCATTTGCACCGGGAGGCTCCGAATAAATTCCATGAAACCTTCTTCGTCGGTGGGCGGATAGTCTCCTGCCATGCCGATAGCGGTGACATGCCAGCGTTTGCCACCTTCCATGGGGAGGAAAATAATCCCGCGCTTCTGGTAGGGAGCGGTAGGCTGCACATACATAAATTCCCAGTCCAGATCCCAATCGGCATTTTTCTCAAAAATACGGGTGGCGTAAGCCGCTTTGCCGTCCACCACCGTTTCCTGCGGTACCGGATAACCCAGGCTTTCCAACCATTCCGGCGCTTTAGAGTCGCGCCCGCTCGCGTCCACCACTAAATCTGCCGTCAGGGTAGTTTCGGTGGTATCCAGGATGGCGCCGTTGCGATTCCGTACTTTGATGCCGGTTACGTGCGTGCCTGAAGCATTCATCTCCAGGCCAACTACTTCACAATCCTGCACAAAACGTAATCCGGGCTGTTTCATTAGATGCCGGCGTGCGGTACTTTCCAGCAGCGGGCGACTGGCAGCGGTAGTGGTGATGGTTGAATCGTAACGCGGGCGCCAGGCTCCAAAGGCATACCAGGCGCTTTGCCCTACATTAACTTCAACGGCACCGGCTTGCCTTAAATCATCTGTAAGACCGGGAAAAAGTTCTTCAAAAATCATGCCGCCACGTTTGAGAATGACATGGGGGTGGCGACCCTGTGGTACACCTTTGCGGTTTTCAATACCCTCGGGCATGCGATCTCGTTCAAAAATGGTTACTTTATCATAATGGTTGCTCAGAACTTTAGCTGCGGTCAGGCCGGCAATGCTACCGCCAATTACAATAGCATGGCTGGCCGGTTTTGAACTGGAAGCAAGCTCGTTTTTCAAAGTTAATCTCCTTTAATTTTATTTCGTCTTTGAACTAACAGTTGTTTGAGGGCACACTGAATAGGCCAGGGAATATTACTTTCCGCTGACAGGTGAAGCTTTTTTAGAGTACAGTAATGCTAAAGCTTCCTGAGACTAAAGTAGAATTTGTCTCAGGCTACTGGAACGTTTGAGGGATGCTTCAAACTGAAGTAAAATTCCCTGTTTACTGTAAGAACTCAACCGTGGGTGAAAAAGATTTTGAGGCTGTTTCCTGCCCTTTTTGCCGATACTTATCTTGCAAATTGACTACAGTGTTTTGGGCTGTAGCATAGTTACTATACCTTTCAGAGAACGAAAAACCTGTTAACTGTTATACACTTTGCCATAATCAATGCAAAACTTTGAGGAATTTCATATCTTCATAATTTTGGCTTTCGAAAGAAGTGGAGACACCAAAAAGGTACGGGCATAATCTGGTTTTTGATTATGCTGAAATTAAGATAAGAGTTCTATAAAATATAATCACTTTATGCTATAATATATGCAGGTTAGTAGTATCAAGACAATTAGTTAAGAAGTTACCTAACCTTAGTTATTCTTACATCCCCTCATGTTTTAACAGTTATCAACAACATCTTTTTTTCCATTTCACTATTTGCAATTAGCATCTGACCAGGATTGCTGAGAGTGTTTGGGCTGAGTCATATCGGAAATTGTGAAACAAGGAGATCAGAAATGTTAGTTGAAGAGAACAAGGCTTTTATTCGGCGCTACCTTGAGGCGGTTGCGAATGAAGAGAAATCCGAAGCGAACATTAACCGGTTTGTAGCTGACCAGGAGCTCAAAGATCATATTAAGATGTTCGAAGCGAGTTTTCCGCGTTACCAGTTGGTACCGGAAGATATCATCGCGGAAGGTGACAGGGTAGTAGTGCGCTCCACGTTTGTGGGAACCCACCTGGGTGATTTTATGGGAATACCGGCTACGGGCAAGCAGGTGAAGATGCCTTTGATCATTATCTACCGGCTTGCCGATGGTAAGATTGTAGAACACTGGATGGTCGCGGACGTGATGAGCCTGATGCAGCAAATTAGTCCGGTACCGGTAAGCGCTAGCTAGATCAGCCATCTAGCCAGCCAGTAGCATCATTCAAAAAGCTCCTATCCGAACGGGTAGGAGCTTTTTTTGGAATAAAAGGCAAATCCGCTGAACGTCGCTATCTCACTGCTCAGGCAACTCTCCTACCTGCTCTTGCAGGCATCTCTCTCCCGGTTCATGCTTGTTGCCGGTACAGTATAATAAAATATGACCGGAGTGCCAGATCAAAAAGTTATAGCTAAAGGAGAGGAAGTAGCTGAAATGGACGTTCAGGCATTGGCACAAGAATTTCTGGAAGTTAGAGGACGTGGTGGCTCCTTGATACCCCCTTCGACTCGATTTGAGGATTGGAACCTGGCGGCGGGCTACGCGGTGGGTCATGAACTGGCTAAGTTGCGGCAGAAGTCAGGTTGGGTATCTGCCGGCCGCAAAATTGGGTTCACCAATAAAACCATTTGGCCGAGCCTGGGTATGGACACGGTCATCTGGGCCTATATCTACGAGCAGACTATCCACTACGCCCACAATAACGAGGCTGAGCTATCCCTGGCCAGGACTTATTCAACCCTGATCGAGCCGGAAATAGTCTTTAAGCTCAAGGCTCCACTGACTGCCAGCGATAGTGACCCTGTAACGATTTTAGAAAAAGTCGAATGGCTGGCCCTGGGCTATGAGGTCGTGGATTGCAATTTCCCCGCATGGAAGTTTATCCCATCAGACGCTGTGGCAGACTTTGGCCTGCACTTCGGATTGATTATAGGCGAGCCACAGCCGATAAGGGACCCGTCCAGGCTGGCCGAAGAACTAGGCAGCTTTCAGATAAAATTGTTCAAGGACGGACAGGAAGCGGCCCGAGGTAAAGGCAGCGACGTGCTGGAGGCCAGTCCTGCCGCGGGTCTCCACTGGTTGGCTCGTACTCTGGAAGAGCAAGGGGCCCCGCCCCTGGCAGCCGGGGAAATAATTACCACCGGCACGCTTACCCCCGCTCCTGAAGTTAAACCGGGTCAGGCCTGGAACACTACCGTCGAGGGAATAGAGTTGCCGGGGCTCTTCTTACGCTTTACATAAGACTGTACGGCAATAAAAACTGCCATTGGTTACGCATGGCAGTTTTTATTTTAAGCTCAAGGCCGCTAAGTTTGGCCTGTATTTGATGGCAAGCTAATAGTAACATAGTGAAGAAACTTTTATGGTTTTAAGCATCTTTCACTCCGATTAAACGACCGGACATCTAGAACAAGGCAATACCGAGGGCGTTGGCGATGCAGAAGGGTATGCCCAGCACTATCAGCATAATAAAGCCGAAGCGAGTGCGCCAGAATGAACCGCAAAACAGCGCCAGCGCTTCAGCCAGCGCTGTGACTATGCCAATTTTAGCCAGGGGGTAAGGGCTGGGAATATCGTATCCGTTCCAGGCGAAGACGATAGGCAGGCTGATCACACTTAGCAGGAAGGCAACTGTGAAGAACGGAAGATATAAACGCATCACCATCTTGAGGTAGAGGCGGCGTTCGAGCTTTTCCGGTAAGGACTCGCTGAGATCAAAAGCATTGAAAAAAGCCTGGAAGATCCATTTGTAGGGTTCACCGATCACAAACTGCCAGGCATTTATGGTTTGTTTGAGCATAATTTTGTTGTTCCATCTCCGATTGTTTTATACGGGTAAATTACCACCTGCGACTTATCTCGTTTACGTATTAAGCGTACCCTTCGTCTTTTGAAAGGACTATCAAATATTTTACATAGCCGCCAAACCTCCCCGCCACTAACTGGAATGTAATATTAAGCGGATCAAGTCCTTCTTGTGACTGGTTGAGCTCGTCACGGGTAAATAAAGTAATTAAAGGGATTTTAAGGGTCTACCCTGGGCGGGTTTGCAGGGGTATTCCCTCCCCCTTTTACCTCGCCCTGAGAATTATGGGAATTTCATTGACATTTGTATTTGTAGCAGGTAAAATTACATTCGCATTTGTAACCGGCAAATGTTGGTTTTATCGTCGGGGCGTAGCACAGCCCGGTAGTGCGCTTGCTTTGGGAGCAAGAAGTCGGAGGTTCGAATCCTCTCGCCCCGACCTTTTTTATTTCATATTTTCTGTTTACCCTGCATCAGCTATCCGCCTCGCTGTGCGGGGTGGGAGTAGAAAAATTGACTGGGGAAATCCCCCAGCGCCCCTTTGCAGGGTGGCACCCCTCCTGACCTCGCTGCTTACTTAGCAAAAGCTTTTTACAATTCAATTCTTAAGCTAAAAGGAAAGTGACAACAATCACAATATAACTGCATAACCAGATTCTGCCTGTGACATTCTATTAGATGAGCGACGAGTTCAAAGATAGAAAACAAAAGCTGCCCAAAAAGATTAAATGCAGTCAAAGAACAGAGCAGAAAGGTCAATGAAAATGTTTATCGGCAAAAAGGAAACGCAAAAAAAGAACGGGCTTAGATTTAAAGCCCTGACAGTGGGTTTGATGGTAGTAATAATGGCCCTGTTACTGGTAGCCTGTGGCGAAGGCACTGAGACAGTTACCACGCCGGGTAACGCCGCCAGCAGTACGCCCACCGCTACGAATGAACCTGCTACCACAGCAGCAGCGGACCCGACCACGGCAGAACCTCCAACTCAGGTGGCCACAACCACTCAGCCAGCCACCGCAGGTAATCCAGCTACCCAGCCACCGTCAGGTAACAATCCCACGCCCATCACGACCAAAGCCAGCGAGCCGAGCTACAAACCTGTTATTCGCTTTTCAAGTAATACGGTTAAAATTGGGGATGGCCTGGTGGTCAGTGGCAGTGGTTATCCTGCCGGTGCAAAACTGGAAGTTTCGTTGATAGTGCAAAACGGAGCACTGGTCGGACCATATGCCACCACTAAAGTAGACAGCAAAGGTAACTTCAGCTCTGAGGTGAAACTGGTGAGCGTGGCAGGGGGCAAAACCCTGACAGCGGGGAGGGTGGTTTTGAGGGTAAGCACCCAGGATAATAAAGTAGCCGCCAGCGCTCCTTTAACCCTGGTAGCGCCTGCCCCGGCCTATAATCCGACCCTGGGTGCTTCTATTCTTTCGGTCAAACTGGGACAGGAAATCACGTTGCTGGGTAGTGGGTACCCGGCTAACCTGGAGCTGGATATTGTTGGTGGCGTACAGAACCCGAACGACCGCTACGGCAAGGTTAAAACGGACGCTCAGGGTAAATTCAGCCGGAAGGTGACTTTACCGCAGCAAAATATCTTTCCAGGTTCCTATTTCATCTATGCCAGCAGCGCGGATTTCAAATACCAGGCCAAGGTGGAGTTGAATGTACAGGCGGGGCTTCTGATTTCCAGCGCTACTGTCAAAATTGGTGAGGAAGTCACCCTGAACGGTAGCGCTTTCCCGCCGAATACCGAATTGAAAATAGTGGGTGGGGTGCAGAATCCGATTGCTTTAGATACGGTTAAAACCGACGCGCAGGGCAACTTCACTAAAACAGTTAAGTTGAATCAGGCAGGTTTGCAGCCCGGTCTCTTCCATATCTCAGCCACAACCGTCGATTTTAAGTACCAATCCACGGTTGACCTTACCCTGAACTAAACAGAGCTAAATCAGACGGTTCTTCAGTTCTCGTGAGTACCGGCAACTCCTCACCCCTAACATGGGTGAAGAGTTGCCGGTCTTAAACTAGCGGGCGGAGCGCAGAAGATAATATTCTTCTTCCCAGTAACCGTAGCTAGCGCGGAAGGACTCGGGTAACTGGCCATAAGCGGTAACGCGTTCCACGGTGGTCATAACTTCGTAAATCCAGGGGAACATAATTGCCACGTGTTCAACCGGCATAGCGCTTATAACCTGCTCTTCCATCACGAGTTGCTGCTCGTAAGTGAAGTGGCGGTTCACCGCCGGAATGACAATCTCTTCTTCCCGGTCAAGGTGGTCGAACAGGGTATCCCGGAAGGCACGAGTTTGCTCCAGGAACTGATCGTAAGCATTAGCTTTACCGTTAGCCGCATCTACGAGGTAGGCTTTAATCTTTACAACCATTTCGTCCACTACTTCATGGTCTTCGGTCATGGCCGCAATTTGGGTGGCGAAAGTGCTATCGATTCCGCCCAGCATCGGGAAAAAGCCAGCATCCTCGGTTTTGTGGTGATGTTCAAGCATGTTCCAGTAGAAATCGAAATCACTTTGTAAAGTTTTGATAGTTTTAAGGTCGTTAGCGGAAACGAGGCTGGCTTTTAGCAAATAGTTATCCAGGTGGCGGCGGGTAGCTTTGTGGATGTCCAGGTAGCCATACATACCAAACTTCTGCTCAACCATTTCGATAGTCATTTCTTTACTCCTTTTGAAATTAATTTGTGAGATTTATTTTTTTAATAGTTCCGGGAGATTTCAGGGAAGTTTTTCTCGCCTCGTCTCCTGACAAAAGTATTCCACAGGATGGTGACTCGCAAAATGTCATGGACGTGACAGACAGGTGACAAATATGCATGCCGGTGATTGGACTTTTGCAGTGTTCAGTATGCAGAAGGTCAGTGGAAACATTTAAGAGAGGCATAGTTGCCAGAAATACGACTAAAGTCGTACTTCGGCTTAGATACTTCAGACTAATCGAAATTGCTTCTTAATACTATTTTGTTTTGCCAGGCTTTCGGGTACTTAATCTTAATAAACATTTATATTTAAAAATCGCAAAAATCTGATCGGCTTTTCTAAAAATACAGAAGCAGGCGGAATTCTTACCCCTGGTCATGCGGCTACAATGAGAAATAAATTGGTAAGAGAAAGGTTTAACCCCACCATGCATCCACTCAAGGTAGAACGAGAATTACGCGGTTGGTCACAGGCAAAAGTGGCGGAAGTCATTGGAACCTCAATTCGAACTGTAATGCGCTGGGAACTTGGTCAGGCTTTACCCCAACCTTATTACCGGGAACAGCTATGCGCGCTTTTTGGTAAGAATGCCAGGGAATTAGGGCTTTTGACAGACGCCGATCCTCAAGAAATTGTAGCTCCTTTAGCTGTACTGGAAAAATCAGCCTCTTACCTAACTGATCATACTATTCCGGTTTCTCTTGGGAATTCCAGCTCACTGTTCGGACGTGGCGCCTTACTGGAACAGCTAAAACAGCGCCTGGAAAGAGGGAGCGGCCAGGTTGCATTACAGGGCTTACCAGGTGCAGGTAAAACCACCCTGGCGGTAGCCTTAACTCAAGACTTAGATATTCAAGAATATTTTAAAGATGGTATTTTGTGGGCCGGGCTGGGGTCAAACCCTGATGTGCTGGGCCAGTTAGCTCGCTGGGCAAAACTCCTGGATATTAAACCGCAAGAAGTTGAGAATGCGGCAAGTATAAGCGCCTGGCGCCAGGCCTTAAGAGCGGCTATTGGTAAACGCCGGATGTTACTGGTTGTAGACGATGTATGGCGGGTTGAAGATGCCCTGGCAATGCAGGTAGGCGGCCCCAACTGCGTGCATATAATAACCACTCGCTTACCCCAGGTAGGCTATGCCTTTGCGGCTGAAGGAATGGTTAATGTAGCGGAGCTGGAAGAAACAGAAGGAATAGCTCTTTTAGCCCGGTTCGTGCCGCAACTGGTCCAACAGGATATCGAAGGAGCGCGAGCGCTGGTACAGGCGGTAGGTGCTCTACCGCTGGCAATTACTCTTATGGGGAAATACCTGGCGGCGCAATCCTTTGCCGGTCAACCGCGCAGGCTGCAAAACGCTATTAAACTCTTGCAGGATCGCAGGCAAAGTTTACAACTTGCCGTACCCGTCACGCCAGAAGAACTATCCCCTGGGCTACCTGAACATACTCCGCTCTCGCTCCAGGCAAGTATTGCCATCAGCGAACAGCGACTTAGCGCAGAAGAAAGAGAAGCGCTGAGCGCCCTGGCGGTTTTCCCCGCCAAACCCAACTGTTTCTCGGAAGAAGCGGCCCTGGCGGTAAGCGGCGCTCCCGAAGCGGTTTTAGATACGCTGTGGGATGCCGGTCTGCTTGAAACCAGTGGTCCTGGCCGCTATACCCTTCACCAGACTGTCGCCAGTTACGCCGGACAACATACTGGCCAGGAAGCCCGGCGCCGCATGGCACGCTACATGGTTGAGTACACCCGTGAACATGCAGAGGATTTTGACAGCCTGGAACAGGAGATGGTAAATATCCTGGCTGCCCTTGATTGTGCCGGAGAACTTGAAATGGAGCAGGAGTTATTTCAAGGAGTAGATAGCCTCCTGCTATTTATGCGGGTGCGCGGCTTGTACGTTAAGGCCGGTCACTATCTAAAGATGGTTTTAAAGTTGGCCGAAAAAACTGGCGATACAGCCAGAAGAATCAACGCCCTTTGCTACCTGGGTAGTTTTGCCGAACTCCGGGCCGAATATCACCTGGCAGACTCCTATAGCCGGGAGGGCCTGGCCCTGGCCAGACAAAGCGGCCAGACTTACCATATGAGCAAACTCTTGACCACCCTGGGATTGGTAGCCGCTAATCGTAAAGAATCCAGCCAGGCCCAATCTTTCTTTGAAGAAGGGCTAAAGATGGCTCGCCTGACCGGAGACAAGAAGCAACTTTGTTACTTATCCAGCTACCTGGGAAGGATTTTTAGAATCGAGGGGAATTACCTCAAAGCGTACCGCCTGTACCAGGAGGGCCTGGACCTGGCCTATCAAATAGAACATCACGAAGGAACAAGCTGCCTCCTGTCTAACCTGGCCTATGTCACCGCCATTTTTGGCAACTTCAAGCAAGCGGAAGAATATAACCAGGAAGGTCTGCAAGTAGCGGAAAGGATAGGTCACCGCGAGTTACTTACCCTTCACCACAACATTGCGGGTATCCTGGCTCTCTACCAGAAGAAGTACCAGGAAGCGCGTTCACACTTTGAGATAGCTCTCGAACTGGCTCGCTATATCGCAAATCAGCACATGATCTGTAATCAGCTCTCCAATTTAGGCTTGAGTAACTTGAACCTGGGCAATTATGCGCAAGCGGAAGCTTATCTAATGGAAGGAATCAACCTGGCCAGGACGATAAACTATCCGCGGGCCCATATAGATATGCTGATGTGTTTGGGGGGAATCGCCGAACAGCAGGAAAATCAGACGCGAGCCCGGCAACTCCGCCAGGAAGGTCTAGGCCTGATGAATTCGCTGGATGCGAACGGAATGGTACGCTACACTACCAGGGAATGGGGAGAACTTCGACCCAATTACCAGCAATTGGAGCGCGAAACAAACGAATTCTATGAGATTCTAACTGTTAACACTAAAATCCGCACCGATGATGTAAATTCTATCGAGATTAATCAGGTAGAGAACCCAGTCTTAAACTGGCCTCTACACCTCGATTTAGAAGATCAACTGGAAGGCCGTTTGCTCCAGGATTCAATCGCAATCTAAGACCTGCTAGCTACAAAGAGCCCCTCATAATAAATCTTCAGGCCGGAGTAAGCAGAATTCTGCTTACTCCGGCCTTTTTAGTGTCTTGAGTATTGCGAGGTCATTTCATCAGTTCGGTATAAATCTTGCGGAAGTTAAATCCATTACATTCTGATAGTAATCATGCGTGATAGAATTAGCTGAAGTAGTTAGTCTTAGAGAAAGGAAGGGCCGGTCGTGGTAAGCAAAATTACATCTAAAGCCAGGATAAGTATTACAGGAATTTCTTTTTTACTCTTCTTAACACTCTTTGCCGGGCTGTTATCAGGCTGCCAGAGTGCGGGAAATGCTTCGCCTACCGCTGCGCCCACGCCTACCGCTACCGCCGGCGCTGTAACCACCGGTGCTGCTACTACCGCCGCTAGCACTCAACAAACCACTACCGCTCCCCAGACCACCGCGCCTGCTATACCGACTGTGACTTCCACCGCCGCACCAACCGCTGCCGTTCCAACTACTGCTGCCGCAACCTCGGCTGCCGTTCCAACCACCAGCGCCGCAACTTCAGCAGCCGCCCAGACCACCAGCGCCATAACTTCAGCCCCGGCGCCCAATACGCCGACCGCGACTTCTAATCTCAAGCTTACCGATTTTAGCCTTTTCCTGCTGGGAGATTTAAATCTTTCCCTGGGAGGTAGCGAAGTAACCGGGCGGGTAGCGGTGGCTAAAAATGCCAATTTCGTTTCCTACAACCTGGCAACCGGCCTGCCCGGCAACCAGGATAACGTGCTGGTAGGCGGTAATATAAATTTGTCCGGCGGCAATGTGCACGGTAATGTCCTCTATGGAGGGACTTTAAAGAATGCCGGTACCGCTTTCTTGGATGGGCAGCCTATTCAAAAAGGAAATTCCTACGATTTCAACGCCGCCCAGGCTTATGCTGATAAGATAGCTACAGCCTGGGCCAATCTGCCTTCTACCGGCACGACCACTTTTCAGTACGGTGTCATTACCTTAGCCGGAAATAATTCTACGCAGAATGTTTTTCAGGTTAACGGAGATGACCTTGCAAAAGCCAGCAGCCTGAAGATAGAAGTGCCGCCTGCTGCCAGCCTGATTATTAACGTCAGCGGTTCTACCATTTCACTGGGTAATATCGGGATTGATTTGAGTAATGTGAACCGCCAGCAGGTCGTTTTCAACTTTTACCAGGCCAACCAAATGGCGCTTAGCTCCCTTAACCTGGAAGGGATAGTCTGGGCGCCGAAAGCCACGGTGAACTTCAGTAACGGCTCTTTGAAAGGGACCCTGGTTGCGCAAGGGTTGAACGGTGGCAGCGTACGCTTTGAGTACGCCCCTTACACCAAACCTTTACCTGCTGTTTAGTCTTATAAAATGAACGCTGGCATCAGGTCGGAGCTACAGTAGTTTGAGCTAAAAAGCCGTATAAGGCGCTAAAATTTGTCTCAACTAACGCCTGTACCTCCTGGCAAAAGAGCGCTCTACGCTTAAGGTTTAGACCTTTTGATAGCGTAGAGCGTTCTTTGTTCTTACAGGTTATGCTTACGATATTATAGTTGTGTACTGGAAGAGATTAGCGTTGCCTGCCGCGCTTGATTAATTTCCAGCCTGCTATTAGCCAGAAAGCGCCGAGCAAGGTAGCCGCCAGTAACAAGAATGGATACCCAAAATTGTCCTGCGTTGCTGCTGCACCCGAGCCGGTGCTGGGCGCTCCTTGCGGTATGACAGCCGTGGCTTGCGGTACATCTATTTCTGTCAGCGGTATCAGGCCGGGTATGCGCTGCTGGAAAGCCTGGCCCCGGTTAAAGCGCCCGCTGATGAAGAGAGAAGTTCCGTTGAGACTGCCGCTCGGCGAATTAATAGTCAGGATTAAATTCGCGCTCTGGCCTGCCGCCAGGGTGAACCCGCCCCAGTCCACGCTATTATTGGTTACTGTAACCGTACCGGCGCTGACGCTGGAGTTTGTCACGCCTGACCCGTTCGGCAGCGTGATAATCAGCGAGTCAGTCAGGTTAACCCCTTCATTAACGCTGGCTGTTACTACCACGCAGATCTTGAAGGTGTTTGGACCGGTCTGGGCAGAAGCAGTGCCAACCCGTAATTTGGAACCGGCAGGCACATTCGGACAGACAACATCCGCCGCGCCTACCACGGCGAAAGGCGCCTGGGCATTTTGACTGTTGCGGTCCTTCGCCAGTACCAGCACATTCTGAGGCACGAGCGCCGGTAGAGTAGCCTGAGCGTTAATGGTTCCGTCACTGTTAACCGGGAAGGAGCCAAGCGTTACCAGGGAAGCACTGGCTTTCGACAGGCTAAAGCTGCTGAGGCTGCCGCTACCTGACCCGGTGGAGCTTTCAAGGGTGACAAGCACCTGGTTCTGCCCGCCGTCCGGCCCTTTCGGATTCCAGCCTGTGCCGGTAATAGTGACGAGTGTGCCGGGAGGGCCGGATTTAGGTGTGACTGTCAGGGTCGGGTTAAAGGAGGGTTGTCCCCCCGGACTTGTTGTAGCCGGCGGCGTGGTAGGTTGCGCGATGGAATTGAACTGGAAGTTTATCCTGTTCTCAACCGAAGTGCCGGTCATGGTCTGGTTACTGAAATTCTGGCCTACGACGGTATATTTAGTATTATCAAAAGGAACCCGTACGACATAAGCCCCTTCCGGCAGGCCTTTAAAGCTGTACCGGCCATCCCCTCCGGTAGTTGTTTGGCTGGTTTCGCGACCTTCCAGTTTAACCATAAAGCCGGGCGCGGGGGCACCATCTAGCGTAACCAGGCCAGAAATCTCGCTATTACTCGGCGAAACGGTAGAGACCGGGCTGATAGAGGGACTTGGGCTGGGTGGAACCGCCCCTACGCCCGTAAGATTAACTTTAAAGCTTGTTAAGACGCCGATAGCAGTTGAATAGGTCAGATTAAGAGTAGCGGTTTTTGAACCGGGAGAAGTTGGTTTAAAGGTTACATTAACCGTACAACTTGCTAAAGGATTTACAGAAACATTATTACAACCGCTGGCGCTAAATTCGCCGGCGTTTGCGCCTCCGATACTGACGGTACTGGTTACTACGGAACGATTATTATTTGGAAAGCTCGCGGAGTTACTGCTTGAACTTCCAACAACTACTGTTCCAAAATCGAGGTTAGATGGTGCGGTGGCCTGGGCCTGCGCAACCGGAAAACTGCTAACTGTAAAACCAAAGAGTACAGCCAGTGCCAGTAGACAAACACCGAAAAATCTCAGGCATAGCCCGTCATTCATTCTAACCTTAGAACTTTCCTGAGAAGCATTTTTCGAGTTTTTCAACTGGCCTGGAAGGTGAGCTTTACGCCAACTATTATTCTTCACGTTTGAGTCCTCCCTAACAAGGGTTAAAGTGAGTCATTTTCGCCAACCGGTCTTGCGACAGGGTTGAGCTGAGCTGATTACTTTGCCAGGAAAAGGGTTTTAAACCAGAGAGTGAATTTGGAAAGAAAGCGTGCTTCAGGCAAGCCCTACCCCAGCTTGCCCGTTTTTTATGTTACAAACAATAATACACCTTTTTAATGTAAGGCGCATTAAAATCAACGGCGGAATTGCAATTTTTGGTAATTATTCTCCCCGCAATTTGCTATAAATTACAAGGTCATGCCAACCTCCCAGGCGCCATTGCACTTTGCGCAGGACACCTTCACGCGTAAAGCCGGCTTTCTCAAGAGCGTGTTGCTCAGGGATATTTTCGATATCAGTCGAAGCTTCCACTCTCATTACCGGATAGGTTGAGAAAAGGTAAGCGGCCAGCAGTTTCTGAGCTTCTACTCCATAGCCTTTACCCCGATGCTCAGCCATTAAACTAATGCCGATGTTATAAACCCGGCTACCCTCGTTCGGTCCGTAGGCTTCCTGGTGATAACTGACATCTCCTACTACCTCCCCGTTTTGGGTAACTACCATTAAAGTTCCGCGCTGGTTGCTCAAGTAGCCGTTTTCTTCAAAGCTTTTAGCGAAAAAGTCTGTCCGCCTTAGGCCAAAATTATTGAACTCACTGTTGAAACTGTCGTCGTTAGCCCATTTTTCGAAAAAAGGCAGATCTTCTCGCTGGACCGGACGTAAATTTATCTTTTCGCCTTTTAGCATAATCAAAAGTTCCTCCTGCTGCCGATATTACTATAACCAGCTAACCACGTCAACGCTACTGGCCGGTTTGCCAAATCAGGTCTTGTACCGTATAATCACGCGCTGTACTTAAAGAAGCATAAGTTCGTGTTTTCCGTATTTGCATAGCCATGATATAATTTTATCATCGAAAGCGCAAAACTATCAATGGTGCAAATTCTCGGAAAATCAAGAAGTAACCATTAGAGCCAGATAGCAGGTTTTCTGGTTCCCCTGGAATAACCCTGACCGGGATTGCGTTGTTTTACCCGATCTCTACTCAAGCCAAAATGGTTGTTCCGGCTCCTCTAATGGTCTAAGAAGGTCGTTCTTCGTCACGGGTTCTACTATGGCAGTAAACCGGGCGGCAACTCTGAGACGCCAGTTAAGTTTGGCACGGCGTCACAGGTTGTGAACGAACTACCTTCAGGAGAGTTAGGAAAGGTTGATAAGTAAATTATTTTGCAAGAACCAGCCGGTTTCTCGATCACTCCGCTTAAGCCGCCGGCTGGCCATGCTGCTCACAAGTCTTCTGGCCCTGAATCTGGTGGTTGGTCTTAGCACCGCCACTACCTGGGCCGCCTCCGCTGTTTCGACCGATCTCTTTACAGGCGCATCTACCTCAAACGTCCAATTTATGGCTGAACATCCGGTGCTAAGCAGTGGAAATTATTCCTCTGCCCTTAACGTGGCGGAAGATGTGCCCGGGCAATTGAGTCTGGGACGGGAACAGCTAAGGCCTCCGCGCTGGAGTGGCGACTGGAATAACTTCGGGATGTTCAGCGGGCAGGCCTCCCGGTTCGCCCAGCCTTTTAATACCATCAAAGCAAGCTGGGAAGCCGATGTACCTGCCGGGACACATCTCGAAATAGACCTGCGAGTAAGCCCGGATAACCAGAACTGGACTCTCTGGCAGACTTTGCAGGAGAGCGGCCAGACTGCCAGCTTCGGAGCGGATTACGCTTTTCTCTATGTTCAGTACCGGGTGCGGCTCTTCAGTGCGAAAGCAGGGTTAACCCCGGTCTTTAAGGGGGTAAAGCTGGAAGCTAATTCTCGCGATTTGCTGCGGGTGGAAACAGCCAGTTATTTCACCACAGCCAGTTACAATAGTGCAGAAGCGGCCAATCCTGTTGCTGCCCCTGCTCCCGCGCCTCCTCCGACTTTTAAAGTCTATGCTACCCGTGAAGGTATGGTAGGAGCGACCACCGCAAATGGTCACGTCATTCAGCCTCGCGACCATTTCGTTTCGTTGCCAAGCTGGACCGCTCTGAATGACCCCGGCAAGCATGACTACCAGGTGCGGATTACCGCGCCGAACGGTCGAAGCGCAGTAGCGCCTGTATGGGACGTGGGGCCCTGGAACTTCAAGGATAACTACTGGCATAATCCTCGCAACGAGTTTAAAGATTTGCCGGTAGGCGTTCCACAGGCTGAGAAAGCCTTTTTCGACAAGCACAACAACGGCCTGAACGAAAATGGCGATGCGGTATACAATCCCAGCGGCATAGATATCGGAGACGGTACTTACTGGGATGACCTGGGACTAGACGGCGCCAGCGCCGGGAAACTGGATGTTACTTTCCTGTGGGAAGGTGGGCCACAGCCTGCCGCTAACCTGACGGATGTTACCGCCAGCGGAGCATGGCACAACGGAGTGATTATCAAGTGGAATAGCAGCACTGCTACTTCCTCGCGGGTGGAGTACGGCCTGAGCGGTAACTATGGCCAGTCCAGCCCGGTTGATAATAACATGATCAGCAATCATACGGTTGTGCTGACCGATCTTGTACCGGGGCAGACCTATCACTTCCGGGTACACGGGGTAGATATTTACGGTAATGAAAGCGTTTCGACGGACGCTACCTTCAGCACTCTGCCGGGCGTGAATTTACCGCTGGCCACTTTCCAGGGCGATAAAGGAATTGGCATTACAGCCGGGAAAAACAGTGAAAAGTTATTACTCCTGGGAGCGCGGGTAAACCCCACTCTCTGGAATGATAATCCTAATCTGGATTACCTGGCAGGCGCTAAAACCGCCGCCGGTGCAGTCGCTAATACCGGCAACCTGGACTTCGACCTGGTACCTGTCTGTGATGAAAAAGGCCAGAACTGCACCATGGGTTACGGAACCGGTTACAAAAATTTTGTGCGCTTTGCTAACAGCAAGGGCGAGAATTTTGAAATCGGCCTGATCCACGATAGCGGGGGCCTTTCGCCCGGCAGCGTGACCCTGATGGTTGAGGGCAATTTGAAGGATAAAACCATCCGCCAGTATAATGCCCCCGACTCGACTGACCAGAAAGTGGCGCATCATTTTCACTTTTTCTGGTGGGAGAATAAAATCCTGGTGATGTTCGACTTCGGCGCACCTCAGGTCTTTGACTTCAACGGAGACGGCCTGACCATCTCATTTGAGGGCGCCGGGCGTGCCAAAAATGACATTGTGGCGGCTAATTTCAATAATATTGCTTTTAGCCCCAATGCCCTGGCTAATCCCCAGCATTAGTTAGTAGCTAAAAGAAAAAGGCCGGTCTGTTTTAACCTCAGACCGGCCTTTTTAATTATTTTATTTTGCTTTTTCACTTACTCTTGGGTCTACTATGCCGTAGGCTATATCGGCCAGCAAACTGCAAATGACGCAAGTAAGAGCGAGTAGGGTAAAGACACCCATCAGCATAGTATAGTCACGCTGCGAAGCCGCGTTGAGAAACAAATAACCCAACCCGGACCACTTACCAAAATATTCAATTAAAACCTGAGCGCCAAACACGAAAGGTAACAGCCCGCCAAAGATTGTAATCAGCGGCGAAAGCGAAGTTCTGAATACGTGACGGAAAACAATTTCCCGGCTGCGTAAACCTTTGGCGCGGGCCGTCCGCACATAATCTTCACTCAACACCTCTAGAGTCTGAGCCCGGCTTTGTCCCCAGAGCAGCGCTACTATAACGGCTCCCAGGAAAACTACAGGTAGACAATTATGCCAGAACCGTACTAAATCGCTGTTACGCGCGTATTCAAGTTCATTAGTGGCAATTGGAATGATACTAAAATGCCTGCCGGTA
This sequence comes from Chloroflexia bacterium, assembly GCA_036261665.1. Taxonomy (GTDB): domain Bacteria; phylum Chloroflexota; class Chloroflexia; order Chloroheliales; family Chloroheliaceae; genus 54-19. The sequence continues at coordinate 22,560 of DATAKM010000025.1, forward strand.
GCTTCCCAGAGTTGTTGGTTGAGAAATTGCACCAGTTGCAGCATAAACCAGCCAGGCAACGCTACAAAGACTCCTGTCAAAATCTTGATAGTTTTATCTTTCCAGGTTCCAGCCCTGTATGCTGAATAGATACCTAATGGTATGCCCAGGACCGCCCCAAATAAGGCAGCGAAAAACAGCAGCCAGAAAGAACCAATCGCAGCTTCTTTTAACTGTGGAGTCAGCGGTTGTCCGTTTACCACAGAGTTGCCAAAATCAAAGTGAATTAAACCTGAAGCCCAACTGATGAAAGCTTGCGGCCAGGGGTCCAGGTAGAGTCCCATGCGTTGTCGCAAATCGTTCAACTGGCGCTGCTGACTGGCATTCAACTCATTGCCGTTACTGGCCTGTAGCATCTGGTACTGTAGGGTAGAGTAAGGATCACCGGGAGTCAGACGCAATATGAAGAAGTTGAGCAGCAAAATAGCCAGCACCAACAACACCGATTGCCACAGCCTGCGAATGATAAATCTTCTCATTTATCACCACCTGAGCGTTTATCAAAGGCATCCCGCAGGCCATTAGCAATAATGAAAATACAAACTAAAGTAACGGACATGGCTATGGCTGGTGGTAGAAATTGCCAGGGAGCATCAGGGGTGCCGGTACTGACTCCGCTGGCAAGTTGATTACCCCAGCTAGGTATCGGAATGGTTACACCAAAATTGAGGACGCTTAAACTGGCTTCTAATATAATGGCGGCGGCCACATCAAATCCGACCATTACCAGCATCAGGGAAAGCACGTTCGGCAGGATATGCACGCGCATAATGCGAAATGGACTCGCTCCCAGCACTCGCGCCGCTTCTACATATTCGCGGTTACGCAGGTTTATAGCCTGGGCACGCACTACTCTGGCCGTACCGGTCCAGCTTAAAAGTCCAATTAAAACTGAAATATTGATTACTTCGAACCGGACGATAAAAGAGAGAATAATCATCAGAAAAAATAACGGTAAATTTGCCAGAATTTGAATCAACGCGGTCATTATGTCATCAAACCAACTGCCAAAATACCCCGCTAATAAGCCAAGCCCGCCACCCAGCAATACTGCTACACAAGCGGTTAAATAGCCGACGCTAAGTGAAACCTGGCCTCCATAAATAGTACGCGCCAGCATGTCACGCGCTAACTCGTCCGTACCAAGAATATGCCCGTTTAAACCTGGCGGAAACGGTGGATGTAAACTGGAACGCATGACAAGATCAGTATCAATGGTATCGCGGGCCTGTTTGAGCAAGCTTCCGGCAATAAAATCGGCACTCAAACTGACCAGGTTAATAACAGCAAAAAGAACAAAAGCTACGAGGTTCAGTTTATCCTTAAAGAAACGAGCTAAAGGGCTGTTACGGGTAGGTTTTTTAGTTGCGCTGGGTCTGATTAAAACAGGAGTTTCAACTAACTGTGACATTATCCTCCTTGAAGGTGTCAGGACCAACTATTTTCATGGTGTAAGCGTATCGATAAAGTTTTCACTACCAACAGGTATTCAGGTATTTTTGAAGCGGTGTACCCCTGGCGCTTATTATAGTATAATCAGGTTAACAAGTAAAATTAGTTTATACTTTTGGGAAGAGCGATTAGTAATCGTGCCGCTTAAATTCGTACACCTGTAGATTAATTTCTTTCTCAGCTAAGTTAAAGCTCATAACGCGTACAATGCCGATATTAATAGTGTAAATTATTGTATAGATGGCGGATGATACAAGTATAGATTGATGTTATAATGCCTTGCAGGCATCGAGATGAACAATAAGGAGGCGAAATTCAGCATGAGCACGGCAGGCGAAATTGAGCAAAAAACGGGAACACCTGAGGTAAAAGGCCGTGTGGTGTTGATTGACGGTTATGGCATCATCTTCAGGGCTTACCACGCTATCAAGTCGGGCCTGGCTACCAGCAAAGGGGAGCTGACTAACGCCACCTTTGGGTTTACCTCAATGCTGCTTGAAGTGTTGCGGCGCGATAATCCCGATTATATTGTGATGGCCTTTGAGGGCGGTCAAACTTTCCGGCACGAAGAATTTGTCGAATACAAGGCCAACCGGGGAGAAATGCCGGAAGACCTGCGCAGCCAGATCGGGCGTATCCGTTCGATTGTAGAGGCGCTCGGTATCACCATTTATGAGCAGCCCGGCTTTGAAGCTGATGACGTTATCGGAACTCTCGCCCGGCAGGCCAACCAGCAAGGCCTGGAAGCTTTGATTGTGACCGGCGATAATGACCTGCTGCAACTGGTCAATGAGCACACCCGCGCTGTTTTGCCGGGGGCCGGACCACGCGCCCGCTTCAGCGATGCCCGCTATTTTGATGTGGAGGGTGTGAACGAACGCTATGGCTTCGGGCCGAAATTTGTACCTGACTATAAGGCGATTGTAGGCGATAAAAGCGATAATATCCCCAATATACCCGGTCTTGGCGATAAAACGGCCACTAACCTGATTACGCAATACGGTCCAATTGAGCAGATTCTGGAACATCTGGACGAACTGAAGCCGCCCAAAGTGCAGACCGCCCTGCGAGAATACAAAGACCAGGCTATTCAAAGCAAGCGTATCGCAACTATTGTCACTGATGTGCCGATCAAGCTTGACCTGGAAAGCACCAGAGTCGGCCAGATGAACCGGCCAAAGGTTATAGAAATTTTCCGTGAACTCGAATTTAATACTCTGGTGGGCAAGCTGAATAAGCTGGGCCTGGGTGAAAAAGCTCCAGCAGAACCAGAAGTAAGCGAACCTAGGCCGGCTGTCAACCGGAAACCAGCCAAAAACGGCCAGTTATCCATGTTTGACCTGGACCGGGATGAAAGCAGTAGCGTGGCGCGTTACGCCGAACCTTTTACGCCTGCCGCAGTTCCGCCCTCGCCGAGTGGAGCAACTTATGTGGCGGTTACTGACGAGGCTGGCTTAAAAAGCCTGGTAGAGCGCCTCAATAAAGCCCGGCGGTTTGCCTTCGATACCGAAACCACCTCTACCGATGCGATGCGGGCTGACCTGGTCGGTTTGTCGCTCTCGCCTGAACCAGGCGAAGCCTACTATATTCCGATCAGCCATATTCGCCCGGTAGAAGGCACCAATAGCCCGGCAATCACCGAAAAGACGCCCGGCCAGTTGGAGTGGGAAGTAGTGCGAGAAGCCTTACGGCCTTTCTTCTTTGACCATGAAATTATTAAAGTAGCCCATCATGCCAAGTATGACCTGGAGATACTGCACCGCCACGGCCTGGATTTACACAGCATAAAAGTCTCTTTTGATGTAATGCTGGCTGCGCAGTTGATTGGACTGCAAAAGGCCGGTCTAAAAGATCTGGCTTTCAATCGCCTGGGCGAAGAAATGACCCATATTGATGCTTTAATCGGTACAGGTAAACGCCAGATCACAATTGATCGCGTGCCGATTGAACAGGTGACGGCCTACGCCGGGGCCGATGCCGATATGACTTTACGGCTGGTGGACAACCTGCGCACTCAACTGGAGCATGACGGGCTCACCGGACTCTTTGAAGAGCTTGAGATGCCCCTGGTTCCAGTCTTAGCAGTTATGGAGTTATGCGGCATTAAACTGGATGAGGGCAGCCTTCAATCCATCTCTACCTTGCTTTATCAAAAGTTGCAGCAGCTTGAAAAAGAGATTTATGGCGAGGTGGGTTATAGCTTTAATATCAATTCACCTGACCAGTTGGGCGAGGTGCTCTTCGGCAAACTGGGCCTGCCGGGTGGAAAGAAAACTTCTACCGGCAAGTACTCGACAAGTAAAGAGATTCTGGAAAACCTGAGCGGGGCCCATCCTATCGTCAATATGGTGCTTGAGTATCGCCAGCTTGGCAAATTGAAGTCAACCTATGTGGATAGCCTGCCTCTGCTGATAAACCCTGAAACCGGGCGTATTCATACATCCTTCCACCAGATTGGTTCCAGCACCGGGCGCATTTCCAGCAGCGACCCTAACCTGCAAAATATTCCCATCCGCACCGAAGCCGGGCGCGAAGTACGCCGGGCTTTTGTAGCCGACAATTCTTCTAAGACACGCTTCTTCGATGAGCCAAGCGTGCTCTTCGCTGCCGACTACTCGCAGATTGAGTTGCGTGTGCTGGCCCACATGACCCAGGATCCGCGCCTAGTGGACGCCTTCCAGCACGATAAAGATATTCATGCCGCCACCGCTTCTGATATTTTTGGAGTGGGGGAAAACGAGGTCACACCCGACCAGCGCCGCCTGGCCAAAACGGTCAACTTCGGCATTATTTATGGCTTGAGCGCCTTTGGCCTGAGCCAGCGTACCAACCTGACCAATAAGGAAGCCAGCGACTTCATCAAGGCTTACAATGTCCGCTTCCCTACGATCAAGGCTTACCTGGACCAGACGCCGGTTAAGGCCCGCCAGATTGGCTATGTGCAGACCATCTTTGGGCGGCGACGCTATATGGGCGACCTTAATAACTCGGTCGCGGTAGTGCGCCAGGAAGCAGAGCGGCAGGCCATTAATATGCCGGTGCAGGGCACAGCCGCCGATATTGTAAAGATCGCAATGCGCAACATCTTTGAGGAAATGCGCGAGAAAAACCTCAAAAGTAGGTTGCTCTTGCAGGTTCATGATGAATTGGTATTTGAAGCTCCTCAGTCAGAGTTACCTGTTCTGGCCGAACTGGTCAAACGCAATATGGAAGATGTAAAGGCGCTTTCCGTGCCGCTGAAAGCCGATTTAAAGGTCGGACAGAACTGGGGAGATATGCAGTCTTATAAGCTCTAAAAATTCCTCCAAAAACTTGATACAAGCAAACCGGCGAAAAGTGAAAGAGTGGATCGAGTGGAAAAGGCTTTAGAAAGGGTTATTGAAGTTGTGGTGCCTACCTTGCAACAGGTGAATGAAGCGGATAGTGGTAGGCGGGCCGGCCCGGGACAATGGTCCAAGAAAGAGATTTTAGGACACCTGATTGACTCGGCTTTAAACAACCACCAGCGTTTTGTAAGAATACAACTGGCAAATAACCAGCATTTCCCTAACTACCATCAAGAGGATTGGGTAAGTTTACAGAATTATCAGGCTGAAAACTGGGAACAACTGGTAAACCTCTGGCAAAGTGTGAATTTGCATCTTCTGCATGTCATCCAACAAATTCCGCAAGAGAAACTTTCCTATACGGCAGTAGTGGGAGATGGGCAACCCTTAACACTTGGATTCCTGCTTAATGATTACCTGGAGCATCTGAAGTTACACCTGGCCGATTTGTTACCCGGCCTGAATTTTCAAAAGTAAAAAGGCGACCGGGCAAAGAAAAAGAGGCCGTAGGTTAAAGCGTATAAATATAGAGTGGTGAGTAGAAAAATTAAATGGATCTGGAATTAAAGGATATTGAGGAAGCACGTAAGCGCCTGGCCGGTTACGTGCGGCGAACACCTATCATGGCGGCGCCTCCCTTAAAGTCCGGTCTGGCAAATGACTGGAATCTCTATCTAAAACTGGAAAATTTACAGATTACGGGTTCTTTTAAGGCTCGGGGCGCGGTTAATAAGTTGCTCTCTTTAGGCCCTGAGGCGGTAGCAGCTTCTCCCGGGTTGATCACGGCCTCAGGCGGCAATCACGGCCTGGGTGTAGCGTACGCTGGATGGCTCAGTCACAAACCCGTTACTGTTTACGTGGCCGAGAGTACGCCTGAAGCTAAAGTTCACAAACTGGAAGAGTGGGGAGCAACCGTCATCAAGCACGGGCGTTCCTGGAACGAGTCCAACCAGGCAGCCTTGCAACAGGCTGAAAAGGAAGGTTTAACTTATATCCATCCTTTTGCCGATCCGGCAGTGATCGCCGGGCAAGGCACTCTAGCCCTGGAAATCCTGGAAGACGCTCCTGACCTCGATATGATACTGGTAGCAATTGGCGGTGGAGGATTAATTTCGGGAATCGCCCTGGGCGCCACTTCGATAAAGCCTTCTATAAATGTGACAGGTGTTGAACCGGTGGGGGCGCCCACCCTTTACGAGAGCGTCAAAGCCGGGAAACTGGTAGAGTTGAGTGCAGTTAACACGATTGCCGGTACGCTTGCATCGCGCAAGAGCGAGGAAATCAACCTGGAAATAATCCGCCAGCATACCCGTGAGATAGTGCTGGTCACGGATGATGAAATGAAGCAGGCCCAGGAATGGCTTTGGTTTGAACTGGGCATTGCTTCAGAGCCGGCGGCCGCCGCCGCTATGGCCGCTCTTTTGACTGAAAAGGTCCGTCCTGGGCCTCAGCAAAACGTTTGCGTAGTAATTTGTGCCGCAAATGCGGATATTCAATTTAAAATTGATTGACAAAGCCCAAACAGAGTGTTATGATTTTTTTAGGCATTGCATAAAGTTAAACTTGCATTAGCACAAAACGCACAAATTTGTTTGCGGCTAAGGGGATAATATATGAAGTTACCTTTTTCCCTGTCACTAAGTTGGACCTGGCCGCAAGTATTTGCTCTTTTACTGCTGGCCCTGGCAGGTGCATTCATAGCTGAACGTATTATCGGAAACGCGCCTAAATTTGGCCTGCTTGGTTCGTTAGTTCTTTCTTTACTGGGCGCCTGGATTTTCATTAATCTGCCTCTTGATATCTCGATTGAACCCCGGCTGGAAGATACGCCGGTAATTCGTGCTATCCTGGGTAGTATGGTGATAGTTTCTTTGTTTGCTTTCTTTAGAAAACAGGGAGCGCGCCGGTGAAAAACCAGGTATTTACTGTCCGACCCCTTACTCTTATCTACGCCCTACTGGGATTGGTCAGTATCTTTTGTCTGTTGCGATTAATCTTACGATTGGTAGCGGCAGACGAATTAAGTCCAGTGGGTCGCTGGCTGGTGAATGCAGATAGCGTATTTACTGCTCCTTTTAATGCTCTTTTCAAATTTGGGGTAATTGGCCAGCCACCCGGTTCAACCTTTGAGCCTGCTACATTGGTGGCCTGTCTTAGTTACCTTCTCCTGGCTTTTGCGATTGCGTTTGTCGCAGGGGTATGGGGGTACGTGCGGGGGCGAACCGCCAAAACAACTGAATAAAAGAGAATTGCTGTCTGCGCACCTGACTTGTTACTTGCTTCAATGGGTAGGATACGCGATTGATGTTAGTAGGATGCAGAGAACAATAAGTGAGGTAGGATATGCATAAGAACGAGTTTATCAAGCAATTGGCAAAGGAAACAACACTGCCCCAGAAAGAAGTAAACCAGGTTATCAAGACTGCTATTGAACTGATAGCGCGTCGCCTGCGTGATGGCGATAAAGTTGTTTTAACCGGTTTTGGAACCTTCGAAGTACGGCATCGCCGGGCTCGCCGGGGTGTCAACCCTCAAACCAAAGAGCACATCACCATTCCCGAGACCCAGACTCCCGGTTTTACCGCCAGCAATACTCTTAAACTGACAGTGTTAGGACAATCTGATGTCGCTAACCTGGGCAAGGAGTTTGAGAAAGATGGTGGCGCCCCGTCCGCTGACGGCAACGGTGCTTCCGCGAAAATCGAAACTCGCGTGAGGGGCCGCAAGAAAGTCAGCTAAAGATTTATTTCATTTACTAGTAACACAGGGTAATTGATTTAACAGGGCGAAGGTTACTTCGCCCTTGTTTGAGGTCAGGCAAACCTGAAAACTGCGTTTCTTTCAAAATTAGGAAATGAGTTTCCTTTTTCCATAGTAAAAAGGAGGCTTGATGAGTTGAAATTCGGCCAACTTTATGTTAAAATCCCCTCTGCGCGTAAGGGGAGGTCGCATAGCTGGCCTAGTGCGTCCGTCTCGAAAACGGATAGGGCGGTGACGTCCTCGTGGGTTCGAATCCCACCCTCCCCGTTCGGTCAGACGTACCTGCGCGTGTTCTACAACCAAATAGGTTTCGCGGGGAGGTCGCATAGTTGGTCTAGTGCGCTCGCTTGGAAAGCGAGTAGGGTGCAAGCCCTCGAGGGTTCGAATCCCTCCCTCTCCGCCATTTTTATGTGCGCCCGTAGCTCAGTGGACTAGAGCATCGGTCTTCGGAACCGAGTGTCGGGGGTTCGAATCCCTCCGGGCGCGCCACACGTAGGACACACACTTATCCACATAGTTAGACTTGAGCGAAGTAAACTCTCCATCCGGAGGGTTTTTTGTTTGCTCCTCTTCAGATTCACTGGCAGCCAGGATACCTAAATCCAAGCTTATGGCAAGGGCATTATGAGTCTCGGTAGCGTATGGATCATCGGCATAAAGCAGGACGTTGATGTGGAGGGCCTGTAAGATCTGGTGGGCCGCTGTTATGGCAGTATCGCCGGAGAAATGACCGGAAGCTTTACCGAGTTCTTGAACGGATTGAAGGAGTCGCCGGAAGTCGTTTAACAATGTCAGGTTGATTTGAAAACCTGTCTCGTCCTCTCCTGCGTTTTCCTCCAGGATTTTCTGGAGAGCTAGCTGCGCTTTCTCTCTTTTTTGTTTGGCGACTGTAATAAGATTTTCGATATCCTCGCCAATGCCCAGGGTAGCGCCGGCAGTAGCCAATTGAGTGATAAGATTTTTGATTAAGTTTGTTTGCTCCTCAATTGTTGCTTTTAGTTCCATAATGGGTTGCTGGGCGCGCTGGTTACGTTCTCGGCGAAGATCGGAGAGATGCAGCGCTATAGCATTAATTTTATCTGCATTAAGGGTGTCAAGGATGGCAGCCAGAACTATAACTTCTACAGTATGCGCATTTAACCGCCGGGCAGCAGCCTGGCAGGGTTGCATTTTACCCCTACTGGCACATTCATAATAGTAAAAATATTTGCCACTTTTACCCTTGTTGCGGGTACCGCTGAAAGGCTGACCACACTTACCACAACGAAGTATGCCTGAAAGCAGGTAACGGTGGCGATGAGGATGAGTAACAGCTTTTTTACCCGTTAGCCTTGCCTCGATTATTTTTTGAACCCGGTCGAATTCTTCAGAGGTGACGTAGGGTTCAAAGGCGTTGGGGCGCTCGAAGGTGCCGTAGGTGTAGGTTCCGGTATAGGTGATGGTGGTGAACATGTCGTTGTAGTTGTTGGATTCGAGGCCAAGTTTGCACTCGCGCTCGATTTCGGCGTAGCTATGGCCATCAAGCATCATTTCCCAAGCGAGGCGGATGCGGCGGGCCAGGCTCTGGTCGGGGGTTTTGCGCCAGTAGGAGTTGAAACGGGGGGTGCCGCGACGGGTCTGGCCGGTCTGGACCTGAAGGCGTTCGTAGCCGAGAGGCGGGAAGCCTCCGGCGGATAGCTGGACGAGTTCACCTGTGGGGAGGCGGTAAAGGCCGTCGCCTTCGGTGTGGTAGTTGTGGAGGACGAGTTGCTGGCCGCGCCGCACATCTTTCGACAGGGTGCGGGAGTACTGGGCGGCCTGCCAGAAGGAGATAGACTCGAAGAGGCGAGCGAAATCGCCTTCGGGGATCTGGTCGGTAAGGGACTGGACGAGGAACCCGGCGCGGCGGATGGAGTTGATGTAGAACTGGGCATCAATCTCTTCGCGGGCAAAACGGGAGAAGGACCAGAGGAGCAGGCCGCGAACTCCTTCGCTGGCGGCACGGCCTGACGCGAAGGAGTCGAGCATTTCGCGGAAGGCACGGAGACCTCTGGCGGTGGTGCCGCTGCGGGCACGGTCGGCAAATTCGTGATGAGGGATGAGGCCCTGCTGGAAGCAGGCGCGCTTCCACTCGGATTGTTGTTCATCTACGGAGCGGTCCTGACCGTCGCCACCGCTATCGCGGAAGTAGCCGATAACGCGGTCGCCGGGTTTGAAGGTTTCCAGGCGCTGCTCGCGCCCCTGAACGGTACGGTTGATGTGTCGTTTTGCCATCTTTCGTTTCCTTATTCCAAATTCTCTAATTATCTACTAATCTCATCCATTTTGTAGAAAAGCTCTACTGCTTCAGGCCACATCCAAAAAGTGTTAAGAATATCAACAAGCTTTTCTCTACATTGTGAGTCGGTGAACAACAGAGTAGAATATTGGGAAATATAACGTTCAATTAATGATAGTATTCTAAGAATTGTGTAAAAGTAAGGGGAGGTTGCAGCAGGCATAAGGACACGGTATTCTCTAGCAAACCTAAGAACAAACATGCTAAGGAGAATACCGTGTCTAAATATCGAGTCAAGTCTAACACAACACTCAAGCTGGAACCAGCCCTTTCCCAAGCAGACTTTCATGAACTGCTTTATCAGCAAATCCAGCTGGCTGTACGCACCGTCCTTGAGCTGGTGATGAAAACCGAGCTGAGCGAATTCCTGGCGGCTGGCTTTAAGGAGCGCACTGACCAGCGGCAAGGGCAGCGCAATGGTTATTACCACCGCGACTTCAATACTGTAGCAGGCTTAATCCAAAAGTTGAAAGTACCACGGGACCGGGCCGGTCAGTTCCATACCCAGGTCTTTGAACATTACGAGCGCAACGATGAGAGTGTGACGGCTGCCATTGCCCAGATGTTCTTCAGCGGGGTCAGCCAGGCTAAAGTTGGTGAAATAACCGAGCCGCTTATGGGCGTGCATCCCAGCCCTTCGGCGGTCAGCCGTTTGGCCCACGACCTGGACAGCGAATGTGAGGCCTGGCGCAACCGACCTCTGGCGGAGCATTACCGCATCATTTATCTGGACGCCGTCTATTTTCCGATACTATACGAAAGCAGGCGGGATCAGAGCGCCGTTTTGGTGGCGCTCGGGGTAGACATGGCTGGGGACAAAGAGGTGCTGGCGGTCAAAGTCGGTAACAAAGAAAGCCTCAGTAGCTGGGAAACATTCCTCCTTGAGCTGCAAAAGCGAGGGGTAGGGGAAGTAGATCTGGTAGTAACTGATGGCGACGCCGGTCTCATAGGGGCCATCAGTCGAGTTTGGCCCAGTGCAAAAAGGCAGCGGTGCTTACTGCATAAAATGAGAAATGTTCTGGCCCACATCCCCAAGCGTAAAAAGAAAGAAGTTGGGGAGGCTTTAAGCGGTATCTTTGCTTGTGAAGATGAGGCAGGCGCCAAAGAGCAACTAGCCACCTTCAAGTTGAGGTATGAGAAGGATTATCCAGAAGCACTCAAAAGTCTGGTGGAAGATGAAGCGGCTTGCCTGACCTATTACCAGTTTAATAAAGCGATGCGTCGTCACATCAGGACCACCAATCCTTTAGAAAGTTTATTTTCGACGGTGCGGCGGCGGACCAATTCGATGGGAGTGTTTCAAACCGAACAGAGCTGCCTGTTGATGTTCTGGGCGGTAGTCAAAAGTACAAAATTGAAGAGAATACCCGTGGCCTAGAAGCCCTAGCTTTTACACAATAATTGACAAACTATGCTTAGAATAATATCAGCTGTGTAAAAGAAGAAAATCAATCCTAGTAAGAAAACTCACTCCTTCCCCGCTCAATATCGCCTTTAGCAGGGATACCAGAACGATTGGCAGATCCTTGATAGAATTGTTATCTCAGGATTTATATCGCCGCTTTTCCATAACCAGAAGGCGTGTGGCATAGATTCTGTAACTCTAACAACACAGGAAAATGTGGTGCGAGTACGTAGCGGGGACGGAAGTATGGAGATTCTAATTGCTGTGATGCTTATATTGGCCTTCATTGCGACTCTTGATTTTAAGCCTAAATTCTGAAGATTCAGGTTGCGCCCGAATTAGAATTAAACTAATCTCTGCATATGCTTGCCTCTAACGTTATCCCTTATTTTAGAACCTTGATTTTATACTGTTAACAGGGGAAAGGATAGATTCCCCTTGCCGTTTATGCGGGTAACAAGCGGTTTTACCAGTTAGCCAGTTACCAGGGGTTGACGCTGGAAAACTGGCCAGTTGTCCTGTTTAACTACCGTGTATTATTCTCTATGGGCATGGTACACCACCGATTTATGTGAAAGTAGTAGACAAAGGCTCTCAAACTTACTTGTCTGACTTGAAAGCTAGCTTATTTCAGACTCTGATTCACATAAAGTGACGGAGAACCACGCCCATAGAGAATAATACAAAGGTGTCGCATAAAACCCAGGCGCTTTACGCCTGGGATATAAGCGACATTCGATAAAATCACGAGCCGATCTAAGACCTTTCTATTCAAAATCGGATAGCATGAAAGTAGACCTCTCCAGACCAAATGCCTGGCGATTAAAACTTCGTCAGAAATAAAAAAGAGCAGGAGTTCCACAACCCGCCCTGTGGCCTTTACAAAAAGAGTACTTTTGCGTACACTTCCAGAATATCACTATTCCCAATAAATAAAGGTCCTATTCCAACAGTCAAAAGTGCTCATAATTAAGCCGCGGTAATTCTCACAGCCGGGGCTTTTATTTTTAGTTTAGCAAGAAATCAACTGCCATATACTGTTACTTACCTCCGTCCGGAACTGATCAGGTCTTAGACTTAATTCGCTTATTCGCCCAATACCGCTATTACTCTGTCAATTATTTTTTAGCAGAATTTTTCGCTACTAACTAACTCAAACTTCACATTAGTGCTAGCACTGGTATATATATTCGAGACATTCTATGTTAGGCTTAAGCAACATTATGAAAATTGCAGTATTCTCTTTACTCTCCAGATCCAGCGCCTAATTATAAGGGTACAATCACTTTTACACTTTTTAACGCCTCTTTTACCCAGCTCTACCAGTATTTCAACTGTTTAAGGCTATAACAATAGTATAACCTCCCTATATCAAGCCTTGTTGAATAACCCCGAAAGGAGGGCCAGATGAGTGTAAAAGAGAATCGCGAAAACTTTATCCTCGAAATACCGCTGGATGCCAGCGCTGTCGAAGAATTTAAACCCGACCAGCCTGTCAAGGTTGCCCTTCAGTTCCAGGACGGCACTACCCAGGAGCAACTGGTTAAGTTTAATGAGAAAGGCCAGGGTACGGTTGCCTTTACCTTGCCCCAAAAACCCGGTGCCTTACATATTGTGGTAGGGCCTGGAGAGGCCTCCGCGGAAGAATTGCTGGGAATGCAAACTATCAGCCTTGATCTCAGCTCCCGCCACTGGGGAGAACAAAAGCGGCTGGTATTGCCCCCGGTGGTGATCTCCCCCTATTACTGGGCCTGGTGGCTGCGGCGCTGCCGTACTTTCACTATCAGAGGGCGGGTTTTATGCCCGGATGGAAACCCGGTACCGGGGGCTAAGGTCTGTGCCTATGATATAGACTACTGGTGGTGGTGGTCTACCAGGGAGATGGTAGGTTGCAGCACCACCGATGCAACCGGTTCATTTGAGATCAAGTTCCGCTGGTGCTGTGGCTGGTGGCCCTGGTGGTGGTGGCGGCGCAAGGTCTGGCAGCTCGAACCGGCCCTGGCCGAGCGGATTATGCCTGTACTACGGCAGGTCCCGAAACTGAACAGGCTGCCTGTACCCGGTCCCAAGCCTGACCTGGCTGTTTTCGACGAGCTTTTGGCCGGTAATGCTGTGCCGCTACGGCGCCCAGCGCCCAAAATCGACCTGGCCGAACTGGATAAGCTGGGAGAGCGCTTGTTGAAGCGACTGCCCCGCGTGGCCGAATTCGAACGCTTATATCTCTGGCCCTGGTGGCCCTGGCACCCCTGGTGGGATTGTCATCCCGACATTATCTTCAAGGTCACTCAGAACTGCCAGGGACAGGAGCAAACCATCCTGAACGAGGGCTATCTGGATACCCGCTGGGATATTCCCACCAGCCTGGATGTTAACCTGGTAGCCACTGAAAATGCCTGCTGCATTCATAACCCACCCCCTCCCGAGGGCAACTGCCTGATTATCACCCATGCCTGCGATGACCAGGTCAACAATATTGGCGGCAATCCGGGTGCCCCTGCCAGCCCTCCTGGCTACGTCAATCCAGGCTGGGTCGCACCCCTCGGTGACCGGCCTTATGGAGGGGTAGTGCCCATTTCAGGAATATTTGGTGCAACCGCCAGCGTGGCCTATTACGAATTCGAGTGGGCTACCGGCCCGGCGGGACCCTGGAACCCCATGCCTCCCCTGGCCGCAGGAGGTGTCACCCGCTGGTTCTGGGGACCGGCTTTACCGGCCGGGCCAGTGGGTTTCCATCCAGTGACCTTCCCCTTTACGCCCATTGGCGGCCAGTATGTGATCGAAAGCCGGGAGCATTTCGAGGCTGCTAACGGCGCGGGCAGCTGGGGCCTCACCCGCTTCTGGACTTCTAACCGGGACTTACTGATGAACTGGCTGACCGAGAATTACTTTGCCAACGGCACCTACTATTTACGGGTTAAAAGCTGGGACTTAGCCGGCAGCAACCTGGCCAATCCTCACATCCTGCCGCTGTGCGATACCGGCCAGGACAACGGGCTGGTCCTTGCGATAGACAACCGGGTAGTCGGCGCAGCCAGCGGCCACCCGCTTGGTCCGGCCCACCCCTGCGGAGCCGGAACAGTGCACCTCTGTACGACAGAACCGGACACCGATTTTCTCCAGGTGCGCATCAACGGCGCTCCGGCCGGTGCCTGTGCGGTGGTAGAGGCACGAGATGGCGGAACCCTTGATATTGATTTCCTGGCTCACGACCCGGATAAACACCTGGCCTACTACACGCTCGTGGCAACTTTTGGGGTAAACCAGGTGATTGATCTCCTATCCCTGCCGGGCATCACTCTCACCAGCGGCAGCACCGCCGGTGGCGTGCCGGGTGCCGCGCAGGTTGGACCTGATTATGGAGCTGCCCTGGAGCAGGGAGCAGTGTCACCGGGCTGGGCCGGAGGGACTGTCAGCCTGCACATTCCGGATTTACGCGACGCTTTTCCCGTCTCGTGCTGTTACCAGCTGGAATTAAGAGCTTACAAACGGACCATCTACAGTTGCACCGACGATGTGACCTCGTCCGCTGCCCATTCTAACCTGAGCGAGTACAGTCTGACCGTGATTGTCTAAATCTGCCCGGGCGCGTTCATTCCCTTTGAAATTGATACCAGGGGCCTGCCACCTGGTGGTATCAATTTCAAAGGGCGTAGCCTATGGCGTTAGCAACTATCATGGCTCGGGCGGCATTGCCCCTTACGGCCTGTTCGCTGGCATCGCGCCGAGGCCGCTTTGCGGAACAAGCTGAATTAGCTACTTTCTGTGATTCAAGTTTGACTAAATGGCAGGAGAAACTGGCCAGGACAAGAGGTTTAGCTAAAGCTAATCTTCTGCCTCTCTGCTACGGAAGAGTCTTTAACGGAGGCCAGCGAAAAAAAGGAGGTAGTAAGTATGCGACCATCAGATGAATCAGATCTTAATGGCATGGCATCAACCTTAAATTCTGCCCGGAAACTCTCCCTCTCAGAGTGGTTGGCCGAATCCAGGGGTCCTACCGGCGAGGAGATGGTTATCTACAAGGCCAGGTATAGCTCACCACAGCCCGGGATAGCCACAAGCCTGGCAAAGCGCTTTAAACTGGAGGGCAAATGTATCGAGCAAAATCGTATCTGCTTTACCAGCCAGAACCAGAAAATGCTGGCGCTCTACGATAATCAAACAGCCTTCTGGTACATGGATTTCTCCAAACTGTACCAGTCAGATTACAGGCCAGAATTACCAACTGAGCAGGAGGCCGTAAAGATTGCTACAGAGTTCTTGAAACAAAACCGCTGGCAGCCCGAGGGATTGATTCTGGAAGGCGCCCACCCTGGCTATTACGAGCAGGTGGAAGGAGAAAAACGCCAGAGGCAACCGGAACGCGCCAATCACATTTGCGTCGATTACTGGTATTGTATAAATGGCCTCAAATCGTACGGGGCAGGGGCCAAGCTTAAAGTTTTTGTAGGAGACCGGGGCGAAATCCTTGGTGTTTACAACTTCTTTTCCCAGCTTGAGGAATACGCCCGTGCTTCTCTCTTCTCCGCTTCAGAATTAGAGGAGATACTGAGCCATAAACTGGGGCTGCCTCTCGAAAGAATTGAAGTACAAAACGCAAAACTGGTTTACAAGGTCGACTCTCCTCTCATCCACAACAGATTTGTCCAGCCGGCCTACGTATTTACCCTGGCAACCACTACAAGAGGCACGCGTTCTAAGGAACCTACACCGGTCAATTTTATGACTCACCCGCTGCCTGCCACCAGGTTCGCCCCCGTGGTGTTGCTGGATGTCCCTGCCAACCGGCTCGAAATAAAGCAGGGTGAGACGCTCACCCTCAAATCTAAGCTTCTGGGAGGAACGGCACCCTTCAAAATCTGCTGGGAGTCCAATGTAGATGGCTTTCTGGGTGAAGAGCCGGTATTGAAAACCAGCACTTTATCTTTGGCCCACCGGGAAAGACGGCTTACCTCTCATACCATCAGGGTGACTGTTACTGATAGCCTGGGTTTGACAGACACTCACCAGATGTTGGTGAAAGTGCAGCCGGCGAATCCTGTGCAGGTCTCTAATTCACCCTCTCTTCACTCTGCAGATATGGCTGATCCTTTTGTAGGTGTGGAGTGGTGCAATAACTACAACGGTACACCCGGATTGCCGGATATCAGTGGCACCAGTGACAGCGCCCAGGGCTTCAAGACCTCCCTGCAAAGTCTTCCCGGCTGGTCGGCCCGTTTCGACTGGGGCAACGATTTTGCCTGGGAGGAGGATTTTAAGGTTAGCACGGCGAGTGGTGGGGGCACCGACATCTACTGGGCTGACAATGTCGATTTTGCATTCTTCGCCGGGCACGGCAGCCCGGGAGCCTTCTATTTTGGTTCAGCCAGGGACGACCACCAGCAACTGGCCAGTGACTCGCGCTGGGGTGACGGGAGATTAAAATGGATCGTCCTGCACGCCTGCGAGACAATGCGGGCGAATTTTGGCTGGACAGTCTGGTGCGACACCTTTAAGGGACTACATCAAATGTTTGGTTTTCACACCGTTACAGAAGGTTCATCCCCGCCGCTAGGTTCCCGGTTCGGATTCTGGCTGGCCTTTAAGCTACCCTGGTCGGCAGAGGCCCTCTTCAATATGCAACAGGCCTGGCGGCTGGCTTGCAGTGATTGCTTCGACTCAAGCGTGGAGTATGCTGTAATTAGCGCCAACCAATCCGGCACCGACACTTACAATGACCATTTGCCGGGTTATGGCTATGTAAGCCCTGATCCAGCTTCACCCAATTGCTGGAGTTACAGCCGTGGGACTTGCTAGTTAAGAGGAGGAATTTAGCCCGGTAGGCAGGAATAACTCTGTATAGTAGTGAAATGTAAGGTCTTAAAGAATTGTGGCAATTTAAGTGATCTTAAGATTACTACCCTGTAATGGGTACTAGTTTTCTCCAGTCTGATTTCACACCGGATGATCCTGGTATCCATTACAGTTAGAAAACTGCCTCAGCCTGCTTACTCCACCGGTATCTGCAATAGCTACTATTATTGGGTCCTTTATTTGTATAACTAAACAGTACTGCCTGCCTGACCCTGGCAAAGTTAGGAGATTAAAACAATGGTAACAGATTTTACCCAATTATCCGATCATGAGATCGTTTCTATGCTGACCGCTATCAGACGCATCTATGAAGCCGACATGCATAAATATGCCATCAACCCGCATACCTTACCGGATAGTTACAGAGATCTGAGATTAGCGCTTTATCGGTTAGAACAGCTTAACCAGGCTAATAAACTTAATCCGGGCCTTTACACGTCAGCAGGCTGGTCGCCCGAAGAAATAACGGATGCTTTAAGATATGCTGCTAAATTTAACCGTTGTAAATCTGGCTAAGCCGGCCTTCCAAACCAGCTTCGGCTTGCTCCAGATTTTGGGAGTCTTCCAGATACAGCTTCTCGTAGCTGATCGTCTTGTTAAAAGACTCGGCAATCTCATTTTCCTGCGGTCGTCTCGGTTGGCTATGACTAACCACTGCCCCGATGGATGCTAAATGGACCCGATATTCCCCATTGGTGTAGTTCTAGCCATCATAAGTATGATGAATTAGCCCAGGTTCCGGTTGTCGCTCTTTGATCGCCATTTGCAAGGCTTTAAGGGTTAGAGCGGTATCATTTTAGCGACTAAGTGCCGTGCCCACTACCCTTCGACTAGACGCATCGAGCAAAGTGGCTATATAACCACTCTCTTGCAGAGTACTGACATATAATACATCTCCCACCCAGCCTCGGTCGTGCTGCCCTAACTGGCCCTGCTTCTTAGCCGGTGCCAGCTTATTTTCAGCACCGACCGCTTGCGCATCTCACAGTGTGGTTTGCGGCTTCTTCTTGCGCAAAGGCTGCCAAGCCAGGTCCCATTTCTTGAGCAAACGCCGTACTTTGTGCTGACTGATCCGCCAACCCGCTTTTTGTAGGGCTTTAGTCACCCGCCTTACCCCGTAACCCGGCATAATCCTTGAGCAACTGCTCCAGCTCGTCTTTAAGTTCGTTTTTCTGGGCCTGGCGCTGTTCACTTAGCTTTTGGCGCTGGTAATACCAGGACCGGTTAACCTTGAATAAGCGGCACAACTCGCGCACCGAATAACTCTTTCCCTCACCGCCCTTTTGATCGAACTGGTGAAGACGGCTAATCATTTGGCAGCGTTGTTCGACCGGGAGGCTTTGAGCATCTCCGAGGCTTTTTAACCCACAGGGTACCCCTAAGGGGCAAAATTGAGAAATCAACTGTTTGCTGGCCGATTAAGCGTTCCCGTTCAGCCACTTTGTTCAAACCTGTTATATAAGTCAAGCTCAGAGGAAGCGACGTGTAGAAGCATAGGTTTGCACCGGAAAAGTAGACTGTTCAATCTTCTTGTCTATGAAGTGAATAAAAAGTTTACCAGATTTTCATTGTATTTTTATAACTTCATGTTAAACTTTAATATATACATAATGGAGTTCAAAAACCTTGTAAATGGAGTTCATTTTGCTACTGCGAACTACTTTATAATAACAAAAATAAAGGCCGGATTAAAATTAGAGTTTTTGACCTGACTTTTCCTAGTATTACTCAATTAAGAGAAGAAGCCTCTTGCTTTGTAGAGGCGTATCGCTTATTTCTCGCTAGAATTTTTACAAAACTTTTTACAGGCTAAACTCAACTTCATTAATGTAAGTTCTATATACCCACGCACCTGGCTAAGTCGAAGGATGGCAAAACCTTCGAGCTTAACATTTGATTCAGTAGTATAAGGTGTGAAACCCGATTATGGCAAATATTTTTGACAAAGAAACTACCGCCCGTCAGATTAGAATAGGAATACATTCTATTGCTGATCAAGCCGGTGAAAGAGTGACGGACACTGAGCTTGAAGTTGCAGAATTACTCGGTATCAGCGCCCGCACCTTGCAAAGCTGGATGAACCCCAGCAGCGTGCCGGGCCGGATTGAGAATATGCTTTTAATGGGTCTGGCCTGGTTAGCGATCACTAAAGGGGCAAGAAAACTGGAGTGGTTGTTAAAACTGTTAAGTTCTACCTCTATGATCGTAGTTGAACCCTACGATATACGTTGGGCCCGCTCTTGCCTGGAACTGGCGGTACTGAATCATCTTCCAATTAGCTCTGAGCAGGTCGAAAAGGCTCTCAATAATTTGTTTGCTGATAGTTCGCCCGAAAGTTTACCTGCGCTTCAATTCGGCAATTCAAAAGTATG
The DNA here is from genome assembly GCA_036261665.1 of Chloroflexia bacterium. GTDB lineage: Bacteria > Chloroflexota > Chloroflexia > Chloroheliales > Chloroheliaceae > 54-19. The sequence goes on from DATAKM010000025.1 coordinate 42,081, forward strand.
CTGTAATATAGAAGATTGGGACGCGGTAGAACGAAACACCTTTTATGGCCGCACCTTTGAACTTGAACTTCTGGAAAGCTGGCTAAATGGCAATCAATGTCGTCTCCTGACTATTTCCGGGCTAAGTGGAGCAGGCAAAACATGGCTGGCGCTAAAATTACTTCACCAAATCAAAGAGGATTATGAGGTGCTGGTATGGCTTTCACTGCGCTATTCTCCTCCACTTAAAGAGATCCTACTGGAGTGTCTCGGTCATTTCGATCCTGAAATGCAGAACCTTTCCATTCTCAATATAAATGATCTTATCGATCTCCTGTTACAGTATCTTCGCCAGCAACGTACCCTGATCGTGCTGGATAATTTCGAGGTGGTTCTAGAGTCGAACGATACTCTGGGGAAGTACCAGCCGCAATATGAGGGCCTGGGCAGGTTGCTGAGACTGGTGGCTAAAACCGATCACAAAAGCTGCTTATTATTAACCACTCGCGAAAAGCCAGTCGGCTATTCCAGACTCGAAACGTCCAGCGCCCGGACTCGCAACCTGATGTTATCCGGGCTGAGGATGGAAGAATGTCGAGATTTACTCAGGCAAAGGGGTCTAACCTTAACTCACGATACCTGGCCCACACTATGTGAGTTATACTCCGGAAATCCCCAGTTTCTCAACCTGGCGGCTGTAACCATAAAAGAACTTTTCGGCGGAGATGTAGAGCGGTTCTTATCCTGCAAGGTGGCCGTCTTCAGTCACATCCGTGTTATTCTAGATCAGCAGGTATACCGTTTGACAGAACCGGAAAAGAAAATTTTGAGCTGGCTGTCTGTCCAGGACTCCTGTATTTCTATAGATGAGGTCCTGGCAGAATTCAACGACAGAGCCAGTAACTCTTTGTTATTAGAGTCAATCTCTTCCCTGTTACGGCGTTCGCTTCTCCAACTTAACTCCGCCTCCAGGTTGGAAGTGGAACCAATTTTGCGCGAATATTACCTCTCATCCGCAAGTTCTACCCTCAAAGCCTCGAAAACTGACGGAAGCAATATAACCGGATAATCTAAATGAGGCCCTCTTCCTTTAAACAAAGCACAGCATTTCGGCATAAAGTGTTGGATTACTCAGTTTAATTATTTTAATAAGTTTTACCCTATCCTCTTTATCTAGCGATTGGCAAATTTTTTAAAGTTTCCCTCTACAAAACAGCAAATGTTATCCGAGTTGCCAGTATCTGCATGGTTAGTAACTCATCAAGAGCTAACTATGAAAAACTTTTTATAAAAGAGTATAAAACGAATCAAAAATGTACAATTTATGCAACAGTATTGTGGTGCTTAAAACTTATCAAAGTATTTATAATAGTATCAGTTGCAGTATAAAAATATCTGCAAAGAGCGGAGTAAGTTGTTTTATCTTTATTAATCACAATGCGGTTGCACAAGAGAGATTTAGATTTAGTGTATAAGCGTACAATATCGGCTTTTATCGGCTTATCTCAATCTTTACTCCTTATCATCTTACGGAAAAGGCAATTGCGTTTGAGTAAGTCAGGTGGTTCTTTGCCAGCTTGAGTTAATATTTGATTTATGAAAATATTCTCAACTTACTAATTAATTGAATAGGCCATTAATGAAGATAAAAACCTTTTTAGACCCGGGTTAAAAAGGGTTATTTTCTAACCCCTTTTTTTCACGGAATTCACCACTGCCCCTGAATGAGCAGAAGGGCATAGCTTCGCGTGGCTTTTAAACATGCTTAAACCTGAGTCAGCAGGGAGAATTTCTACCACTATGCATTGAAGTAGAGTGCTAGATTAGCTACAACTATGGAGGTTAGCCAATTATGACCGTGGTTATGGAGCAAACTACAGAAAAAAGTGTAACGCCCTACTCTGGTACTAACGCCTACAACAAGCCTACAGTAAGTGTTGTAATTCCTGCTCTGAACGAAGCTTCAAACTTGCCCCACGTCCTTCCCCGTATTCCCATGTGGGTACATGAGGTAATCCTGGTAGATGGTAATTCAACTGACAATACACTAGAAGTTGCCCTTTCGCTGCTACCGGAGATAAGAATTATCAAGCAGGATGGAAGAGGTAAGGGTAACGCTTTGCGCTGTGGTTTCGAGGCGGCTACCGGCGAAATTATCGTTATGCTGGACGCGGATGGCTCCACTGACCCGGCCGAAATACCGGCTTTTTGCGCCTTGCTTTCCTCTGCTGATTTTGCGAAAGGTTCGCGTTTTTTACAGGGCGGTGGTACTTCCGATATGGAGTTTTATCGCAGGCTGGGCAACTGGGGTTTTGTCCTGGCGGTTCGCGCCCTCTTTGGCGGTAGCTACACTGACCTGTGCTACGGCTACAATGCTTTCTGGCGTAGAGTTCTCCCCAGATTAAAGCTGGATGGAAATGGCTTTGAGATAGAAACGATGATGAACGTGCGAGCTTTGAAAGCGGGACTACGCGTAGTCGAGGTACCCAGCTTTGAATCACGCCGGATCTACGGCTCCAGTAACCTGCGCACTTTCCCTGATGGCTGGCGAGTGCTGAAAACAATCCTGAAAGAAGCCAAAGGACAGCACCTTTTCCGGGCAAAGCACCGGGCACAAGAACAAGGATCTGACCTGTTAAAAGCTTTGGGTTCGAGCGCAAAAAAAATCGGGTAAAAGAAATTAACGTATAGGTGTACTTTTGCAAAACGTACTGCTAAAGAGGCTAAACCATATATTAAAGTTTCAAATAGCCGGAGAGTCAGTTGCGCCGGTAAATGAAACGCTAAAATTAGAAGGTGATTCTCCTCTTATCAAAGAAAAAACATTTGTAAAAGGCTTCTGGCTCAGCGCGTGGCAGCCTGGATTGCTGTTCGGCCTGCTTTTCGTGTCGGGAGGCCTGTGGCTGTGGGCGCTGCCAGGGTTTGACTATCGCGCTATCAACGACTATGGAGCGGCTTTTAACTTGCCCGTGCCTTATTTCCTGGCCATAGGGCTGTTAACTGCCGGGTTTTTGACGGCGCTGGGCTGGAGCAAAATCCCCTCCTGGTTATTGCTGCTTTATGTCGTTCTGCTGATTTTTATTATTCATGGGACGCTAGCTGTAGCTTATGAGGCTCCCCGCTACTCCTGGACTTATAAGCATATCGGGGTAGCCAGCTATATCCAGCAGTACGGAACGGTAAACCCGGCTATTGATATTTACCACAACTGGCCCGGTTTCTTTGCCTTTGTAGCTCTCTTCACACGCCTTGCCGGACTGGATAACGCTCTTGGTTTTGCCGCATGGGCACAGGTCATTTTTAACCTGCTGTACCTGGGTCCTTTGCTCTTTATTTTCAAAGCGCTTAGCCAGGACCGGCGTTTAATATGGCTCTGCGTCTGGTTTTTTTACCTCGGCAACTGGGTAGCTCAGGATTACTTCTCGCCACAGGCGACCGGATATTTCTTCTATCTCGTTTTCCTGGGGATGTGCTTAGCCTACTTCAAGCTGGAAAAAACTCCTGAATCCGTGAATATTAAAAGATGGCTTCGCTTTACTCCGCTGGTAAGCCTGTTTCAGAAAATAATAAAGCGGTCTGAGGTAGAAACTGAGCAGCGCATATCTCTTCAGCGCTACCAGGTAATAGGTTTGAAGCTCACCCTGCTCCTTATCTTTGTAGGGTTGGTGGCTACTCATCCGCTCACCCCTTATATGACCCTACCAGGCATCCTTGCCATGATACTTTTCCAACGGCTTGGCTATCGCAAGCTCCCATTACTCATGATCGTGATTATGGGGTTCTGGTTGCTCTTCCCGGCAGAAACCTACATGACTCAGAATACGGGTATGTTTAGCTACCATTTCTTCCGGCTGTTCGATAACCTGAGTAACAACAATGTAGATTTGTCCGGCGGTACGGCCGGTCATATCTTCATCTCCAATACCGCACGAGTGTTAAGTGTCATTATTTTTGGCCTGGCTTTAATCGGTGGTATCCGCCGGTTTCACCGCACCTACCGTGACCTGCCGGTGGCACTTCTGATCATTTCACCATTTCCCATGTTTCTTTTACAGGATTATGGTGGAGAGATGATTTACCGCGTCTTCCTGTTTAGCCTACCCTGGACAGTTTTCTTTGCAGCGTCAGCCTTTTTCCCCGGTCCCGCTTCTGGCGCTTCACGCAAAACTTTCTTGCTAACGGGTGTGGTGAGCTTCTTTCTGCTGCTTATGCTGGTAGTGGCGTACTACGGCAACGAACGCATGAACAACTTCAGCCAGGATGAGTTACAGGCGGCGGAATATCTCTATCAGACGGTCCCTACCGGCTCACTACTGCTGAAACCATCTTTCAACTTTCCCTACAAGTTTGAGTCCAATTATAACCAGTATGTTGAAATGTCGGTGGTGGATGATCCGGATAATAATCACATTGCGCGCGAACCGGCCAGTCTCCAACCTATCCTTGACCTGATGACGGCAAAAAACTACCCGGCGGCTTACTTTGTGTTTTCAAGAAGCCAGCGCCAGTACATTGAGCTGGCCGGAAAAGCCTCAAGTAACTGGTTTGACGACCTGCATAAGGAGGTACAGAACTCTAAAGACTTCAGATTGGTTTTTTCGAACATGGACACCGAAATATACATTCTTAACCTTGCGGCAACAAACACCTCTTTAAGCCTTTCAAACCATCAGACATAACAAAAGGTTCACGATGAGTTTAAATTTAGATGCAGCAATCAGTCCTGAGGAAGTCTCAGTAGTAATCTGCGCCTACACCGAGGAACGCTGGGAAGCCCTTGAGGCAGCCGTGCAATCCGTTAAAGCGCAGATTGCACCGCCGCTCGAAATTATCGTAGTTTGCGACCATAATCCTTCCTTACTCAACAGGATTCAGGCCAATCTATCTGGAGTTATTGCCCTAAAAAATAATCAGTCACGCGGGCTTTCGGGAGCACGAAATAGTGGCATCGAGGTGGCGCATGGGAAAGTAATAGCCTTCCTGGATGATGATGCCGTAGCCGAGCAGGACTGGCTGGTACAGTTGTGCGCCGGGTACGCTAACCGGCTTGTTATGGGGGTGGGTGGGGCCATCTTGCCGGTATGGACAAGTGGCCGGCCGGACTGGTTCCCGACTGAATTTGATTGGGTGGTCGGTTGTACCTATCGCGGCATGCCCAGCACTACCTCTCGAGTCCGTAATCTTATCGGCTGTAACATGTCCTTCCGGCGGGAATGCTTTGATGTAGCAGGCGGCTTTCGCAATGATATTGGGCGTGTGGGCACACGCCCGGTCGGGTGTGAGGAGACAGAGTTATGCATCAGGACTACCTCTCACTGGCCTGACAAGCACTTTCTCTACGAACCTGCCGCGATTGTACGTCATTATGTGCCGCACAGCCGCGCTAATATGCGCTATTTCTTTTCCCGCTGCTACTATGAGGGAGTTTCAAAAGCCTTTGTGGCGAGTCTGGTAGGGGCTGAAAACGGTCTTGCCTCAGAACGCTCCTATGCCTTGCGCACCTTACCTGTAGGGATAATCTGTGGTCTTTTTATGGCCCTCTTTGATTTCGATCTGGCCGGGCTTGAGCAGGCTTCCGCAATTGTAGTAGGTTTCTTTACTACAGTTCTGGGCTATTTTACAGGCGCTATTTCATACCGGAAATCTATCAGCAATCCTGGAAACGACTCGTTAGCGAGTCAACCAGACCCTATACCAATAATATGCGAGAACAACTTATAACTAAAACAAAAAAACAGGCTATTTTTGTTCACAACCTGCTAAACGACTTTGGTGGTTTACTTGAATTGCTCCGGCGCTACCTGGAGCAAGAAGAGTGGCTCAACGCTTACCTTATCGCCACCGGCCTGAACCAGATTGTGGAGGATTACCTGCATCCTGATCCATTTCAGCTAAGTAAAGTAGCTAAAAACCTGGCCCTGTTGCACGCTCCGCTGGGCGCGATCTCTTCCAGACCAGTACTGGTTACCAGCAAAAGACTGACTCGACTGTACCAGCAAAGCCCCACAAATTTACTGCTGATCGGTTGGCAGGCGGAGATGGCTGCTTTGGTACAGCAACTTGCCCGGTTTACTCTCATTCCACCCACCAGTCCAGCGAAGATCAATGACCAGGCAGAGACTTTGCTCACCCGGGCACAGGCTTTTCCCTCCGCTCTGCTAAAAGAGGTCGTTCGGCTTCCTTCCTGTTTTCGCAGCTTCGATCAGCACCCGGATGATCTGCAATGCCTGGCAAAAGCCTTTGCCGGGAAATATCCTGACCGCAACTGCCCCTTGCTTGTCGCCGGTGTGCGCACCTCCGGCAGCTATCTGGCGCCGCTTCTCGCTGCATTTCTGGAGCAGCAAGGCTATCGGAACGTTCGCACAATCACTGTCAGGCCAGGCAGGCATTTACTTAAAGCGGAAATAGATCTGCTTCAGGATCTTAGAAAAGCCGGTGGCCTGCTGCTTCTCACTGATGACCCACCTACATCAGGAAACTCTCTGGCACAGCTGATGAAGGAGTTTGAACGACTGGGATTAGCTCCTCACCGGATGGTTCTGCTTTTGCAACTGTTTGGCGAGAAGACCAGTTTGCCAGCTATTTTGCAAAACTATCCTTCAGTGTTACTTCCCTGGCCGGAATGGTCGATTCACCAAAAACTTAGTGCGCCACATGTCCAGGTTGCGCTATCCGCCCTGCTCGAACCGGCAATCACACCTGATGTGCTGGAACACCTGCCACTGCCGGCTCCAAAATGGAATCGTACTCATACCGGGGCGCTCTTTCTGGTTCAGTTGCGCGACTCTGTAAATAACCGTCAGTGGATGCGCCAAATTTATGTAAAAGGGGCCGGATTGGGCTATTTCGGCGAGTATTCCCTGGCTGTAGCCCGGCAGTTAAGCCGGTATCTGCCAAAAGTTTATGGGTTGCAGGACAGCCTGCTATACCAGGCCTGGTTGCCGGAGGAGCATAGCCTGAGCGAGCTTGACCCGTCCTCGCTACAACCACTCCTTAAAGTGATGGCTGCCTATGTGGCAGACCGCAACCGGGCGCTACCGGTAGAGCAGGACTTTAGCCGGCAACTGGCTGGACAAAGGCCTGTCTGGGAGGCGGCGGGTGAGCTACTGTTTCAGGTTTATGCCCGTGTACGGCCTTATACTGTTCCCTTCCACTTGCTCACGCATCCGGTTTCCAGGCGTTTGCTGCGCGTGGGACGTCCTTCCGTCATTGACGGTAGCATGCAGTTTTCCAACTGGTATGCCGTTCGACCACAGGGTCTGCTTAAAGTAGATTTCGATTACAGGGCCTTTTCAAATCTGGATTTGTACTGCTACGACCCGGTTTATGACCTGGCAGGCCTGGCTGCCGCTCTCGAACTGGCCAGTGTTAAAGCGAACAGCCCTGAAAATTTGCAGGCCCAGCTTCTCAGAAGTGAATATGAAGCCTTAACGGGCGAGCGGGTAAGTGAAGAGCGCTGGTTGCTCTACCGCCTGGTCAGTTTACAGGATCAAAAGAGTAACCCGGCTGGCGAACATACCGAGATTCGGCGGTCGCTCGCCCGGACGCTCCAATCTTACTATGCCAGCACCTTTTTCAAGGGCCTGGCCCCTTCTTCAGAAGGCAGGCTGTGCGCCCTGGATATTGATGGCGTACTGGAGACGGATCAGTTTGGCGTCCCGGCACTCTCGCCTGCCAGCGCTTCCTCCTTAAGAGCCCTTATTCTGCATGGCTACCGGCCCATCCTGGCTACAGGCCGCAGCCTGCCCGAAGTGCGCGAGCGCTGCCACAACTACCATCTCTCCGGTGGAGTAGCCGAGTACGGCAGCGTTCTTTACAACCACCAGAGCGGCAAAACCGAGGTGCTCTTAAGCGCGAGTGAGCAAGCCGAGCTTGCCCAGTTACGCTGTGAACTGGATAAAACCGAAGGTGTTTATCTTGATCCCGATTACCGGTTTGCGGTTAGAGCTTACAGGCGCGACTCTACCGGGCATAGATGTGGCTTATGGCCTGAGCAGGTGGCCACCGCTCTCGAAAGGTCAGGTAAGGGCTCTAAAATATACCCGATACCGGGTGAAAGCCAGACTGACTTTATGGTAGTTGGAGTCAATAAGGGTACCGGGCTGAGAGCTTTAGCGACCGAGCTTAACCCTGCTGTTCAAGCCGGCGGAAGTAAACCTTTCGCGTTTGCTGTGGGGGATAGTTCCTCCGACCTGCCTATGTTTCAGTTAGCCGAGCTGGCTTTTGCCCCTTCTCATGCGCATAAAACTATCAGGCACGCAGGGGTCAGCTTTACCAGGCACTCATATCAGGCAGGCCTGAGAGAGGCTACTGCTCAACTGCTAGGCCATAATGCTGGTAATTGTCCCATCTGCCGCTTCACCCCATTTTCCACTGATACGCAACTTCTGCTTGAACTTTTTAGCGCCCTGGATGCTGATCTCGCAGGAAAAGCCCGTCACGCCCTCTGGCTGGCTTTCAAAATGAGAAATGATCGGAAAAGAGCAGAAGATTATGTAGCTGCTAGAGCTATTTTGGAACCGGTTTCAGCCAGTTTCAAGGCCACGCTAGCCCCAGGCGTACGCTCAGGATCAGTGCAAGTTTTTACCCCTTCTCAAAGCCCTGAGAAAGGTGATGACAGGAGGATTAACTGATAATGTTAGTCACAACGTTAGAAGGAAGTTTAGAAGGGAGATCAGAAGGAACACAGCTTCAAAAAATCCCTATTCTGCTCTATCACAGTATTTCTGAGGAAGCCAGTCCTGAGTTCAAGCTCTACACTGTCACGCCTGCCATGTTCGAGCGCCAACTGGCTTATCTGAGCGGCCAGCATTATTCGCCACTTACCGTGACGGAGCTTGTGACAGCTTTGAGGACCGGGGGAAGTACGCTTCCGGAGAAACCGGTGATAATTACTTTTGACGATGGCTTCCAGGACTTCTACACCGCTGCGCTGCCGGCGCTAACCCGCTACGGTTTTACTGCCACTCTTTACGTCACAACCGGGCTGATAGAAAAAACAAGCAAATGGCTGGCTTCGGAAGGTGAGGGTACTCGCCGCATGTTGAACTGGTCGCAACTATATGAAATTGACGCCAGCGGCATTGAATTAGGCGGGCATACTCTCAACCATCCTCAGTTGGATTTGCTACCGGCAAGTATGGCCAGAAATGAAATAGAGCTATGCAAAAAAACTCTGGAGCATAAGCTGGGTTATCCGGTTCTCAGTTTCGCCTACCCGCACGGTTATCACACTTCAACTATAAAAAGGATGGTGCGTGAGGCAGGTTTTACGTCAGCCTGCGCGGTAAAGTTCGCTATGAGTTCTGTAAATGATGATCCTTTTGCGCTCTCACGCTTGCTGGTTACCAATGATACTGATGAAGAGGCTTTTGAAGCCCTGCTTTCCAGCCAGAACTCGACTGTGAAAATGGCCGCAAAGAAAGCCCTGGCCCCTGCCTGGCGGATGTGGCGGCGTTACAAAACGCAAGCGTGAGGCCGGATTAAAACCCCGGCGAGGTTAAAATGATGGCCCTGACAGGCCACCGGGATAGGCAAATCTTGAAATTTTTGAAGAGGATACCGCGATGATCCGAGCGATGGATATTGAAATCAGCCAGCCTTTTGAGACAGTTGTCGCCACCTTCGGTGGAGAGGAGCCGTTTGCAGTTGAGGGAGTGAAGGCCCTCATCCGTCTGCACGGCCAACCGCTGGGCTACCTGGAATTGCCCTCAACCACTACACAAGCGGAACTTGAAGAACAGATTTCGCGTGAGTTTGGACAGCAAATAACGGAGCATCTGCGCCGCGATAAAGTGCCCCTTGATTTACTGGACTGTTCGCCCGTAGAAATGCTGGCCTTCGCCACTGGCCTGCCGGGCTGGCAGCCAGCCTGTCAAGTAGAGGAAGCGCGCCTGCTGGCTCATGCTCCGCTTATTACGGTAGTAATCTGCACTCATAATCGTGCCAAAGAGGCGGTAAATAGCGCGAAAATACTGCTCAACCAGAATTACCCCAATTACGAACTATTGATTGTAGATAATGCCTCCTCTGATAACGAAGTAGAACGGCTGGTAACACGCGAGTTTGCACAGGTACCGCAAGTAAGGTTCGTGATCGAGGAACGCAAAGGCCTTTCATGGGCTCGAAACCGGGGTATCTTTGCGGCTCGCGGCGAGATAATCGCTTTTACCGATGATGATGTAATCGCTGATCCTGGCTGGCTTAGCGCCCTCTGGAAAAACTTCAGTGAGGGAACGCATATCGCCTGTGTAACCGGAATGGTAGTTGCGAGCGAGCTTGATACCGAGACTCAGTTGCTGTGTGAACAGTACGCCAACTTTAATAAAGGCTTTGAGCGGCGCGCTTTTGACAATCATATCGCTGAAATTGGTTATCCTTACCTGGCCGGGCAGTTCGGCACAGGTGGGAATATGGCTTTCCGGCGATCTTTTCTACTTAAGATAGGGGGCTTCGATGGCCGCCTGGGAACCGGTATGCCCAGTTGTGGCGGGGAAGACCTTGATATATTCTTCCGCACTATTAAAGGCGGCGGCACGATAATCTATGAACCGGCTGCCATTATCAGGCATGCTCACTGGCGTGAATATCCGGTCATGCTTGGCCGTATGGAAAATTACGGCAAAGGTCTGACTGCCTTCCTGGCCAAGTCTGTCTTCGCCAACCCATTGCGCCTTTTCCAGTTGTTGTGGTTAATGCCCTATGGTTTTTATTACCTGACTTCTAAGAAATCCCGCAAAAATAAAAACCGCTCGCTCAACTTTCCGAAAGAACTTAGCCGGGCCGAGTGGCGCGGCATGTTGTACGGACCCTGGACCTTTGTGCAAAGTTGCCTGCGGGCCAGGGCTTTTACCCGGCAATTCGGCAAGCAACCCCTTTACCCTGTGGCCGCAGAAAGTTTTCCGGTTTACCCCCAGGATGAAGTGCTGACCAGGTGAGAGCTTCAGTAAAGGAGAGCCATCGTGCCTTTTAGCCTTATAATCCACTTTAAACAGTCCTACTCTAACGTATTTTCCAGGGTGCGCAGCAATACACTGGTGATTAGTTCCTCTCACCTTGCTATCACTACCTTCATTAATGCCGGGTTTGGCTATTTCTACTGGATTGTAGCGGCGCATCTTTATCCTGCTGAAACGGTCGGCATGAGCGCGGCCTTGATATCGGTTCTATCGCTGGTAGCCACGATGGCGCCTCTCGGTCTTGAGTCGGCGCTGGTCAAAGTCTTATTAGAATCAAGGGAGAACTGGGCCAGAAAAGTCTATAGCTTATTCCTCACGATCTTTTTCTCTACCTTGTTGCTGGGTATCCTGATTCTACCCCTGGTAGATGCCCTGAACGGAGGTAAAACAGGGATTGTCAGTTCCTTCTGGTCGGGCCTGGTCTTCATTCTCACCTGCCTTTTCTGGACTCTTTCGCTGGTGCTGGATCAGTTATTCATCGTTGAACAGACTACCATCCTGGTGCTTATCCGCAACTCCATCACCGCCTGCTTAAAGCTGCTGCTTTTGCCCGTAACTCTAATGATTACAGGTAGTGACTCACCCCTGGTAATTCTGGCAGGCTGGGGAGTGGCAGCCCTTTTTAGTTCCGTTGTGACCTTCTTGATCTTCGCCTGGCTGAGACGAAGTAACCTACCGCTCCAGTTCAGTCTTGACTTCCGGCTGGTGCGCTCCATGTTACCCATTTCGATGGGCAACTATAGCATCACCGTCACCCAGCAAATCCCTGCGACGGTACTTCCCATTATTGTGACACAAATGCTCTCTCCTCAGCACAATGCCTACTTCTATACCGTTTTTATGTTTGTACAGGGAGTGCTGTTAACTTTTCCGCTGGCCATCAGCCAATCTTTCTTTGCCCAGACCAATAATACCGGTCTGCCCGAGTTACTGTTGAAAATGAAAGCTTTACTCCGGCTAACCTGGCTGATAATGGTTCCCATGATTCTGGGTACAATCCTGCTGCACGACCCCATCCTGGCGCTTTTTGGCGGTGAATATGTAAGGGAAGGCAGCGGACTGCTGGTGGTAATGAGTCTCGGCACTTTACCGGCCACTTATATTCGGCTTTACATAAGTTTGCAACGTATTCGCAACGATTTTAAAAGAGGTTTTCTAACGACATGCGCCAGTCTCTTCGCGCTGATTATCGCTTCTTTTATCAGTATCCAGTTGTTTGGTCTGATCGGCGTAGGGATTGGCTGGACTTCCGGCCTGTTTATAGTGGCCTGCGGCCTTAAACTGGATATGTTCCATCTTTCTCGCCAGGCAGCGCAGGGAAGACCGCAGCAAACTCCCTGGCCTCACGCAGTGGAGGATTTGAAAAACCGCTTACAAGAGCCTTCTATTCAAGACATGGCTCGCAAAGTGTTAGGGGACTCCTCCCTCGAAGTATTGGAGTGGGATATAACCAGGCTTAGTGGTCCTCTTGCCAACCCGCTCTCAGGTGGTATCTATCGGGTGGCCGGAACAGCCTGGGATAATGAGCAAATCCGTAACTGGTCAGCAGTGCTAAAGATAGTGACCCGTCCCTCAGGCGGCGGAGACCGGCCTGGCGATTGGAACTACTGGAAGCGCGAAGCTTTAGCCTACCAATCCGGGCTGCTGGCGAACTTACCAGGCGGGTTAGCCGCGCCACGCTGTTTTGCTGTGGAAGAAGCGCTCAACCACCGGGAAATCTGGATGTGGTTAGAAGAGGTAAAAGATTCCTCCCATCCGGTACTGGAAAGTAGCACAGGTGCTGGGCGAGTTTAACGGAGCTTATCTCACCCACAACTCACTCCCAAAATATCCCTGGCTAAGCCGCAGAAGGTCACTCTCCTGGATACACACGCCTGATTCTGGCGGCCACGAAACCGCGTCCCTGGTGGTCAGGGTTGCTAACAACTCTCTGCGGCCCGTTTTAGATCGTTTTGCGCCTGCTGTGGTTAACCGGGGAGTTGAAATGCTATATGGCCGCAGTATTAATCTTTTCAGGCAGGAAGCCACCTGGCAAGACCCGGCGGTTCAGCAGGCTTTTCCGGTGCCCATCGCAGACCGTCTTCTGCGACTCTGGGAACACCGTAAAAAGCTGATGGATGCTCTGGGACATCTGCCGCGCACCCTTTGCCACCTTGATGCCTGGAACCCTAACCTTTTCGAGGCTCAAGGAGAAAAAGGGCATGAGACAACGGTTGCACTGGACTGGGAATTTTTGGGCTATGGCGCTATCGGAGAGGAGATTGTTCAGTTGGTGTGGTGCAACCTTTTGTACTTCAAGATCGATCTGGCAGAGGCCGCACTACTGGAGGAGATCATCCTCGACAGTTATATCCAGGGATTACGCAAATCAGGCTGGCAAGGCGACTCCAGGCAGGTTCGACTGGGCTATGCTGCTTCTGCCGCCCTTCGCTGGGGTTTGTCGGCCCCCGGTCTATCCCTCGCCTTGCACCCGGACCAACAGGTTTTGGAGGAGCAGCGCTGGGGCCGCCCGGCAGCAAAAATTATAAAGGAACGCGCTGCAATGACTTACCATCTTCTTGATCTGGCGGATGAGGCATTTAAGCTCATTGAGGAAGGTGTGTTAAATGAGGTAGCCAGAATAGAGCGAAAAGGATTATCAGAATGTCTATGAAAATGAGCTTACTGAACCGAGCTTCCTCGATTTCTTCCACTAAACCGGTAGCCCTGCTGGTTCTGGCGTTGTCTGCCGGGGTAGCCCTGGTTTATTCTCTGTCAGCTTTAGACTTAATAAGAATACCCGTAGTATTTTTCTTTTTGTTATTTGGACCTGGGCTGGGGTGGATTCCACTGTTAAAACAGGAAGACTTTCTTGAGCTTTTCACACTCAGCCTGGCCTTAAGTCTGGCCTTTGACATCATAGTAGCGCTCATTTTCCTCTATACCGGGGGCTGGTCGGTAGATTGGATGCTTGTAGTTTTAACAATAATAGCGGTAAGCGGCGCACTGGTTCAACTGAAAGTTGCAGCCGCCGCATTTTTACCAAAATCCTTAGAAAAAGGAGAATAGGTAACTTCTATGACTGCGAATAAATCTACCGTACCTGTTTTAATGTATCACAGTATCTCCAGCGAGAGCAGTCCTAAATTTAAACGGTTCACCGTTTCTAAAGCTCATTTCGAGAATCAGATTCATTTTCTGCAAGAGCAAGGCTACCGGGCCCTGACTGTAACCCAGTACACAGCGGCTTTGCGGCAAGATCCCAGCCGCTTACCGGCAAAACCGCTGTTAATTACCTTTGATGATGGGTTTGCGGATTTTTATTTCAAAGCGCTGCCTGTGCTGCAAAAATATAACTTTAATGCCACCCTGTATGTTTCCACAGCCTATGTGGGTGGGACGAGTACCTGGCTCTACCCCGAAGGTGAAGGACAACGGCAGATGCTTGGCTGGGAGCAATTAGAAGAGATTGTCAGAGCCGGTATTGAATGTGGCGGGCACAGCCATCGTCATCTTCAACTGGATATTCTTCCGGCCCAGGTTGTCAGGGATGAAGTGAAGACCTGTAAAGATTTACTTGAGAGCAGGCTGGGCCAGGAAATATCCAGCTTTGCCTATCCTTATGGCTACTTTAATCGGACGGTAAAACAGATTGTGAAAACGGCAGGCTATTCTTCAGCATGTGCGGTTCGGTACAGCTTAAATTCCGCTCAGGCCGATCCTTTTGAACTCAATCGCCTGATCGTAACCTCGGATACAGGTATTACAGAACTGGAGATGCTACTTCGGGGCGCCTCTTTTTCTGCCGTTCCTGTGCTCAAACGGGTACTAACACCGGGTTGGAGAGTAGCGAGACACCTGCAAAGTGATGTAAACAATTTAAGAGGAAAAGGGATTGCACAATATGGAGCTTTTAATCGGTGATATTTCTGTAATAATTTGTTGCTATACCGAAAAACGCTGGAGTGACTTAGTAGCGGCTGTTGACTCCTTGCGGGTTCAAACTCTGCCATTCAGGGAAATCATAGTGGTAGTAGATCATAATCCACGAATGCTCGAAAGGGTTAAAGCCGAGATAACTGGTGTAGTGGCAATCGCTAATCGAGAGAAACAAGGTTTATCCGGCGCTCGCAATAGTGGTATAAGGATCGCTTCAGGCAACTATATTGCATTCCTGGACGATGATGCGGTAGCCGAACCGGACTGGTTGTACTGGCTAAGCCAGGGCTGCACGCAGTCCCGTATTCTAGGAGCAGGCGGTAAAGTCGATCCTTTATGGCTGGTGGAAAAACCCGCCTGGTTTCCTGATGAATTCTACTGGGTCTTAGGGTGCAGTTACAAAGGTTTACCCCGAGAAACCACGCGGATACGTAATCCGTTTGGAGGTTGCACTGCCATAAAACGTAATGTTTTCGATACTGTAGGGGGTTTTCGTTCAGAAATTGGCAGGATCGGCAGTAAACCGTTAGGCGGAGAGGAAACAGAACTGGGTATCCGGGCCAGGCTTGCCTGGCCTGAATATGACTTTTTATACGAACCGCGTGCCAGAATACAGCATCGCATCCCGGCAGCGCGGGCCAGTTGGTCCTATTTCTGCGCGCGCTGTTACTCCGAGGGACTTTCTAAAGCGCTGATTGTACGGCTGGTGGGGCGTAAGCACGGGCTTTCCTCCGAACGTGTCTACACCCGCAAGACTCTGCCACTGGGGGTACTAAAGGGTTTGAGCGAAGCGGTAATAAAGGGAGATCTGAGCGGACTTGGCAGGGCAGGTGCCATTATAACCGGCCTGGCAATTACGGTCGCCGGGTATTTGGTCGGGTCAGCCTCACTTAAAGTCAAACCAGCAGTAAGTGAGGCTGACGGTAGTACCACAATAGCGCACGACTATATCTTAAATCAGTGATAAATCCATGAATAGCCGGATATTCACACGGTGGGCAAACTGCCTTTCTCTTTATCTAAAGGTCTTCCCCAGCACTACCTATTTTTGCGGGCCGGTCCAGACCCGCATGTAATCTATATCAAAAGTGCTGGGGAAAGGAGTGTGAGCATCGGGAGAGCCTGGCCAATCCCCACCTACTGCCAGGTCTGCCAGCAGATACATCGGTTCTGCCGGAATATGAGCCTGATCGGTGTAACGCCTTCGCTCCACCCCATCCACATACCACACAATCGCGCCAGGCTCCCAATCTACCGCGTAAGTGTGCCAGCCAGCGGAGAAATCAGGTCCAGACCAGTTCTCGCCTGTGTCCACTTCATCGCCCTCGCTACTACGATAATGATAATGCATCCGAACAGTGCTGGTATCGTGGCCCAGGATTTCCATAATGTCTATTTCAGGTAAACTATCCTGGCTGGTAGGTAAGAGCCAGAAAGCCGGCCATAAGCCTTTGCCTTTGGGAATTTTAGCCTTGATTTCGGCGTAACCGTATTTGAAAGCGAAACGGGGTTGCGTCGTCAATTTTTTGGTATTTCTACCTGAGCTAATCATACCCGAAGTGTATTTAAACGTAGAGCCATCGCTGACTTTAATAGTATGAACCCGCGCCTGTAGAGAGAGAATTCCATTTTTGATCAGCACGTTTTCAGGCTGATACCATTCGAGTTCGTTGTTTGAATCTATAGTACAACCGCCGTTACTGGCCCACCAGTAGCAGGTTGTCCACTTTTTGGCATTTAACTCGGTATCATTGAACTCATCGCTAAAGACTAAATTCCATTTACCCACCAGATTAGATGGTTGAGGCACGGGTGTCGGCGTAGGCGTGGGAGTGGGTGAAGGTGTGGGAGTGGGCGTAGATGTGGGTATCGGCACTGGCGTTGGAGTGACATTAGAAAAGGGAGCAGCGGTAGGCTGCGGAGTAACGGCGGGAGTGAGAATAGTAGCCTGTGCAGAAGTAGCAGTGGTGGTACGAGCGGGCAGGTATTGTAGTGCCACCGCTGTCACTATTGAAACAGCGCCCAGCACGAGTACAATTGTTCCCGCCAACAAACCTAGAGAGTAAAACCTTTTTTTTTGCATAGCGCAATTCCATTAAACCTGTATCAGCTACAAATGATACTTGGTTTAATCTAGTTAAAGTGTTTCCTGGCCCGGTGCATAAAAGGACTCATACCAACTCGCTCTTTGGTATTAATTAAAACATAAATCACCGATAGCTAAATAATAATTAATTGTAGCATACCTGCCGTACAGCGGCAATAGGTTTAGGCTGCAGGTAGGGGTATTCAGTGCTTTAACAAAATCTGCAAATCTTACTAAAAATATGAGTGAGGTAAGATTTATGCAAATTGATGAAGAAAGCCTTCTGGACCAACTGGCAAAACTTCCTGATTCTAGAAGACGACAAGGTCGGCGCTATCCCCTGGCGGCCTTATTAGTCCTGGTGTTAATTGGAGTGTTACAAGGGCAATCTTGTTTAAGAGGTTGTTGGGTGTGGGCTAGAGCACATTGACTTTCCCTTTGGCAACCTCTCGGCTTTGGTAGTCCTTACTTTCCCGCGCTGACGACCCTTTGGAATTTTCTGGTAGCGCTAGAACCCCAGCGTTTAGAGCAACTCTTCGCACAATGGTTGGAAGAATTGTTGGATTATCCGACCAGTGGTCTTAGTGCTGAGGGCAAGTATTACGCGCTAGTCGGCGGGATGAGTTGGTGGGAGTACAGTTGGTAAGTTTAGTTCATCACCGATTAGGAATAGCCCTGTGGCAACAGCGGGTGGATGGTGGAGACGGAGAACTGGGTGCTCTACTCAAACTTTTGAAACAGACCAAGTTAGCCGGTCGAGTAATTACCCTGGATGCGGGCTTTGGAGTGCCTCGGAAAAACCGTACCACTTACAGAACTTGATTTGGTAAAATCAAGAAGTAGTGAGTGGAAAGGATTAACTGAATGAAAGGGCGCATTTTTACCCCTGAATTTAAACTGAATGCCGTAAAAACGGTCCTCTCGGGCGAGAAAAAAGTGGTAGAGCTGTGCCGGGAGTTATGTGTTTCGGATAATACCATCCATAACTGGAAGAAACTGTACCTGGAAAAAGGTGAAGAGGCTTTTACGTCTAGTTACAGTACGGCCAGGCAGGCGAAGTCCGAGCTAAACCCCGAAGAAGAAGAAATCAGAGCTTTGCGCCAGAAAGTAGCTGAGCTGGAGCGTTTTATTGGGCAGCAAGCAGTAGACTTATCTATTTAAAAAAGCCGAGGAGCTGAGTTTGTCTCGGTCGAAGAACGGTGCCAAGTGATTAGCCGTTTATACCAACACTCCCAAGAGCAGAACCTGGGCTGGAGCATCTGCTATTTATGTCTTTTGCTGGAGGTTAATCGAGGCTGGTATTATGAGCGCCAGAAGGTTAAGGTCCAG
>DATAKM010000134.1:0-149061 GCA_036261665.1 Chloroflexia bacterium
CCAGATTCCAGAATCGGTCGAAACGGTGCTGGCAAAAGCCCTGGCTAAAAAGCCGGTAGACCGTTACGAAAGCTCTGCCGCTTTTAGTGAAGCTTTGCAGGAAGCCTGGCATAATCGTGATGCCCATTCTGAGCCGACCCGCCTGGTAGGTTTAGCCGATACCGCCCTGGAACCGACCCAACAGGTTACACCCGTTGCGCGGCCCGGTAGCGGTCCCTATAACCCGGAAGCCGAACAGCTTTACGCCGAAGGGCGGCGCCAGGAGCAGCTAAACAATTTTTATGGGGCTTTTGATGCTTTCAGCCGGCTGGATAATCGTTTCCCTCGCTATAAAGATGTTCCCACTATTCTGGAGCGCTACCGGGTAATGGGCTATGGCCAAAATAGGCCCGTTAGCTGGCAAACCGTCCAGCCGAATCCGGGCGTGAGCGGCCAGTACGGCACTCCCGGTAGTTTTGTAAACAAACAGCCTTCCGGACAATATTCCACCCCTTATAATACTCATGTGCCACAGACTTCAACCCCGTACAGCTTTAATCAGGGAACTATTGCCCCTGCCAGAAAGAATGGTTTACCCGTTGTACCCATTATCATTGGGATAGTGGCAGTCGCAGTGCTGGCTATTGTACTGATAATCGTCCTGGCAGGCGGTAATAAAACTTCCGGCGACCAGAGTAACCAGGCCTTTGCCGCTACTGCTGTCCCCACTGGAACTTCAACCAGCAGTGAAAATGCTACTACTGAGGCGGCTACTACTGAGAGCAATACTACAGTTGCCGATACGACCGAGGCTGTAAAGCCAACCCCGGCTATTACCGTAGTTGTCCCTACGCGCAAGCCTGTAGCTGTAACCAGCCAGACACCCTCTACCGCCAAAGCAGGGCCGGAGAAATATACTTCTTTTAGCGCCTCTGACGGCTCCTGGAGCGCTGAAATACCGGATAGCTGGGACAAAAGCGATGATGCATCCGGCGTAAGCCTCACACCAAAGGCTGACCCTCTCACCCAGATAGAAGTACTTTCGGAAGATCTTGGCACCGCCACGTTAAGCCAGGATTTGGTTGAGGGTATTGTCAAAAGTTACCTGGAGGGATATGGCGCAAAAATAGACCGGCAGGAGAAACGCAAAATTGACGGTATAGACGCCACCCTCTACATCGGTACTTTTGATAGTAGCGGGTTTAAGCTCGATATGCGGCTGGCTACAGTGGCTAAAGGCGAAAAACTCTATCTGCTGCTCTTTGCCAGTTTACCGAATACCGCTAATTCGTCCCAAAGGGAGGCAGTTTTCGACCATCTCCTTAATACAATCAACTTCAAGTAACCGGCAGGCCGGAAAATGGTATAATAGCGGGCGTGGATAAAATAAGTAGCCAACCAAAGAACCAGCCTTTATCACCTGCCCGCCGCCGTCATGATGTGTTAGGGGTACAGGTAGATGATGTTACCCTGCCGGAAGCGATCGAACTCATCCTGGGTTGGGTAAAGGCCCACCGTACCAGTGCAGAAGCAACCGCGCACCTGGTAGTAACCGCCAATCCCGAATATGTCATGGCCGCCTTGCACGAGCAGGCTTTTATGGCCCTGGTCAACTCAGCCGACCTTGTAACCCCGGATGGAATTGGCCTTATTGGCGCGGGCAAGCTTTTAGGAAAACCTTTTCGCAGCCGGGTAACCGGGGTAGCTTTAGCCCAGGAACTTTTCCGTCTCTCAGCCGCAGACTCCCTTAGCATCGGGGAAGGTCCGCGGCTCTTTTTATTGGGAGCAGCGCCCGGTGTAGCCGAAGAAGCCGCCGAGAAAATCAGGCAAGCTTACCCCGGCGCGCGGATTTGCGGTACTTTCGCCGGTAAAGCCGGACCGGAAGGAGATGAAGAGGCGCTGGCGCACATCCGCGAAGCAGGCGCGGAAATAGTGCTGGTCGCCTACGGAATGTTGAAACAAGATTGGTGGGCAGCACGTAATATTCAAAGAAGTGGTGCGGCTGTCGCTATTGGGGTTGGTGGAGTTTTGGATTACACCGCCGGACGCGTACCGCTGGCGCCTGCCTGGCTCCGTCGTTGGGGCCTGGAATGGGCTTACCGGCTGTACAAAGAACCCTGGCGCTGGCGTCGCCAGTTAGCGCTTCCTCAGTTTGTAGCGCTGGTGTGCTGGGCGCGAGTACGCCACTTAGTAAAGAAGTAATTTTCAGGAGTTTTTCAGTGTTTACCAATCAACTTGTCAGATGCGACCGTCATCCGGATGAAGAAGCCCGGCTGACATGTGGAGAATGTGGCAAACGCATCTGTACTATCTGTATGACTCTCACCGGTGAGGGTCCGCGCTGCCAGGAATGTATGGCCCAGCTTAACGGTGGAACCGCTCCCGCCCCGGCTTTACAGGGGGTAGTTTTACCCGCCGGAGAGGAAGTCGCCCGCCAGGATTCTGCCCGCGAAGCCTATTATGCCACGGAAAAAGTAGTCTATTGCGCCCGCCACCCGGAAGTAGAAACCGGCTTGCGTTGTGGCCGCTGTGATACCCCAATTTGTCCGCGCTGTATGGTTCATGCGGATGTTGGAATCCGCTGTCCCGACTGTGCCGCCAATCCCCAGCGTACTTTTGGGCGTAAAGTCGAGCAGGAAGCTGCCGCCGCACGCGGACAGGCTGCTCCGCGCGATACCGGTTTCCGCAATTACTGGTATAATAACCGGGCTTATCAAAAGATTTTACCGCAACACTATCTGCTAGCCGCGCTGGCCGGGTTAGGTACCGCCCTGGTGCTAGGGGTAGTCTGGGGCTTTCTGATGGAAGGCACTTTCCGCCGGGCAGGCACAATCTTTATCCCGGAAGGTCGTTTGCTGGTAGGAGGTCGGGGGGGTATTACTCCCTGGGCTAACCTGATTAGCACCTCGATTCAATCCAGCGTGCACCTGTTGCCCGAAATCGCCGTGGGCTTGCTGGTGGCAGGCGCAATTGCGCGGGTTACCCAGGGCCGGGTGGGGCCGGGATTACAATTAATAGCCGGATTATCGGTATTTTTCGGTATTTTCGTCAGCACCCTGACTGTGGCGGCCCGCATTTACCAGAATGCCACCGGGGCCTTCCCGGCGGTAGATACACTGATCAGTAATTCCTGGACGGCTATTACCCAGCAATTGGGTGGCGGCGGGATAGGCGTGCTGGTCTTCTGGGCAATTGGTATCGTATTAGCCGTCCTAAGATTAAAGAGATAAATAAAACAATGCCACTGGCGTCCTATTTGCCGCTTTTCAGTTCAAAAAAAGTGCTGGTTATCGGCGATCTTTACCTCGACGAATATATTGTGGGGCGACCCAGCCGGATTTCGCGGGAAGCCCCTATCGCTGTACTGGAATTTTGCGAACAACGAAGTGTGCCGGGGGGCGCCACGGCCCCGGCCTGTAATATCGCTTCCCTGGGCGGGCAGGCTTACATGCTGGGCGTAATTGGAGACGACCACGCAGGCAGGGAACTGCAAGAACTGCTGGCGGCGCGGAGCGTGGACACTGCCGGGCTGGTAGTGGATAGCAAACGTCCTACTACTACCAAAACGCGGATAGTCGCGGAAGCGGAACATATTTTTCCGCAGCAAGTGGCCCGCGTGGACCGTCTTGACCGCACCCCGATTGATGGCGATGTCGAGAAGAATGCCATAGATTATATTCATCTGGTCGCTCCCAATGTAGACGCTATACTTTTCTCCGATTATAAAGCCGGGGTAGTTAATCCGCGCTTGATTGAAGCCGGGTTACAGGCCGCTTGGCTTTCGCATAAACTGGTGACGGTAGACTCGCAGGGTGGCCTCGACAAGTTCAAAGGCTGTACCCTGGTCAAATGTAATGACCACGAAGCCAGCGATTACCTGCGGCGTGAACTTAGCAGCGACGCGGACTTTGAAAAAGCTTTGCTGGATTTACGGGAAGAACTGGGCGCCAGGATGGTTGTAATCACCCGGGGCGGAGAGGGCATGTCTATCCTCGACGATGACGGGGAGCTTTATCACCTTCAGGCCTTTAACCGCAGCGAAGTTTTTGACGTTACAGGTGCGGGTGATACGGTCATTTCTCTTTTAACGCTCGGTCTGGTAGCCGGAGCCAGCCTGCTGGAATCGGCAGAACTGGCTAACGCAGCGGCAGGAGTGGTTATCCGCAAGCAAGGCAATGTTAGCATACAGTTAGACGAACTGACGAAAGAACTGGAAAAACTCGGACTATGATACTTGAGCGTTCGGAAGTGCAGGCATGCCGGGCAGAGTGGCGTACGGAAGGTAAGCGAGTTGTTTTCACCAATGGCTGCTTCGATCTTATCCACCTGGGACATGTACGCTATCTGGAAGAAGCCCGGGCCCTGGGAGATGTACTGGTCCTGGGACTCAATAGCGATAGCTCGGTCAGGCAGTTAAAAGGCCCTCAACGTCCCCTGGTCAGCCAGGATGAAAGAGCCATCGTGATGAGCGCCTTGCGTCCGGTAGATCACGTAGTAATCTTTGACGAACTGACGGCGGAGGCGCTGATAGCCGAACTGCAACCGGATGTTTACGTCAAGGGAGGCGACTATTCTATTGCAAATAGCCCGCAACCGGAAGGAAAACCTCTACCGGAAGCCGATATAGTGCATTCTTACGGCGGCGAAGTAGCCCTGATTCCTTTTTTACCGGGTCACTCCACCTCCGATTTGATTAAAAAGATTGTGGCTCTTTACAGCCAGCAATAGTAACTGGCTCTTCAGAATACGGGATTTCGGTCTTTAGCACTCCTATAGGGACCGAAATCCCTTTTTATTGTCAGGATTCTAACTCAGGCGCAACTTGAAGACGCTGAGGTAGTAACTGAGGTAAACGTCACCATTAGAGTCGACCTTAAAGGCATCCGGTTGAGGCAGAATACCTTCTGGTATACTCCATTTAGCCAGCAGGCGGCCCTGGCTGTCAAACTTCTGGATACGCTGGTTTTCACTGTCAGCCACCAGAACATTACCCTGCCCATCCAGGTCCAGGCCGTTAATGATCTTAAAGCCGCCATCGTGGCTGCCGTAAGTACCCCACTGAAGAGCAGGCTTGCCGGACCTGTCGAATTTCCGCACCTCGTTCACTCCGCCAACAAAAAGATTTCCCTGGGCGTCCACCGCCAGGGCATAGGCCCGGCCTATTTTGAGGTCCAGCTTTCCTTTATCGGCCCAGGTCTTATCCGGGTCGCCGTTAGCGGTATACTTAAAGACCAGCATATTGCTAACCGGCGTCTTACTGCTGGTGAAAACGCTCAAGAAGTAGATAGCTCCCTCCATATCTACCGCTACTAACTGGGCCCCTTCGGCTAACTTGTAAGTAGTCACAAGACGTCCGCTGGCGTCATATTTGTTTAGAGCCCGGTCAGTCATGAGGTAGAGGTTGCCTTGCGAGTCATGGGTGATGGCGCGAGCATTAAAAGGCTGCTCAATTCCGGCAAAATGCCCGTTAGAATCAAAACGCTGGGTGCGCGAGAGCTTCCAGTCGCCCACCAGCAGGTTATTATGCCCGTCCAGGCCAATATGTTCGTTGATCAGGAACTGGTCGTCAGGAGCGGTAGCAAAACGGCTCAAGAACTTACCGTTCTGGTCGAACTTTTGAAGGTCAGGTTGAGCGTCATCAACCGCAAAAACGTTGCTTTGCGGATCTATAGCCAGAGCGCGGATATGAAGAAACTCGCCGTTATCCGTACCGGATTTACCCCACTTAGATTTATATTTGCCGTCAAGAGTAAACTTCTGAACGCGCTGGTTAAAACTATCCGCTACGTAGGCGTAACCAGCCGGGCTAATTTTTACATCTTGCGGGCTTTGAAACTGCCCGGTCTTAGTGCCGTAACCACCCCATTGAAGCAAAAAATTGCCCTGCTTATCGAACTTCTGAATACGGTGGTTATTGCTATCGGCAACATAAAGGTTGTCCTTAGCGTCGAAAGCCAGTCCTAAAGGAGTATTAAACTGGCCTGGACCGCTGCCGAAACTTCCCCATTCCTGTAAAAACTGGCCCTGGCTGTTAAACTTCTGGATACGATGCGAGTCTCCCAGTTCCGCAATATAAATATTACCCTGGCTATCTAGCGCTATAGCCGTAGGATAAGGCATCTGGTCAGAATTTCCCCAGGATGATAAAAAATTGCCCTGGCTGTCAAACTTCTGGATGTTATGGTTGCTGCTATCCACCACATAAACGTTATCTTTAGCGTCCACAGCCAGGTCGATCAAGCCGATAAATTGGCCCGGCCCGCTTCCTCGGGTTCCCCAGCGCAACAGCAACTTGCCATCCGGGCTGTACTTCTGAATTGCATAAATGGCAGTAGATTTAGTATCAACAAACTGATTGATAACATAAACATTACCCTTACTGTCAGCGGCAGCGCGTACCGGTTCCCAGATTAAACTCTGGTTTGCCTGCAACTTCCAGAGGGTTTCGGTCGAACGAGCCGGGAAATTACTTTCTTTCTTCAATTCATTGCCAAGCAAGCCCAGCAGAATATTATAGGGGGGTTGATTTTCAGGGTGATACTCGAAACGAGCCCGTTCGAACCACTGCACCTGAAAAACCTTGCCGGTTTCCGGGTCAATATCCTGGTGTAGCTCGCTGATGGGGAAACCGAAACGCTCCAGTCCACCATTCTGCTGCCAGTACTGTAAAAAGCCTCCGGTAAGGTTG
The DNA here is from genome assembly GCA_036261665.1 of Chloroflexia bacterium. Lineage (GTDB taxonomy): Bacteria > Chloroflexota > Chloroflexia > Chloroheliales > Chloroheliaceae > 54-19. The sequence goes on from DATAKM010000134.1 coordinate 6,668, forward strand.
TGGGCGGTTTCCTGGAAAAAAGTCGCTCCTGCCAGCGGTTGCGCCGGGGCAAAACTGGCATCATGCTCAAGCGCCGGGCGCCGCAGGTCTTTGCCAAGCAACCCAAGCAACACCTCGTATTTTGTCCCGGCATTTTCGGGGTGTAATTCAAAGCGGTTGCGCTCGAACCACTGAGTCAGGAAAGTTTTGCCGGTCTCAGGGTCTACTTCATTCTGAGCATCAGTTATGGGGTAGCCGAAGGTAGCCAGGCCGCCATTATTCTGCCAGTAGTCTAAAAACTTTCCGCTTACAGTTTTACCCGTTTGAGCAAAATACTGGCTGTTTTCTGCCCGTACTTGAGAGGGTACTACTACGAAACCACAAAAAATCAGGGCCAACCCTGCCGACAGGAGTAGCAAAGCCCTGGCGCTTACTCCTAAAATTGCCTGCCTCACGAGACAATTCTCCTTGATTAAAATTTAAAGCCTGGAAGAAGCCGATAAATAAGTGCTACATTAATATAACACATAACGTTTGAGAATGTTCTATTATTGGCTTTAACAAAAGGAGAAAAGGGTTTTAGTGAGGCAGATCAGGTTATTATGGTAACTCCAAGCTTGTGAAATGGTTTTAAGTACTCTTCGGGTGTATTCCTTTCCGTAACCAGGTGAGTCAGGTCAGAGAGGGGACCAACAATATAAGGAGCGGCAGTATTCAGTTTTTCGGCTGCGGCAACGGCTACCACCTCGGCAGCGCTGGCTATCATCGCTTTTTTTACCTGGGCTTCCTCGTAGTTGAAAACGGTAATACCGGTTTCCGGGTGCAAACTGCATATACCCAGCAAACAGATATCGGCCCGAATGGATCGAAAAGCTTCAATCGCAACCGCACCCACCGTTGCGAGCGCTTTTTTATAAAGTTGTCCACCTATTAAAATTACTTCTACCTCAGGATACTCAGCCAGCGCCACGGCAATAGGTGGACTGTTGGTAACGATGGTGGCGTTAAGATTTGCGGGAAGACACTGCGCGATTTGCAGAGTAGTGGTACCACCATCCATAAAAATAACCTGGCCGTCTCGTAGTAGCGGCAAAGCAGCCCTGGCTATTTCGATTTTAGCCGGAACCGCTTCATTTCGGCGAGCGGAATAATCGGGAGAAACCGGTGAGCGCAGCAAAGCCCCGCCGTGTACTCGCTGCACCTGGCCCATTTCTGCCAGGTCGCGTAAATCGCGCCGGATTGTATCTTCCGAGACATTCAAATCCTGGCTAAGTTCGAGCGCCAGGACTTTACCATCTTGATGCAATTTTTGAAGGATTAATTGTTGTCGTTCTTCTTTCAGCATTTTAGCTTATTTTCTGCCTGCTTCCCTTATAAGGGTATTGACTTTGCGTTTTTATGCGTGTATTATCTTGATAGTGCATTATATTGCACGTTTATGCGTATTGTCAATCAATTATCGGCAGTAAATGAAAAAGAGAGTGGTAGGATATTAAGACGGCGGATGAAATGGAAACAACCTTAAAAGAAGGGCAACGCGAGCTGGCTATCTCCCGGCAGCGGCTAAAATTACAACTGGGACTTTCTTTTTTTTCTTTCATAATGATCGGCGCGAATGATGGGGCTCTGGGAGTGCTTCTTCCCAGTATTCAAGCTCATTACAGTATTGATAAAGCCACATTGTCGCTCTTTTTCCTGGCCAGCACGGCCGGTTATTTAATTGCGGCTTTCAGCAGCGGATTATTGTTAGAAAAACTGGGACAACGCCTTTTTCTGGTGCTCGGTCCGGTGGCTTTCCTCGCAGCGGTAATTCTGATAAGTTTCATGCCACCTTTCTTCCTGACTTTACCATTCCTGCTGTTGCTGGGCTTTGGGATTGCCATTATCGACGCCGGGTTAAACAGTTACATCGCCGGTTTGCCGCGCAACTCGGCTTTACTGAACTATCTACACGCATTTTACGGTATCGGCGCTCTGATAGGTCCAATAGTAGCGTCTACCGTGATTGCATTAAACCTGGGCTGGAATCTTGTCTACATACTCTGGGCCGCTTTTAGCCTGATTGTGCTGGTAGGCTTTACGCAGGTTTTCCAGGCGCAGGATCGGCCCCAGCATCATGCGGAAGCAGCAGACGGCAAGAATGTGCTGGGGATGGCGCTCAAGTTAAGGGTGGTCTGGTTAGGGGCCTTCTTCCTGCTCTTTTACGTGGGGGGTGAGGTTAGCCTGGGAAGTTGGAGTTATAGTTTCCTGACCGAAGATCGCCATGAGGCAGCCTTATTATCAGGCTGGGCAGTCAGCGGGTACTGGTTAGGCCTGACCTTAGGCCGCCTGGTCCTGGGTAAAGTAGCTTTACGCTTCGGAAATAAACGCCTGATCCAGGGCTGCCTGGTAGGAGTTGCTACGGGAGTACTCTTAATCTGGCTGGTACCGGTAGGAGCGGTTTCAGCTTTCGGGTTAATTCTGACCGGCTTTAGCCTGGGACCGATTTTTCCAACCACCATTGCCCTGATGTCCAGTCTGGTGTCTCCACGGCTATTGCCCAGCGCAATAGGGTTTATGACCAGCCTGGGCAGCATGGGAGCGGCTTTCTTCCCCTGGCTTGCCGGGAATATGGCGCAGGCTTACGGTCTGTGGACCTTATTACCGTACGTTATTATCCTGACAGTGGTAATGCTCTTTATCTGGTTTGCCTTGCAGAAAGCACCTTCGACTGAAAACGCGCCGGGAGTCTAAGCCTTTAACTCGTAGTCTTTAAATACCTGAACATGAGCCGTCCTGATTTAAAAAGTCAGGTATGGCTCACTTTTTTTATTAAAAGTACAGCACTACTGAAACTCAGCAGTAGTACCTCTTTACTATTTGTGGAATAGGGTCCAAAGACCGATTAAAAAATAATTTAACTGTCGTGGGAAATTAGTCCTTATTCACTAAAGATCTATAGCCGTGAGCTAAAACCGGTGCTATAATCTGCTTTACACCGGATAGGCGCAGGTAAATCAGAGCAGAACCTGACTGATTTATTTCGAAAAAAGTGCAGCAAGAAAGCGCAGGTTTTTGAAATGTTGTGGCAAAAAAAGATTGAGCCGGGACCGGGCCAGGAGTCAGTCTGGGATTATCCCAGACCACCCCGAGTCGAGGATACCGATAAACATATAAAGGTTATTTTTAACGGTGTGGTTATCGCTGAAACCAACCGCGCAAAAAGAGTTCTGGAAACCAGCCACCCACCCGTTTATTATATTCCGCCCGATGATCTTAAGCTGGAATATTTTAGCCCCACCGAACGGCTGACTTTTTGCGAGTGGAAGGGTCAGGCCTCTTACTATGATATTACCGTGGGTAACAAAAAGGCTCGTAATGCCGCCTGGTATTATCCTCACCCTAACTCGGTATACAGCGAAATAACCAGTTATGTTGCTATTTATCCCGGTATGATGGACGCCTGCTATGTTAATCATGAGAAGGTAAAGCCACAGCCGGGTGATTTCTACGGAGGCTGGATTACCGAGGATATAGTAGGACCGTTCAAAGGCGGTTGATAAACACGGCTTAAAACTTTAGAATAGAGGGGGACGGCAGACTGTAAAGGATTGCCTCCCCCTGTTTATTTTGTTTGGTCAGCCTTCAGGAGTCTTACAGTGAGATACAAACAACTGGGACACAGCGGCTTACTGGTTACCGATCTTTGCCTGGGTACCATGATTTTTGGCGAGGATAATGTACGAGGAACTCCGCCCGAAGAAGCCGCTCGCATGATTGATCGCTATCTCGATGCCGGTGGGAATCACCTGGATACCGCTAACGTTTACGCCGGAGGCCGCTCTGAAGAGATCGTAGGGCAGGCTCTTAAAGGAAAGCGTGACAGGGTAGTGCTGGCAACAAAAGTCCGCTTCGCTACGGGGCAAGGTCCGAACAACACCGGGCTTTCGCGCCGCCATATTATCGAGGCGGTTAACGCCAGTTTGAAAAGACTTGCCACAGACTACATAGATCTTTACTATATGCATAGCTGGGACCCCCTGACACCATTGGAAGAATCCCTGCGCGCTTTCGATGACCTGGTGCAGAGTGGGAAAGTACGCTATATCGGGGTTTCCAATTTCAAGGCCTGGCAGGTAATGAAAGGCCTGGCTATCAGCGACAGTCATGGTTGGGCGCGGTTTGTGGCCGGGCAGTACCAGTATAGCCTCGTCAAGCGTGATATTGAGTACGAGTTTAGCGACCTGTGCCTGAGCGAAGGTATCGGCCTGACGCCCTGGGGTCCCCTGGGAGGCGGATTTCTGAGCGGCAAGTATAAGCCCGGAGAACAGCCCCAGGATGGTAGCCAGGGACGAATTGCAACTACTTCGAGCGAAACCGAGGAGTCCTGGGAGCGCCGCAGCAACGAACGTAACTGGAAAATAGTCGAGACGGTAGCCCAGGTAGCCCAGGAGTACGGCGCCAGCCAACCACAGGTAGCCCTGGCCTGGCTACGAGCCCAGCCATTTGTCAGTAGCGTTATCCTGGGCGCTCGCACTATGGAACAATTGGAAGATAATCTCGGGGCAGCTTCGCTCGAATTACAACCTGAAACCATACAGAAACTCAATCAGGCCAGCGCCTTGCCAGAATTGTATCCCTACCGTATGATCCAGGATTACGCCATGCGTACGCCTAATTCCTAATAAAGAGATAGCTAAATTTATGAAACAACCGCTTATGAAAATCTGGAAAGTTTTTAGTTTTGTTGTATGGTGGCTGCTGCACGAATGGCTTTTCGATCTGGGCTATTTCGTGGGAAGAATTCTGGTTGTATTGGTTTCAAAACCAAAGGTCTACGGCCGGGAAAATATTCCGCGAGAAGGGGGAGTAATAATTACCTGCAACCACCTGAGCCAGTGGGATCTGGTTTTTATGCACAACCTGCTGGAAAGACCCGCCTTCTATATGACCAAAAAAGAGTTCCTTGATATTATCTTCATAGGCGGATTGGTTCGGCTGCTGGGCGCTTTCCCGGTCAATCGCGGTAAGTATGACCGGGAGGCGCTCCAGTTTTCCATCAAGTTGCTGAAAGATGGCAAGCAATTAATTATCTTCCCTGAAGGTACCCGTTCCAAAACCTTTACCCTGGCTGAGGGGCATAGCGGAGCAGCCCTGATCGCCTTACAGGCCGATGCTTTGATTGTGCCGGTAGCTATAAGCGGGTCGGAGAAAATCAGCCGGAAAAAAGAGTACGGACCGAACGGCAAGAAAATCAAGCCGGAGGTAGTTGTGCGAGTAGGCCAACCTTACCACCTGCCGCAGCCCGAAAAAGGCAAGAAACAAAACCTGGAAGAACTGGGCGATTTAATGATGACCAGGATCGCCGAAATGCTGCCTGCCGAATACCAGGGAGCTTATTCGCCGGAAAAACTGGCGGAACGCAAGGCCCAACGTGAACGCGAACTGGCCGAGCAACAAAACCAGCGCGCGGCAAAACGAGCGGCCCGGAAACAATCCCAGGGTGTGGAAGTCGAGACAGAGGAGACAGTCTAAAATGACCGATAATCAGGACCAGAAGGCGGGAACAATTTTTCGAGTTGGTATCTTGACCTTGAGCGACCGCAGCGCCGCGGGAGTACGCCCGGACATCAGCGGCCCGAATGTACGCGATACGGTCGAACAGCAACTAAACCATGCTTTTGAAATTACGGTTTACGAAGTCATCCCGGATGAGCGCGCTCTTATTGAGCAGAAGTTGGTTGAATGGTCGGATAGCCTGGGGTTAAGTTTAATTCTGACCACCGGGGGAACCGGTGTGGCCCCCCGCGATGTGACACCGGATGCCACTCTGGCCGTAATAGATAAACAGGTGCCGGGCATGGCTGAGGCGATGCGAGCGGCCAGCCTGCAAAAAACCCCGATGGCCATGATCTCACGAGCGGTTGCCGGTATCCGCGGACGCACCCTGATTATTAATCTGCCGGGTAGCCCCAAAGGAGCGCGTGAGAACCTCGAAGCGGTTTTACCGGCGATACCGCATGCCCTGGACAAAATTGCGGGCGATCCCAACGAGTGCGCCTGAGCATCTGCTAATATATTTAGCCTGTTTTAAAGCAATTTTCAAAATGGCTGAAATTGGCGAAATATTTAATGTTGTTCGTAATGTTAGTGTGTAACAATATAGTTACGAGAGAGAGCAACGCGCTCCGGGCGCGAAAACATTACAACTGAATAGCAGCGCAACCGGCCTACCTTCTAATCGTCCCGTCCATTCGCTGTGATAGTTATATCGAATACCGGCTGCCTGCACCTGGACAATAGAAAATAAAAGACCACCTACTATACATATATATTCTCCTTTCGTTGTTCGTTTCGCAACAACACCGAGCCGTTTCCTTCGGTGTTGTTTTATTTTATACCCATTATTTGGAAGGCCTGAAATTATCGGCAAAAAAGTGTATTATTTAGCAAAGAGCTAATTGGAAAATACGTCCTGGCAGTTGGAAGGACGTTCAGAACTATCTTGATTGGAAGGAGTCTTAAGTGCCTGACGAAAGAAACCAGGAGTTGCGGCGCGGCGCTTTCCCGCCTGACTTTTTCTGGGGTGCAGCCACGGCCTCATATCAAATTGAGGGCGCCGTGAATGAGGATGGGCGCGGAGAGAGTATCTGGGATGTTTTTACGCATACTCCGGGCAAAATCTTTGAGGGGCAAAACGGAGATGTGGCCTGCGACCATTATCACCGCTACCGCGAAGATATAGCCTTGATGCGCGATATCGGCCTCAACAGCTATCGCTTCTCGATTAGCTGGCCCCGGATTATGCCGGAAGGTCGCGGCAAAATTAACCAGAAAGGGCTGGATTTTTACGACCGCCTGGTAGACGAACTGCTCGAAAATGGGCTGGAACCTTTTGCCACTTTATATCACTGGGATTTACCGCAAACTCTACAGGCCGAAGGCGGCTGGAAAAACCGGGCCACGGTCGAAGCCTATGCCGATTACGCCGAAATCGTGGCAAAGCGCCTGGGCGACCGGGTTAAAAGCTGGATTACCCTGAATGAACCCTGGGTATCCAGTGTGCTCGGTTACATTACCGGCGAACACGCCCCGGGCGAAACGGACTTCCTGGCCGGAATCCATGCCGCCCATCACCTGCTACTGGCCCACGGTCTGGCTATGCCCCGTCTGCGCCAGGCGACCACCAGACGCGATGCCGAATTTGGCGTAACGCTCAATTTGACTTATATCGAACCGGGCGACGAATCGGAGGAGGCCAAACAGACAGCCGAAGCCCTGGACGCCTTTGTTAATCGTTCTTTCCTGGACCCGCTCTTCAAAAAGACCTACCCGGAAATATTGCTCGGTATGTTCGAGTTGCTGCTGCCGCTACATCCTGGGGATATGGATATTATTGCTCAGCCCCTTGATTTCCTGGGCATAAACTACTATTTCCGCATGTTGCCGCTAGCCGTGGAGGACATTACCGCCTGGAAGCTCAAAACTCGCGAACCGGAAGGGGCTAAATTCACCGAGATGGGCTGGGAAGTCTATCCGGAAGGGCTCTACCGTCTACTGACTAATCTGAAAAAGGAGTACAATCCTCAAAAGCTCTATGTTACCGAAAACGGCGCGGCTTTTAAGGATATGCTGGTGAGTGAAGCGGGAAGTCCGGCAGTGCATGACCCTGACCGCCTGGAATACTTGCGCGACCATTTTTCGGCGGCGCTTAAAGCCATCCAGGAGGGCGTGCCACTTTCCGGCTACTTCATCTGGAGCTTGCTGGACAACTTTGAATGGGCTTTCGGCTACTCCAGGCGCTTTGGCCTCGTCTATACCGATTACGAGACCCAGCAGCGAGTACTTAAAGATAGTGGCCGCTGGTTGCGCCAGTTTCTGCATAGCTAGAGAATGGCCCGGTATTTGCAGCAAGCAGTAGTTTAAGAGTTAGAAAATCAGAGACCTTTTCTACATAACAGCGGTAGAAAAGGTCTCTTGAATGTAATGAAACGAACGGTAAAAACAGGAGATTGAACCTTTATCATGGAAAAAAGACAACTTGGAAACAGTGATCTTAATATAACCCCTATAGGATTTGGAGCATGGGCCATTGGCGGAGGCGATTGGGCTTTTGCCTGGGGACCGCAGAATGATACAGAATCGATTGACGCTATTAACCGGGCGCTCGACCTGGGAATCAACTGGATTGATACCGCGGCAGTGTACGGTCTGGGCCACTCGGAAGAAGTAGTGGCCAGGGCGGTAAAAGGCCGCGCTGAAAAGCCTTACATTTTCACCAAATGTTCGATGGTCTGGAATGAAAACCGCCAGGTAAGTAACAGCCTGAAAGCCGACTCATTGCGGCGCGAACTGGAGAGTAGCCTGCGGCGGTTGCAGGTAGAAACGATTGACCTCTACCAGATTCACTGGCCTAACCCCGACCCGGAGATTGAAGAAGGCTGGCAGGCCCTGGCTAATTTCCAGAAAGAGGGCAAAATACGCTATATCGGCGTTTCAAACTTTAATGTGGAACAGATGAAACGCGCCCAGAAGATAGCGCCTATAACCTCGCTACAACCGCCTTATTCCTTGATCCATCCCGAAGTAGAGGATGAGATTTTGCCTTACGCCAGAGAGCAGAACATCGGCGTAATCGTCTATTCCCCCATGGCTTCCGGCCTTTTGACCGGCGCTATGACCCGCGAGCGAGTAGCCAATTTCGCCCAGGATGATTGGCGGCGGCGTTCTGAAGATTTTCAGGAACCTCAGTTGTCGCGTAACCTGGAATTAGCCGGGCTACTCGGACAGATCGGACAGCGGCATGGTCGTTCTCCCGGAGAAGTAGCTATCGCCTGGACTTTGAATAATCCTGCCGTAACCGCAGCTATCGTCGGGGCCCGCAGTCCTAAACAGGTAGAAGGGATTATTGGGGCTGGTGACTTCCGCCTTTCAAAAGATGAGGTAAACGAGATTAACGCTTTCAGGCGAGAAAGCTAGTTAGCCTTCAAAATAATGATCCTGCAAATGGCCTTATCCAGCCTGAAGAACGATTTCTGGCTACATAGGGCCATTTTTGCCTAATTTGATTAGGCTTACTATAATAGAGCTTAATTTTATTAGCCATGCATTCTAACTTTTAAAAGATTATCTAGCATCGAAGCGGAAGGGGTTCAGGCTTGTCAGATAAGACTATAGTGGATGTACTGGTAGTAGGAGCTGGAATCATAGGAGCGTCATGCGCTTTCCGGCTGAGCGAACAGGGTTTGAAAGTAGCGGTACTGGAGATGCAGGAATCCCCGGCCATGGGTTCTACCGGCAAGAGCGCTGCCGGGGTGCGGGTTCAGTTTACCGAAGAAGCCAATATCCGGCTCTCCTGGGAGAGTATCCAGGAATACCAGCATTTTTCAGAGCTGTATGGTGAGGACGCCGGCTACAAAGATATCGGCTACCTCTTTCTGGTACCGCCCGATCAGTGGGAAGCCCATCTGGAAGGAGTAAGCCTTCAGCAAAAACTGGGCGCGCCGGTCAGGGTGCTATCGCCGCAAGAAGCCCAATCAATTGTCCAGTTTGATCCTGAAAATATAGCCGGTACTACCCACGGCCCGGCGGACGGCGTGGTTGACCCCCACCGCATTACCCATACCTATCTGCGGCTGGCTAAAGAACGCGGGGTGGCAGTTTACACCGAAACTCCCCTGCTGAGCGCAAAACGGGTTAACGATGTCTGGCAGGTCGAAACACCAAAAGGACTCTTTGAAGCGCCCTACCTTATCAATGCCGCCGGTTCCTGGGCAGGGCAGGTCGCGCAACGGGCCGGGTTGGAAGTTCCGGTTTCCCCGGTGCGGCGCATGATCTATATGACTGCGCCGACTGCCTGGCAGCACGTCTATCCCCTTACGATTGATATGGTAAGTGGCTTTTATTTTCGGAGCGAAGGCCAGCGCATTTTGTTTGGCCGTTCCAATCCGGATGAGCCGCCCGGCTTTTCGGAAGGGATGGACTGGGATTGGTTTGAGAAAACCTTGCTGGTAGGCCTCGAACGCTTCCCCTGGATGGGCGAAACCGGCCTGGACCGCCAGGCTTGCTGGTGGGGCTATTACGAAGTGACGCCCGATCATAACCCAATTCTGGGCCGGATGCCCGGAACCGAAAACTGGATTAACGCAACCGGCTTTTCCGGGCACGGGGTGCAGCAGGCCCCGGCAGTGGGCCGCCTGATGACCGAAGAAATTTTGCAGGGCCAGGCCCGGTCAATTGATATAGACCAATTGCGCATTGAGCGTTTTGCGAATCAAAGACTTAACCATGAGCATCTAATTGTATAACCGAAATGAGTGAGGAGTAGACCAGAATGGCGCGACAATTTTGTCATTTGATAAACGGGCAGGAAGTAGCCGGTACAACCGGATTTGAGTCGAAGAATCCCAGCCTGCTCAAAGATGTAATTGGTGAGTTTCCCGAAGCAAGCAAGGAGCAGGTGCGCGAAGCTTGCCTGGCTGCCCGGCAGGCCTTTGAAAGCTGGCGGCGGCTACCGGCACCCATCCGGGGTGAATTAATCGGCAATATCGGGAAAGCTATCGAACGCGAGAAAGAATCGCTCAGCCACCTGCTAAGCCGAGAAATCGGTAAAACCCTTAAAGAAGCGCGAGGCGACGTTCAGGAAGCAATTGACACCTGCCATTTCTTCCAGTCAGAAGGCCGGCGGCTCTACGGCCAGACCGTCCCGTCTGAGATGCCTCGCAAAGAATTGATGACTTACCGGCGACCGCTGGGAGTTGTAGGCATTATCACTGCCGGGAATTTCCCGGTGGCTGTGCCAAGCTGGAAAATTATTCCGGCCCTGGTGACAGGCAATACTATCGTCTGGAAGCCTTCTGAAGATTGCCCTGCCACTTCCTATGCTTTCGCCAAACTGATCGAAGAAGCCGGTATCCCGGCGGGGGTCCTGAACGTGGTTTTCGGCGGAGGCAAAGACAGCGCCGGACAATACCTGATCGAAATGATGGATGAAGGCCTGCTCGATAAGTTTGCCTTCACCGGCAGCACCGCCGTAGGGCGCCAGATCGGGGAAGTAGCCGGGCGCAACCTGCTGCACCCGACTCTCGAACTGGGTGGCAAGAATCCGCTCGTGGTAATGCGCGACGCCGACCTGGATAATGCCGTGTCGGGCGCGCTATGGGCTTCTTTCGGCACTGCCGGGCAGCGCTGCACCAGCGCCGGGAATATCATAGTGGACGCGCCAATCTATGATGAATTCAAGCAGCGTTTCCTGGCCGAAGTAAAGGCTATCAAGATCGGCAACCCGCTGGAGTACCAGGGTGTGCTGTATGGTCCTTTCATCAATGAGAAGTTTTTGCGTAACTGGGAAAAACATTACGAATGGGGCCAGGAAGATGGAGCTACCCTGCTTCATGGCAAGGGCAGGATTACACCTGATAATAAGCCGGAGGGTTTCCAGGGCGACCCGCAGGCCGGCTATTATGGCTGGCCGACCGTCTGGGAGAATGTTAAGCCCGGTATGCGGCTTTTCCAGCAGGAGATTTTCGGACCGACTATCAACCTGGTGAAGGTGGACGGCATTGATGAAGCCGTCAAAGTAGCCAATAGCGTGGAATATGGCCTTAGCTCGGCTATTTATACCAACAATCGCGAGTGGGCTTTCCAGTTCAAAGACAACATTCAGGCCGGTATGACCAGTATCAACAACTCCACAACCGGCGCGGAGGCCCACATGCCTTTTGGTGGCGTAAAAGGCTCCGGCAATGGCACGCGTGAGAGCGGTATCTGGGTGCTGGAAAGCTATACCTACTGGCAGGGCGTAAATGATGATGTCAGTGGCAAGCTGCAACTGGCCCAGATGGACACCGATTATATTGCTCCCAAAGCCACCTTTTCAGTGGAGAAACTGCTGAAGTAATTCTTCAACTGCTCCCCGGGCCGGCAAAAGTTTAAGTTCAGAGTGTTAAAAAGTAGCGGGCTTCTCTTTTTAGAAAGAGAAACCCGCTACTTTCAGCATGGGCTAAAATCTAACAAATTGTAGCTCAATCTCTTTTACTTCTGGTTCTGGTCGGGGTGCCACTGAGTGGAAATATCGGGTTGAGCCGCACCATGCCCGGTATAGTTATCCGGGCTCTTATCAAATTCCCGTTTGCAACCGGGCGAACAAAAATAATAGGTATGATTCTGGTATTCCGACTGGTACTTGGCGTCACCAGTCTCCACAGTCATCCGGCAAACCGGATCAATTACCTGCATTGCTAGATTCCTTTCTCCTGTTGGCTCTTTCTGTATTGCACAGAGAACGGTAACAGGCTAGTCACACAACTGCTCAAAAAAGCGCTATTTATGTTTGAAGAGATGTTGTAAATGATGGGTTAATTGTCCTAGCTTCAAACGGGCGTTATCCAGGGGCCGGGCTTCAGCCAGGGCCAGCACAGCCGAAAGGTACTCGGCGTGCGAAAATGCCAGCGGGTAGTTGCCCATGAAGCAATCGCTTTCAGTATCCAGAATTTCGGCAAAAAGGCCCATCTCACCAATCTTTGTTTCGACCTTCTGTAGTATCTCTTCCGCTTCCTCAGCCAGACCGGCTTTAGCGAAAGCATTAGCCAGCCAGAAAGTACACGGAAGGTAAGCTCCCTGGAAATCTCCGGCAGCGCTATTCTCAGGCTCCCCGCTGCCATCATTTGCTTCAAAACGATGTACCATCCCGTCATTTACCAGCCGTTCGACCAGCTTTTCAAGAGTGGAAAGCACAAAGGGATGCTCGGACGGTAAAAATCCCACGATAGGTATAAGCAGAGCCGAAGCATCCATTGAGTCCTGGTCATACCGCTGGCGGAAAGCGCCCATTTTGTCACTCCAGCCGCGCTCCATGATTTCATCTTGCAGCGCTTCGAGGTTAGAGCGCCACTCGGCGATTTCATTTTTATGGCCGGTTTTTTCGGCGATTTTGATAGCGCGATCAAGGGCTACCCAGCACATCACCTTGCTGCTGACATAGTGCGCTTTCTGAGGTAATTCCCAGATACCGTTATCCGGTTCTCGCCAGCGAGCGATAGTATCCTGCGCTATCCTTTTCTGCACAATATACCAGTACTCGTCAGACCATTTGCCGTCATGCTCAAGGTAATTCAGGAGGGCCTCTGCCAGGTAGCCTACAGCGCCCGGTTGCAGTTGATTGTAAGCCCGGTTTCCTACCCTGACCGGTTGTGATCCCTGGTAACCTTCTAAAGAAGTTACGGGTTGAGCCGGAAAATCGCTATCGCCATTAATGGTATAGACGGTATGCAGAGGCGAGTCAGAGTTACGAGCAAGCTTGACCAGCCAGTTCATTAACCCTTCAACAGTTTCGTGATCTCCAAGCGTAGACATGATCGAAACAGCCAGGGCTGCATCCCTCACCCAGGAATAACGGTAATCCCAGTTGTAAGAGCCACCTACTCGTAGGGGCAGAGAGGTGGTGGGAGCGGCTACCAGCGAGCCCTGCGGGGCATAGGTCAAAAGCTGAAGCACCTGCGCCGAACGAAGAACCTGTTCTTCATGCGAACCGTGGTAGATCAGCCTGTTCTGCCTGTTTTGCCAGTAATCACGAGTAGCCTGAAGCGCCGCTCTGGCTTTTTCGATTGACCACTCCTGGGAAGATGGTTGGTCCACCGAAAGAACCGCCCATGCCTCCTCATCCTGGTTCAGGTAGAAAAAGTCCGAACTCTGACCGTCCAGAGCAGTCATAGGAAAGGAGGTCCAGAGGCTTAATTTATGGCCCCCCGCCTGATAAACCGCGCCGCCATTCTCAGGCTGGACGCCGCCGGTATGTTCAAAGTTGAAGCGTGGCGCGAACTGGCTAACTACCGAACTGCGCCCGCTCAAACACCTGATATGCCGCACAATAGCCCGGCCCTGTTGATTACCGCCGGTACGGTCAGTTTCCGGCCAGAGCATGGCATCGGTCAACTCCAGTTCAAAACCGGGCCTGCTCCAGGTGGTAACAAGCACCGCAGTTCCATCGCTATAACGCTGTCTACCCACGAAAGGCTCGGCAGGCCCCAACCGCCACAATCCACCTTTATTTGCATCCAGTAGTGAGCCAAAAAAACTGACTCCGTCAAAAACCGGCAGGCATAGCCAGTCAATCGAACCATCTCCTGCTACCAGGGCTGCGGTGCGGCGATCCCCTATCAGCCCGTGTTGTGCCACAGGAGGATATGTAAGAAAAGGTATTCCCTCTGCCATACTGTCTCCCACCCCTATCATCAATCCAGAACTACCTGATAACTAATGAGAAGCGGCTTCCTGGCGGCGAGCCTGCCCGGTCCACTTCATGGCTTCGCTGGCAGAATTAAGCCACTCAGCCAGGCCAACCGAACTCATAATTGCCAGCACCACCCGCGTCGGGCCGGGAATAATATGCAACCCGTATACCAGACCGGCGGCTATCCAGGTTCCGGCACAAATCGGGCAAGAAAGTAACTCGCCAAGCGCTTTACGCGCACCACTCCCTTTGGATACTACGATCTTTCCTGCTCCTTTCGGGTCATCTTTAGTTTCAGTAAAAGGCTTGCGAATAGGTTCGGTTACCTTATCAAAAGCCACCAGGTGACCCAGGCGAAAGGTACTGAGACCCAACAGAGCCAGGTCGAATGGTCGCAAGTTAAACTTTTTACCTTTGGTTAATGAGAAAACGGCCAGCGCCGAAGTAAAAAGACTGATCAGGGTAATATATGTAGCTCTGCGCTCTTTATTCTCATCAAGATTGACGGACATCAATTTCTCCTTTATTCCTTCTAAATAAAATAGTTATGTAAACAAATACTTTGAATATGCTTACCTTCCCATTTTGCATGTAGCAAACAAAATGCCACAAGCAGGTTCGGGAGCTAAACTGAAGCTTAGAAAGATAAAAAAGGTAGAAAAAGTGATCCGAGGTTAAAATAAAAAACCGCGCCGGAGAGGCAACGGTTTTGGTAATGAAAAACGCATCAGGAAAATTTCTAAGAGCCGGTAGAACCTTTTTTTCGGAATGGAAAGCCCAGCTTCGGCTGGTAAAGCTTCCATGTGCCCACAAAGCCATTAGGCAGGAATAATACAATCAGCACATAGAGCAATCCCAGTAAAAGTAACCAGTGTTCGAGAATCGGTCCTACGATTGTCCAGCTTTTAACACTGTTCACAAATTCGCTGCTGCTCAACACAAAGTTGAGACACTCGATAATGGTCGCGCCGATGATTGCCCCGTAAAGAGTGCCTGCGCCACCCAGGATCACCATCAAGAGTGGGAGCAGCGAAATATCCGAGTCAAGGCTGACCGGGCTGACGATGCCGTTGCGGAAGCCGTAAACCATCCCGGCCAGGCCTGCTATGACTGCCGAAAAAGCCAGGGCCACCAGCTTGTAAGCCAGGATGTTATAGCCGATCATTTCGGCGCGGCGCTCGTTCTCGCGAATGGCTACCAGCACTCGTCCTACCGGCGAGTTAATCAAGCGGCTGAGCACGAAGTAACTCACAACAGCCAGGGCCAGCGCCAGGAAGTAAACCGCAGTGGTATCGGGGGCATCTTTGGCCTGAATCAGCGATAGGCCTTCCTCCCCTTTAGTCAGCTCGACCATCTTCTGACTGAGATTGTGGGCAGTCGAGGCCAGCGCCAGCGTAACCATGGCGAAAAAGACGCCCTGCACGCGCAGAGAAACGAACCCGACAGCCATTCCCAGCAGACCGCAGATCACTACCCCCAGGATCGCGCCCGCCCACATCGGCCAGCCCAGTTTGAGGGCAGTCAGGGCCACAGTGTAGGCCCCGACACCAAAGAAAAGAGCGTGACCAAAACTGAAAATGCCGGTATAGCCGAAAAGCAAATCGTAACTCATAGCAAAGGCGGCAAAGAGTAAAACCTGGGCAATCAGGCGCTGGTTGGTTTCGGGTATACCCAGTAGCGGCAACACCAGCAAGATCAGGCTTAACCCGGCAATAATCCAGCTTACCCGGCTAAAGCCCAGCGGACCACCCCGGGCCTGCTCAAGAGCGTGCGCTTTTTGCATACGTTCGCGGGCTGCCTGGCTCAATTCTATCTTTTCGGTGCCGGTCGTTCGGTCGTTAACTTGCATCTGTTTAATCTCGGTTTCCATCTTCGCAAAACCCTGTTAGTATTTCTTACTGCCGAATAAGCCCTGCGGCCTGACCAGCAGCACCAGCACCAGGAGCAGCATCACAAAGCTGTCGGCAATAACCGGGAAGTGGTAGGCAATAAAAGGGGTAATCAGGCCAACCATAAGCGAGCCTACGGCTGCTCCACTGAAACTGCCTAACCCCCCAATCACCACTACCACAAAGGCTGTCAGCAGGTTGATCTGGCCCATGCCTTCGCTGCCGCTGGTAGTAGAGATGCTGTAGGCCACGCCACCCAGGGCTGCCAGGGCCGAACCCAGGATAAAAACGGCGAAGAAGTAGCGTTTAACGTTGTAGCCGAGGGCCTGTACCATCTGGACATCCTCGACACCACCGCGGATAACCAGACCCACTTTAGTGCGGTTCAGCAACCAGAAGACCCCCACAAAAACCAGCAGGCCTGCTACCACGATAGCCACCGATTTCCAGTTTACCAGCACTTCAGGTAACGGCCTGAAATTGCCACCCGGCCAGGGGGTGGTCTGAAAATCATAGGTCGGGGCGGAGAGGCTGAAAACAATTCTTAAAGTTTCATCCAGCACCAGCACCAATCCGAGAGTGAGCAAGATCTGGAAGACCGGGCGACCGTAGAGGCGGCGAATGGCCAGGAATTCTATTAAAGCTCCCAGCAGACCGCCCGCCGCCAGGCCCACCAGCAGGGCCAGAAAAGTAGCCGGGAGCGGCTCAAGGCCAAGTTGCATCCAGGCAACCGGGCTGCTCTTGTCCTGGGCTTCGGCGGAGGTTGTGGTAAAGAGATTGAATGACCAGATAAAAGCGTAGCCACCCCAGGTAAAGATCGCACCATGAGCGAAATTAACCACATCCATCAGGCCGAAAATGAGTGAAAGCCCGCTGGCCATCAGAAAAAGAATGGCGCTCTCGACCAGCCCGTTGATAAAGAATTTGACGAAAGTCGGGAAGGTAATGGCGGTGTTCAGGTAGAGCAGGATTAGCAGCAGGCCGACTACTACCCCCGCCCCGGTCATAAAGCGGCGATCCTGTAGTCGTAAGAGCGAACTTTGAGCCGGAGTTGCCTTCATACTGCGCCTACCCCCATGTACTTGTGTTGCAGGTCTTTGTCGGAAATTAACTGCGCCATCGGGCCATCCACGATATTATGACCGTCGTCAATCAGGTAGAAATAGTCTCCTACCGTGCTTGCCATGGTAAAGTTCTGTTCGACCAGCAAAATTGTAATATGCTCCTTCAACTTCTCCAGAGCGTCCATCACGGCCTTGACCACAATGGGAGCCAAACCCTTGCTGGGCTCATCTATCAGGAGCAACTTGTTATCGGTCATCAGGCCGCGACTGATCGCTACCATCTGCTGCTGTCCGCCCGAGAGCGTACCCGCCTTCTGGCGCGTGAAACGGCGCATATCAGGAAAGAGATCCAGGCAAAATTCCAGGCGGCGGCGGTATTCCGAAGCTTTTTCGCCTCTTGCGGCCAGTAATAGGTTCTCCTCTACCGTCATTTCGCGGAAAATGCCGCGATCTTCCGGGACATAACCGATGCCGTGGCGGGCAATCTCGTAGGTAGTTTCATTGTTAAGGGTATGCCCCTGGTAAGTCAGTTTGCCTTCGCGGGCAGGCGTCAGCCCCATAATGGTCTTCATGGTTGTGGTTTTACCTGCGCCGTTGCGGCCCAACAAGACCGTCACCGCGCCCTGGCGCACCTTCAGGTCAATCCCCTGCAAGATATGAAACTGGCCGATGTAGGTATGAACGCCTTCGAGCGCCAGCAAGGCTTCTCCCTGCTCTTCAGGCCCGTTCGGTGTAACTGCCGAGGTAGGCTGATTGGACGGTTTCATTCTGAGCAATCTCCTGCGGTGTGCCGTCAGCGATTAACTGGCCGTAGTGCATGACCATTACCGAGTCGCTGACACTCATTACCATATCCATTTTATGTTCGACCAGCATCACGGTGCGGCCCCCGGCCCTTTTGATGCGCTGCACCACCTCAATGATACCCGGCACATCGTCCCGGCTCATCCCGGCGGTCGGCTCGTCCAGCAACAAAATGCGCGGGTCAGTGGCCAGCAACATGCCGATTTCAAGCTTGCGCTTATCACCGTGTGAAAGGGTCTGGGCCAGTTGCAACTCGCGCCCGCCCAGCATCACCATCTCCAGGATGGCATAGGCCTTTTCTTCATCGTGCTGAAAGCGTTTGAAGGACTGCCAGAAGTTAAAGGCGTGCTTACCCCGGCTTTGGGCGGCCAGCCGCACATTTTCCAGGACGGTCAGGTTCGGAAAAATGGTATTCATCTGGAAGGAGCGACCAATCCCGGCATGAGAGCGTTTGTAAGCCGGGCGACCGGTAATATCCTCTCCTTCAAAGATGATCTTACCCGCGCTGGGCGGCAGCATCCCGCTGATCAGGTTAAAAAGGGTAGTTTTGCCCGCCCCGTTTGGCCCGATGATGCTTTTGAACTCGCCCTGCCTGACAGCCAGCGAAACATCATTGACAGCCACCTGGCCGCCAAAGGAGCGGGTCAGGCCCTCGGTTTGCAGAATAGCCGTTGAAAGGCTGGTCTGTGTCATCTTTCCCCTCGAATCAGAGTTCCAGTTAAAGCAGAGACAGAGACGAACCTCCCTCGTTAGCAGCAGAGGTTCGTCTCTAAAAGAAGCTTTACTTCTTGTTGCGGATCGGCGGAGCGGACTCCTCGGCGGAAACTTCCTTGACCAGCGATGGGATCGGGAAGCTGAAAGTACCGGTGGTATCCTTCACCATCTTCACAATGTACATCGGCTGGAGGGCCTGGTGGTCTTCTTTGCGGAAGGTCATAGTGCCCTTGGGAGTCGGGAAGGACATCCCTTCCATGGCCGGGATCATCTTGTCAGGAGTAGCATCGCCACCGGTCTTGGTCAGCGCGGTGTAGAGCGCGGAAGCGGCGCTGAAACCACCCGGGCTGAAGAGGTCCGGTACACTGTTGTACTTGTCCTTGTACTGCTTCACCAGGTAGTCGTTCTCGGCAGTCTTGGGGAACTGGTACCAGTAGACCATCATACCCTGGAAGCCCAGCGAAGCATCGCCCAGCGACTTGATCGTAGCGGTATCACCGACGCCGCCCGTGACGGTCATTTTGCTGAAGATATCGTTGTCCTTCATCTGCTGGTAGAGCTTGGCCGAAGTAGTACCGGCCCACGAAACCAGTAAGACATCCGGGGCAGCATCCAGGGCCTTCTGGAGATACGGAGTGAAGTCGGTAGCGGTGGCGGGAACCGCGATCTGAATCCACTGTACGCCGGGGGTCTTGGTCGCAATTTCTTTCCAACTGGCGTCAGAGCCCTGGCCAAAAGCGTTATCCTGGTAGATGCTGGCAATCTTCTTGGTCTTGGTCGCCAGGGTAGTAGCGGCGAAGGCGGCGCCGGTAGCGGCATCCTGGTCGGTGTTGCGGCCAGTGTGGAAGGTGTACTGGCTGTACTTCGCGCCGGTCAGGTCAGGCGAAGCGGCCGGGTCTACAATAAAGATTTTCTTGAGATCTTTGTCATTGACGGCGGCGATAGCCAGGGCCGAGGTGCTGGAAGGAGTACCTACCAGGATTTCAGCGCCATCCTGCTGGACGAGCTTGCGGGCAGCGTCTACGGCTTTATTGGCGTCACCGGCATCATCTTCGACCATCAATTTCACCTGGCGGCCCTGAATGGTGTTGGTGCCTTTGGTGAAGTAATCCAGGCCGATATTGAAACCTTTCTCAAGCATATCACCATAGTAGGAAAGCGGACCGGTGCGAGAGGTAATCATACCGACCACCAGGGGTTTACCGGCCTGCGAGCCTCCGGCAGCAGCAGTAGTGGCGGTGGCCACGGTAGTAGCGGCAGCGTTAGTTCCGGCAGTCGTGGCGGCGGCAGCGCTGGTAGCCGCAGCGGTAGTGGCAGCCGCGGTAGTGGCAGCCGCAGTCGTGGCAGCGGCGGTAGTCGCGGCGGCGCTGGTGGCAGCCGCAGTCGTGGCAGCGGGAGCGGGAGTGGCAGTGTTATCGCCACAGGCAATCATGACCACCGACAGCAACAGCATCATAGCCGCCAGCAGGTATAACTTGTAATGACGCTTACTCGTCATAGTTGATTTCTCCTCCTTGAGTCTGAGTACTATAAGGTTCAGCTATCGCAACAGGGAACAGGTCTCGACCTCTTCCCCGGTTTCATTGCTAATCTTCGATGTACTTCTTAATAAAAGTTTCGGCTTCCGCCAGGGTAGTGAAATGCTGTTCCGCGCCGCTCTGGATGTGCTTCACTACGCCGCGCCAGGAAGAAGCAAGACTCTCACCCGGCGCAAGGCCATCACTTTCAGTTTCTTCCGGGGCAATCTCAGGATTAATTTCCGCTTCGCTGACTTCCGCCTCGTGAATAAAGCGCAGCATAAAGCTGGTAATAACCCGGCGATGTTGCCGTTGCTGGTTAGCAGCCATAAAAATTCCTTGAAGTTAGTCTGGAAATTGAAGCTAAGAGCTACTTACCGGCCAATTTAACACAGGCCAGTTACAAACCAGTTACAAACGAATTACGAAACCCTCAAGCTGAACTTTTAGCGTTGAAGCTGGCGATTTCTAAAACGCCTGTGCTATAATCGCTGGATAGTTGCATAAAATCACAGTGGATGGCAGTAGTTCCTTTACTATCAATCAATTTTCGGAAAGTATTAGCAGTTCAAACACCAATTTACGGAGGATAGGCTAAGCAATGGCAGAACGTCGCGACGCCCTGGCCTTGTTCGAACAGGTAACCAGACTACCACGCACCTATGAAGCAGAAGTGCCGCCGGAATATCTCGACTTAAACGGCCATATGAACGTGATGTATTACACGCATGTGGGCAACCTGGGCCTGGGTAAGTTCTTTAGCGGAGTGGGGATTTACAGTTCCGGGACGGAAGATACTTATCACCAGGTACGGCGCGGTATGTTCGCCTTGAAGCAAATCATCAGTTACCTGAACGAGTTACGCGAAGGTGAGAAACTGGCTGTACATAGCGGGATGGTGGATTACGACTCGAAGCGTATGCACTTCTTCCATTACATTGTCAGCCTGACTTACGAGCGCGTAGCGGCGGTGGATGAACGGCTCGCCATGTACGTGGATCTCGGTACACGCCGTTCTACCAGCTTTGAGCCGCATATCCTGCGACAACTGGAGGAAATGCGCCTTTTTTACGCCGCTACGGGCTGGCAGCCCGAATTGTCCGGCGCGATCAAACTTAAGGAAAGGCCCGCGCTTGACTGACCCTGGGCCTACATGCGCACCCCTGAGTAGCTTGATTTATACTAAAGGCACATGCCTTTAAGGAGTCTTTTTCGCTGCGCCCGGGTTGACTCCTATAATCTATCAACGGTACAAAAGTATTAAGGAAAGGACTTGTTATGAGCAACGATACCGCTTTACTGGTTATTGATGTGCAGGCAGGTATGTTCGCCGAAAATCCCCCGGTCCACAACGGCTCGGAATTGCTGGCTAAAATCCAGGACTTGCTGGAAAAAGCGCGAGCTTCCCAGACTCCCGTAATATATGTGCGGCACAATGAAAAGCCGGGCGGTTCTCTGGAAACCGGCACGGAAGGCTGGCAGATCCATCCCGCCATCGCCCCTCGCGAAAATGAGCCTATTGTAGACAAACGTACTCCTGACTCCTTCTGGGATACCGATTTACAGCAGGTCCTGACCAGCCAGAATATCAAAAAGCTGGTGGTTTGCGGCATTCAGACTGAGATGTGCGTCGATACCACTACCCGCCGGGCTTGCAGCATGGGGTATGATATTATACTGGTAACGGATGCGCATAGCACCTGGGATACGGATTTACTCACCGCCGAGCAAATTATAGCCCACCATAATGCGGTGCTGATCAACTGGTTCGCCAATGGCCAGCGAGCCGCAGAAGTAGATTTTGAAAAGGTGACAGCCTGATTTAGTTGGTTTTCTCAACCCGGGCTGAAAGATCATCAAAATAGCCGCTATCGGAGGCTTTAATTTGAATGAGATAGAAGTAGTTCTGGTACTGCTTGGCATTATGGCTCTTCTACTCGCTCTGGCTAACAAGCTGCAAGTACCTTACCCTGTATTACTGGTAATCGGCGGGCTGGCAATCGGCTTTATTCCCGGCCTGCCCCAGGTTGAACTCAGCCCTGACCTGGTGTTTCTGTTATTCTTGCCACCGCTGATCCAGTCCGCCGCCTTTCTTACCCCTATCCGCGACTTCAAAGCCAATCTCCGGCCGATTATGCTGCTGGCTGTCGGGCTGGTTCTTTTTACAACGGTGGTCGTAGCCGTGATAGTCCACTATGTCATCGGCATGAGTTGGCCGGTGGCTTTCGTATTAGGGGCAATCGTAGCGCCACCCGATGCAATCGCAGCTACCAGTATTGCCTCGCGCCTGCACCTGCCAAAACGGATTGTAACCCTGCTGGAAGGCGAAAGCCTGGTTAATGACGCTTCGGCCCTGGTAGCATACCGGGTAGCGGTCGTGGCGGTAACTACCGGGGTCTTCTCTTTTCAGGAAGCCGGGCTACAGTTTCTCATAGCCGCTGCCGGAGGGGTATTGATCGGGCTGACGATTAGCTGGTTAAGCGTCTGGTTCCTGATCCACATTGATGAAGGCCCGGTAATCCTGATCTTCACTTTCCTGATGGGCTTTGGCGCTTATTCCCTGGCCGAAGCGGTACATGCCTCCGGTGTGCTGGCGGTAGTGGCCCTCGGCATCTACCTGGGACGTCACTGGGATTATGCGATAAGGCTGCCCGAAAACCGGCTTCAAACGGAACTGGTCTGGAGCAGTATTGTCTCCATCTTAAACGGGCTGGTTTTTATTCTGATCGGGCTGCAACTGCAAAGTGTTATTAAAGGCCTGGCCGACCAGAGCGAATTGAGCGTATTGTGGTATGTAATAGTCCTGAACCTCACCCTGGTAATTTCCCGCTTCGTGTGGGTCTTTCCCGGCACCTATCTGCCGCGTTATTTCTCGCGCAAGATTCGGGAGCGTGACCCTTATCCTTCCTGGAAATCGGTGGTCCTGATAGGCTGGACCGGTATGCGCGGTGTAGTCTCGCTCGCGGCGGCCCTGGCCCTCCCTTTGACCATTGAAAGCGGCGCCGCATTTCCGCAACGCAACCTGATAATCTTCCTGACCTTTACAGTCATCCTCTTTACCCTGGTAACGCAGGGCCTCAGCCTGCCCTTCATGATTAAGTGGCTTGATATAAGCGGAGATGATAACGAGGCCCAGGAAGAGGCCAAAGCCCGCCTGGTGGCGGCTAAAGCCGGGCTGGCGCGCCTGGACCAGTTAGCGGTAGAAGACTGGGTTGCCCAGGAAGTGGTTGATGACATCGGCCATCATTATCAGACCCGTATTCAGCGCTACAGCTCACGCTACCATCGCTCCGAAGACAACGAGGATGAGGAAAAAGCGCTTTCAATCGAACGCTTGCAGCATGAGTTACTCTCGGCGGAAGCAGGCGCCCTGATCAAGTTGCGCGATAGCGGGATGATTAGTGATGAAGTGCTGCGCCGGGTATCACGCGAACTCGACCTGGAACGAGTACGTCTTGCCAGCGCCAGTACTCAGCCCGGTATTATTAACAGCGCTAACAACCATGATCACGAAGCTCATACAACCAGTACCAGCAGGGCTGCCATCGAACCGGCAGAATCCGGTATGCGTGAGTCCGCCTGATATAAAAGCTTAATAAGGACCGGAGGAGAATCTGAACCTCCGGTCCCTTTAAAGTTATCAAATCAGAAGCTCATATCATCCCTTATTAAAGGTTTAACCTGGAATTTCGCAGTTATCATCTACTATTTTAGTTTTCACAATAATATGCTATGAAGATCCTAAAGTTCAAAAAGTATTCTCTAATCCTGATTGGGGTTATGGTTGCTTTAGTATGTATGTTTAGCTTTGTAAATCATATTGACCCGGCAAATGCCTGTACTACCGTTTATCCAGAAGGTGTTCCGTCTCCCACTCCACTGAGCGTAGCAGACCATACCAGAGGAGCTACAGTTATTTTAGAAGGAATGCTGACAAAGATTACTCTGGGTGGAACCTTTAATCAAAATGAGGGCGTTTTAGAAGTCTATCGCTACTTTAAGGGTAATGGTCCAAAAACTGTAAAATTTGTTGGCTTTGACTCTCCCGGTTCATGCAAATATGTGCCTGCTTTTCAGCGAGCTATTTTCTACGCTACTGGTAATCCTGATATTGAGCTTACCGCTTACTTTACAGGGAACGACCATGCCACCGATCCGGTTGATCCAAAGATTGTTTCTGAAGTAACCGCTGCTGCCGGAACAAATCCAATAGTGCCAGAGAATAATGAGCAAAAGCTGGTAGATCCCTTACTGTTAGTTGTCGCACTGATTGCCGGGTTGCTAATAATAGGATTAGCAGGAGTTGTTTTCTGGAGAAAAAACCAGGCCAGGTAAAAGGGGAATTAGCCTCTGATTAGTATGAAGGTTTCAGAAACGAAAGTGAGGCAGGGCAGTATTAATGGTTTTTTTCTAAGGCTATTACTACTTCTCCCGTAGCTAGCTTCCAGAGGTAGGCAAAGTAAAAGTAATTACCGGGATAATCTTCTAAATAGGGGTTTTGCGCGATATGAAGGTGGGGCTGAACTTCTTTTTTCCAGAAATCATAGCTATCATCTACCCATTCTAGCGTATGGCCAACATCGGCGATAACAAACTTGATTGATCCTGCTTTTAGTAATTCCTTTATCTCCTTATGGTCTAGAGCGTGCATTTTGGTAGCTATTATCTTTCCCTCACTATTCCAGAGTTCCTCAAGGGGAAGATGGGTTACAATGCGCTTGCCTGGTTGCATCTTCAGATCTTTCTGATAAAGGATTTACTTTAGCAAACTGAAGAAAGAGAAATAATTTACAGGATCATGAGGTTTTTCTGGATGGTGATATCGCCGTTGATGGTAGACTGGCAGGCCAGGCGCATTTTTTTGGCAAGGGCCATGCGGCCTTTACGGGCGACCAACTGGTGCTGCTCCAGGCGACTCATGGGAGAAAGGTTTTCGCTGCCGCTGATTACCACGTAAGCGCAAGTAGTACATTCGGCTTTGCCGCCGCAAGTAGAAGGCCAGCACACTTTCTGCTCGGAAACAGCTTTCAAAATGTTGGAACCCTGCGCAACCTCTATCTTCAACCCTGAAGGAAGAATCGTAATCGTAGCCATTGGAAACGCCTTTTTATACTTTAAGAATAGTAGAAAAATAAATATTACATAATATTGAGCTATTATAGCAAGCCTCTCTCAGCCTTTGCAAGCCAAATCTAACAGAAATCTAACAAAGTGTTTTTGTAAATAAACTTGCCGAGCTTAACCGCAGATGTTACACTGAGTAGCATCTTTATAAGATTTGATCACTCAAAAGCGTAGTTACAAACTCTGAGAAGTAAGAACCGGAAAATAGATGGCTCAAAAAGATTACTATAAAACACTGGAAGTCCCTCGTACCGCTACCGAACAGGAAATCAAAAGCTCTTACCGCCGCCTGGCTCGTAAATATCATCCGGATATGAACCAGGGAAACGAACAGGCCGCCGAACACTTCAAGGAAGTAAATGAAGCTTACGAAGTGCTGGGCGACGCGGAAAAGCGCCGCAAGTATGACCAGTTCGGGGTAGATTGGGAAAAGTACGACCGGGCCGGCTTTAGTTCTTCCGGTACTACTGGCTCCACCAGCTATAGCTATAACTTCAATCAAAATGGCGGGTTTGGTGATATTTTCGACAGTATCTTTGGCGGTACACCCAATAACAACACCCGCACTCGTACTCGCACCGGGCCTGGCACCCAGACCCGCAACGATTTTGGCTTCGGGCGCAGCGCTTCCAGCGGTATGCCGAGGCCGCAGCGCGGCGAAGACCAGGAACAGTCGATTGAAGTAACCCTGGAAGAGGCTTTCCAGGGCGCTACTCGACAGCTACAAATCGTGACGAATGACCCGTGCAGCTATTGTAATGGCACTGGTTTGCGCTCCGGGCAGCGCTGCGCCGTCTGTAACGGTCACGGCGTAACACCACGCCAGAAACGCCTGGAAGTGCGTATCCCGGCAGGGGTAGACGATGGTACTAAAGTAAAAGTGGCGGGCGAAGGCGGACCGGGCATTTCGGGCGGGCCGCGTGGCGATCTCTTCCTGAAGGTACACGTCTTGCCGCACCCGGCCTTTGTCCGCAAAGGGGCAGACTTGCATACCACTGCCACTATTCCGCTTTATACGGCCCTGCTCGGAGGCGAGATTATTGTCTCATCTCCAAGAGGTAACAAGTTCGCCCTGAATGTTCCATCCGAAACGCAGAACGGTAAAGTTTTCCGTCTCACCGGGCAGGGTATGCCGGTCCTGAGCGCACCCAATACTCGCGGCGATATGTATGTCAAGGTGGAAGTATCCTTACCCAGTAATCTTTCGGATGAGGAGAAGCAATTGTTTCAACAGTTAAAGAACTTGCGTTCTTTCTAGCTCCAACAGGCTTATTCTAAGGAAGGATAATGAGCGTAGAATTCGAAGCCGGGGGCAAATACCGCAACCGGCGTGGAGAATACGAAGTACTGGAAATCACCCCGGAAGGCCGCCTGAAAGTGCGTTACTTGCAGGATGGCCAGACCGCTGAACTCGATAAAGAGCAGCAGGCTCGCATTATCGCCAATATGCAGGTCGAAGAGGAAGTGCAGGCCCGCATAGTGGCGACAGCCAAGCCTGCTAAACCGTCTAAACCGGCTCCCCAACCCCGGCCCGCCGCGTCTTCTCGCCCTGTGGCTGAGCCTCGGGCGGAAAGACCGAGCACCCCCAGACCTGCTCCCGCACCGCGACCGGCCTCAGCCGCCCCGGCGCCCAGCAGGCGCCCTGCGGCCACCTCTTCATCCCGGGCGGAGGTCATGCCTCCGGTTGAACTGAAACCCGCGGTACCCATTCAGATTCAATTCAGCCGCATGGAGGCTTTACGCCAGCTTCAATTTGTAGGTTTCGGCAACCCTGACGGTAAATTCTGGTTCATCGGAAGCCTGGACTTCACGCCGGAAGACGGGAATGTTATTCTCTCTGAGCGGCTGGCTAACCCTGAGTTTCAGAAAGAATTTACCGACGCGGCTGTTTACAAGGACCGCTTTAAAGAAGAAAGCCACTCTTTCTGGGGGTCGCCTACCTGGCAGTATGCCAACTATATTGTCACCAGGATGCTCCTGCCGGAAGATGAACAGACCGATCAGCGCAGGCGCGAGTATTATACCGAGACTTTTGGCGCTCAGGACGGAGAAGTCTTGCTGACCGATATTTCACCCCTGCCGGTAAAAAGTTATAACCCGGTTAACTGGACCTATCGTAAAACCACTATCACAGACAGCCCGCGCTATGATGTAACTTTCAAAGACCCCCAAAAGTTCGTAGAGGACGAGTTGACCGGGCGTCCCACTCGCATCAAACGTCTTTCAGAGCTGTATGAAGGCCTGAAGCTGCAAAAAACAGCCCCCCAGTATGTCTTCTGCTACGGGCGTTCGAACTGGAAGTATTACAAAGAAATCTTTCCAGAGGTCTATCCCTATACCGAGGTAGAGTTGCGCTCGCACCCGGACCGCGATAAAACGGTCAAAATGGCGGTAGGGCGCGATGAGGATAACGGTACTCTGATTATCCTCACTCCGGTCTTCTACCCGCAGGAAGGCGTGACTTTCTACTACCTGGACCAGGTTATCGCAATCTTGCAGCGCATGAAACGCTAGCTCACCCTACAAGATATATAATAAAAACGGCTCGATTCCTCATAAAGTGAGAAATCGAGCCGTTTTGCTATTGCAAATTGAATAAAATAATGCTATTATCAAAGACAAATGTTACTACTATTGTAGAGTAACAAATTACAAATTTAACGAATAAAGACCTTTTTGATTAGTGTGGAAACCAGTGAGACCGGCTACACCGCCACAGTGCGGTGGGGGTGCAGTCAGAGAGTATAAGGGAGGCAAATCATGTCAATGACGAATGATGTTGTGAAGGCCGGAGAGGCTGATTATCGCAAAGATTTTTTGCCGATCAAGCAAATGGATCACGTTGAATTCTATGTCAGCAATGCGAAACAGGCCGCCCATTTCTTCCGGGCTGTCTTTGGTTTCCAGCCGGTAGCCTATCGCGGACTCGAAACCGGGTCGCGCGATTTAACCAGCTTTGTGCTGAGGCAGAATAAAATAACTCTCGTCGTTACCGCCGCCCTGAACCCCGACCATCCCGTCGCCCGCGAAGTCTTGTTGCATGGCGATGGCGTTAAAGATATTTGCTTCCTGGTAGATGATGTTGATAAAGTCTATAGCGAAGTAACCAGGCGAGGCGCTAAAGGCCTGCTCTCCCCCGTTTCCGAACAGGATAAATTCGGCACTGTCCGCAAAGCTGTCATCTCGGTCTATGGCGATACTACCCATACTTTCATTCAGCGCAGCGACTATATTGGCCCCTTCCTGCCCGGTTACGTGGCTTATGATGGTCCCAAAGAAGAGGGCGTTGGCCTGGCCGCGATTGATCATGCCGTAGCGAATGTCGGCTGGGGCGAGATGGAAAAATGGGTAGCTTACTACCGCGATGTGATGGGCTTTTCTCAACTGGCCTCCTTCGATGACAAGGATATCTCGACCGAGTATACCGCGCTGATGAGCAAGGTAATGCAGAATGGTAACGGCAAAATTAAATTGCCCATTAACGAGCCGGCCAAAGGTCTCAAGAAAAGCCAGGTCGAAGAATACCTCGATTTCTATCGTGGCCCGGGCATCCAGCACATCGCCCTTTCTACCGGCAATATCCTCAAGACGGTTGAAGAATTGCAGAAACGCGGCGTGGATTTCATCCGCGTACCGGACTCTTACTATGAAGACCTGGAAAAACGTGTAGGCCACATCAAAGAGCCTATGGATGAAATTCGCCGCCTGCGCCTGCTGGTTGACCGCGACGATGAAGGCTACCTGGTGCAGACCTTCACCCGCCCTGTCGGTGACCGCCCGACCTTCTTCTTCGAGATCATTCAGCGCCACCACGCTCGCTCCTTCGGCAAAGGCAACTTCAAAGCCCTGTTCGAAGCCATCGAAGCCGACCAGGCGTTGCGCGGCACGCTCTAATTGCTTTTACGGGGGCTAAAAAGACTGAATCAAAAGAGGCTTTCCGGTTTGCGGAAAGCCTCTTTTGATTCGAATCTCTGTAGAAAATACTACTTCTTGAGGTTTAGAATATAAGCGGTGTGAGCCGGAAGACTGGCAAGCGGAGCGTAATCGGTGATTGCGCCGCCTTCTTTGACCGTCAGCGGAGCATAAGTGCCTTTAGCAGTATTCACCGTTAGCAATTCACCGGGAGTATAAGTTCCTGGCGCAAGGCTGCTGCTGTCAACCGAAAGCTTCAGATCAGTAACAGCCTCGTCGCTCATGTTAATCAGCACCAGGATATCACTATCTCCAAAATGGCGCAGGTAAGATGCTACACTGGAAGAACCGCTGAGCGGTTGGAAATCGCCTTCGGAGAGGGCCGGATTGGTCCGGCGAAGCTGCACCAGCTTGCGGTAGAGATTCAACAGGGAGTCAGGATTAGCATCCTGGTCCTGCACGCTTACCCCTTTGCTCTCGCTGCTAATTCTGGTCCAGGGTGTGCCGGTGCTGAAACCGGCGTTGGACGGGTCGGCAGTCCATTGCAGAGGGGTGCGTTGCGGGATATCCCCCTGGCCGTTCAAATCTTTGGTGCCCTGCATCCCGATTTCCTCGCCGTAGTAGATAAAAGGCAGGCCTGGTAGAGTCAGGTAGGCCGTGGCTGCCATCTTCATTTTGGCGGTATCACCGCTTAAACGGCTCATCACCCTGGTCTGATCGTGATTACTCAGGAACGACCCGTAGCGCTGCGCAGGCCAGTTATTGTTGGCATCCTTCACCAGACCCACAAAACTGCTCCTGCCGTTGTTGGCATTGGCAATCAAGCTGCTGGCCAGACTGAATTCAAAATATTCATTAAGCTGGTCCGGGTAGAAATTTCGGAGCGAGGTAGGGGTAAAGACTTCGCCAATAGTAAAGTTAGCAGGTTTGACCGAATTAGTAAACTTTTCGAAATCCCGCAACCAGTCATGCGTCTCGGGCGTGTCTACCTGTTTCTGGCCATCTTCGATCAGGTGTTTAACAGCGTCCAGGCGGAAGCCATCTACGCCCATGTCCTGCAACCAGAAGCGGGTTACTTCCTCCATATCTTTGGTTACGGCCGGGTTGCGATAGTTCAGATCAGGTAGATCAGCCCCAAATTGCGCGTAGTAGTAATCGTTGCCTGCCGGATTTTTAAACCAGACCTTCTGCCCGTCCGCGCCGCGATAGCCAGGGTCGGTAGGGCTGAAGATATAATAATTGCGGTAGGGCGATTGCGGGTTCGCCATGGCTTCCTTGAACCAGGGGTGGTCTTTAGAAGTATGATTCAGCACCAGGTCAGTAATGATCTGGATACCGCGTTTATGCGCCTCGACTACCAGCTTTTTGAAGTCATCGTTGGTGCCGTAATCCGGGTTTACTTTGAAATAGTCGGTGGTATCGTAGCCGTGGTAGCTGGGCGAAGCGGTAATGGGCATAAGCCACAGGCAATTCACCCCTAAACTTTTATTGGAATGAGGGTCGCCATCGTTAAGATAGTCCAATTTGGAGATAAGACCGGGGATATCACCTTTGCCATCGCCGTTGCTATCGAAAAAGCTGCGCACAAATACTTCATAACACACCCCATCTTTTACCCACTGGGCGGACAAATTCGGCGGTGGAGGTGCAAAGGCGGTAGTAGAAGTTTTAACCGCAGCAGTAGCAGTCCCGGTAGCAGCCTGCGCCACAGTGGTAGTAGCAACCGCCTGCGCTACAGTGGTAGTAGCAACCGCCTGGGTAGCCGCAGTGGTTGGAGCAGCAGTAGTCACAGCGGCAACGGTAGTGGGCGCAGAGGTAGTGGCAGCAGGAGTAGCCGTAGCTTCACCGCCACAGGCCCCTAACAGCAACGATAGCGCTACCAGCCAGACAAGAGTCAGGCTGGATAATTTTTTTGACCGGTTCAAAATCTCTATCCTCTCAATTTGTTTAAATTGGCTATAACCCGTTGGAACAAGCACCCGGCTTTCCTTAAAGTGGGAAACTTTTCAGCCCTAATGATCTTTCTGTTCAAAGTATTCCTGCACTACCTGGGTATGGGTAGAGAAAGCCAGCGGAGCAGGCGCAGTTAAAATCACTCTTTCTGAGGCTTCATCGCTGGGGACAAAAGGCGGCAAATCTGTTTCAGAGCGAGGCAGCGCCAGGCCAAAAACGAGCAGAGTACCATCCGGGGCGCTATGCACTCGGAACTCCCGAACTTCGCCAGGATCAACTGTTATCCCGGTTTCTTCGAATAGTTCGCGCGCTGCCGCCGCTTGCCAGCTTTCGCCCAGGTTGATAAAGCCGCCGGGCAGCCCCAGCATGCCTTTACCGGGATTAATGGTACGCCGTACTACCAGAAGACCCTCATCTACGGGTAGCAAAAGCACGGCTACCGGCAAAGGATTGCGGTAGGTAGTGTTGCCACAGAAAGCGCAACGGCGTGGCCAGGGCTGTTCTTCGGCGAAAGGCGTTCCGCAATAAGAGCAGTGCGAGTTCTTTTTGTAAACTTTACCAGTTGAGTCGTTCGGCATATTATTTCAATCCTAGTAGTTCAATTAGCTCCTGGCTGACCTCTTCCGGGGTTTTATCATACGTGTAGAATACTTTTTTAGCCAGGGCAAAGTTTGAAGGATGTTTGTCATTCATTTACAGAAAAAGAGGCAGGGGTTTATCCCTGCCCTTTCCGACCATGAGCCTTACCCCTGGCAATTCTGATAAAAGTTTTTAAGGCTTTACAAGCGAGCAAGCACACCTGTTATAACCTTCACGCCCCGCTCAAACTCGGCCAGGCTAGCATGTTCGTTGGGGGTATGGTCGAGGCTGCTGTCGCCTGGCCCGTAAGCCACAATCGGGCAGCCCCAGACCGGCCCAAGCACATTCATATCGCTGGTGCCGGTTTTGCTCTTGGGGGCCGGTTGTCCGCCTTCCTCTCGAATAGCCGAATAGAAAGCGCGTACCAGCGAGCTATTCTTATCGGAGCGGACCGGTTGTTCCTCGCCATAAATTTCCAGGCTACCATCTCCGGCCCAGCTTCTAAGTTCCGCTTTAAATTCTTCGGTTGGGAAGTTGAGAGGAACACGCATACCTACCCGCAGTTTGACCTTTTCCAGAAAACCGTCTGAGCTGCTATTAATCTCGCGCAGGGTAGCCTGGAGGGTTTCACTGATTTTCTTGCCTTCGTTGAAGCGATTGGCATAAGCTCGGATCTTATTCCAGAAGTCTACTCCTTCTTCGGCTGCGGAAGGGCCATCCGCGGCGGTATGTTTAAGCTCGCGGGCCAGGGTATAACCAAGTTGCAGGCTGCCTTTATAAGCGATAGTCACGCGGTCCCAGCTACTCGGCTCACCGATAATGCAGAAGTCGGGGCGGTAGTGATGTTGCGCGTACCTTGCTCCTTTACTGGTAGGGGCCTCTTCTTCTACCGCGCCAATCACCACGATGCGTTTGCCCTCTAAACTTTCGGGCTGCTCCAGCAACCCGGCGGCGCCCAGCACAAACGAGGCAAAAGGGCCTTTGGCGTCTACCGAACCACGCCCGTAGATGGTATCGCCATCCGGCTCGATGCGTACCGGGATAAAACCGGGCACCGTGTCAATATGACCCAGCAGCACAATCGTTTTCTCGGCTTCCTCGGCAGAAGCTCCCAGTTCGCCCACGGCGTTACCGGCCTCATCTATATAAGCTTTCCGGTAGCCCAATTCGGTCATATGCGCGACAATGCGTTCGGCTACCGCCCTTTCCTCGCCACTGGGGCTATAAATTTCCAGCAATTCGCGAAAGAAAGCGGCATTCCGAGTTAAAGAAGGTTCTACTTCCAGCACTTAGATCTCACCCTCATCTTCTTCATCTTCATTACGGACAGTTTGCCCGGCATAGACGGGCGGCTCGATACGTTCGATATAAATCTCATTAAAGAGATCATCCTGGCGGGTCTGGGCTTTACGGCGACGCACCAGTTCCAGCACAGCCATAAAAGTGACAATCACCTCGACCGAACTGGGGGGCGTCTCCGGGTCGAACAGGCTGGTAAACTCGACGTAGCGACTTTGAGCGCTATCCGCCGCCTGCGTCTCCACTTCGTTCAGGCGGGTTTCGAGCAATTGAATCTTATCTTCGATTTTTACCGAACGCACCAGGCGCTTGAGTTCCTGCGGACTGGCTTCCATCGGCAACTTTAATTGTTGCTGCTTCTGGCTGGCCAGGCGCCTTTTAACCAGGGCCAGCAAATCGTTCAGCTTCATACCTCCGATACCCACCGGAGGAGCGCCCATTGCCTGCAAGTCGCTGTTGACCTGCCGCATAATCGCTTCATTCGGCCCGATCCGCTGGCTGCTAAAGGAGCGCAGGCCGTTCTCCTGGCGTTCGCGCAGGGCAGCGGCGGCATCTTTAACCTGCTTGTACTCGCGCAACTGGGCGAGCAGTTCCTCAGCGGCGCTGGGCGCATCTTCACCATCACCGGAGCGGGAAGGCGGCAGCGGCAAAAGGGCCTGCGATTTAATCAACAACAGGCGGGCGGCAATCACCAGGAACTCGGCCAGTTCCGCCGGGTTAATTTCGGTTAGCTGGTTGATGTACGAGACATACTCATCCGCGATGCGAGCCAGCGCGATTTCGGTAATGGTTAGCTCGTTGCGCTCAATAACCTGCAAGAGCAGGTCGAGGGGACCTTCAAAGTCTATGCCGGGTAGCCGGATTTGATACTGGTAGGTGGGAACGCCAAAGGCGTTGGTGTTTACGTTAGTCATCAGCCCTACTTAATTCAACCTGTTCAATTCAAGTCATCGGCCCAGCGCAAAGCGCGGAAGGCCAGGTCGCCGCTCGGCTGGGCCGATTTGCCGCCTCCAACCAGGGCCACCACGCGCTGGCTACCCCCGGCAGCCTGTACCAGTCCCGCGCCACGTTTCTCATGTTCAGCCTGTAGCCAGAAAAGGTACCGCCAGCTTTGCTGGTCCTCCGTGCTGGCCAGTTTCGCCACGAAGCCAGGACCGCATATTTTGGTCAGGGCTACGTTTGCCACTTTCACCCAGACCGGAATAACCCGCCCGGTAGCAGGATCAAATTTGCCCATGTCGTGCAGTAAACCGGCCTGTAGCAACTCGCGGTCCGCCCCGAAACCGCCCTTTACCAGGGTACGGCAAACATTCAGAGCATGGCGCTGTTCATAGAGCGGCAGGGAATTGAAAAGAGTAAACTGAGCCGGGGTAAGCAATCCCTCGATATAACCCAGTTCGGCAGCGTCAAGCGGGCGAGCCTGCATGGAACGAGTGAACTGGCGAATACGTAAGTAAGCTTTTTGCAAGATCATATTACGGGTTGAGAACCTAGTCCTATTAAATTGAGCAGTAACTGCACGATAGGATTGAAAACAAACTGGAACAACAAATTTATACGAATAAAGAACGGGATAAACAGGGTTAAGACCAGTAGAATAACCGCGCCATAGGTTTCCAGCCAGACCAGCTTCACATCCCAGGAAGCTGGAAAAAGACCTTTCCAGAGATTATAGCCATCCAGGGGTGGAATAGGTATGACATTGAAAGCCGCCAGCAAAAAGCTGAAATAGACGAAAGCGAAAGCGGTATTGATAAAGACATTACTCACATTCGCCGGGTTAACCACCGCTTTCAAGATCAGGCCCACTACTACGCCCAGAACTATATAGGTCAGCACGCCACTCAAGGCTATCACGGTGCTACCGAGGCGTTTCAGACGGTTAGCGAAAGGATTCAAGTTAAGCGGCTTGCCCCAGGTGGCAACTCCTATTCCCAGGGAAAGAAAGAGGGCCAGCAGCAACCCGAGTGGCTCTACCTGGCGGCTTAACTTGAAAGTCATGCGGCCTTCGCTGCGCGGCAAGCGGTCGCCCAGGCGATAGGCTACAATAGCCTGGATGCCTTTCGATAAGGGCGTCCCGATGAGGTAGGCCAGGAGCGCGCCCAGGAAAACTGCGGTACTAAAGCTACCCATAACCCTTTTAAGACTCCCTATCTAGCGCTAAATTGACTATTAACTGGCCAAAAGAACAGCCGCTCGTAATCGGTCGTATTATAACACAGCCCTTGAGCATGGTCATTTTCATTACGGTTGGGCTACAAAGCCGCCTTAAGCGACCTCATTCGCTGCCTCTTCAAGAGCAATTTCAGACGAGATATTCGCGAACTAAAGCTAAAGCCTTTTGCTCCAGTTCAGGCTCATTCGCCTGAAGCCAGTGAATAGCCGGGTCGCGCCGGAACCAGGTATATTGCTGGCGAATATAGCGGTGCGTGGTGAAGCGCATGCGTTCTTGGGCTTCTTCCAGCGTCATTTCGCCATTAAGGTAGGCAATTACCTGCTGGTAGCCTACGCTGCTCATAGCCGGTAAAGTCGGAGCATAGCCTTCGGCCAGCAGGCGGCGAACCTCATCCACCAGACCCTGCTCGAACATCACCTCAATCCGGTGATCAGCCCGGGCGTAAAGTTTTTCACGCTCAAGGGTCAGGCCAATTTTCAATATCCGGTAGGGAGGCGGATTTTTACCCTGCGACTGCGAGAAAAGCTGCCCGGTAGTGTGATAAACCTCCAGGGCGCGTACAATTCGGCGGGTATTGAGCGGATTAATGTGCTCGGCGGCCTCGGGGTCCAGCACCTGCAAATCGCGGTAGAGGGCCTCCGAACCGCGCTCGGCGGCCTCCTGCTCCAGTTGCTCTCTCAAGCCGCGCCGGGGCGGCACACGCGGCACCTGCCAGCCTTCTACCAGGGCATTGATATACTGCACCGTCCCTCCTACCAGCATAGGCAATTTTCCCCGGCTATGAATGTCGCTGATGACTGCCTGGGCCTGTTCCAGGAAATCCGGCAGGGCGAATTCTTCATCCGGGTTTATTATGTCAATTAAATGGTGGCGAACTTGCAACAATTCTTCAGGGGCAGGTTTGGCCGTAGCGATATCCATCCCGCGATAGAGAGTCCGACTATCGGCAGCC
This sequence comes from Chloroflexia bacterium, assembly GCA_036261665.1. Lineage (GTDB taxonomy): Bacteria > Chloroflexota > Chloroflexia > Chloroheliales > Chloroheliaceae > 54-19. The sequence continues at coordinate 42,839 of DATAKM010000134.1, forward strand.
ACAATTTCACCGTTCAGCTTTTGGGCCAGGCTGAGAGCCAGGGCGCTCTTGCCGACAGCGGTCGGTCCGGTAATAACCAGTAAAGGGGCTAACATAAAAAATTATCCGGGAAACTCGGCCAGGAAGCCGTCGTCATCGTACTCCGGTTCCGGGGTAAGAACCCGCGAACCACCAGGGCGCTTCTGGCGAGCGGCTCGCAAACTGATATACGGCAGATAAAACTCCATCTCTGGAAAATGGCGGGCGGCGAAATTCAAGCACCAGCCTTCCGCCTCAAAAGGCTGTACCGAGGCAGGCAGTTGGAGCAAAACCCGGCGCTCGGTCGCCAGGGGGTGGGACAGGTAGACCTCTCCATTGTCTTCCTTGTAAAGGAAAAAGCCTAACCCGCGCAGCACCTTTTCCACCTCAGTCAGGCGCGGGTCTGAATGGGGCGCAGTCGCAACCGGAGATGTACTGCGCCCGATAAGCGCCTGAAAAGCCCGCTCTAAACCCTGGCGGTTGCCGTTGTTCAGGTTTAGAAGCTGGCGGGAATGGGCATGGGTATTATTTTCCGATGTTTTCAGTCCGCGCCGTTCAGCCATGAGTTGGTAAGATTACTTCTCGTCGTAGGGTTTATCATCTCCGCTTTTAGGAGCCTGATTCTGGGCCTGGTCTTTGGGTTTGTTAGCGCCCATTCTCTGCTTCAGAGCGGCCAGTTCATCATCCAGGCTGGCTTCCTTTTGTAAATGGTCAAGCTCGGCTTCCGCCGCCGCCGCCCGGTACTGCTGCTCGTCCATTTCGGCTCGCACCTGTTCAGCCATAATTTTCTGCTGCATGCGGTTGTAATCGCTGTTCGGCAGGCCAGTTGCCGGGTCTTTAGTGCCCATAACCTTCTCGCCGAACTTCAGCATATTGTACTGGGCAATCAGGTTGCCTTTGTTGCGCTCGGTTTCACTATATTTTTTCTTCAGTTCTTCCATCTGTCCGCGCAACTGAGTGGTAGCGGTTTGCTGGTCGCGAGCCTGGCTTTCAAGCTGCTCGGCTTCCTGCTCTACCGCCATCTTCTGGCGCAGGGCTTCCGTGGCCAGGTCATCGCGATTGGCCCGTACAGCAGTCTGAGCTTTGGTATCCCATTCCTGGGCCTTCCGGCGCAGGTCAGCCGCATTCATTTCAAGCATTTTCTGGCGGACCACCGATTCCTGAATTTCCTTTTCAGATTGCCGGATACCGTCTTGCATTTGAAGCATAAAATAATTGAGATCGGCTTCCGGGTTAGAGGATTTATCCAGGATCGAATTTACGTTAGAGCGTACTATCATATTGATCCGGTCGAGAATACCCATTTTTACTCACTCACCCTTTCGTTTTTTGCGCTCCTGGCGCCTTAGAAGGTAAAGAAAATACCGGGCAAAGATTAGCGCTTTTCTGGCGCAACCTTTTAATTTTTAGTGGTACAGCCTGCTAAAGTATCACTCTTTTATAGTACGCCTGCGCAGCTAAAATGTTCCAGCTTTTAGCCTGCCTGTCTTTTATACGACTTTAGAAACAAAAACGCAAGCTTTAGATGCTACATGCCGAGCAGAGCGCGTAAACTACGCGCATGGCCTCGGCTGACCTGTACCTCGCTGTGCTCCTTATCGTTCACTTTCAGCACGTACGCCCCGTTGAAGAAAGGCTGGATTTCGTTAACATTGCGCAGGTTCACCAGAAAAGCCCGGTGAGTGCGCAGGAAAGGAGGAGATGGCAGGCGCTTTTCCAGGTCGGTGATGGAAAAGCGGGTCAGGTACTCCTGGTCGAAGGTTTTAATATAGACGTAATCGCCCCGCGCCACGGCATAGCGGATATCGCTGAGATCAATTAAAAGCGTGCGACTCTCTTTATCAACAGGCAACTTGTCGAGGCGACTCGATTCCTTATCCCGGTCGCGGGCTACGCTATCCTTTTCCTCATCTTTTTTTGGGCGATTATTGTCGCCTTCAGACTGGGAAGGGTGAGGACGCTCGCGGCGCGCGACTCTTTCGAGGGCCTGTTCCAGGCGCTCCTGGGCGACAGGTTTGAGCAGGTAGTCAACGGCATCCAGGTTAAAAGCTTTAACCGCATAGTCCTCGTAAGCCGTCACAAAGATAACGCGAGGTGGTGCGGCGAACTTTTGAAGGACCTGCACAAATTCCAGCCCGTTAAGACCGGGCATCTGCACATCCGCAAAAACAAGATCATATTTTTCTTGTTGCAAAAAACGGAGCGCTTCCAGAACATTATCGCTGGTAACAATCCGAGAGCAATAACCGCTCTGGCCCAGCATAAAAGCCAGTTCCTCCAGCGCCGGTCGCTCGTCATCCAGCACCAGCGTTTTGAAACGCGGTTTTAATTGAGTCCCCTCATTTCCCTCTGTCATAACACTTCCTCGTGCAGTGAAAACCGTAGGATTTGTGAGAAAAATAGTGAGCCGGATAATCCAGAAGCCGTTAACTTTATATCTACATTTTACCTTATAAAGTCCAGAGAATCGAGCAGAAAAGGCTCAATTTAGCCGGAGCAGATACAAAAAAGAGCAGTGAGTTGTAAGCACTCACCGCTCTTAGATCAAGTTATAATCGCTGGACCAATCCTGTTAAGGCTGCTATCAGCTCAGCCTACCCGGTCCGTTACTGTTCTGTTTGCTTCCTCCGATTTTTCCCGTCTCGCGCTTTTCGCAACTCCTTTTTCCGTTCCAGTACCTCCTTTAAAGGAATGGATTTGCGGTCCACCAGTTTTTTATACTGCCATCGCTTGGTAGATTTAACGATATCAGCCGAAATAAGCTCCATGTCTTCATCACGGATAGCCGCCTGAGTTGCAGCGTCGAGCGCTCGACGGTAGCTACGGCGTTCCAGGTGGGGTAAAAGTTTTACCGCCCTGCGATATCCCCGGTTGCCGCTCGACAAGGGTCTTAATTGGTGCTTGTAATCCAGTTGTTTTTTCCGGTAAGGGGAGAGTTTGCGTTCCGGTAGATCAAATTCAGTCTCTGGTGTGTTTGTGGTGGGTTCTTGTAGTGTGTCATCGTAATCCATATGAACCTCCTTATTGGGGTAATGACGGGCGGAGCACCCGTTATATCTCCTGGCACTATCCTACTAAATTTAATCTACCATTTCAAGTACTTTGGCTACTCCTTTAGTTTCCTTTAAAAAAACGGGAATATTCCCGGTAAATCCCGGAACGAGAACTGATCAAGGATCAGTTCTCGCCAAAAATATCACCGGTCAGGTAGCGCCAGGTGTAATAATGCCTGCCAACGTTACCCATCTCAACCTGATAGGCGGGTGGGTTGGCCGGGTTATAGGTCAGGATACGCCGCTCAAAAGCCTGGGCCAGCACCCAGCGCTCCACACCACCAATTTTAGTTTTAACCCAGTACGGCTCACTCAAGGGCAACCCGACGCTGTAGAGCCAGTCCACGACATCACCTTCCACCGGGTTTGTAGAGCCCCGCTCTATCACCGGGCCGCGACTCTGAGTCAGGTAACGCCAGAAGACATCCGGGATATTATGGCCGCTATCCGCAATAAAGGTGGCATTTCTTACCGGGCTGGAAGGTAGATCTGTCGCGGCAATTTGCCCGGTCTGGCCGTTTTTATCGAGGGTCGCCAGGACAATTTGCCCGGTGGCGGCAGTGGCAACATGCTGGCCTGGCGCAAGGGTTGCCACTGCCGCCAGGCTGGCGTAAGTAGGAGCATTTGGGTTGACCTCCGGCGGATCACCCGCGAAAGGGACCCGGGCAGGCTGACGCTGCTCGAAGTAGTTATCTCCCACCTGCATGTTTCCGCTGATTAACTCTTTGACCAGCAAGCCGTTCGTTACAGTCCACTTTGAGGTTGGATCGCCGTCAGGATTGGTCAACTCCATGCGGCTTTTATCGAAGTACTGCACCAGGCGCTGCCCACCCTCACCTTCTTTATAGGCTTCGAGTGCCGTGGCAAAGCCGGTCGGACCCCACAGCCAGCTACGAGAGGCCTGCCCGCCTGCCACCGGTTGGTCAGTGCGAGTCCAGGTCTGGCCGAAAGCGGTAGCGGCAAATTCTCCCGCTGGCAAATCCGCAGGCTGATTCTGGAATAAACCTTTGGCCTGGAGCGCTGCGCTCCCCAGGCGTGATACCTGCACTTCGCCACTCTGCCCGTGCAATTCGGGGTGATATTCGAGCCTTACATTTTCAAAATACTGGACGGTCAGGCCATTCTCGCTTAGAGGCTGGCTGATAGGCGCTCCGAAGAGCTTGTCCCCATAGTGATTTAGCCAGAAGGCCAGAAACGAACCTGTAAGATCATGGCCGGTCTGGTCAAAGTAGCGGTAAGTAGGGTTATCAACCCCTGTACGGTTTACTCGCGGGCTGTTAAGTATGCCTGGCCCGGCCATTTCACGCCCCAACGCTCCAAAATCGGTGATGTAGAAATATTTGAAGATGTGGCTGTATTTTCCGAAACCCGGCTCATGGATCTTGTCCGGGTAATATTCGAAGCGAGCTCGCTCGAAGTACTGCACGATCAGAGCATTATGGCCGGTAGCCGTGCCATCATCGCCACGCCGGACCAGCATGGCGTCAGTGATCGGTAGGCCAAAGACTTCCTCTCCCCCGGCACGCCGCCACAACTCCTTGATTGGAGAGGCTACATAGTGATCGGTTTCGGAAAAGTAGTAAGGCCGCAAGCCTTCATCAACAGGCTGAGAGGTTAAAGGCAGATTCGAAGTAGTGGTTGAGGGTAAAGGAGCGGCCTCGAAGCCATCCCGGAAAACCAGGGCAGCCGGTTTGAGCGTCCCGTTGCGCCGGATTAACCCGTAGTAATTCTGCTTGTCATCCAGGTTTATGAGAGTTTGCGGTATGATATCGTTCTGCATCCAGCTTACCATACCGGCAAGGTTTTGCTGCTTTACAGTCTCAACCGCCATCCGGTAAACTTTCTCCTGCTGGGCTTCGGTAAAAGCCGGGTCCAGGGAGAGAGGCCCGGTTGGCCAGCCGGTTTCTTCAAGCAAAACTGGTTTAGAAGTATGTTCGCGGAGGTGATAGACTTCATTCCCAAAGTCCAGAGCATTGTAACTGTGCAGGCTTACAAAGTCACTCAGGCTGAGCATACTGCGGCCCTGGCTGTCGCTGTACCACATATCTTCATAGAAGCCCCCTCCAACAGTGATGAGATGATTGGGATCTATTTGCCGTAAGTTATCATGGATACGGGCCAGCCAATCGAGTACTTTTTCGGGCTGGTGATTTTTGGCCCAGAGATCATAATAATCCGGTTCGTTGTGCAAATCCCAGGCTAATACCCGGTCGTCATTCGCCAAAGCGCCCACAATTGTCTGCAAATAGTTCAGATTAGCCGCTTCTGCGCTTGTTCCGGCAGAGGGAAAATCGGCATAAAAATCAAAAAGGGTCACAATCACCTTCATGCCGTAGTTCCCGGCCACCTGGACAAACTGGCGCAATTCGTCCAGGTATTGAGGGGCAACTTTGCCGGATACATCATTCCAGCCATAACTGGGACCATAAGGCACCAGCACCCGCACCGTATTAGCCCCCAGCAATTTTCCCTGGGCTAACTCGGACTGAATTTGAGGGCCATCCCATTGCGACCACATGGTATCCCAGGGAGTCATGCGCGGGTAGAAATTAAAGCCCTTCAGAACTACCGTTTTTCCGTCCAGTTCTAAATGGTTGTTGGACACAGTGACAAAATGGCCGGTAGCGGCGCGGGCGGTGGAAATTTGAGTGAAAGTGGTTAAGAGAAGATTCAGCAGAACAAAGCAGACCAGGACAATTCTTTTAAACCGTTTCATGCAGTAATGATTGTGATACTTTCTAGCGATTACGAGATTTCACCGGATTTAGCTGAGCGGTGTTTCGACCCGGCTATTTTACCATTTTCTCACTCAGCTTCTCTGAGTGTGACCTTTTCATTCTAGCCTGCAAGGCTTTTTAAGGAGAGTCATTTGTGTTAAAATAAACTTCACAAAAAGTTAAAGGATTAAGGAGTGACATGCTGGAGCAAGTAGCTGCGGACAATCTTGGAAAAAACGAAGTTTTGAACGAGGCCGGTCAAACAACACAGACCTCTCCCCAGAAATTTAGCTGGGAAAGCCTGCCCGAAGGATATATATGTCTGTCTCCCATGGCAGGCGTTACCGACACGGCTTTCCGGCAAATCTGCAAGCGCTTCGGGGCGGATGTCGTTTTCACCGAGATGGCCAGCGCCAATATGATGCTGAATGCGCCCACTCGTAATGAAGCCTTCCTGCATTATGAAGAGATGGAAAGACCGATCATCGCCCAGATTATGGGAGGTGACCCGCGAGTAATGGCCGAAGCGGCCCGCATCATTGAGGACATGGGCTTCGATGGGGTTGACGTTAACATGGGTTGCCCGGAGAAAAAGATTGTGGGTAACGCCTGTGGTTCATCCCTGCTTAAAGATGCCGCTACCGCCAGTCGTATCATTGAAGCTATGGTCAAAGCCGTCAACATTCCCGTTTCGGTTAAAATGCGCTCCGGCTTTTACGATAGCGAAATAGTGCAGCCCGAATTTTCTATTGAAATGGAACGGGCCGGTGCCAAAGCCCTGGCTATTCATCCCCGGACCAAAGAACAGGCTTATCGCGGCAGCGCCGACTGGAACATTACCCGCCAGATTGTGGAAGCTGTAAACATCCCGGTGGGAGGCAGCGGCGATGTAAACGACCGCGAGTCTATCGCGCGCTATCGTGAAGAGACCGGGGTGCAGGGCATCTGGGTGGCGCGGGGCGCGATGGGAAATCCGTGGATCTTCGATAAAAACCGCACCGAACGCCCTTCGCTGGCGGAAGTAATTGAGATAGCGCTGGAACATGCCCGTTTAATGGTGCATTACAAAGGCCAGCACGGCATGATCGAGATGCGCAAACACCTGACCTGGTATTTCAATGGCTTCCCTGGGGCGGCTGCCATGCGCGAAAAAATGAAAACTGTCAGTTCTTACGAGGATCTGCTGCGATTAATCGAGGAACACAACCTCTGGGAACGGGCCGCCGCCTAAATGATTGATTATATAGTTTAGTATGACGGGCAGTTTTCTCGCTTAAGGGAAACTGCCTTTTTAACGCTAATGGAAAAATACTTCGAAATCGGCATCTACCAGCCTAAACGCTATCACAACATTGGCACTCTCTGGCGCTCATCTTTGCAGCTTGGCGCGAACGCAGTCTTTACCATCGGGAGACGCTACAAGTACCAGACCAGTGACACTTTTCGCACGGGAGACAATATCCCGCAAAAGTATTACCTGACTTTCCAGGATTTTCTTAACGACCGCGACCCGGATATTCCGTTAATCGGCATTGAAATGGGAGGTACAGTACTCAGCCAGTTCGAACACCCGGCAAGAGCGATTTATCTGTTGGGAGCCGAAGATAATGGCCTGCCCGACTTTGTCCTGGAAAAATGTGACCGGCTTGTCTCGCTGGAAGCCGTTAAGCAGCCTTCATACAACGTGGCTGTGACCGGTAGCATTGTTTTGTATCACCGCCAGTTTCTTTCCAGCCATTCTTAAGCCAGAGAAATAAAGATACCCCTCTTTTTAAGAGAGGGGTCTTTATTAAGAGTCTTTATAAGAAAGTTTTAGCTAGTCCTCACTATCGGTAACAGAATCGAGCGGAATCCACTCCTCCGCCCATTGCTGGATAGCATCCACCACAGTACGCATTGACATACCCTTGGGGGTAAGTTTGTACTCAATTCTTACCGGGCTTTCGGGATAAACAATCCGTTCAACCAGGCCTTCCTTTTCTAATTCTCTTAATCGCTCGGTCAACAGACGGTCGCTGACCGGCTTAGCCATATTAAACGGCTCGTTCGACCTTTTCACGATACTCAACAGCTCGTTAAAACGGAACGGCCCGTCCATTAGCGCATAAAGTATCAGCCCGGTCCAGCGTTTTCCAAGAATACTGGCCGCTTTTTCATACTTGGGACAGAGATGAACGTTTACTTTATGCAGTTCAGATTTTTCGGTGGCATCAAGCTTTGTTGCCATATTTAACACCCTTCATACCGTTCGCAATCAGAATCTTTGGTACATTCACCATTTGATTGCAAGATTACTACATTTTACGCTTATACCTGTAATTTATCAGTAGTTTACCACAATCCTATCAAAGAAGTAGTAAACTGTAAATAGTTACAGGTAAAGCGGCCTGGTCGGAGCTGCAACCACTGCCGGGTTTGCTTTCCAGGCTTCCTTATTCACATCAATATATATTTCTACTTCGTTACCGTCCGGGTCGAGAATGTAGATACTGTTGGTAACATAGTGGTCACTCATACCGACTATCGGTACGTCCGCCGCTTCGAGTTCAGCTTTGGCGGCGCGCAATTCATCCACACTATCTCCGACTTTCAGACCGATATGATAAAGCCCCGCTCTTCTACCATGTGAAGGCAGAGTGGCATTAGGCCCGACTTCGATCAACAACAACTCATGATGAGTACGCCCGGAACTAAACAAAGCCGCGCCCGGCATCTCGGTTTCGATCATATTGAAGCCGAGAATATCGCGGTAGAAATGAACCGATTTTTCCAGGCTGCGTACAAACAGGACAACATGTCCTAATTCCTTGACTTGCATAGAATTCTCCAGATAAGGACTTTTTTCTATAAAAGAATTTTACTATAAAAACCCAGCCTTTTACTGTTAGCTATATCACATAAGCTAGGTTACTTACTTTTCTTAGGTTAGCTTACCATAAGTATGTTACTATGTCAAGTCTGGTTAGTTGTAGTTCCCTTTTGAGAAAAGCTAGCGGCCATAAATAACCCTTAAGCTCAGCTTCTTAACTTACCCTCTTTATAGAGCCAGCGAAGAAAAACCAGGTAATTTCTTTCTCGCCCGGATATCTCCAGGCTTACTTTGGAAGGTACCATTTCTGAAGGTGCTGTCACCTCATTAGAGGCAGGTTGGGAGAGTTCAGACTGAAGCGAGCTTCCCAGGGGTTGCGATTTAATACAGTCGCGAGTCTCGTACTCCAGCAGCCATAAGCCACAACGGCGTTGTTCTTCCAGGTAGGCTTCATAACTACCCCAGATTCTTTCAATCTCTTCCCTCGAAATCCTGGTTTCTTTCTTTTTCCAGAACATAATCTTCCTCCTGTTCATCCTTCTTTTTATCCTTCTTTCTCTGCTTCTATTTCTGCGCTCTTTACAAATCGCAGCAAATTCAGGGCAAATTTAATAACCCTGCCTGTTCACTCCTTTTCAGGAGGCAGGTTAGAAAAAACTTTATTGATCCGCCGGCTATTTAATTATTAGACCAGTACGCTCGAAGGGTAAGAGATTTTGCTCAAAAGTTGGGTACGCCGGGCCAGGTGCTGGTGAAGCACTTTTCCCAGGATTGCCATCCCCTGTTCTATTTGCGCCGGAGTCTGTGGTCCAAAACTTAAGCGCAGGTGCGCCTGCCTCTGCGGCTGAGCGAAAAAAGCGCCGCCCGCCGCAACGCCAACCCCTGCGTTAATTAGTTCCAGGTACAGTTCGCGTTCATTAACCTTCTGGGGTAAAGTCAGCCAGAATGACAGGCCTCCTTCCGGGCGCGACCATTCGGCGTAACCTGATAAGTAGCTTTCCAGCGCGGCTGACATGGTTTCGCAGCTTTCCCGGTGAATTTTACGCACTGCTTGCAGGTGAGCGCCCCAGGAGTAACGGCGCAGATATTCGGCCAGACTGCGTTGCAAGAGTAAGGAAGTATTCAGATCACTACTCCGCTTTACCACGATCATCTGCTCCAGGGCAGCTTTCCCGGCTACTACCACTCCTAAGCGCAGACCTGGCATCAGGCACTTCGAGAAGCTTGTCAGATAAATAACCTGCTCCCCGCTTTTGTCCAGTTCTCTCAGGCTGGGCGGTGAAGGCCGGTCGTCCAATCCGAGGAAGCCGTAGGTGTCATCCTCGATTATCAGGAAGTTGTAAACGCTTGCCAGCTCTAATAGCCTTTGCTTCTGTTCAAGACTCATACATAAACCACTCGGGTTATGGAAACTCGGTATTAAATAAAGCAGGCCGGGATGGTAGAGCTGGCAGGCCTGTTCCAGCATCTCCAGGTCAAGACCTCCGGCTTCAATAGCCGCTTTTCCTCCGTTTCGTGGAATACCGATTACCGGTTGCTGGCGGGCCGCCACCAGTTCCAGCGCTCCCGGATAAGTAGGTTCTTCCATCATCACGCTGTCGTCAGAGCGGCTGAAAGCTTTAAAGGCCAGGTCCATTCCCTGCTGCGCTCCTGAAGTTATCATCACCTGTTCGGGCGAGGTCACGATACCCCTGTCCAGTAGTAAGCGAGCCACTTCCTCCCGCAGCGAAAGATCCCCTTGAGGGGAGGTATAGATAAGATTGGCCGGGTCATTTAAGAGGCTCCCTATAATCCGCTTCAGTTCGGCTGTAGGAAAGGTCTGGGGAGCCGGAGAGGATTGGGCAAATGAAATCAGGCCCGGCTGTTCGCCCATGATTAACATATCAGCCAGCACTCCCTGGCTGAACCAGGGAATTTGCGGGGGCGCCGTCAGAGGTGGACGCGCCATGGTTGCCCTGGTTGAATTAGCGAAAGCGGAACGCTGGGCTACAAAAGTGCCGCGTCCTACCACCGCCTCTACCAGTCCTTCAGCCTGTAGTTCGGCGTAGGCGTTCTGTACGGTCAACCGGGTCAGGTTATGTTCATTCGCCAGTTGGCGCACAGTCGGTAGCTGGCTGCCGGGCGGTAAAACCCCCGTGCGAATATACTCTCCCAGTTGGCTGGCAATCTGGCGGTAGAGCGGCAGGTCTGATTTTCGCATTAGAGTTAATTTCATCTTTGCCCTGTATCTAGCTTTAGCTTGTTTTGAAGACCACCGGTTTCCTGTTTTTGGATTGCTGTTAATTTCAATTTTCTATAACTATAAAGCCTGTTCAATAGACCTGTCCAGAGACAATTGTCCTGTTACAAGGGAGACAATTACGTTTGTACTGGTTCAATTGGTGGACAATATTTATAACAAAAACCCAATGTTATCAAACTAAGCGCAAGAGAAAAGCTGATTCAGCCTTATTTTTCGTTCTCATGCAATTGTCTCTGCCGTTCAGGCCTGATTGTACCTGTACATCAGGGCCAGCAGTCTATATACATATTGCTATAAATACAACCGATCTAAGCAGAAGAAAAAGGAGATAATTATGAATTGGCAGAACATGGTGAGCCAGACCATGAAGAAGATTGGTAGTTCCGATGTTGCCGAGATGTTCCGAATAACGGCACATCCAGACCTGATTTCCCTGGCCTTTGGTCTGCCTGACCCGGCCCTTTTTCCGATTGAAGATTATCAGGCTGCCACCGAGGCGGTGCTGACTCGCCACGGGCAACAGGCCCTGCAATACAATACGACTGAAGGCTTACCTTATTTACGAGAACTTCTGGTCGAGCGGCTTGGCGCGGAAGGGGTAAGCTGTCCTGCCGGAATAGAGAACGTGGTGCTGACGACCGGATCTCAGCAAGCGCTGGACTTACTGGGCCGTCTTTTACTTGATCCAGGCGATACCGTAATTGTAGAGGCTCCTACATATATGGCGGCGCTGGGCGCTTTTGACCTGATGCAGCCACGCTACGAAGCGATAGAGATGGATGCAAACGGCCTTCGGATTGATTTATTGACCGAAAAATTGGCCGAGCTAAAGAGCCAGGGGCGGCGCGTCAAATTTTTGTACACCATACCTAATTTTCATAACCCGGCAGGCGTCACTATGTCGCTGGAGCGGCGCAGGCAATTAATTGCCCTGGCAGAGCAAGAGAACTTTTTGATTATCGAGGATGACCCTTACGGACGGCTGCGCTACCAGGGAACTTCACTCCCATCGCTCAAAAGCCTCGACCAGAGCGAACATGTAATCATGTTACGCACATTTTCTAAGACCCTCGCTCCGGGCCTGCGTACCGGGTATGTGGTAGGCAATGCCAGGCTGTTGAGTAGTCTGGCTGCTCTTAAAGGCGCGGTAGACCTCTGTTCGCCCGCTTTTAACCAGTATATTGTGGCTCACCTTTTAGCGAGCGGGGCTATGGAAGCTTATCTGGCAAAGGCTATTACAACCTACCAGATCAAAGAGAGTGCTATGCACCAGGCTCTTGAAGAATTTATGCAACCATTAGGCGCAGAGTGGAACAGACCGGAAGGCGGCATGTTCTACTGGCTAAGGCTGCCGGAAAAGCTGGATAGTGCAGAGTTGTTTGGCGCGGCTTTAGAGCAGGGTATCGCCTACATGAATGGGGCAAGCTTCTACCCCGGTAGAAAAGGCGGCCATAACTGCATGCGCCTGAACTTCACGCAGCACTCCCCGGAAAGGCTAAAAGAAGGTTTAGCAAGGCTCGCGCAGGTGGTAGAACAAAAGCTGGCCGAAAATCTGGTAGCTGCCACAAAATAATAAGTTTGAGAAAGGTATGCCGCCAGACACATACCCAGCGGCCTATTAAAAAATAGGACTTGAAGCACATTTAAAATTTTGAGTTTGTTGTTAAGCTATTTCTATATCTAAAAAGCCCGAAGGATTAAGCAAGAAAACAGGTTTTGTGTGACCGTAGTCTATGATCTACTGGCCATGCGTAATTTGCTTGATCTATAATCCGAAGCGCAATAACGCTCTTGAAGGAGATACAGATTGGCCGTCGACAACAAACTCAAAGCACCGCGTTCACATTCTCGTTCCATAGTTAAATGGATAATGCAGCACTGGTGGCTTCTGCTGGGAGTAATTATTGTACTACTGGGGTTAGCCGCCTTCGTCCTGCTGGTGGTAATTCCAAAAACGACCTACGATCAACTCCTTGACGGGCGTTTGAAAGATGCCGATTACTGGACTGACACGCCCCAGATTCTTTCGGCTGGCCTGGGCTTCGATGGCATTATTGGACTCCCCGCCCTCGATGAGCAGGCTGTACGCGATGCCGGCGGTGCCTGGGACGCCGACCTGAAATGCAGCAACGGTAAAACGCCTGAGGCAAAGCAACGGACCAGCGCGGCCCCGAGCAATGGAATAGCCAATGGTTTCAAAATTACCCCCGGCATGAAGATAGATCATGATGACGGGCTGCCCATTGTCTTTAGCTGGCCGGTTAGAACCGACACTGTAGACCCGGCGGATTTTCAGTTCACCCTCAACACCGGGCGAGTAGTCTTTCCGAAAGCAGCGGGAATGATCCCTAACTGGGAATTGAATGAACGCAATGTTGTAGTGGTCTTCGGTCAGCTCGGCAACCGGGGGCGACCGGGTGAACCGGGCGCTGAATACCCTGTCCGGCTTGATATCGTCTCGACCACCACTCCGCTGACATTGGTAGGCCCTGGCGGAGAGAAATCCGCTGTAGGATTATCCTCGACAACTGATAAGAGTCCTTATGCCGTGGGACCAACCCTGGTTGGAGCCAAACTAAACCGGGTGGACCCCACTCCTCAAGGAGAAGGCGGCGTTAACTTCATCGGGCAAGATACTTTACCGAATGACGAACGCGCCCTTTATGGGGATGAAGCTAAATTTCGCCTGCGAATGCTCACTACCGGCGGCTTCTCCCCCGATGGTATCCACGGCGTGCGGCCCAATGATTTCGAGAAATTTTTCCGCTTGAGGGCGGAAGGGCCGGACGGTAAAACTGTGATAATGGATAAAGTCGGAGTCAATTACCAGGTAATGGGCGGAACTCTCCGTATTCTGGGTTTGTCAGACTTGGGCAAAAAGGAAGACCCGGCACATGGCATAGTGTATGACAACTGCTACAACGAAGACCATGATAATTATATTGATGTGATCCTGACGGGAGATGAGGCAGCGGCCCGGCACCTGACCTACCTGGAACTTCCTGGTCTGCCGGGTGGCTACCAAGCCTTCTATAATCCGGGCGGTCCGGGGCCGAATCCTTTCCCGGGAGTACGCTACACCGCTCCTTCTCCGCCGCTCCTTCAACCGGTGCTGATCGCTCTCGATAATCCCATGCGCGTTAGCCGCTAATAACAGATAACAGGACCTGAGCAACCACACTAGCACTAGGCATTTTTGCTTAGTGCTAGTGTGGTTTTGAGTAGGCCATAGGTCGTACTTTTATTTGTGCCTTTTTGCACATTTCTTTTTTTAGGAAGGAGGAGTATAATATAAGAAATGATTGTGCAAAAAAGCACAAAAGTGATAAGGCTAAGCAGGTGATCAAGGAGCTTGCGGATAAGTGCAAAAACCTGCAAGAGTAAATTTTTACAAAAAGTGAGTTCAGAACTATGAAAAAGTACGAAGCTGAAATGCCCGATTTAGAAACTATTGAACGCTACTGGGGCAGCCTGGAGGCTTATCAGGAAGAACAGCGCCGCACGGCAATTGTTAATCTGGAAGCAAAGGCAGAAGACGAGATTAAAACTAACTGGAGCTGGGATTTTATTGGCCGCCGAAGCCGTTCGCAGGTCCGTCGTTTTGGACGTCATGGCGATTCCTATAAACTATTCGGTCATAAAAACTAATAGCCAACCGGACAGCACCAAAAAAGTTTAGCTAAATATTTGAATCAAAAAACCGCCCGAACTGGGCGGTTTTATTTTTCGAAAGACTACTTGATCAGGCTGGTTTCAGTCTGGCCTTTGGTGGGCTCAAGAATGTCATCAATGATGCCATAATCTTTAGCTTCTTCCGGCGTCATATAGTGGTCGCGGTCGAAATCGCGGCTAATGCGCTCGTAAGACTGGCCGGTATGGGTAGCCATAATTTCACGTACTTTGCGCTGCATATCGAGCAGGTAGCGGGCCTGAATTTCGACATCAGGCGCATAGCCCTGCATACCACCGCCGGCAGGGTGCTGGTGAATGGTGCTGTTAGGCAGAGCCAGGCGTTTGCCCTTGGTACCGGCGCAAAGTAACACGGTAGCCATAGAAGCCGCCAGACCCATACACATGGTTACAATGTTAGGCCGGACAAACTGCATGGCATCGTAGATGGCCAGGCCAGCCGTAATCGAACCGCCCGGGCTATTAATATAGATCGAAATATCGCGTTCCGGATCTTCATAATCCAGGAACAGCAACTGGGCAATTACCACGTTGGCAATTTGATCATCAATACCGGTACCCAGGAAGATAATACGCTCGCGAAGCAGGCGGCTATAAACATCATAGGTGCGCTCGCCACGGTTAGTATTTTCTATAACATAAGGTACGACATTCTCCGGCTTCAGCAGTTGGCGGCTGATGCCTTTGTTTATGTTCGGAACATATATCTCACTCATCGTTGTTCCTCCAGAGTAACTCCGCCCAGAGAGCGGTTTGCTGGCAAATCTTCAAAATAAAAACTTTCCAGCATCTATAGGTAAAGGAGGTTGCCTGATCACCCGGGCAATCAGGCAACCGGAGCCTTACTCAGCCTGTTCAGTTTCAGCTTCCGCTTTGGCTTTCTTCGCCCGTGACTTTTTAGCGGCAGGCGCGGCTTCAGTGGCAGTAACGTTTTCAGCGGGAGCCGCCGCTTCCGCTACCGGTTCGGCTCGTTCGGTAGATTCAGCATAAGGTGTTTCAGTGCTTGAACCCGGTAGTTCAGCCTCTACCTTCAGGTCCAAATCCTCGGCTGCCGGGGTTTGAGAAACGCCGGTAGCCATCTCCAGCAGGCGATCAGAGAGCTTACGGCTGAAAAGATCGTCGCGAAGCTGGTTCAACATCTCTTCAGACTGCATGAAACCACGCATGGAGTTAGCTCGCTCTTCGCGTTCATCTTCCGGAGTGTTGGAAAGGAATTGGTCAACCATCTTTTCCACTTCACGGTCCAGGTCGCCCTGTTCAACCGTAATATTTTCCTTGCGAGCAATCTCCCGCAACACCAGGGCGGTTTTGATCCGCTCCTCAGCCTGCGGGCGCAATTCTTCATGGAAGGCTTCGTGATCCTTGCCCATGAATTGCAGATACTGGTCCAGGGTCAATTTCTGCTGCTTCAATCGGTTTGCCATATTATCTTCCATGGCATGGATTTCAGCATCCACCATTACCGGCGGCATCACGACCGTGGAAACACCAACTGCTTCTTTTACAATCTTCTCGGTCAACTCGCGCTTATTATTGGTTTCGCGCTGTTCGACCAGGTTCTTGCGGACGCGATCTTTTAGCTCATCCACAGTTTGTACATCACTGACCGACTGGGCAAATTCATCATTCAATTCCGGTTCGTGCTTGACTTTGACACTGTTCAGCTTAACCCGGAAAGTCATCGGGGCTTCCTCTTCTTCATCCAGAGGAATAGTCTCTACTTCGGGCAGTTCAGGAGTTTCAGTTTCAGTAGCTTCGGCGCCTTCCGCAGCGGTTTCTTCGCTGGTAGTCTCAGCCGGCTTGGCGGGCGTCTGGCGTTTGATTTCGATTACTTTCTCTTCGCCAACATTCATGCCCTGGACCTGCTCGTCCATCTGGGAGAGCAGTTCGCCCTTGCCGAGTACGCCCGTGCGCGGGGTAGCCTCGCCTACCGGCTCACCGTCGCGAAGGGTCTGGACTTCCAGTTCCACCTGGTCGCCATCCTGGGCAGCGCGAGCTTCTTCCGGCTCTTCCCAGGTGCTTTGCTGGTCAACCAGTTGCTCGATAACTTTGTCTACATCCTCGTCGGTTACATTAACCGGGGGTAGTTCAAAGCGAATATCCTCGTACTTACCCAGTTCGACTGTCGGCTCAACCGGAATGGTAGCAACAATAGTTAAAGGCTGGGTGGATTCGATATCGATCTGCGGATCGGCAATCGGTTTAATATCTTCCTGCTTTAGAGCGTTTTCATAGGCTTTCGGTAGCAGTTCACGAGTAGCCTGCTCAACCAGGCCTTCTTCTCCCACAAAGCGTTCAACCAGCGCACGCGGGGCTTTGCCCGGGCGGAAGCCAGGAATGCGAAGCTGATTAGAAAGTTTTTTGGCAGCGCGGCCCTTGGCTTCTTCCAGCTCTGCCGGTTCAATTTCTATGCGCACAATATACTGGCTCTGCTGGTCTTTCTCAGCCGTTATTTTCAACCTTAGTATCTCCGTTTCGTAATTTGCACTCAGTTCAGCTTAATCTTTAAGCCCTGGCTTAAGATACGCCTCCCCTGTCCTTTCTCCAAACCATCAGACTGTAGGGGATTATAACAAAAAATGAACCTAAAGGGAATAGCGGTAAGCTCAAGCGAATTAGTTCTAACATAACTCATATGTCTTTTCCACTTCTTTATATAATAAATCATATAATTAATCACCTTTTATAGAGATATAAAGTAGACTCCTGGGCCTGCATGACAGTCGTTCTTGCCTATGATATAATCCCCACGCTGAACCTGTTCCCAAGTTCGATTGCTGGAAACTAATAACGTGTCATAGTTTCTTTATTATTTAGGAAGGAATGGCGAAGGTCTGGCTTAACCGGCCATTAGCTGTGTAGTACAAAAAGAAATGTTATCAAGCAAACAAATCGGAGTTGATCTAGGCACTGCTAACGTGCTGGTATACGTCAAGGGTAAGGGTATTGTTCTCAGTGAACCCAGTGTCGTAGCTATTTCCACCAAAGATAACCGGGTTTTGCAGGTTGGAACCGCTGCTTACGAGATGATGGGCCGTACTCCGGAAACGGTCGAAGTCATTCGTCCTATGCAGAACGGTGTTATTGCCGACTATGTCGTGACTGAAGCGATGCTGAAGTACTTTATCGGGCGGGCCACCGGTCGCTTCGCCGTAGTCAAGCCGGATGTGATGATTTGTATTCCGGCGGGCGTAACCAACGTTGAAATGCGGGCAGTCTATGACGCGGCTCTTCAGGCCGGGGCGAAACGCGCCTGGCTCATTCGCGAACCCCTGGCCGCCGCTATCGGCGCGCAGATTCCTATTGCGGAACCAACCGGCAATATGATTATTGACATCGGGGGTGGCACTACCGAAGTGGCCGTTATTTCGCTTTATGGTATCGTAAACGCCAACAGTATCCGGGTAGGTGGCAATAAGCTGGACGAAGCGATTGCAGCTTACATCAAACGCAAGTACAACCTCATGATCGGCGACCGTACCGCCGAAGAAATCAAAATCCGCATTGGTAGCGCTATCCCGCTGGAAGAAGAATTGACTATGGAAGTGCGTGGGCGCGACCAGGTCAGCGGTTTACCGCGCACCGTCATTGTCCGCAGCAACGAAATTACCGAAGCTCTCAGCGATCCGCTCGAAAGCATCATCGGGGCAGTCCGCACTGTGCTGGAAGATACTCCGCCGGAACTCGCCAGCGATATCATTGACCGCGGTATGGTAATGAGCGGTGGCGGCAGCCTGTTACGCAATATCAGCCAGCTTCTGGCCGACGTGACCGGCGTTCCCTGCTATGTAGCCGATAACCCCCTGAACTGCGTGGCAATCGGCACAGGCGTAGCTCTAGAATATATTGATCTGCTGCGAGACTCGCTCAGTACCGATTTCTAAAAGACTGAGTCAAAGAAAGAATCAAAAAACCTCTCGTTCGGAGAGGTTTTTTGATTCCAGAAGCTACATATACAGCTATTGATCTTAATCTACTAAATCTAACTGTAAAACCAGTACCATTTCAAGAGAGAATTTCACCACACTGGTAACGTGCAGCTAACTCAGAAAGCTTTTTGAGCTCTTCAGGGGTACAAAAGCGCAAAAGATTTCTCCATGCACGCGCATGAATATCTTCTAAAGTACTTATACTTACCGGTTTTTTGCCCCAACCATCATAAATTTCTTTATGAGTTTTTTGCCAGTTATGATATTTCATCTATAAATTCCTGCTTCCTTATAATGTGCATAATGTGCTTATTTAATATGCTGTTTTATTTAATAATTAATAATAGTAATGTTACTTACTACACTGTCATTGTAGATGATAATTTTGTTGGAGAATGTGAGATTAGTCAAAGAAATGGAAATTGGAAGGTAACTCGAAAGTTACCCTGCCTGTACAGATGGGTTTGTTATTGGGATAGCAGGGAATCTATTACTTTAGCTCTTTTCTTTAAGCGGTATTTCTATCCTGGGAGCTTCTAGCTGATCATTAGCATAGAAGACAAAGGTGCGCGTACCTTTGGTGCCATCTTTCACCAGGAAATAGAGCGTGCCGGTGGCGTTGTTTTTACCGGGCGCGGTATTGGTAGGAGCAAAGACTTTCGGGTTAAAGCGATCTTTGGCGTCCTGGATATAGGGCCCCACACTATAAACCCGGCCCTCTGTATCCCTCAGGTAGAAAGGATAGCTTCCGAGATAATCGGCTACATCCTTGTCACCGGTATTTTGCAGGGTGATTTTGACCGACTCGTAGTGATAACCGGCCGGTAAAATTAGCGGCGGGGGTTTGATAACAGGCGCCGCCAGGTAAGTAGTCACGGTAATCGCAAAATTATCGAGTTCAAGACGTTTGCCCATTTCTCCCTGTGGCGCAGGCGTTGGCGGCACCGGGGTAGGCGGAACAGTTGGCGCAGGGGTCGCGGTGGGCTCGGGCGTGGGTGTAACGGTCGGTTCCGGCGTAGCGGTAGCAGTGGGTTCCGGCGTGGCGGTGGGCGCTACGGTAGGAGGTAAAGCCGTGGCGGTCGGCGCGGCGGGCATCTCAAAAGTGCCGGGTGAAGCCGCTACCACGGGCGTAAAAGTAGGCTGAGGCGTGGCTGTTGGCGCAGGCGTAGCGGTTGGTACAGGAGTATTGGTCGGTACAGGCGTAGCGGTTGGTTTGGGCGTGGCGGTTGGCTTTGGAGTCGGTTTAGGGGTAGGAGCAGGAGTAACCGGCGCTAAAGTCAGGTTTACGTCAGCCGAATTATTCTGATCCTGGGTAGCGGTAGGATTGAAAGAAACCCGCCGCAGGGTAGTGCCATCCTCAACTTCAAAAGTCAGCCATGCTGTGCGCTGCTCATCCGGTTGCAGACGACTGATATCGAGGGCCGGGGCACGCCCACCCGCTTTTGGCTTCAGGAAGTTATTATGACCATCTACCGCCTGGAAAGTATCCAGTTGCACCGGCAGAACCTGGTTGGTGAGATTCTCCAGTTGCACGATAACCCCTTCAAAGTGATAACCCTGCTTGGGAGTGCCTGCGCCCGCAAAAGAGAAATTATTCGACCGGTTCTCGTAACCGCTGAAAGTTACCGCGTATGCTCGCAGTTCAGCTCGTTCATTTTGGGCAACATTCAATTTCAGATTCGGCGGTACAGTCGGAGAAGGTACGGTCGTTGCGGTAGGCGGCACAGTATTCACGGGGGTCGGGGTTGCGTCAAGATTACTTACACCACTTTGAAGGGTAGTAGTAACAGGCGTAGCGGTAGGCGCGAGCACTTGCGCTGAGTTGGTATCAGGAGCTTTACTAAACACCAGGAAATACACAAGTGCCCCTGCGATTACCAGCAATAGCAGAACTGGAAGAATTATCGCTAAAGGATTTACCCGCCGCTTTTTCTGCGAAGCCAGGTAAGATTCATTTAAGATATTGCGCAGGTCCGGTCCAAGTTCACCGGCATGAGTATCCCTCTCGTCCAGTTCCAGGTAGTCCTCGTCTTGAGGCCCGCCTTCCTGGTCCAGTGCTTTAACCTGAGGGTCTTTCTCGATAGGATGGTAGCCACGTTCAAAAACAATTGGCTCGGAGCGAGCAGGGAGTATAGTGCCGGTTACAGTTTCGACAGAAGCTTCCTTTTGGGCCGGGCGCAAACCGCCGGGCGGAGTGAAAAGGCTTGGAGCTTCATTTACGCCTAAAGGTAGTTCTTCCACCCGGGGCAGGTCGCTTCTACGCTGCGGTCTACCGCTGGCACGTCCGCTTTTATCGACCCCACCGGGCCTGGAAACGCTGCTCGGTTTTTGCGCAGGTAGCGAAGCCGGTTCCTGTTCTACGGCTGTGGCAGGCTGACTTTTCAAAGAGTCTAAACCGCGTTGCGCCTGTTTATTTTCGGGATTTAACGCTAACACCCTTTCAAGGGCAGCAATAGCCTGCTGGCGAGGTAAAACAGCGGAGAGGTAAAGCCAGGCCCGCTCGTTTTTGGGGTCGTGCTCGATAGCCTCGGCCAGATAACGGCGAGCTTCCACTCGGTCTCCAGCTTTTAGCGCTGCTATTCCACTATCTATCAATTCTTGAACTTCAGTGCCGGACATAGATGGTAGTGCTTCCTTGTAAAACCCGCCTGTTAAGCTAATTGCATGTTATGTATACTCGATTATAACACGAGGCATGGGAGGGTGCAATAGGATTTGTTTCTTCTAAAAGTACAAAAAACCCGGCCATCCGCTTGCTATTGAGCCTGCTAAATTCTATTAGAGTCAGGAAAACAGGCCATAAATAGCTCGCTTGCTATTTACTTCACATAGTGGTATTATCGATTTGGATGTATCTGCCGCACCTTTTATAGAGCAATAAATCTTTCGATAATTGTCCCAAATGTTGTTTTTAATACTACTATGGTCTAAAGCCAGTTATGGTATGATAGGCCAATAGTTTCTAGAAATAGTAATACTTGCCAGGAGGCAGGTATTCTTTATAGTAGTTTTGAGCAATCAAAGATCCAGTGAGTACCATCTACACTAGAAAGAGAGAGAGTTCACAATGACCTATGTAATTACCGAGCCGTGCGTAGACGTTAAAGATAAAAGCTGCGTGAACGTCTGCCCGGTTGATTGTATCTATGAGGATGGCGATGATGATCGCATGCTCTATATCAACCCTGATGAATGTATTGACTGTGGTGCCTGCGAGCCGGAATGCCCTGTAGCAGCCATTTTTGCCGAGGAAGAAGTACCGGATAAATGGAAAACTTTTACTTCGATTAACTCTCTTTATTTCCAGGACAAAGGAGCGGCACGCGCTGAAGTAGATAAGCTCTATCCTGAAAAACGTGAGGTAGACTAAAAGTTTGCCCGCCCGGTAGGCATTTTGCCTCGGATCATGTAGTAAGTGCTCGCTGTATACTTCTTGCAAGACAGCGAGCATTTTGATTTAATAGTTATGAAGTTGAGTTTGAATTAAATTTTCACATTATAGCTTTTCTTAATATTTGTTTTCTGGTAAAGTATAGTAGCAAAAGGACGTACCATAATTTCCCCTAATACCACTCTATTTAGCCTGATGGCTAGCTAAAAGGGCAGGTCTGGTTAGAAGAAAAGTGAGAAGCTACATGACCGCACAAGGTGAAAAGATTCTACTCGCTGATGATGAACACGATATACTAATGTTGGTAGCGTTTCACCTCCAAAGGGCCGGTTACCAGGTAGTTATGGCAGAAAATGGCCGGGAGGCTCTGGAAAAAGCCCAGCAGGAAAAACCTGCTCTCGCTATTCTTGATCGCATGATGCCCGAACTGGATGGAGTGGAAGTGTGCCGCCAGTTAAGGGAAATCAATCCCACCATGTATATCATCATGTTAACTGCCCTTTCCGAAGAAGAAGAACGCATCGGCGGTCTTGAGGCAGGCGCGGACGATTATATTCCCAAGCCGTTTAATCCCCGTGAATTAACTTTAAAAGTCCAGGCTATGCTGCGCCACGCCAAGCTCAGACCGGAAGCGCACGGTGCCGCGGAAGAAGCAAGCCCAAAAACCCTCTCCAGTTCCAAACAGGAACCCGGTGTACGTATAGATGTAAATTCCCGGCAGGTCTGGAAGGAAAATGAAGAGGTTGAACTGACCAAGCTGGAATTCGATCTGCTCAAGTTCCTCTACGAGCATCCTAACACCGTTTTCAGCCGGGACCGCTTGCTCGAACAGGTCTGGAACTACGACTACTTTGGGGATGAGCGGGTGGTAGATGTGCATATGGCCCGTCTGCGCAAAAAATTAGAAGAAGATCCTTCGCATCCTCGTTACATTCAGACGATTCGCGGCGTGGGTTATAAATACACTCCATAGAATATCTTTCGGCAATGCTCAACTAATAAAATAGTGACTGAAAAATTGCTTATCCAATTTAGCGAAGGTAACAGTGGTTGGCTAAAAGTTCAAATTCATTCTAATGAAACCATCGTGACCTTCACAGCTTCTTATGTTCCTTATGATTCCATATACGAGCTTACAAAAGGGCTGAGTACTTTTCTCAGCGTAGGAAGTAACCAGAGAGTAAGCTGGAATACTGAGCCAATTGAGTATGACTTTCTTTTTTCTAAGTCTGGAGACAAAATAAGATTTGAAATAGTTGAATATGCTGATAATCGAAGGTTAACAGGAACAGGAAAAACTGTATTTAATATCACAGGAACTGTAGACTCAATTGTAGTTCCAATCTGGCGTGCATTACGCAATTTAGAGTATAGTGATTATTTTGAACAGGAGTGGAAACATAAATTCCCACACCAGGAAATGAAGTTTCTTACTGACTTGATCAAAAGAAGGTGACAACAACCAGATTTTGATCGGGGATTTTCTGGAAGCCGGTATCGTTGGTGACAATCGGGCAGAGCAAGCGGCGGGCTGCCGAATAATGAAAAGCATCCGTGGGGTCAAGCTTAAGGTCGCGAACCGCTTTAATCACCTGGCGGTGAAAATCGAGATCAGGCGGTTCAAAGGTCTGGATGTTTGGCAGGCTTAGCAAAGTACTGTCCAAAAATTCCGGCCATTCTTGACGTGAGGTGGACCCCTCGCCGTCGTTGTTTTCCGCTTTATCCCTCTCTTCAAGGCGCATAAGCTGGTAGATAGCCTCGTTAAGAGCCAGGGAAGAGAGCAGCAGGCGCGTATTTCTTTCACTAAAAGAAGTCAGCAACCCGCTGGCGCTGGTGTGCCAGATATGAGCAGGCCACGAGAGTGCTACCAGAAAATTGGCATCCAGGTAGACTTGCTGCCCGCGCACTACCCCTCCGGGCTTCCAGAAGACAATTTTCGGCTTGATCGCGGCCATTATCCTGAACTAAAATCCCTTCTTATCATTTTCAGATTTATCAGGCTGGGCATTACCCCTGTCCGGCCCTTCAGGATAACCGTTCTCGGGCGATACTTCTTTTGAGCGATTTCGTGCAGCGCGTGAAATTTGCTGATCGCGCTGCCGTTTGCGCAGGTGCTTCTTCTCAAGCGCTGTGCCGTTTGGTTTTAAATAGCGCAAAGTAAAGAAAACCAGCACCGACAAAAGAATTGAAAGATACCACAGGCCGGCCGCCGCCAGCATTCCAATCGAAGCAACTACCCAGATATCGGCGGCGGTAGTTACGCCTCGCACCCGCGTGCGGCTTCGCCAGATCGCTCCTGCTCCCAGGAAGCCGATGCCTGTAATAATCTGACTGGCCGCACGCGCCGCGTCCGTCGAAGTACCGACGCCTTTAAAGCCATAGATAAAAAGCAGCGTAAACCCGGCGGCACCTACCGATACCAGCATGTGGGTGCGCAGACCGGCAGGCTGACCATCTCTCTCACGATCCCATCCGATCAGCCCGCCGAGTACGTAAGCCAGCAGCAGACGGAAAGTAACTTCTACTTCGATGGGTAGACCATTCAAGAAATCGGTATTCATTGGCTGCTTTAACCTGACGAATGCTTAGCTAACGGAAACTAATTCAACATCAAAAATGAGTTGCGAATTACCCGGAATTACCGGCGGATAACCTTGCGCTCCGTACCCCAGCGCCGGAGGAATAATCAGGCGGCGTTTTCCGCCCTGCTTCATTCCGACTAAGCCCTCATTCCAGCCCTGGATAACATTTCCCGGCAAGGTTAGCGGGAAAGGCTGACCCCTGTCATAAGAACTATCAAATTTCTGGCCATTGGTTAAGTAACCGGTGTAGTGAACTTGCACCTTCGAGCCATTCTTGGCTTCAGGACCGGTTCCCACCTTTATATCAATATACTGCAACCCATCGGCAGTTTTAACCGGGGTGCCGCTAACCGGCGGAATACCGCCCGCGGCAGTGCTGCCTGTATCGGAGGAAGCAGCCTGGGTAGTGGTAGTCGCCGGGGTAGGGGTATTATCGCCACAGGCCACCAGGGCAGCGGATAAGAGTACAATTAGCATGAGCAGGCTGGAAAGCCGGATAAAGCTGGTGCGGAACAAAACTTTCAACTTGATTCCTTTCTAAGGGTTACTACTAAATGCAGTGAAACAAGCCTATTTTATCACAATTAACTGCGCTCTCTGATACTGCTTTATTTCAATCCCGCGACAATGTTCCTGGCATTGGAAAGCATCATCTTCAGGTAGGTATCGCCATCGCTGCCCGGCTCACTCAAACTATCGCTGTAAAGATTAGAATAGATTTTGACGCCCGCTTCCCGGCTAATTTGCTCCGCCAGCCTGGGATTGAGACTCTGCTCCGTAAAGATCGCTTTGACCTTTTGCTCCTTAATCTTATTCACTAATTCTTCAATATCTCTGGCGCTGGGTTCTGAAGTGCTATCCATGCTCGGAATGACCGAGCCTACAAAAGTTAAGCCAAACTGATCAATAAAATAGCCGAAGGCATCATGATTGGTTACCAGTTTCCGGTTTTCGGCCGGAATGTTGGCTATCAAGGCTTTTATCTGCTGCGCCATCTGGTCTAGCTGAGCCTTATAGGCGCTGGCGTTTGCCTGGTAAATATCGCTACTCGAAGGATCTACCTTTAATAAGCCTGTTGCAATATTATCGACCATTTTTTTGGCGTTATCGCTGCTAAACCAGATATGCGGGTCGCCGTTTTTGAATTCCTCGACTAAGGAACCTTCGGCCTTACGGGTTTTAACTCCCTCAGAAGCAGTCACCAGCAAAGCTTTAGTTCCACTGCTTTGAATGGTTTTATCCAACCAATCGTCCAGGCCCAATCCGTTTTTAAGAATCAACTGTGAAGCCGCCAGCGCCTTAGAGTCGGCGGCGGTTGGTTCATACTCATGCGCGTCGGCGCTCGGCTTTAGAATCGAAGTTACTTCAACCCGCTCTCCACCCACATTTCTAGCAAAATCGGCTAGCTGAGTGGTAGTGGCTACTACCCTGAGCTTACCTGCTACGCCTGCCGTGGTTTGAGAAGCATTTGAGGCCGCCGAAGTACCGTTTACGGAAGGGGTTGTATTATCCCCACAGGCGACCAGCGCAATAGAACATATCGCAATTATTACAGGCAGTACCACTTGCTTTCCAAAAGCCTTAAAGTTCAACTTTTCCTCCTGGTTACTGAAGCTCTAAATTATAGACGGTTAGTATAATCGTTAATACTACCTAATTGATATAAACTATCATTTATAACTCATGAATATAGAGTAGCAGGGCTAGTCGTAACTGTCAAGAACTATCAGTTACGACACGAGGCTAATTTCAGTCTGATTAGTCAAAAAGGAGGCTTCGTGCTATCCTAGCCTGGATAACACCCGGGCGAATAGCATCTTCTAGAATCAAACGTTGGTTTCCAGTTAATGACCCACATAGCAGTGGGATTGTTCCGGTAAGTTCGATGGACTGGAACAATTAATTCTGAGCGAGGAGCAATTAGAATGTTTCAACCCGATTTGCTGAAAGACAAAGTAGTCCTGATAACCGGCGGCGGCACAGGCCTGGGACGGGCCATGGGCACGCGCTTCCTGGAACTTGGCGCAAAAGTAGCTATCAGCAGTCGCCGCCAGGAAGTGATCGAAAAGACGGCTGCCGAAATGAGCGAACAAACCGGGGGTGAGGTTTTCGCTATTCCGTGTGATGTACGCGACCCTGACCAGGTGGATGCTATGGTTGATGCGGTGATCAACCATTTTGGACGGATAGATGTACTGGTCAACAATGCCGCCGGTAACTTTATCAGCCCGACGGAGCGCCTTTCAACGCGGGCTGTGGATACGGTCCTGAATATTGTGCTGCACGGCACCTTTTATTGTACTCTGGCAGTCGGAAAGCGCTGGATCGCCAGCCAGCAAGGCGGCACCATGCTAAATATCGTTACGAACTACGCTTCGTCCGGGGCTGGTTCGGGATATGTAGTACCATCCGCTGTTGCAAAATCCGGGGTTCTAACCCTGACGCGCTCGTTAGGGGTGGAATGGGCTAAGTACGGTATCCGGCAGGTAGCTATAGCGCCTGGTCCCTTCCCGACAGAAGGCGCATGGCAGCGCCTATCCCCCACCCCGGAACTGGCCGAAGGCGCTATTAAAAAGAACCCGATGAAGCGCGTGGGCGAGCTACCCGAATTGACTAACCTGGCCAGCTACTTAATCTCGGACTACGCAGGCTACATTAACGGCGAAGTAGTCACCATTGATGGTGGAGAATGGCTCGCAGGGGCAGGCGAGTTTAACAGCCTGGAAGTAGTTACCAACGAACAGTGGGACGAACTGGCCCGCCTCACAAGGGTTAAAAAGTAAACCTTGAATGCCAGGAACAGCCTTTTGTTCCTGGCATTTTTTATTCAGGTTTTCAGAAAGTCCTTCCGGTATAATCCTCTCTATTCAGGTTAACATTCGCGGCACATCTTTTGCGCGTATGAAATCGTATAAAGAATGTTATAAAATTCACTTACTATCGCCCAAAGGAAACCTTTTACTTTTGGAGTACTTTGGGTGCTATCATAAATAGACCTGAATGGAGAAATTATGTTTAACCCTGCGGCAGCAGTAGAAAAAGTAGATTGTCCTTTATGTCACCAGACTGTTGGGCCGGGCCAGTTCGCCGGGCCGCAGGATATTGAACCGGCAGCGGTTAATTATTTGCAGGAACATCATCCTGAATGGAGTCCGGAACTGGGTGTTTGTCCGAATTGCCTGCAAGCGGCTTTAAACGACTTAGTAGCGCAAATTGAGGATGAAACTCGCCCGCCCGTGGGTAAGCCTTCTGTTTATGGTATTCTCCCCGTAGGTTTACGCCTGGGTTACAATGGGCAATATAACGGCAGCGGTGTGAGAATAGCTTTCCTCGACTCCGGGTTTTCGGCGCATCCTGACCTCCAGGACCGTATTAAACTTTACGTCGATGCCTCAAATGATGAAATCCGCGAGTTATCCGAAGTAGAACTAAGCGGAGATCTTAGCTGGCATGGCACTATGACCTCAGTCGTAGCTTGCGGCAACGGCAGTCTTTCGAACGGCTTGTATCGTGGGTTAGCTTCCGGGGCTGAAGTAATCCTGATTCGGGTAAGTAATCAGGAAGGCCGGGTTAACGAGGAAGGGATTGAAAGAGGCCTGGGCTGGATACTGGCGAACTGGCGGCGTTTCGGTATTCAGATTGTAAACGTCTCGCTTGGCGGGGACAGGCCCACGGGCTATGCCAACAACCCGGTAGACCTGATGGTAGAGGCGCTGGTTGCCCAGAACGTGCTGGTGGTCTGCGCGGCAGGAAACGCCGGAGAACGCTATTTAGTACCTCCCGCCAGCGCTCCCAGTGCCATTACGGTTGGAGGCCTGGACGATAAAAACACCCTTGATCCTGAAACCTTCGAGTTATGGCATTCTAATTACGGGCAGACCCGCAGCGGAGTGTGGAAACCAGAACTGGTCGCGCCCAGTCTGTGGCTGGCTGCTCCGGTACTCCCCGGCAGTAGCGTAGCCCGGGAAGCCGCTGCCCTGGAACGCCTTCTGGCCGCCGAACCTGATGAGTTGCTGGTGCTACTTTCAGACGAAGATATACAGCAAAGTATTAACCTGCCCGCAGATTTGCCCGGCCAACCACCCGCTGAAATCCGCAGGCATTTGCGCGAGGCCTGGCACAGTCAGAAACTGCTGAACCAGTATTACCAGCACGTGGACGGAACTTCTTTTGCCGCGCCTATTGTCAGTTCAGTAGCTGCCCAGATGTTGCAGGCCAATCCTAAATTAAGTGCTGCCGGGCTTAAAGATTTGATTATGCGAACCGCTCGTTACCTACCGGAAGTCGCTCCTGATCAGCAAGGACACGGGGTGGTAGATCCCTGGGCGGCAGTGGCAGCGGCGCTGGCTACCGCTAACCGCTGATAAAAGTATCTTTCGGCAATACTGATTGCCGTCAGGCGATTAAAACTGTGGCCGCCGAGCCTACCACTACGGCCGGCGCGATTAAACCGCACTCTCCCGCTGCCGTCTTACTGCCTGTCCTGATAGCGGGAGCCCCTCCGATCAGCACAGTAGGACTGCCATCCACTATAGTGGCAACGTTGGTTGCGACCGGAGTTGCCGGACCGGGAGTAGGCGCTCCTCCCACTGGAGGATGTATAGCGGTGTTAGTCACCGTTGGCATATTTAACACCGCTGCCGGTTTACCTCCGATAAGGACTGTCGGACAGCCCATAACGATGGTACCGGAAAACGGCAAGGTCATAGGCACCGGTGAAGGAACCGGTCCCACCGGAGTAGGGGTGGTACTTTGATAGGTATGCATACAGGTTCCGTTTACACGATCACCTATCGTAGCGGCTGGTGTACCCATAACTTTCCTTTCTCTTAGACTCTCTTAGAGGTTTTTAGCTTACTGCGCCCCGTGAGTCAGGAGGAATGCATCACTGTTAATTACCTGGTTCTGCGCGTTGGTAAAGCTAACGGAAGCCTGTAACGACACGCTTCTTACCGTAGGGCTGTCTTGCGGTAAGGTCAGCGTACTGAAGTCCCAATTTGCGCTATAAGTATAGTAGTAGCTGTAACCCGCGCCCCTGGCGGGGAATTTGAGCAACGTAGCTGCCGGGTCATTTATTGCCCCGCTGATACCAGAGGCCAGACTATAGGCCAGGGTGGGTTTCGAAGGCACTACCCCGGCATTACTCGGGTCTACATAAGGCAGCACCGGTATGATCTTGATTTGCAAAGTAACCGAGGTTGAGGTACTGCCGGTAGGTTTAAGATAGTCGTTATAAGGGTCGGTTTGCGTCCCGTATTTCTCCCAGGTAACGACAACTCCCTGTTGACCGCTCAGAGTTGACTTCCAGCTATCTGCTCCCAGGAATGCGGTCATAGTTTCGACCTGTTTTCCGGTCCAATCGCTACAGTTAATATCATTAACGTTACTGCTCGGGCTAGCTACAAGGCAATATTGCGCGGCAATCGTTACCTGGGGAGCCGTAACGCCTGCCGTGTTAAGGCTCTTAACCAGGTCGTCCACTGAGCTGTTATCCGGCCAGTAAACATGATACTGGTTATTAGTGGTTACGCCTGTCTCGTGGACCGCCAGCAAAATCGCTTTGCTGGGATCGGTGGTCTGCCCGGCAGGATAAGCAATAAAGCGAACCGCTTTAACCGTTGCCGGTGAGCCAAAACTGAGCGCAGCCGTAAAAGTGGAATTTAGAAAACCTTTCGAGTTTACCGGATTCTCACTGTTGCTGGTCAGGCGCACTCCGCCCAGGCTGAGTTTAGTAGACTGGAAAAGGGTGCCGGGTAGTTTGGCCGGTAAACAGCCCGAGTCATCGCCTGCCGGAGTGTTACAGAAGCGCCAGCCAAGCGTAATCCCAAAACCCTGGGTTGAACCATCTTGCGGCTCGATAAGGGGAGCCTGAGTATGGTCCCAGTCAAAATTCCAGCTTCCATTAGTGGCGGTAGTTATGGTAGCAAGGGTTTTATTTACAACGGCAGGGCTGCCGGAACTTCTGTCGGTGTAAGTAACATCCAGCAACACCCGCTTAATTATGCCCCCGTCGTTCCCGGTCGGTCCTGCCGGTAAAACTTGCAGGTTGGTAATTTTATTAAGCATAACCAGGCTGCTCGGGTCAGGATTGGCTGTCGCCGGGGCAATCTGGGTAGCCGGTAAAGTAGGATCACGCATGACAGCGTTCACCGTAGTGGGCAAGAAGCGCAGCGGGATATTCTTGACGCTGGAAGAGCCTATATATTCCAACCGCCCGTTCCATAAAGGAGTACCTATCAGAGTAATTTTAGCAGTTGAAAAGTCTATATTCTTACTTACCAGAAAACCCAGGTCAAGGGTAACTGTAGCCGTCATCAGGCCGTTGCTGTCGGGAGCGCCACTGGTACCGACCAGTTTTGGATAGCCATCCGCCGCACCCAGGCCTTGCACATCCAGGCGCCAGTTAACGGCGGTCACTCTACTACCACTGGCCAGCGCTACCAGCGGTAATTTAACCTGAGTGGTGGTTGTGACATTTGTGCTATCGTAAGGTATGGGCAGGGTTAGCGTATTATCCTTGTTATATTCCAAGCCCGAGGTCAAAAAGACCTTACTTACCGCCGGAGCAGCAATTGTCACACCAGTGTAGATATTCTGGTTAGCGCAGCCGCTATCAAACCCGCCGGGCGTTCCCCAGCACGCCTGGTATATCAGGCTAATACCTGACTGCGGCGGAATCAAACTGGTATCCCAGGTGAAGTTAAACGGCTGGGCCAGGTTTAGCGGGCCAGGTACAAAAACCGTCTGGGTAACCGGCTGGCTCAGAGTAGTCTGGTTATTAGCCGTGACTACATCGCTGTAAACCGCACTGACCGTAAAGCTGCTTACACCTCGCCCCTTGATTACACCCTGGACCGGCACTGTAGCGCTGGTGAGAGTGGTCAGGGTAGCAGGGTTAAGTTGATCGAGAGTAGTATTGGGCGCCTGGATAGTCAGAAGGGGCGCATCCGGCACTTTACCGCAATAACCGCTGGTGGCATTACAGGCTTTGAGCTTGAAGTTGACCGGCTGGTTAGGGGGTAGACCCAGGGCTACCGAGTCAAGGGTTACGGCAAAATTGTTGGCCGTATTGGCCTCGGTCGGCAGCGGCACATCGGTTTTGGCCGTACCGTCATAGCTGGTATAACTCAGCAGTATTTTGACCGAGGTAACCCGCCCTACCGGAGTCGCACTTATCTGGAGAGTAACGGGTTTGGAAAGGTCAGCCGGTTTAGGGTCGGCAAATACGGCTGCCAGGTCAGGGATCTGCCCGCTGAGCGGGGCCGGAACTTTAACGCAGTAATTCCCGGTGCGGTTACCATCCCAGCAAACTTTAGGCGTAAAAGTAGCGGTTTGCGGGGGCCAGGCGCTGGTATCCAGGTTGGCGGTCCAGGTAGCGTTACCGGCATCTGGAGTAGAAAGAGTAGCCTGAACGCTTGCTGTAACGGGAGTCCCGCCGGGTGTAGGCGTATAAGTATAATCCACCCAGACAGTAGTAGCGGCGCTATTCAGTTTACCTGCCGTACCGGTTAAGGTTAACTGAGCCGGGAGATTGGCGACAGCAGCATCCGGTAAAGGATTTACAGTAATGGTAGGGGCGTCCACGCTGAAGGTCGGCAAAGGACTGGCCGGGGCCACGCATCTATCCGCCTGGTCTCCGGCTGCCCAGCAAATCAGGGCATCCATTTTAATCCCGGTCTGGGGCGGTATCGGGCCGGTATCCCACTTTACCGTATAGTTATTGCCAGCAGTAGCGCGATCCGCAATGGTCTGCACGACATTATTGCCGTTCGATTTATACGTAAAGGTGTAAGTAATGTGATCAACCGTTACTACCCCGCTGGGCTGGGCCGTAATAGTTACAATCCCCACCAGAGCCGCGCCATCCGGGGTAAAGCTAATCGTGGCCGAAGGTTTGGGAATGCTCAGGCCGGCCAATGGCTGGTCAATTTTCAAGCAGTTTGAGTCATCGGCCGTCCAGCAAAGCACGCCGCCAATCTGGATATTATCCTGCGGTGGCAGGCCGGTAATATCCCAGTTGGAAGTCCAGCCCGTGTCGGCAGAAGCCACCGCAGGCAGAGGATGGCTGGCTACCGTACCGCCTACTTTATCAAGGTAGGTAGCACTGAGGGTGGCATGGTTAGGTTTAGCCAGGCCGGTAGCCGTAACCTGCAATTTTACAGGTACGACTTTGGTGGTAAGCGGACCTGCGGCTGGCGAGGTAAACTGCACGGACGGGGCCGGTTGGGGATTAATCAAAACCGTTATTGGCAACTGGGCCGTGTTATTGTTGTAGCCAATGATAAAGTTAACGGTCAACGGATTACCGGTCAGGTTAAAGGCTGCCAGTTGCACCTGGATCGGCAGACTACCACCGGCCGGAACCGTTCCACCGGCCTGCGGGAACTTGAGGTAGGCCGCCGCAGCACCCGAAGGAGGTTGAATAGCCCAGATAGCCGGGCTGGCTCCCGCATTAATCAGTTGCAGGCTGGCCTGATCCTGAGTGACATCAAAGGTTAGCTGGGCCGGGGCCGCCGTAAGCGCGGCCGGGGCCACTGTGGCTGCCGGAGTAGTGGTAGCTGCCGCAGCGCCGCCAGCGTTACTCCCGCCATTGTTGCCGCCAGCGTTTTCGCCGTTGGCGGCGTTACCACCCGCCCCCGCTCCTGACCCTGCTCCAGCATCGGTAGCGGCAGTGGTCTGCGGCGCGGGAGTAGCCTGTCCCGGTATCTGAACGCCAGGGATGTTTTGCTTGGCAGGGTCGCCCGCAGTCAGATTAATCGTGAACTTCAGGGTCTGTTCAGGGGTAAGATTACCCGCCCCATCCATACTGCGGTAAACCAGGGTGTAATCGCCCGGATTGGTAAAGGAAACCGGCTTCGGGTCAACATCATTCGTATAGGGTTGCCAGTTCCCCCCGTTGATCTTGTACTCAATACTGGTAATGCCGCTCAGGTTGTCAACCGCCTTAAAGTCAAGGTCAACCTTGCCGTGCGCTATTTGCACCCCATCCGGCCCCGGTTTACTTTCGAATGGATTACCGCGAGGTACCAGTTCGAGCTGAGGGGGAGTTTTATCCACTACAAAGTGGGTGGTAACGCGCAGTCCTGAGGCACTATCAGTGCCGGTTTCCAGAACCAGGTCATAAGAGCCTTCTTGATCTACCTGATCGCCCAGGTTGAGCATTCTGCGACCCGTCTGAGAGCCTGCCGAAGTGCTTCCGGTCGAACCGGTTGCGGCTACCTGGATGCTCTGGGTAGCGCTATTTGCGGGAACCTGGTTATCACCATTGGACGGCTGCGAGACTGTATAAAGGGTGGCCGATATCGGCGTGCTGGGAGCAGACTGGTAATTAAGGGTTACCGGCTGATTATAAAGGCCGCCATCTTCCGGGCTATTCAACCTCAGGCTGAAATCCGGCTGTTGCTTATCCAGCGCTTCAAGGCGATTGGTACAGGTAGGGGCATTATTTCCGGCGTAAGTGACCAGCCAGCGCAACTGGTAGCCGCGATCCAGAAAATAGCCCAGCGACTTACTGTTCGTACCATCCCAGGGGTCATTAACCCTGTACGTATCCGCAATGCCGTCCGAGCCGCCCACCACGACCACATAGTGTACGCCGGTTTGCCCGCCCAGCATTCCTACAACCGCCGGTTTACCTGTACTTAAAATTTGATTCAGGCCGTCCCAGCTAAAATAATCACGCTGCCCGCCCTGCACCTGATTATCGCTACAAATGTTAGCCGGCAAAGTCCAGTCATAGGGATTGGCATTATCTCCCAGGCAGGCGTTTAGCTCATTGGGGTCGGTATTGACTTTGTAATAGTTGAGAACCATGGCTGTAGCGGTCAAAGCGCAGCCCGCCGCGGCAATTTTATCGGTCCAGGGCCGCATTACCAGATCATGCCACTGCGGATCGTTCTGGCTAAAAGTGGGTACAAAACAACTGCCTTCACCCACT
This sequence comes from Chloroflexia bacterium, assembly GCA_036261665.1. Classification (GTDB taxonomy): domain Bacteria; phylum Chloroflexota; class Chloroflexia; order Chloroheliales; family Chloroheliaceae; genus 54-19. The sequence continues at coordinate 77,207 of DATAKM010000134.1, forward strand.
TGCGCCAGGCCCGGCGTGACCACTCCGCCAAAACCGGGCATTCGAGGCATCTGCAATTTATCGCTGCCTGCCTGGGCCGGTTTATTGACAGTGGCGGTCTGGCCGTTGGCAAGGTTCACTTCAGTCTGAGTAGTGGCGTCTTTCTGAGCGATAACCAGGCGAGTGCCATCCGAAGACCAGCATAAAGGCGCATTAGGACCGGGATCTCGATAGAACATATCGGGAGTCAACTGGCGCGGCGTGCTGATCAGGCGCGGATTCTTATCCCCGCTGGTTAGATTTACCGTCCATAATTCCAGTTGAGATCCATTTCTGACCACGTAACTTAACTGGCTGCCATCGGGGGACCAGATTGGATGTTCCGGCCAGAAACCGTTAGCAATACCGGCTATCCTCTGCTTGGTAGAAGTGCTGAGGTTTACCACGAAGATAACGGTGTCGTCCATTGCCTCGTTGGCGGCTGTCACATAGGCCAGTTGTTTGCCGTCCGGCGATAACGAAAGCAGGGAGTCGAAAATACCGGGAAGGCGGCTGACAGACTCCTGCTGAACCTTACGCACACGGCCCGTTTCGGTTTCTGTCAGAACCACATCGGTCAGTTCTGAGCCCATATGCAGAGAAGGAACCATCGTAGCAGTAGTCAGTACGCAGCGAGCAGGCTGGGAGAAAACCTGCACTACGGTCGTCTGGCGAGGCCACAGTAAAAAGACCAGAAGGCCACTGAACAGGAGCAAAAGCAGCAGGAGCGGTACGAAATGCAAAGGCGAAGCAAACAACCAGCGCAACCAGGGTAAGCGGCAGGTCTGAGTCATAGCGCCCCTGGCCTGTAAGCCAGTATTTTCGGCTTCCACCATAAACTCATAGCGCCGGTCCGGACTGAACCAGTTTGAACGCGGCGTTACAACTTCTACCGCACTGAAAGCCTGCCCCAGGGGAGGTACCTGTAGAATGGGCGGATTAACAGCCAAGCGCGCGCGAGGATCGAAAGAACGGGGCAAAAGGCGCAGAGCCAGGGGCTGGTTCTGTGGATTGACGACAGTTAGCTGGTAAGCAGCTTTCCTGGCCCTGGTCAGTTGCAAAGGCGGGTTCAGGTGAATTTCTGGCTGGGCTTGAGGTTGCTCCCCGATAAAAAGGGCAAACGAAGCGCTGGCTTCCACAAGCTGGCGGCTGCTATTTATGACCTGTACCACCGGTGAATAAGAGCCGGGCATTGCGTAACCCGGAACAGTGATAGTTAAGTAAGCGCCAGCCTCGTTACCGGGCGGGTCAGGGTACAGCAGCAGGTCGCCCCGGTCAAGCTGATACCATTCCGCTGGAAGGTCACTTACTCGCACTTCAAACCGCTCGACTCCCTGGCTATGATTGGTTATGGTAATAGTAACTTGATTCCGGTCACCCGGCATCACCCGTACCAGATTTGTCGAAAGTTTTACGCTTACGTTCTGACTCACTTAATTCACCCTGGGTTCTAAGAATATACGAGATATGTTAACAACGTTTGTGCTGCCAAGTTTTAGCCCGGGCAGGTTTGTGCTATAAAGCCTGCCCGGTGTTCAAGGATCGTTACTGGTTTGTTAAATTGACTGTCTTATTAAGCGTCAGGCCCGTGGCAACCTTAACGGATACTGTCACAGTATAAGTACCTGTAGCAGTGCCTTTACTAAAGGTGGCGCTTACGCTACCCGTATTAGGACTATTTACGGTTGTAACACTGTTGCCGGTGGTGCTATCCCCGGTAAGAAAATTCCCGCTAACTGCGCTGGTAGCATCAAAAGTAAAGGTCAGGTTTGGTATCAAAGTACCCTGATTGTCTTTCGCGGTAGCCAGAATAGTCGTCGAAGAGTCATTATTCTTCAGAGTCGCCGGGTTAGCGGCAGTGGCAAAGTTAACTGTATTGGTAAGACTCAACTGGATACTGGTGCTCGTTCCGTTTACGCTTACATCTACGTTATAACTGCCCAGGGTACTAGTACCGGCAAAGACTGATGGCGATACGGCATATTTATTCGTGTCATAAGTAGCCGCTGCCGAAGTGGTTGCCCCGGCTTTCCCTGAAGCGGCGGTGAAAGTTGCGTCAGCGCTGCTCTGCACCGAAAAAGTCAGAGGCACGTTGGTCACCTGCGTGCCGTTAAAGTCTTTGACGATAACCCTGAGCGGATTACCAAATTTTGCTCCATTCACCACCGCCGATTGCCCGGAACCACTGTTAGTATCAGTCGATAGGCTGACCGTGTTAGTCAAGCTATAGGGACTAACCGTAACCGTTTTGGTAGGGATGGTAGAGTCAATTGAAGCGCTTACGCTGTAGCTACCCGTTTTTGGACCGGACTTAACATTAACGGTAGCTCTACCATCGCTCTGAGTGCTAGCGCTCTGTGTGTTGGCACCGGTTAAGAAGTTACCGGTTACAGCGCTGGTACTATCAAAAGTAGCCAGTACACCGCTTACGCCGTTGCCATTAAAGCCGGTAACTCTCAGGGTAAGGCTCGTACTATCCCCATTAATCAGCAGGGTAGTTTTAGCCGGTGTTTCGGTAGCCACATTAACCGCGTTGGTAAGATTAAAGCTGGCACTTCCATTCGTTAAGCTGGCAGTGCTTTCGCCGGTCGGTAGGGTAGCCGAGGCCGAAACACTGTAAGTACCCCACGGCGTACCGCTGGAAGCTGTCGTAAGGGTTACAGAAGCAGTGCCGTCCAGAGAGCTGACAGCCACGCTGTTACTATCCAGGCTGGCCTTAGTTGTATCAGAGACCGTAAAGCCAACCTTTATGGTCGAGTCTTTGACGGGATTGTTGTTGGCATCCTCAACGGTTATAACGAGTGGCGTAGTTTCACCGTAAACCAGTAACTTGGCAGGCGGCGTGCTGGTAGCGACTACTTTTACGGTGTTTACCAGCTTAAAGCTGAACTGGCTACCGGCCCCGCTGGTTAGCTGCGCGGTAATACTGTAACTGCCCGCGCTGCTACCCGGATAAACGTCCACGCTGGCATAACCGTCCGCCGCGCTGGTAACCGCCAGGCTGCTGTTCCCGCTGGATGAGCTACTGCCTGCGGCAGCGAAGGTAGCGTTGGCGCTGCTGGCGGCGTTGAAAGTAACGCTATAACCGCCCAGGCCGTTACCCTGGTTATCGACCACCTGCACCTTCAGGGGCGAGGCGAACTTAGCACCGTTGACCAGGGCCACCTGGCCATCACCGCTGGTGGCATTACTGGCCGGTTTAACCAGGTCTATCGTATTGGTAAGACTGAAACTTGCAGTGCTGGCCGTAGTAGCGCCGGTCACAGCGGCTGTGACGGTATAGTTGCCAACAAAACTGCTACCACTGTAGGCGTCCACGCTGGCATAACCATTAACGTCACTCTTAACCGCAAAGGTACTCTTTCCGCTGGAGGCTGTGCTGCCTGCCGCCGCGAAAGTAGCGTAGGTAGTATCAGTCGCGGAGAAAGTTACATCTACGCCTGAAAGCACCACCCCTTTGGCGTCTACCACCTGAACTACGAGGGATTTTGCAAACTTTGCCCCGTTTACTACGGCGCTTTGTCCTGATCCTTTATTGCCGGGGGCAAGAGTGCCGGTGTTGGTCAGGCTAAAGCTGGCGGCTGTCACCCCGGAGACATCGGCTGCATTAGCAGTCACAGTGTACGTGCCCAGGAAATCGATCCCGGTAAAGGCGTCCACGCTGGCAAAGCCGCTAGCATCGCTGGCGACAGTTACCTTATTGAGACCGCTTGAAATACCGCTGCCTGCCGTGCCAAAACTGGCGTGGTTGAGATCGGCAGCCTGGAAAATAACATTGACGCCGGTGAGCGGATTGTTATTTGCATCCAGGACTTTAGCCTTTAGCGAAGTGGCAAATTTAACATTGTTTACGATAGCGTCCTGGCCCGCACCTACTAAATTCGCGGTGTCAAACTTGAAGGTGTTGCTCAGGCTATAAGTAGGCGGTGAGCTGGATATTATGCCGGGTAGGGCAGCCGTAACGCTGTAATTACCCACTATCCCATTCGCTTTAAAGCGCACCAGGGCCACCCCCCCACTGGTAGTTTTAACTGTGTAAGAGGTTTTGCCCGTATCCGTGTTTGTAACCGGGTCAATGATAGTGCCACTGGCTCCGCTAACGGGCGCGGTAAATATAACGTTGTTACCGGCGCTTACCGGGTTACCGTACTTATCAAGCACCACTACCGAAAGCGGATTGCCAAAAATACCGTTCGCCAGAACCGCCTGGTTAGAACCCTGGATAGTGGTCATATCAAAACTATCGGGTATTTCTGGCAGGTTCTCTAAAGTAACGGTTTTACCGGTCGGTATTTGACCGGCGGTAATAGTCAGGGTAAAGGTACCGGCCTTGGTATTGGCAAAAAGTTTCGGCCAGGGCACTATTCCCTGGGGATTAGTGTTATTGGTAACTGTAGTGAGCCCAATCAAACCGTTGAGATCGCCACCCGCACCATTATTAAAATTAACGGTGAATGTGACAGGTATATTGCTTACAGGGTTACTGAAGCTATCTTTAACGGTAGCCGTGAAGGTCGAGTTAAAAGGATAGAAAGAATTGACTGTGGTACTGGCCACCGGGGCAGTAGTGCCGTTATAAGGATTTACATCCAGGGTAGCCGGGCTTCCTGCCAGGTTAGTCATCACAAAATCGTAACTGGTAGTAAGACCGGTGCCAGGGTCAATCGCGCTTGCCGTTACCTTGTAAGGTCCGCCTGCCACGTTATTAGCGTAAAAGGCCGGAACATTAGCCACACCATCGGCCCCGGTAGTGACACTGGTAGTAAGGGTTGAAACCACCGGGTCAAAGCTGCCACTGGCCGATAGACTACTTTTCACCTGGAAGCTAACTGACAGGCCGGATATAGGATTGTGGAAGACGTCCTGCACCGTCACTCCGAAAGTCGGATATTTAGTAGCGACTGTCGCGGAGAGAGGTCCGGCAGGCGAAGGCGTAAAGAAACTGATACTTCCAGGCTGATTTCGCAGATTCAGGGTTTGAGTGGGTACGCCGGAAACCGCGATGCCGGTGCTATCCAGCAGAGTAGCAGTGATAGCGTAATTAGTCCCGATAGTATTGGCCAGGTTGTTGGCCGTGAAAGGTACCGAGAGACCAGAATCCTGGACATTATTCACCCCGTTTACAGTGGTAGTGCCACTGATAGCGGTTGAAGTAGTCAGGGAGGTCTGGACAGTGGTCAGGCTGAACGAGCCACTGGAAGCGCTGGCTTTGCCACTGGCATCAAAGGTATAGGCTGGCACATCAAATTTAACAGGCTGGCTCGCCAGCGGATAACCACAGGAATCGATCACACTTACTGCGAGATTAGGACTCAGCGATTTGTTAACGACCAGTGAAACAGCCGCAGGGACACCCGTCATGCTGTAGGGAGATGTAACCAGTTTTATACTGGCAGGATCGCCCACTATATTTTTGACCTTAAAAGGCACAGTCTTTGTAATAGAAGCGGAGACAGACAAAGAGGCTGTCAGGTCAAAGGAGCTGTAGGGAAATCCGTTGGTAATAGTGCAGTTCGGCTGGAAAGTTAAACCGGTGGTAGAAGCGGTACCATCGGCGGCAGTCTGAACAGCCACAGAGTTAGTTAAATTGCTTTTGAATACTCCGGTTGGCGGCGGCGGAGTGGTAACTAAATTAGCGGCGGGCGCACTGAATGAAACAGTAGCTCCCGGCACACTGTTATTTCCAGCATCCGTAACGTTAACCTTAAAGTTAAAGCTACAATCAGAGTTGACCTTGCAGGTGGCAGACGTACTGCTATCCGCCGTCATACCCAGGTTTGCCGGCGCTCCCACATTATTAGTTAAATGGAAGGACTGGGTGGGTACGGCTGGAAAATCAGGGAGCGAAACCACCACGTCATAAGCTGTGCTGGAAGCTTTGGCGTTGGCCTGGAAGACCGGGGCCGTGGCAACCCCTGTTCCGTCCGTCGTTACCTTAACGCTGCTTACCAGGCCGGTAGTAGAAGTGAACTGGCCTGTAGCGATAGGACTGGCGGTTGTGCTGACAGGAGCGCTATAAATCACGTTAACGTTGCTCAACTCATAATTACCGGCATCCAGCACTTTAACCTGCAATTGCTGCGGGAAATTGGTCAGAATAGGCGTGGAAGCCGCGCCGCTTGCAGGAGTAACAATACTGATGCTATTTGGATCTCCCGGCTGATTGGTCAGGGTGAAGCTGATCGCTTTATAACCCGGCGCAGAAGCTACTACGGTAAAGGACCCGCGTACCAGGTTAGCCGTCAGTACATCCGAAGTAGCAATTCCATCAGCGCCCGAGGTTACGACACTGGTAGCACTATTACCCGGGAAGGTGCCGCCCGGAGTGTTAGTGCCGTTCAATACCTGGTAGGTGACTGTAACACCCGGCGCAGGATTACCGGCAGCATCTTTAAGAAGAACCTTAAACGGATTATAAAATCCGCCGATCTTGATGCTCTGGCCATCCCCGGAGACAATCGACATGGGTAAAGCACCCAGGGCATTATTGTAAAGATGAATTGTGCCGGTGATAGTGGTGGTACCGGTCACGGTTACGGAAGCTATGACATCGTAAGAACCTACCGTATCGTTCGCCTTGAAAGCTGTCGTCGGTACAACCGCTACGCCCATTGTATCGGTAGAAGTCACAAAAGTACTGCTGGTAACACCACCCGCAGTAGTAAACAGGGCGCTTGCTCCGCTGGCAGGGGCATCAAAAGTAACATTTTTAGCCGGAATCGGGTTATTGTTAACATCCGTAACCATAACCGTTATGGGGTCAAGGAACGGTTTGCTAACGTCTGTACTCTGCCCGTCACCCGTTTGGACATAGATGAATTTTGGATCGCCCAGTAGCAGAGTCAGGTTATCGTAAGAAGTGCCAATGGGGCTACAGATAGTGTCATACTGGTTGTAACAACCTAACACTTCGGCTTTTATGCCGCTCTGGGCGTAAATAGTGGCAGCCGCATTTACACTTACCTGCCAGGCCGGGCTATTGCTGGCGTTGATTAAAAAGGTATGAGGAGTGGCGGGACTGGAACCCGGCGCATCGCTATAAGTCAAAACCAGCAGAGCATGATTCAGGTTAGCGGTAGGTGTTACCGTTACCGAGAAGGTATCGGGCAGGATGTTACTGGCCGGAATAGCCGGGCTGTAACTTACCGTACCTTCTATTTTGGTATACAACCCGTCAACACTGGTAACACTCTGGCAGATCCCGCTGCCGTTAAGGCCGCTGCAAACCGTACCCTGCAAACTGATTTTGTTCGGCGCGGACGGTATATCAGGGGTTATGCCATCCGTAGACCAGGTTACGGGCTGCCAGTTAGTATCCTCGCCGGTCTGGCCCGTAATCGGGTGAGAAAGCCCCTGGTAAAAGGCGCTAAAGCTGGCGCTTTTGGCCCGGCCTTTAGGTTGCACGGTGATGGTAGTCGTCACGGGTAATTCTGAGTTGAGAACCGGCGCAGTAATTACCGCATCCATCGTAATGGTCAGGCCCGAGAGAGCCGGAATATCCGTACAGACAGAATCATCGGAACTGGAGCAAATTTTACCCGCTAAAATCATGCCGGTCTGAGGTACAAACTGGCTGGTATCCCAGTCCACGGTCCAGTTGTTATCCGGCGAAGGAATCACAGGTAAAGTAACTTCCTGGGGCTGGCAGTTGGCGCAGGTTTTATAGGTAGCCTTGATAGTAGCGTGATTTGGCGCAGGGCTCTGGTTTGGCACAGTAACAGCCAGTTTAATCTGGACAGTCGGGCTGATTTCACCGGTAGCAGGCGAACTGAAAGTAGCCGTGGGTAAGGGCTGAGCAACTATGGTGGTACCAACCGTCTGATCGCCGGCATTCGATTTAACATCGAAACTCGTAACTTGATCCTGACCGCTCAGGTTGCTGATAGCGACCGTGTTAATGGTTACGGTTACTTTGGCTCCGGGTAATAAAGTACCGCTGGTCAGACTAAAAGTCAGAAGCTGAGCACTGGTTCCAGGCAATAAGGTCCAGGTAAGCGGAGCCGTACCGGTATTGCTGACATCAATAGTTTGAGAGGTAACACCCGGCGCGAAGGTCAACTGGGCCGTAGACAGGGATAAACCCGGCTTGGGTAAAACCGTAGGTGTAGGCGTTGGCCCGGTCGTTACGGTGGCAAGCGGAGTGGTAGTAGACGCGCCTTTAGTCGGCGTAAAAATAGGCGCGGTTGCAACCGGCGTGGTAGTGCCCGGTAAAAGGGAGGTGCCTGCCGGGGTTGCCGTAGTCGTGATGGCCGGAGTCACAACCACCGGTTGCGGCGTAGGGGTAAATTTTACCGCTGGCCGGGGAGTCGCGGTAGGCGCCGGGCCAAAAGTGAAAACAGCGACCGGCGCGGCGGTAGTAGCAACCGCTGCCGGAGGCGTGGTCACTACTCCACCGGGCCGAGAGGCGCTACCTCCGGCGGGGCGGTTAGCGGCGGCCAGTTCAATCGTTATCGGGAGCTCGATATCGTTGGAAACGTTACCTGCCCCGTCTATCGCGTGATAAATAAGAGTATACTGGCCATTATCCTTGAAAGTGATCGGGGCGCTGGTAGTATCGCTGGTGTAAAGCAACCAGTCGCTATTATTAATCCGGTACTCGATCTTCGAAATCCCGCTCAGTTGGTCGGTGGCTTTTAAAGTTACATTGACCGGAACAGTAAACTTCCCGGTTTTATCCGGGTTCGCGCTGATAGAATGGCTGGCAACCGGCGGGGTACGGTCAATCGTGAAAAAGAGGCTACGACTGATAGACTGGGTAGTACCGTTACCACCGGCCTTAATGGCAATTGAATAATTACCCTCCTGGCTAAAAGTAACCGGTTCAGACCCCGGCAAGGGGTTAGTCGAATCAGCGCTGGCCTGCACAGCCGCCAGGCTAACAGTGCCGGAAAAAACCGGGGTGCCGATGACATCGTACCGGAAAGACTGGGGATCGCGATAAAGCCCGCCATCGTTTACCCCTTTAGTTTCAATACTGATACCGCTGTCTTTAGCTGTGTCGGGCCCGGTGTCGCAACCGGCGCTCTGCCCGTCATAGCTGATAAGCAGGTAAGGGCGATAGCCTTTGCTTAAAAAGTATTCCAGGGTTTTGTAAGTGGAACCATCCCAGGGGTCGGCGGCAGGATAAGAGCTAGCCACGCCCCCGCTACCACCTGTGACCACTACAAAATGCGACCCGGTCTGACCACCCAGCATACCCACGATAGCCGGTCCTTTGGTCAGGGCCGAGTCCAGTTCTTTCCAGCTAAAATCGCCGCGAATGCCTCCCTGCAATTTGAAACTGCCGCATTGCTGGCCAATTGCTAACCAGCCTGGCTGCGTAAGCGGGCTGGACAGATTGCCGAGACAACTGCTCAGGTCGGAAGGCGTAGTATCTACCCCATAAAAATTGAGGAGCATAGCCGCGCCCGTGATCGGACAGCCGTAATCGCCCAGTCGAGCCTGGCTACCCTCCTTGAGCGGGAAATCAGCCCAGCGCGGGTCATTCTGGCTAAAGGGCCGGTTGAGCACGCAGCCTTTGGCCGCGCTACCGCCGCCGCCGGTTTGCGTATTCGTGCCCGTGGGCTGGGTTTGATTGAGATCATTCAATCCCAGCGAGAGTGCTGCCGGTAGCAGCATAGCGTTCTGGCCGGGAAGCTGCGCCGGAAAGAAATTACTGCCCGGGAAGGACGGAGCAGCCAGGGCTACCTGGGATTCTTTGCCCTCGGGATATTCAATGCGAGTCTGAGTATCATCCGGTTTGGTGCTGGTGCGCGGGTGAATAAGGATGGCGCTGTTGTCAGAGGACCAGCATACTATCCGCGCTTTATCCCCGTAAAAAAGGTTAGCCAGCAGTTTATTGGTATCACCCAGCTTTTTGGCTTCTTCGCCTACTTTTGCCACCCACAGTTCCAGTTGCTGCGGGCTGGTATCTTTAGCCGTTTTATCCTGGGGTGTAGCAGGTGTGGCGGTCGGGCTCGGTGTAGCCGCAGGCGAGGCCCCGGCAGAGGCCGCGGTGGTGGTGGTGGCGGGGGCCGCTTCGGCTTTAGCAGGGCGGCGCGAGAAAGCGATTAATTCACCATCGGACGACCATACTGGCGCAGTGGGCCACAGACCGGAAGGAACAGGTATGGTAGCCAGCGGCTGCTGTTTACGAGTTTCAAGATCAATGATCACGATACGAGCATCATCCAGGGCTTCGTTACGAGCGGTAACATAGGCCAGGCGGCGGCCATCCGGCGATACTGAAACCAGGCTGGCAAAAAGACCGGGCAAAATAGCGGCATTCTCATTGACCACCCTGTTCATGGGGTCCGCCCCATTCCGGTCGCTTACGTAAATCTGGGTGGTGATATTATCGCTGCTAACCTGTACCCGGCGAGTCGAAACCGGGCCACAAAAAGAGGCTTTAGCCGTGGCGGTAAAGTTAGGCAACAGGAAGATGAAGGCGGCTATCAGCAGCGCCATGACTACGCCGAAAGCGATCAACAGCGCTCCCCAGCGCCGGCTCAGCCACAAAACGGGCGGCAAAGCGCAACGCTGTACAAAAGTTCCGGCTACCTGTTCGTCAAAACCCTCCAGTTTGACGTTAAAACCGTAAGATTTATTATCGTCAACCCAGTTGCGCAGGCGCGGTTTTACCTTCAGCAAAAATTCTGTCTGAGTGTTAGGCGCCAGGGTCACTTCAGGCGGAGTAACCTGGAAACGGCACTCATCATCAGGGTCTTCAGCATAAACCGAATAGAGATGGGCGGAATTACCTTTATTGGAAAGCAGCACTTTATAAATGGCGGTGCCACGCCGTGAGATACGTTCAGCAGGTTCGAGTTCGAGGCGCTGGTCTTCTACTTCTGAGACAATCAGGTTAAGCGGTATGACGGCGCTGTTTTCCATGCCGCTCCGGGCTTCCACCACGATGCGACCCGAATAGCTCCCGGCTATTACCATTGGCGGCAGGCTTATTACCACCTGGATACTCTGCTGGCTCTCGCTTTGCGAGGCGGTACGGCCTCCAGCGGCAGGGCGGAGCGAAAAGGTAGCAGGGGTAAGACTGACCCAGGCGGGGTCCATACCGGCGCTTTCCGGGGTGTAGAGCGGTTCCACTCTGAGCGCAAAATGGTCTATTAACTGGCTCTGATTGGTAATAGTCAGGCCAAGCTGTGCCGGTTGGCCCGGGGCTAATTCAATAACCTGTGAGGTAATCTCAAATTTAATCATTGCTTTAGTTCGACTCTGCTAGTACGTTTGCTTGAATAACTGTTTCCTGCGCCCATTTGATTACTTCAAGCCAGCACTGGCGCTGACAGTGCGGTAAGAAGGCCACCAGAGATTCTGCCAGTAAAGGATAAGCAAACCAGTAAGTTGTACCGCGCTCCTCAAGTAACCCGCAGTCTGTAACTTCGGTTAAGGCCTGACCAAGCCTGGTCTTATCAAGTTCTATCCACCAACCCGCGCCATCCTGCCGGTTCAATACAACCTGCCTTAATACTTCAAAGCTAAAGCTCTGCCCGAGCAGCCCTGATAACTGCAACAAAACCTGGGCTTCAGCACTCAGGCTGCTGACCAGTCGCCGCAGGTAGGTATTGACTGTGGAAGGTATTTGCCGGTTCCAGGGCTGCGCCAGATCGCAAACTCCGGCGGCCGGTTGCAGGTTTCCTTCCTGCTGCCAGCCCTCCAGCAGGGCCAGTACCAGGCGGGGATTACCCCGGCTTATTTTGCTTATGGTTTCTAAAAGGAGCGGGCCAGGGGCGCAATTCAAGTGCCTGCTGAGAAGCTGCCGGACTTCCGCTGGCTGTAACCTTTGCAGCTTTTTAAGGGAATGGGGCAGTGCTCCCGGGAAATCGAGTAACCTTTTTAACTCACCGGAGGCGGCGCCGGATACCGGGGATAACATGCCCACTACCGGGAGAGTCTGTAACTGCGGTTGAGCCAGTAGATAGCGCAGGAGGCGTATCGCCGGACCGGGCAAGAACTGGATATCATCGAGAATTAATGCTACCGGTAAACGCTCCAGCACCCCGCTGAATAACAGTAGCGCGGTGGAATAAATATTTTCGAGGCCAGGCTCTCCGTGCAAGGCCGGGGCGGTAGGAAAAAGATAGGCCAGGCCAGGCAGGCAGCGCGGATTGCAGAAATTGAGCAATTCGGCCAGTTGGGTTTTGTCGAAATGGTTCAAAGCCTGCCCCAGCAGGGCTGAAATCGGGCTGAACGGCAGGTCGGCCTGTTCGGGATAGCAGCTTAAAAGTAGCGGCGTAAACCCCTGCTGCCGGGCCTGTTGCGCCAGGTTATGCGCCAGAGCGGTTTTACCAATACCTGCTTCTCCCGCAAAAAAGGTAAGGCTGCCCTGCCCGACCTGCGCCTCCTGTAACTTCTCTTGCCAAAAAGCCTGTTCGGTTTCTCGGCCTATCAGTTCGGTAATACCCACTGCTGGGAAAGCAAGGGGCTTATTCGTAAAACTACGTGACTGGCTGCTGGCTACCGGTTGTTCAAAAATTTCTTTTTGATTGATATTTATCACGCTGGAAACAGGCTGAGCAACCACCGGAGCAGAGGAACTTGCCCGCGCCGGAATGCGATTAGCCAGAATCGCCTGGTAGAGAGCGCGGGTTTCTTCCAGGGGTTCGAGATTGAGACGCTGGCGGAGTTTAGTTACAAAACTTCGATAGAAATTAAGAGCCTCTTCCTTTCTACCGCTTTCGGCTAACGCTCTTAATAATTTCTGGGCAGATTCTTCATGTGAAAAATCACTTTCCAGCACCCGGTAAAGGCAATGCTGGTACCTGTCGTCCATGTGGCGAGCCTGGTAGAGCGCGGCCATTTGCAGCAGAAGCTCGGTCCATTCCTGGCGTAAACCCTCGCGGCGGCTTACCGACCAATCCTCATACAGATCTTCGGGCAGGTAATCCCCGGCGTAGAGGGTCGCCGCTTTCTCGTAAAGTGCTAAATCACCGCTCAGGCGAGCCTGTTGATAACACCTTTTGAACTCCTCAAGGTCCACCCAGCCTATCAGGGCGGGATTTAACTGAATCCTGGTGCTGTCTGTCTTGAGGTAAATCGAGGCGCTAGCCCTGGTCAGGCCCGGTTCTAAAGTGCGGCGCAGGCTATAAACCGCCTGGTTGAGATTGTTATAAGCTCTCTCCAGGTCCAGTTCTGGCCAAAGTAACTCAGCCGCTTCGTACCGGCTAAGCTGATATCCTCGCCGGTTTAGCAAGATTTTAAAGAGGCTGCGAGCCTTACCATTCCGCCACTGCTCGTTGGTTAAAGCGCGATTACCCATCTCAACTTCAAAACGCCCCAGCACATAAATGCGCAGGGTTTTATCTGTCAGTTGCTCGGTCTCTACAAAGTCTCTGGCTAGCGTTGTCATAGTCGTTTTCAGGTCTGGTGCCGCAATATATATTATTGGCAGGCTGGTTCGTTTAGACGACAGGCTCTTAAGCGAATGAAAAGGGTATTGCCTTCAATCTCAGCTTTATCCATGCGTTGGGGTGGACTCTGGCTTACCAGCCAGGGTTTCAAGCGCCCGCTGATTCTTTCGGCGACTTTATTCGGCGGCGCAAACATCCAGGGAAAACTATTCTCCTGGCCTTTCTTGTCCGGTATAAACAGGAGAGTTCCTTTATCCGGGTCAACTGTTAACGTGCCAGTGATGTCCGCGCTGATAAAGAAGCTTTTGATCCGAATTTGAGTTTTTTGTTGCTCCTCGGAAAACCGCACCTCGGTCTGGACAAAGGCACCCACCGGGTTGAAATTGTTTTGAAGTGTAGCCGAAAAACTGCTTTGCTCTACCCGCAAAGCCTTACCGGCCACGCCGCTAAAACTGGCCTTTTCCGTAACGAATAAGAGCGTATTCTGAATAGCCGGTAAAACCAGAATGGACCAGAACAGAATAATCAAGACGAACATAATCGCCAGGGCGCAGAGAATCGGGTGGCGCGCTATAAAGATCCAGCGCGAAACCGGGATATATTCTCCTTCGACCAGAAATTCAGCGGTCGTTACTTTTTCACCGGCGACTAACCAGCTTGGGCTGACCTGCACTTCAAAACTCTGGGATTGCTCGGATTGATCTTTGGGTGTCTTTGGCCGTAACTGCATTTTCAACGGCACTATCCGCGACTGTCCGGGCGGAATGGTGACAGCAGGAGGCGAAAACTGGCCCAGGCAAAATTTGTTACTATCGGTTAGCTGGAGGGCCATGCTGCCTTCGCACATACTGCGATTGCGCAAGATCAGTTCGTAGTTCGCTTTAAACCCTTTAGCACGATGGGGTTGCAAGCGAGCCTCCACTCTCAAAGGAGCCAGTACATCTATTTCGAGCCGGATTTCCGCCCGTACCGCCGGTTGGTTGCGAGAAGAAACCACCAGTACCCCGCTGTAATGATTGGGCCTGACGGAAGCCGGAATCTCTACCCGCATGCCTACCGGTTCATTCCAGTTGGGGAAGAGATTAATCGCCGGTTCGCTAAAAGTGCACCAGTGGTTGGGTAAACCTTCGACAGTTAATTCAAAAGTATCCGGAAGCGGTGTCAGGTTTTGCAGCATGACCGCCTGCTCGACACTGCTGCCTGCTACTACCGTCAAGAAAGGCTTTTCCAGGCTGACTTCTACTTCAGGGGTGGTGACCACTTGCCTGCCAGGCGCAGGCGGCGCTGGCGCAACCAATGGCTGGTACTGATTTTCAGGATGGGCTACTGGAGGATTGGCCGGGTTAAAGAGAGCTACTTCCGCCTGGGGCGTCTGTTGAGGATAAGGCGCAGGCGGAGAAACCACCGGTTGCTGAGGATAAGACGCAACCGGCGGGATAGCAGACTGCTGCGGATACGGTGTAGTTGGATAGGCAATGGGCTGTTGTGGATATGCTGTAGTTGGATAAGCAACGGCCTGTTGTGGATATGCTGTAGTTGGATAGCCAACCGGCGGCTGAGAATATGGCGCAACCGGCGGAACAGCGGGGGCAGTTACATTAACAGGTGCATCCGGTGCTGGAAAGTCTGAATTCGCGGGAACAGCCTGCGGAACAGTTGTACCATCTACAGAGTAAAGAGGTTCAGCAGGCTTAGCCTGGGTGGGTTTCCGCTTGAAAAAGCGCTGGACCCAGCTTTCCTCAGGCGCAGCACTGGCCGGACTTGCGGGCGGTGGTGGATTTACAGGCTCAACAGGTAGCGGCGGTGCAACAGTCTGTTCCGGTGGCTGGGCCGGTTCGATCACAGGTGAAGCAGGTGCAGCAGCTTTATTCTGCGGTTCTGTCTCGACAAACATCGAGGCCAGGGCCAGGAAAGAGGCTTCCTTTGCCGCGGAAGAAACCGGTAAAGGCGCTGCATTTTGCGCAGAAGGTTGCTCGGTAAAGCTGGCTGAGTCTGTGTTTACTGCCGGACTGGCCGGTTGGATACCCGCAACCACTACCTCCAGCATCAATTCAGCGCAAATAGTCCGCTGTGGACCGGCCACCACGCGCAAGTGGGTTTGACGGGTTTGAGTTTCAGTCCTGGATGGTATCGAAATTTTCAGGGTAAAAGTTTCGTTCCAGTTCGGGAAAAGAAAAGCTTTATTAGCTGATAAGCTGTACCATTCCGCAGGTAGACCTTCCAGCACTACCTCAAATTCAGATGGTGGCGCAAACTGGTTGTAAAGATAAATATTTTCTTGAGTAGTCTCACCCTCCCCGACCACCAGTTGGCCCCGGTCTGTACGCAGTTCTATTTGTCCCGGTTCAAAGATTAATTCATTTACTTCCTCAGCAGTTTCTTGCCCGGATTCAGAAATTAATCCAGCTTCTCCCTCGGCTTCGGTAATTTCAGCCGAGGCATCTGCTGGATCAGCAACTGTCTGGTCCGCTGCCACATCTACGGGCTTTTGAGAGGAAATATCTTCAGTATGGGGAGGCTCTACCACAGGCAGGTTAACGGCAACTTCAAAATGCGCCGTTGTGTTTATTTCGGGCTGGCTTTCAGAGATAGCCTGGAGAACAACATCATAAAGGGTAGCGCTTACTTCCGCCGGAATCTGCACATTTAATTGAATTTCCTCGCTCCAACCGGGGAAGAGATTGAAGGTGGTTTTGGAAAGGTAATACCAGCTTTCAGGCAAACCGCTCAGAGTTAAGACGAAGGAATCAACCTGCGGCGTAGTGTTGGTAAAAGAAATAGAGACCGTGGCGCTTTCATTAAGGGACAAACTTAAGCGCTCGGTATCAGGTTTAAGATTAAGCTGAGACGCATGCAGGCTGACTGTATCGCTCATTAGTACTCCGAGTAGGTCTGTAGTAAAAAGTTCGTAAACGAGTTTGGAATGACGCCTGTGTATTAAGTCACACTAAATTAAATTTGGTATTTGATTATTAATAACAGTTTGAACCTAAAAAAGTTTGATGGTTAAATGGTACGACCAAAAACGCCTGGTGGTTGCCGGTACAAGGCCTGGGCTTAAAAACCAAAACCTGCTTAACCGGCTTAATCTAGACTTATCATACACTTAATCGGATAAATCCACAAGAGTTTTTTCTTAAAAAAGCCAAAAATATACCATTTATAGGCTTTTGAAAGTTACGGGTGTGAATTAATTTTTATATGGCTTAAATGCAGAAAAGCCTACAGCTATAAGCAAACTTATCCTATTCTCGCAAATTCCTGATGCTAAAGCAATAGGTCAGTACTAGCTGAATCGGGCTATATCAAAATAATAAATTAACCTGTACTCTTAAAAAGCGTCACTGAATAGCAATAAGTTTGTTATCCGTTAAAAAAAGCCAAAATTAAGCCGAATTAAGCCAATAAAAAGTTTCCAGTGCTATATTAAGGCCAGTAAATAACTCTATGTACGGTTGGGATTACCTGTAAAGTTAATTTAATTCGGCCCTCTGGCAGGCTGTCAAGTTACCGGTTAGGTTCCGCTTGATACGCAGAAAACAAGGAATGGTTCAACTTGAGTTCTAGAACATACTCATCCTATCTGTTGCGGTTCTGGCTGGCTAATAATAGTGATGGCCAGTATGACAATAGCCCGGGCCTGGGAAATATGGTGCTACAACTCCAACATCTCCAGACCGGTGCTACTTACCGGCTTAACAATTTAAGCGAGTTAAGCGAGCTACTGAGCAAAATTATGGAGGAAGGTGGCAAAAACCTTCTACAGGAGCGAACCGGTACGGATCTAAACATTTAGAAATCCTGGTTAGCAAAGTATCATGAGTTACAGACCGCTACAACGTGAAAATCTGGATTACCTGCTGACGGAATTACGCCGTGTCAGTGCACTGGTATCAGCCCGTGTCGAAGAAATCAGGGCGGCTAATCCGAACGAGGATGAATTCCGAGGTCTTTATATTTCGGACGAAGAAGTTGATAGCCTGCTCTATGACCCTGCCCTCTTCCTGGCCGAGCATTACGCTACTGGAATAACCACTGATAGTGGCAGTAGCACCGGCAGCATCAATGCTCCGCTTTCACGCCTGTCGCAGCTAAAGCGCGTCTTTAACCTTTCTTCTTTTGAAGTTGACGTATTGCTCATCGCCCTTGCTCCCGAACTTGACTTGCGCTACGAAAAAATTTACGCCTATTTACAGGACGATGTTACGCGCAGGCGGCCCAGCGTGGACCTGGTTTTACGGCTGCTCTGCCCCGGTCTGGCCGGGCAACTGGCCGCCCGGCGCTACTTCGACCCTGATGCCACCCTCCTGAATTACCGCCTGCTCGATCTGGGGGAAGAAAATCAAAAACAAAATCCTTCCCTGCTGGCTCGTTCCATTCGCCTGGATGATGGCATGGTGAGCTACCTGTTAGGCGAAGATAAACTGGACAGCCGCCTGCGTTCGCTGGTCGAAGTAATTCTGCCTGACGCCACCGGCCTGATTTTTGAAGATGCTGAGCAGTATGTCCAAAGACTGGTCGAGCAGAGCGAGAAAAACTATATAAGCATATTATCCGGCTCGGATGAAATGGGTAAACGCCAACTGGCCGCCGAGGTCTGCCAGCGCCTGGATATTCCCCTGCTACTGCTGGATGTCCAGATCGTTGTAGGTTTACCTAAAGCGGAAAATCTGCTACGCTTGCTCGAACGGGAATTACACCTGCGGGGAGCGGCCCTTTTCCTGACCTCCTATGATCTCCTGCTGGAGGATACGGCGGCAAGCCAGGAAGCACGTAAACTGGTCACCCGGTTGCTTAAAGACCAGACCGGGCTCTGTTTTATATCCACCGGTACAGGCCTCCCTCCACTTCTTGCGGGAAGCGAGCGAACTGAATTTCAACTACGGCTGAATATGCCCAGTTATAGCGAACGCCAGCATTTATGGGAAAGACTGCTGGGGGCAGAAGCGATAGGCCTGGACCTGGAAGGGCTTTCAAGCCGGTTTCGCCTGAACAGCGGGCAAATCGCCGGAGCCATCGCCACTGCCAGGCATATGGCCGCCTGGCGTGGCGAAACCGCACCGACTCTGGCCGACCTGGAAGCCGCCTGCCGTAGTCATTCCAGCCAGCGCCTCAGTAGCCTGGCGCGTAAAATTACGCCCAAGTATAGCTGGTCAGACCTGGTGCTACCCGTAGACCAGCTTACTATGCTGCGCGAAATTTGCGACCAGGTAAAACATCGCTCGCTGGTCTACGAAAAGTGGGGCTTCGACCGGAAAATCTCACTCGGTAAAGGGTTGAATATGGTCTTTGCCGGGCCGAGCGGTACAGGTAAAACCATGTCGGCGGAAGTCATCGGCAATGAGCTGAAAATGGACATCTACAAAATAGATCTGTCCAATATGGTCAGCAAGTATATTGGCGAAACCGAAAAGAACCTGGAACGCATCTTTAACGAGGCCGGAGAAAGCAACGCTATACTCTTCTTTGACGAGGCCGATTCAATCTTTGGCAAACGCAGCGAGGTGAAAGATGCCCATGACCGCTACGCCAATATTGAAACCGGCTACCTGTTGCAAAAGATGGAAGAGTATGATGGCATCGTAATCCTGGCGACTAACCTGCGCAAAAATATGGACGAGGCTTTCGTCCGGCGCATGCATTTTGTACTGGAATATCCCTTCCCGGAAGAAGAAGACCGCTTCCAGATCTGGAAAAAGGTTTTTCCGCCGGTAGTGCCACTGGGCGACAGTGTAGATATGAGATTTATAGCCCGCCAGTTCAAACTGGCTGGTGGCAACATCAAAAATGTAGCGCTCGCCGCGGCTTTTATGGCCGCCAGCGAAGCGGAACAATCTGTAGAAATGGTTCATCTCATTCGGGCGGTGCGTCGCGAATTTCAGAAGATGGGCAAACTAATTACTCAGGCTGATTTTGGTCCTTACTTTAGCCTGCTGACCGAGACCGACTCAAAAACTATTCGTTAGCAAGAACTGGCGCGCTCCCGGCGCGGTCCGGGAATCATTTAACCGTTTAAGTCGCACTATAAGTTAAAGCGAGGTTGAGTAAAGATGTCACAAGACGGAATGCGCGAATTAGAAGATAAACGGCTGGAGCAGGTTCAAGCCGAGACTGAAGAAAGTAATGAGGTTGCCCAGGAAACGCCCTCAATTACTCCTGCGGCGGGAGCAGCCTTACTGAGCGGGCCAATGTCCGGGGTGCAGCGGCGAACTATTGTAGAGAGTGTCGGTCAGACCTATGGCAACCGGCAGGTCCAGCGCATGCTTGGCACCGTCCGGCGCTCGGCATCATCCGGCCCAGACGGTGGACCGCTGGAAAATGATATAGCCCAGCGCATTCAAGCGGAGCGCAGCAGCGGACAGCCCCTGGATGGCAGTGTACGGCGTGAAATGGAACAGACTCTTGGCCATGATTTATCCCAGGTGCGAATTCATACCGGGGGATCGGCAGGCGAACTTAATCGAGAGCTGGGCGCAAAAGCCTTTACCACCGGGCGCGATGTCTTCTTTGGCGATAACTACTCACCTTCCGACTCGCATTTGCTGGCTCATGAACTTACCCATACCATTCAGCAGGGTATGAGCGAAGAACCGCCCTCTTCAGTCGGCGCCGCCGATACTTCCCATGAACAGGAAGCGGACCACACCGCCGACCATCATGTCACCTCAGGAGGTGCCGGTGTGCAGCGCGAAGCCGAAGAGGAAGAACTTCAGATGAAGCGGGAGGACTCGATTCAACGTGAAGCCGAAGAAGAAGAGCTTCAGATGAAACGCGAAGATTCGATTCAACGCGAGGCTGAAGAAGAAGAACTTCAGATGAAACGCGAAGACTCGATTCAGCGCGAGGCTGAGGAAGAAGAACTTCAAATGAAACGTGAGGATTCCATTCAACGCGAAGCTGAAGAGGAAGAGCTTCAGATGAAACGTGAGGATTCCATCCAGCGCGAAGCTGAAGAGGAAGAGGTTATGGCTTAATCAGGCCATATCATAAGCCAAAACTTTTGTCGTAATGTTAACAGTAATGTTGGTTTGTTACTATTACGCCAGCATTAAGAAATTACTATCCAGTTACTAACCATTTACTTGGCATAAACAATCGGGCGGAAGCGAGCCCGGGTTACTCTTAGATCTGTAGTAACAGGTTCTGATATTTGATACGACAACAGATGAGAACCTGAATCTTTCTTAAAAGCAGGCTGTGAAAATTTCCTGTTTCAGGCCGGTAGCGCTTAATATACCGGGTGGTTTCAGTTTGTCCGGTACACGGTCCTTTCGCCGGTAAAAATTACAAGTTCTCTGTCAGATCAAGATTTTACTAACAACTTTTCTAGTCCCAGGTAAGTACTGACAACGATTTAGATGATTGAGTCATTAGACGAGACAATTAAACAGCTACTCATTAAAAAGATGCCTTTAAACCAGGCAGAGGTTGATATCAGCTTTGATGTACCTAACCGGGAATGGAGCGGGTCGATTTCAAAGCCTACTATCAATATCTACCTGCACGATATACGCGAAAATGTAGAGCTGCGAACTTACGAATGGAGCACCGAGCGCTCACCGGATGGTCGTATCACCAAAACCAAACTGGGGGGACGTATCGATCTCTCCTATATCATTACCGCCTGGACCACCAATGTTGAAGACGAACACCGGCTATTGTGGTACGTCCTTGCGACTCTGATTCGCTACCCGACCTTACCACCGGATGTTCTGGAAGCCCCCTTGCAGAATCAACCCTTCCCGTTGCTCACCAAAGTAGCGCAAAGTGACGGTATTCTCAGGAATACCGCCGATGTCTGGACCGCCCTGGATAACCAGTTAAAGCCTGTATTGCCCTATGTGGTGACAATGGCGCTCGACTCGCACTTCAGCCTAACCAGCCGTGAAGTGCGTAGTAAATTCTTGCGCATAAATCCGCCGGAGAGTGACGGCAATAGCGCCCCGGAAGAAGGCTTAACCCAGATAGGCGGGCGGGTGCTGGACGCCGCTAACCCCGCACGGCAAATCCGGGCAGAAGTTATCTTGCTGGAACAGGGTCTTAACTCTCGAACCGATGAACAGGGCCGCTTTACCTTTGGCAGTCTGGTAACCAGGCCCAGATATACCTTACTGGCAGTTGCGCCGGGCTATCAAACCACCCGGCAAGAGTTTGAAGTTCCTTCTAGCTCTTACGATCTTGTCTTGCAGCCTGAAACAGAGGTCGCGCAAACTTGAACCTTTCCGCTTCGTTTTCTCTGGTAGAACCGTAATACCAGTTTACGTTTGTATCTCGCAATTCTAGCAATGCTGTATAACAGTACCAATATCGAAGGAGAAAAGTATGGCACAGTATCTTTCCCCAGGTGTATACGTCGAAGAAGTAGACCGGGGAAGTAAACCGATTGAAGGTGTCGGCACTTCGGTAGCCGCTTTTGTCGGCTTCACTGAAAAAGGCCCGCGTGAAGCTACCCTGGTTACCAGTTGGGAGCAGTACCGCAGCGTTTTCGGTGATTTTATCGAAGGAGCCTTCCTGCCAGCTTCCATTTACGGTTACTTCCTTAACGGTGGCTCGCGCGCCTACGTTATGCGGGTCAGCCCGGCAATCACTCTGCCGCAACAGGGCTCGAACCGGGTTTCGCTCGAAGTCACCCCTCTACTATCTGCCGGGGATGAACCTGCCAGCGTTAGCGTAGTAGATGGCGCTCGCCCGGGCCGCTACAAATTGATCGTACAGCGCGGGGATGTTACCGAAACTTTTGATGATCTCAGCAGCGACAAAAAAGATCCTTCCGGTCGTCACGTTGAAAGAGTGGTAAACGACCCGGTCAACGGTTCCAAACTGGTTCGCGTTCACGATGCCAGCGGTACCCGCGATAGCGCCGTTGCGCGCGCTCCCAAAGGCGGTGCCTACAACTTCGCCCTGCCGGAAGGCGACAAACCTTCCGCCGGAGAACTCCCTCCGCCCTCCCTGCGCCTTAACTCGCGCGCTTCCGCCGATATGCCGGTACTGGAAGTACGTCCCGCCCCGGGTGTAAGCAAGGCGGTAGCGGTCGAAGTTAAAGACGTGGAAGGCCAGGACGAGCTCTTCAAATTGCTCTTTAAGACTGAGAGCGAAAGCGAAAGCTTTGATGTCAGCTTCAAGAAAGGCCCTCAATACATCGAGTCCGTTATCAACGGTGGCAAAACCGCTTCCAAGCTGGTTCGAGTGAAAGACCTCGCCGCCGATAGCGCTGCCAGCCCGGCGGAGCGCCGCCCGGCTGCCGGCCAGAGCCAGGTACCTGGCCCGGAAGCCAAAGCGGAGAAAAAAAGCAAAGTGAGCGTCAGCTCGGCTGACTTCACCGGCGACTCTGCGACCCGCACCGGCGTTGGTGGCCTGGAAGCCCTGGATGATGTAACTATTGTCGCTATGCCCGACCTGATGAACCTTTACCAGAAGGGTGCGATTGACCTCAAAGGCGTGCAGGTAGTACAGACCGCCATGATGAACCACTGCGAAGCTATGCGAAACCGCGTGGCCATCCTGGATGCCCCGCCGGACATGAATCCGCAGCAGATTCGCAACTGGCGCCTGAACGAAGCCAATTACGACAGCAAATATGCCGCTCTCTACTACCCCTGGATTGAAGTTGACAATCCTACCGAGAAAGGCAAAACCATGCTGCTGCCTCCTTCGGGCCACATGGCCGGTGTCTGGGCCCGCAGCGACAGCGAACGTGGCGTCCACAAAGCCCCGGCTAACGAAATCGTACGCGGCGCAGTCGGGCTGGAAACCCAGATTACTATGGGCGAGCAGGACGGCTTAAACCCGGAAGGCATCAACTGTATTCGTGCCTTCCCCGGTCGCGGTATTCGGGTATGGGGCGCTCGCACTCTGTCCAGTGATCCAAGCTGGCGCTATCTGAACGTCCGCCGCCTCTTTAACTTCGTGGAGGCTTCGATTGACCGTGGTACTCAGTGGGTGGTGTTCGAGCCGAATGATTACGACCTCTGGATGCGTATTAAGCGCGATGTAAGCGCCTTCCTGAACAATGTCTACCTGACAGGCGCGCTCTTTGGCGCAACCCCGGATCAGGCCTTCTTCGTTAAATGCGACGAGCAGACCAATCCGCAGTCTCAGATTGACGCAGGTATGGTGGTGACGGAAATTGGCATTTGCCCGGTTAAACCGGCTGAATTTGTAATCTTCCGCATCGGCCAGATGACCGCCGGAGCTTCTTAAAATAAACATTCTGACCATCCGAGTTGTTCGCAGCCTGACGCTAAAGAGCACTGTTAGCTGCGAACAACTCCTTAGAAATCAGTTCTAGTTATTCTATTTTTGGAGGTACTTAGCAATGCCAGAGGGAAAACACTCTTCTGAACTAATTGGTGCGAGTAGTTTCGTAATGGTCTGGGACGATACCAAGGTCGCGTCTTTCAAGGAAGTTTCGGGATTGGAAAGCGAAACTGAAGTACGCGAAGTTATGCAGTCTACCAGTGGTGGCAAGGTAGTTATCATTAAATCACAGGGCGCTACTCCCCTAAAACCGGGTAAATTAACCTGTAAATACGCCGCTTTTAAAGGTGACCCGATTTTAACGTGGCGCCAGCAGGTCATCGATGGCAAGATGTCTGAAGCCCGCAAAAACATTTCGGTGGCGATCTTTGGGCCGGATAACACCGAAGTGATGCGTTTTAACTTCTTGAACGCCTGGCCATCCAAGTATGCATGGTCTACTCTTTCGGCCAAGAGTAACGAAGCGCTCGAAGTTACCGTTACTATTGAACATGAAGGTATGCAAGTAGGCAAGTAAGCTTAAGCCGCGACAGGGGCAAGCTGTTAATTTTGCTTGTCCCTATACCTGATATAAAGCGAAACTTTTCCTGTAAAACAGGCTAAAACTGTAGCTGTAACTAACCAAGGAGTTTCAATAAAATGGCAGGTTTGCAAACAGAATACGATTTTATTTTGCCTAAAGGCTTTATTGACAACGGCGGTACCCTGCACCGCAAAGGCACTATGCGCCTGGCAACTGCCATGGATGAAATAACCCCGTTGCGCGATCCACGGGTACGTAGTAACCAGGCTTACCTGTCAATTATCCTGCTTTCGAAAGTAGTCACTCGTTTAGGCACTTTAAGCGGCTCGGATATAAATACGGGTGTAATGGAAAGACTTTTTTCCAGCGATCTGGCTTACTTGCAGGCGCTTTACAACCGCATCAACTCCAGCAATTTTGACGGCACTGTCTGTCCGACCTGCGGTAGAGCCTTTGAGACCGATGGCGAACACGAGGAGGACGAGGAGGTGCCCCAGCCGGTGGGACTGGGGGGATAGTTTGCTACCCCTCGGAACAGATTTACGAGGAGGTAGCCTTCATCGCTTATTACTTCCACTGGACCTCTGATTATATTTTGCAGTTGGAACACGCGGAGCGGCGCCGCTGGGTGGAAGAGATCAGCCGTATAAACGAGCAACTTAACGCCGTACCGGTAGAACACTCTTTATAGCGTCCGGTAAACGTCAGAGCAAGGAGATTTTCAAAGGTGGCGACTGATACAATCGTAGGAACAGTGCCTGAAATTTTCCAGGGCGGTAAGTTCTGGGTTGAGATTGATGGTATGCTGGAAGCTTCTTTTCTGGAATGTAGCGGTATGCAAGTCCAGACCGAGGTTTTCGAGTACAAAGAAGGCGGCCTTAATTCGCACTCTCACAAATTGCCGGTACGCACTACCTTTAGCAACATCACCCTTAAACGTGGGTTTACCTCCTCCAATAAGTTCTGGAGCTGGTATAAACAGACCGTGGAAGGTCAGGTGGCGCGAAAAGACATCAGCATTATCCTTTATAGCACTCAAGAGCCAGGGGTACAAAGCCGCCGCTGGGAGGTAAGCAAAGCCTACCCGGTTAAATGGGGCGGACTACAATTTAACTCCAAGAGCGGTGAACTACTGGTTGAGTCAATAGAACTGGCTTACGATTCATTCAAGCTGGTTCTATAACAAAGGATAAGGCGGAGAATGGCTAAAGCGGATAAAAACCGGCAACCAGGCAAACAGGCTGGACCGCGTAACGATATTTTTAAGCAAACTAACCCTGACAGTGGACGGCCCGACTTCTCGGGGAAGGTAGGGCTCAGTTCTGTTTTACTCCGTTTTGCCTCCCGCCATAATCATTATAACCATCTGAGCCCCTTTCTGCGCCAGCATCTGCAAGCCTTTAACCGCTCACTCCCGGTATATCAAATATTACGCCGTTACTCGTTCTCAAATGAGGCGCGAGAATCAAACCCGCTTACCTGGCGACTCAAGCCGCGCCCTCAGCCACCCGAAAAAAACAGGGGCCGGAAGCAGGCTCTTTTCGAGAGTAATTATTACGACTCTGACTCTGGCTCCGCGTCCCAGTTCCCAGGCGAAGAAAGCTACGAGCCGCTTTACAATCAGGTAGAGCCTGAATGGGAGGCTGAGTATGAAGAGCTTGATTACTCGCTGGCGCCTGCTTCAACCGAGCTAGAAAGAGCGCCGGAAAACTTCGAGTCCCTTCCAAACAGAATTTACTTTGTGCCGCCTGCGCTGCGAGGAATAACCAGCTACAGCGAAAGAGAAGCTGACCAGGCCCAGGATGTTCAAAACCGTCCACCCTCGCCACAAAGTACTCGAACAGGCGACTCAGCGAATAATGAAGGTCTACCCGGGCAGGCGATTGAACGGGAAATTCAGCCCACGAGGAAGCTTAACTCCAACCCTCCGGCCATGTTTAACGCCCTGGCCAGGTTCAGCGCTCCTTTAGCGCCAGAAAAAGCAGGTCAGTTAAATCCTTCGGTTTCAAATCCTGTTATCGGTGAGGGTCTTCAAGAGACTGCTTTTAGTCCGGCCTCACCTTCTCACCAGAGTCTCTTTGGTCTGCTTACCAATCTTCCAGACGAGCAGGCTAACCGGCCAGGTAGCTACCCTGCGCTTGAAAGAAGCTTCAGCCAAAACCGGCAAACGCCGCCGGTTAACCAGCCCGAGCAAAAGCCACAATCTTCGATTAATCGTAGCCGGGAAGAGGTAGTTGCTTTCGAGCCAGCCGGGTATGAAGCTCCGGTTACTTCGGCGGAAGCCCTGGCCACTTTTACCCCTCCCGCGTTACGCAATCCTGCCGGGACTAATCTGCCTGTCTTAGAATCATTTAGCTATGCGCCGCTTACATCCGCTTCTGAGGCACACTTATTCGCAGAACAAGCTTCGCCCGTGGAAAATCAGACCGGCCCGGTCGAGCGTGTCTTGCGTCAGAAAGAAGCCGGGCCAGCAACCGCTGCGCCCGTGGAAGGACAGCCTGCCAGTAGCGAGGGGCGTAAGGATGATGCCGGTAGCTCTATTGGTAGCAGGCAGTACGAAGAAATTATTCCGGCTGAAATTCAGCCCGCTTTAGCGCAGCCTTACAGCAACCTGCCCGGTTTTAAAGAAATAGAAGCTTTCGCCCCGGTAGATTTCTCAGGAAGTGACTCACCGGCTAAAGCGGCCGGCCAGAGCAGCCCGGATAATATCCAGAGAAGCTTCTATGTTCCGGCAGAGACCGGAAGAGCAGAAGTCTTCAGTACCGTCAGTACCTTCACTGGCTTTACCGGCAACCTGGCAACACAGGGAAGCCTGAGTAATCCGGCTTCATTTACGGCTCTGGGACGCGCTTTACAGCGCTCTCTCGCACCCGGCTTTGCCCAGAGCGAATCACAGCATGAGGCGGGATATGAAGCCCAAACATACTCCCCGGTATGGAGACAGTTGGCTACCAGGCAAAGCCCTAAAGCAAATCAGACAGATATCTTCCCAGGCGCAACTGCTAAAAGCTTACCGGAAAACCAAATAGAAGCTGCCACTGTAGCCAACCGCGCAGAGCAGATTAATTACCGGCAGTTGCAGCCCGAAAGTTCAGTTGAACAGCAGGCTCTTCCGAACCCGATTGCTAATTTTAGAGCGGCTTTTAACGAGGCTGATTTAGCTTCCGGGCAAGCAGAGCGAACTTTAGATAGCAGCGCCGGGAATTTTGCTACAATTCTTGATGGATCACTGGCCTTCAGCCTGCCACAGGCGGCCAATCCGGTGATTGCTCCCGCTCTATCACAAAGCCAGCAAGTACTCGCTCGCTACTTCTTGCCTGAGTCATCAGTTGAAGTAAGCGAAAGTATTCAGCCGCTACCCGGCATTAGTAGCATAGGTAGCAGTTATGTAAACTTAAATAGCACAGATGGTTACGCTAGAGCTATTTCCGGTAACAGCCAGGAGTTTAACCTCGAAAGAGGGCTGCACGTCTTTGCTACAAAACAACCCTCTCGCCAGCCAGCTACTCAGAATAACGAAGTAAACCGAACTTTTAACGCAAAAGCTTCGGCTGAAACCCTTACTCCTGCCAGCGCTACCGCTATAACGAACGGCCCTATTCTTCAAAATCAGGCTAATACGTTTGCAAGCGTGGATTTTGAGCAGGCTGCGCCTCTGACTCCTGGCATTCTGCCACAAACTTCTACTTCTGATCTAAACCGGTATGCCGGTGAAAATGCCCTGCAACGCGCCATCAACACCGCTATCGAACAGTACCGGTTCGAAGCTCTAACTGCTGAAACCCAAACCGCCCCTGATACCATCTATCGAAGATTGGCTCAGCCGCAAAATCGTCTCAAGCAAAACCAGGCAGCCTCTTTAGAGCAGGTTCAAGCGGAACAGGCTCAGCTTGAAAGAGAGAGCTTACTGCCGAGTGGCGGTAATCAAACCGACTCCCTTGAGCCTTCTGAGCAGCTAAAAGCGCCGCCCATGATCGCGCCGCTGCAAAGAGCGGTTGCGCGGATGGCAACTACCGAAAATACCGCCGGGCAACTTGCCAGTGCCTCTCTTATCGAAGGGACTGAACCTGCCGCGCTACAGTACGTGCTGCCTCCCCTGGTGCGCAATAAAGCCGGTAAGCAACCACCTGTGCCGGTCGAGTTAGCCAGAGCAGCCAGGCAGACTGAGGAAGAAACTTTTGTACCGGGCCTGCCCCTACCCCCTACAGTCGCCAGAAGCGTAATGGAACCCCTGGAAGAGACCTACCCGGTACTGCCGCGCACGCTCCTGCGCAGCCAGGATAACCCGGCCCAGACCACCCAATCTGGGAACCTGACGGAAGCAACTTCTTTCGAGAGAACAGCCAGCGCCGCTTACAACCAGGCAGCCTCGCTCAGCCCGGCAGAATTTTCCGCCGCGCGTTTCACAGCCCTGGACTGGGCTACCGAGTTGCCCTCTTTCCAGCATAATATTCCGACCATTACTCACCGCAGCAAACCGGAATCCCGCTCAGTGGTAGGGCAAGAAGTAATTCCAGCGCCGGCGCATAAACCGGAACTGGTGGACCGCTTGCCCGGCAAAATTAACCCGGTACAGGCGCAGGCGGATCGAACTGAAAAGACTCTTCTGAGAACCCAACAGGCGGAAGAAACGCTGGCAGGAGAAGAAGCTGCTTTTAGCCCGGCAGAACCAAACAGCGTGCGAAATCTTGAGAATAACCGGGTGGCGGAACTGGAAGGCATGGCCGCCGATGTGGTAGCAGGTGATACAAAACCCGCCGATAGCTGGACAAATAATCTTCCCAGAACGGTACAACGCCTGGCTACTCGACCTGCCACAGTGCCGCAAACGTCTGCCAGCAAAACAACCGGGACGAACAGTTCCAGCACAATAGCAGGCACTAGCACTAACAGTCCGACCAGCAACAATGCCAGCGATTTTGAGATCGAAAACCGCTTTGCGGCGCCCCTTGAACCGTCTATCGGGGTAATTGGAGCGGTGCAGCCTATGCTGGAGTTGCCGGTTCAGCGAAAAGCAAACCATGCAGAGTCAGCCCACGCTCCTGAAACCAACCGCCCGTCCCTGACCTTTGCGCTCGATATGATCTTGAGAACCGCTGTAGGCAATCCGCTGGAGAGCAGTGTAAAGAGCAAAATGGGCAATGTTTTTGCCCGTAATTTTGAAAACGTTCGAGTACATACCGATGAGCGTTCTGCAGAATACGCCTCAAAAATGGGAGCGGAAGCCTTTACGGTAGGCTCAAATATCTTTTTCGCGCCAGGACGCTACCAGCCTCACCAGACTGAGGGACAGGCTTTAATCGGTCACGAACTAACCCACGTCATACAGCAGGCCAGTCTGCCTTCCCTGGGCGGAGGGCGTATTCCTGAGACTTCTAGTGAGGGTCAAGCATTGGAACATGAAGCAATTCACAACGAGAGGCTGTTAATGCGCCACCTGGAAAATACCCAGCCAGAAAATCAGCTTAAACCGGCTATCGAAACCGGGATTGCCCGCTTATCAGATGAGAGCCTTCAGAGACAAACGGGCGGCGTAGTTGAACGCAGTCACGAACCTTTAAACTCGGTGCATTTGCAGCCGGCACCGCCTACCCGGTCAGAACCGGCCAGTTTTGGTACCACTGTTCAGCGCGTAATTGATAGTCCCAGCGGCGGAGATCTGCCTGCGCCACCACAGCCTTTCGTGCAGGACGAGGGCAATCCGAACCAGCAACCGGATATCCAGGCCATTGCAAGGGAAGTTTACAAGCTGCTCAAGCAGCAACTACTGATTGAGCGCGAACGCGGCGGTTACCGTGGGGGCAGTTTCTTCTAAAGATTAAAAGAGCGTAATTTAAGGTTGGGAGAGCCAGATGACACAGGACAACTCCTTTAGCAATATACCGAGCAGCAAAAAGGCTACTATCGTCATCAAGAAAAAGACCGGTGACGAAACCCTTACCTGCCATTTTAACCCTGAAAAATACACCATTACGCGCACGATTGGCTGGCAGCAGCAGTCCATCAAGGGCCAGAACGTGCCGCCCAGTGAATTTACCGGTGGTGGTCCCAGTAAAATGGATCTCAACCTGCTCTTTGATACTTCCTTTGAAACTACCGCCAAAGATGTACGCACTGACACCAAGAAGCTGTGGGATGCTACCAGGGTTGAAACGGATAGCAATGATACCAGTAATAAGGGTCAGCCTCCCCATATTGTCTTTATCTGGGGTCGTTCCTGGACCTTTGAAGCGGTGATAACCAGCCTTTCCGAGGAATTTATTCTCTTTAACGAAGATGGCATTCCAATTCGTTCCAATATACGAATTCAACTTACCCAGGTTAAAGACGATACCTCATTCGGCAAGCAAAACCCGACCAGCGGTGCCACTCCCGGTAAGGTATATACCGTGCGCGAAGGGGACCGGCTCGATTTGATTGCGGCTCAGTATTACAAAAAGCCCATGCTCTGGCGCTATATCGCCGAACATAATGATATTGATAACCCGCGCCAGCTTGTGCCGGGTCAGCAATTGATTATTCCACCACTGCCTTAAATCTAGTTTGACGGAGAAGCGGTTTGACCACGGATAGAACACTCAGTAATGAGTTAACGATTGCGTATTGCACTATCAAAATTGATGGTACAGCACTTAGCAGCGACGTAATGAATGATCTGCTGGAAGTAGAAGTCTGCCAGAGCCTTTATGTTCCAGCCATGTTTACCATCCGGCTCTATAGCTCGGAGCTTAAGTGGTTTGACTCGACCAATTTCGATGTCGGCAAAGAGGTAGTCATTTCAATGGGACAGGATAATAATCCAGCCCAGGTCTTTAAGGGAGAAATCACCGGGATAGAACTGGACAGCGCCCCGCGTGGAATACCGACTATCACTATTCGAGGATTTGATAAACTGCATCGCTTGCATCGAGGCCGCAAAACTCGCTCTTTCAGCCAGGTAACCGACAGTGATCTTGTTAGCTCATTGGCCGGCGAAGCCAGTTTGACCGCTCAAGCCGATAGTACAACTGAAGTCTATGACTATATTCTTCAAAATAACGAAACCAATTACGAGTTTTTGCAGCGCCGGGCTGACCGAATAGGTAAAGAAATTTACTGTGACGAAAGTAAACTCTGTTTCCGGGATAAACCTTCCGCCGCTACTTTCCCCACTGTTAGCTGGGGTAAAGACCTGACTCAGTTTGTAGCGCGCATGAGTACCGGCGACCAGGTTGACACTGTTATGGTGCGAGGCTGGAACCCTAAAACTAAAGAAGCGATTGTTGGACAGGTTACCAGTTCCGAAAATTATCCTGTAATTGGGCTGGGTAAAAGCGGTAAAACCACCTCATCTACCTTTGGAGCAGCTAAAGTAGCGGCGGTTTACCGGCCTGTTACCTCACAGGCGGAGGCTGAAGATATCGCGCAGGCGATCTTTGATGAGCTGGAAGGCCGCTTTATCCAGGTAGAAGGGGAATGCCTGGGCAATTCCGATATTAAAGCGGGCCAGTGGTTACAGGTAAAAGAGGTGGGAACGCGCTACAGCGGCAAATACTATATCACCGCCTGCACCCATCGTTACAATTATGACGGCTACTATACTTCTTTTGAAGCCAATGGTCGCCAGACCAACTCTGTCCTGGAAGTCAGCAGTATGGCTGCCCAGCGAGGCAACCAGCGTTTCTACGGCACGGTCATTGGGGTTGTTACTAACAATAAAGACGATGAAGGCAAGCAGAATCGAGTAAAGGTAAAATTCCCCTGGCTGCCGCAAAACGAGGGTAAAGATATTGAAAGCACCTGGGCCAGGATTGTTACTCCCATGACCGGTAACGGCTATGGCCAGTTATTCCTGCCGGAAATTAACGATGAGGTTCTGGTGGCTTTTGAAAATGGCGACATCGACCGGCCTTACGTGCTGGGTGGTCTCTGGAATGGCGTAGACGCGCCCCCAAAACAGTCTACCGACATTGTTGCAGGTGACGGAAAGGTGAAGGAGCGCCTCTTCAAAACCCGTTCAGGGCATATTGTGACCTTCGATGACTCTGACGACGCTCCTAAAATTACCATAGTAGATAAAACCGGCAACAATAAAATTACAATTGACTCTCAGGCCAACAAAATCACTATCGAGTCCGACGCTGATATGGACCTCAAAGCCAGCAAGGGCAAGATAACGCTGGATGCTCAAAACATCGAGATTAAAAGCTCTCAGGACACAAAAATAAACGCAATTAATGTAAAGGTCACAGCTTCCGCAGATGCCAAAATAGAAG
This sequence comes from Chloroflexia bacterium, assembly GCA_036261665.1. GTDB lineage: Bacteria > Chloroflexota > Chloroflexia > Chloroheliales > Chloroheliaceae > 54-19. The sequence continues at coordinate 109,606 of DATAKM010000134.1, forward strand.
CCACCAATAATGCCGAAATTAAAGGTACGGCCGGGGCTAAATTACAGGGAGCTATGGTGGACATTAAAGGTGACGCAACAGCCAAGATTGACGGTGGCGGTCTCACGGAAATCAAAGGCGGCCTGATTAAATTGAATTAGTAACTCGAAAGGCTTTACCCGTACAGGTCGAAGCTCAGTTACAGCACAGGTTAAAACATGGACAAAAACGCTTATCAGGATAAAAGTTTCATCGGCTCAGGGTGGGCTTACCGCCCGGGGAGCGGTATCGGTATCAACGGTGAGGGAAATATAGCGCTCTCCCGCGAAGAACAGGATATTGCCAAATCGATCTATATCATTCTAAGTACGGCTCCGGGTGAGAGAGTGATGCGCACCGAATTTGGCTGCGGTATTCATGACCTGGTGTTTGCCTCGCCCGGACCGCAATTATTTGGCCTTGTTTCCTACTATGTTACCCAGGCGCTGGGCCGCTGGGAACCGCGTATTGAAGTAGCCGAGGTAAATTCCAGGGTAGACCCCAAAAACCCCGAATGCCTGCTGGTTGATATCAATTACACTATTCGCAAAACAAACAGTAACCGTAACCTGGTATATCCCTTCTATGTCATTCCGCGTGGACAGGACTAGGGATTATCGAGAAACCGGGATAAAGATCAGGGTGAGAAAGAGGATTTAGGCATTATGGCTTTGCCGCAAATAAAACTGGATGAGCGTACTTTTCAGGATCTGGTAGATGAGGCTAAATTAAGAATTCCTCGTTACTGCCCGGAATGGACCAATCATAATGTGAGCGACCCGGGCGTGACTCTAATAGAGCTTTTCGCCTATATGGTGGACCAGTTACTCTACCAGGTCAACCGGGTGCCGGAGAAAAATTACCGGGCATTCCTGGACATGATAGGGGTAAAACTGGCCCCGCCTAACGCCGCCCGGGCCGAAGTAACTTTCCGGCTTTCCGCCGCTCAGCCCAATCCCCTGCTTATTCCCAGGGGAACGGAAGTCGCTACCGTGCGTACCGAAGGTCAACAGGCCCGTGTTTTCACGACCGAGCAAGAACTGACTATCGTCCCTCCTGAGCTTAAATACCTGCTTACCACCGATAAATCGGTCGTCTTTAACGATAAGAGCTTCCTGGCCCTGGATAAAATCCAGCGGGATACTGAGGTATTCCAGGCTGAACCCCAACCCGGTAACGCCTTTTACCTGGGCTTCACGCGGGATATTTCCAGCAATACCCTGGTAATAGGGCTTGACTGTGAAAAGTTAGGCGTAGGTATCAACCCGAACGAGGCTCCGCTAACCTGGGAGTACTGGGACGAACAGCAGGAGACCTGGCTGGCCCTCGAAATCGTACACGACACCACCGGAGGCCTAACCGTACCTTATGGCGAAGTCGAGTGCTACGTGCCGCTCTCGGCCGGGCAGCGTGAAATTGAGACAACCGGCGATAAGTTGCTGGCCTGGTGGATTCGCTGCCGTTATAAAGAACCGGGCAGTAATCAGGCCGGTTATAACCAGTCCCCGGTGGTGCGGCGTTTCAGCGCTTACACCATTGGCGGTACGGTTATCGCCTCGCACAGCCAGGTAATCAGGATGGAAGAGTTGGGCCGTTCAAACGGTGAACCGGGCCAGCGTTTCAAACTAAAAAATACGCCCATGCTGGCACTCAACCCGGCTGAAAAAGAGCTGATCATGATTGATCCCCTCGATGGGCGTGCTCCTGAACTGTGGAAGCAGGTGCCCGATTTCGCCGAATCCGGCTCGCAGGACCGCCACTTTGTCTGTGATTATGTCACCGGCGAAATCAGCTTCGGCCCGGCTTTGCGCAATCCGCGCGGCGAAGAGGAGCAGCGCGGCGCCGTTCCTCCCTTCGGAAGCCGGATTGTTATGACGGCCTATCGCACCGGAGGGGGCGCGGAAGGCAACGTAGGTAGCCAGACCATCACTGTTATGAAGACTTCCCTGCCCTATGTGGCTAAAGTCGTCAATCGCCGCCCGGCCTCAGGTGGCACCAACGCCGAATCGCTCGAACACGCCCTGGCGCGCGGTCCACGTACTTTGCGAGCGCGAAACCGGGCAGTTACCGCCGAAGATTTTGAAGTACTGACGCGTGAGGCCACCAGCGGAGTCGCGAGAGTGCGTTGCGTGACGCCGGGGGCGCTCGATAAAGACAACGGCCCTGAGAGAATAGAACCAGGCACAGTAGTGCTCATGGTAGTGCCGGAAGTCGATAGCGAACTACGCGAGTTAAGGCCGGAACATCTCAGCCTGCCTGCCGGAATGCGCGCCGATATCGGCAGCTACCTGGATGAGCGGCGGTTACTAACTACCCGAGTAGAGTTAACCACCCCGAACTACCAGTGGGTTACTATCCAGGCCCGTATCAAGACCGCTAATTCCTTTATTAACGAAAGAATTAAACGCGAGGCGGAACGGCGCCTTTACCGGATGATCAGGCCGGTAGAGGGTGGCCCGGATCATACCATGCGTTTTGAACAGGCGGGCGAAGGCTGGCCTTTTGGGCGAGCGCTCTACATTTCCGAAATTTACCCGATTTTACAGACTATCGAAGGCGTCGAGTTCGTCGAAAGTATCGAACTCTTCCCGGTAGTAGATATTTCGCGGGGCCAGGCGGGTGCGCCTACCCAGATCATTAATCCTGGGCCGCGCGGGCTGCTCTGCTCGTACCGCCATCAGATAGTCCTGTTGTAACTTTGGAAGATTAAGAGGAAAAATGACTACACTCTGGGAAGCGCAACTGGCCGAACTGTTACCACCGGAAGAATCTCAACAGGCTCTTCAAAATAACCGGCAAAGCTGGCTGCTTAACTATTTACCGGCTATGTATGCCGGTGATGATTTTCTGGAGCGGTTCCTGTTCATCTTCGAGGATACGCTCAAGCCCCTGATGCAGATGGTCAGTAACTTCCACTACTACTTCAACCCGCTGACGGCCCCGCCCGATTTGATTCCCTGGCTGGCTAACTGGGTTAACCTGGTACTGGACGAAAACTGGTCAATGGAGCAGCGCCGCAATTTGATTCATTCCGCCGCTGACCTCTATAGCCGGCGCGGAACCAGACGCGGCCTGATCGAATACCTGAAACTCTACACCGGGACTGAGCCGGAAATTTCAGAATATTCGGACGGCATGACGCTAGGCCCTGAGACCTTCTTAGGGGTTAACACCACTATCGCCGGGCGAGAACGCCATAGCTTTACCGTCATCGTGCGCCTGGATGGTTTAAGCGAAGCTGAATTATCCTTTAAGGAAGCTAACATCAGGCGCATTATCGAAGCCGAAAAACCGGCCCATACTACGTATCGCTTGAAAATATTAACCGGGAGCGAGCCGGATAGAAATTCAGCACCACAGTCCGATACCACGCCTTTTGCAGCGCCGGAAGTTACTAATGGGCATAGCCCGGCAGAAGAAAGCCTGTTGAAGGATGAAAGTTCCACAAACGGCTATGAATATGCCGGACAGCCGGACGAAGTTGTCAGCCAGTTAGAAGAGAACGGGAACCAGTCAGACCCGGAAAACATTGCCACTGAAAGGGAAGCAGGAGAATAGCACAATGACCAGCCAGGCAGAATCAAATTCCACTTTTCGTTTTATGAGGGTCAATCCCTTTCGCGGCCTCCTGGTAGACGAAAATACATGGGCCGATGCGCATGATTATCACCGCAATCAGATGCGCTTCCATTTACTGGCCTTGCATGGGGTCGGTATCGTGCAGGGACTTGAGGTGCAGGCCATGCAGCCCCCGGATATGCGCGTGATTATCCGCCCGGGCCTGGCAATCGACCCGGAAGGACGCATGTTGCTGCTGGCGGAGCAGGAAACCATCACAATTCCGACGCCCTCACAGCCTAACCGGACAACCGTCTTCATCGTCCTGGAATACACCGAAAAACCAACTTCGATGCAGAATGTAACCGAAGGGGGAGAACCGAAGCCTACCCGCCTTCTGGAAGAATGTATCATCCGCACCAGCCTTGAAACTCCCACCAGCGGAGTTGAAATCGCGCGCATCAGCCTGGAGCCTTCGGCCCGCCAGATTCGTAACGCTGCCAACGCTCAGCAGCCCGGCAATAATGAACTCGATCTGACAGGCCGCATTACGGTAGCCGAACGGGGCGCCAATTCACGCAGGCTTAGCCTGACTCTGGGGGTTTTACGCCACGGAGCAAGCACCAGTATCGAATGGAAGCGCCATAGCGAAGGTTTGAGGCGCTTGCTGCGCGATACCAGCAACCTGACCAATCTGGATGCCAATCTGATCGAAGGTGTCAATCCGCTGGACGAAAGTGTCCTGCGCAACTGCCGGATGCTTTACCTGACCGGGCGCAGTTCATTCCGCTATACCCCTGAAGAAGAACAGGCTCTGCGCCGTTTCCTTGATCGGGGCGGAGTACTGTGGTGCGAACCCTGCCGGAATGGTATTCCCAGTGGTACGCCTGATGATTTTAGCCGTTCCTGCATTGAGCTGGCCCAGCGGCTTAATCGCCAGCCCATGCAACCCCGAACCGGGCATCCTTTACTGGGCTCTCAATACCTGTTTGCCGCGCCTCCGGTAGCAGTTGATCCATCAGGGGTAGTAGTAGAGGCAAATCGTATGATTATTGCTACGGGAGATTATGGCTGTCTCTGGGAAGGTCGCGGTCAGGAAAGAGTCGAGCCGCCAAGCCGGGAAGTTATTCGAGCGGCCCAGGAATTTGGCGCAAATGCTCTTTTCCTGGCTGCCGCTCAAAGCTAATTTTAACCTTAAATATCTTATTTTAAGATATTGCATGTATTTAAAAAATTCTATAAAAACCTTATACAAACGTCAGTTTTTATAGTGTATAATTAGACATGGGTTTATCAAAAGTTGTACAGATAACCCTTACACTCATAGCAAAGCCTGGTTCCCTACAACCAGGCCTTTTTTAGCTTCAAATTCTAGACAAGCTTTACAGAGATCAGACAAACGGCATCACCTCGATGCATACAGGAAAGGTGGCTTACCGTTACTGTCTCCTGGTAATGCCTGGCAACTGCTTTTGCAATGCCGCTGGCAAAGGCGCACATCCGGCGGTGTGAACTGTAATTAATTACAACTTCATCTTTGCCGGGCCTGGTAGCAACCAGTTTAGGAGGATGGGCGCCGTGCTTTTTAGTAACAAAGCGATGAAAATTGTTCTCGGTATACTCTAAAAAATCGAGAGTCTTCCATTCGGGCTTGATTAGCCCGGCGTAGGTTCGCAGCAAAGGCGGAACAATATTTTCTCCAAAAGCTTCGAGAAAGGCGGTAGGTTCCATTCCAGTTCTACGACAACCCGCGTTAACTATGGCATAAATTTCTTCATCAGGATAATCAGCGATAGCCAGGTAAAGCCTGGCGCCCAGTCCGGCATCATTTAATACTTGCTGCCATAAACCTTTATCCCATTTCTGATCAATAAAATTCTTAAGTTCTGCGAAAATAATCCCGTGCATGTTAGCCTTACCTTTATTGATGTTAAAACCTGGCTGCAACGGAGGCTATAACTTGATGTTTAAATCCTGCCAGAAGGCAAAAACCGCGAGTATAACCTTTATTGCCTGAGATATAAAATGAATATATTCCACAGCTATCATAATATATTCCGCTTTGTATCCTGTTAATAATATGTTAAATCTTTGTGCAAGTTCTTCCGGGGAGGGAGAGAAGGTTTCTTTTAACAGGTATTAGGCCTAATTATTCTTTAATGTTATAATTAGAGCTGCTTGTAGTTGGTTTAATTGGACCTGGTGTAGATTACTCATATGATAAAAGAAAATAAAGGACTACCCTTATCCCGTAAAGACTGGATAATGGTAGGAGGCGGCCTTTTAGCCACTGCAATTAGTGGAGTTCTTACTTTTAGTGGCGCTAATTCTATTCTCACTTTTGTTATCTCCGGGATTGCACTTGCGCTGCTGGCGGCCCTGGTCGGGCAGGCCACCGACCAGTTAGGCTCGGTACTCGGTTCCGGGGCAACCGGGGTGGTACAGTCAGCGCTGGGAAATTTACCTGAACTCTTTGTAGGAATATTTGCCCTGAGAGCGGGTTTAGTGGAAGTGGTCCAGGCTTCGCTGGTTGGCTCCATCCTGGGAAACAGTCTCTTTGTCCTGGGGCTGGCTTTCTTTCTGGGCGGTGTGAAAAACGGCTCACAACGCTTTGGCAAAGATGCCCCTCGTATGATTGCTACCCTGACCCTTTTAGCCGTCGCGGCGCTGGCTATACCAACCCTTGTGGCAGGCCTGCATACTCCGGCAGCGGGCCACGAGGAAGGCCTCAGTATCGCCTGCGCTGTAATTCTCCTGGTGGTCTTTATCGCCAGCATCCCCTTTTCCCTCAGTGGCGGCCTGGACGAATCCGGACAGGAAGAGGAAACCAGTGAAGGCTGGCCCTTATGGTTAACAATTAGCTTTCTGGTAGTATCGGCAGTAGGAGCAGCTTTCGTTTCCGACTGGTTTGTCACGGCCCTGACACCTGCCACTCAGACCCTCGGAATCTCGCAGTCCTTTACCGGATTAGTGATAGTAGCGCTGGCTGGAAACGCAGTCGAAAATGTAGTAGGTGTGCAACTTGCCATCAAGAACAAACCGGACTACGCGGTTAGCGTTATTCTGAATAGTTCTTTGCAGATAGCGCTGGCGCTTATCCCGGCGCTGGTTTTGTTGAGCCTGTTCGTAGGAGGGTCTCATCTAACCCTGGTGCTACCTGGATTGTTGTTAGCAGCTTTAGGACTGGCTGCAATCATCAGTAACCTGGTAATTTATGATGGGGAGTCGAACTGGCTGGAAGGCCTTATTTTGATGGGTTTATACGGTATTATCGCCGTATCCTTCTGGTGGGGTTAATCCTCATGTAAATAATTAAAATGAATTGACTAATAGCCGAGTCAGGCTTTATAATCAATTCCGACTACAATCCTAATTAAGCATTAATTATACAGCCGGTCAGAAGTAAACAGTTTCAAATTCTGGTTATATTCCAGTCTTTAAAGACCTTATTTCCGGCATAAATGAGTGTGCTCCGTCTAAAAATTGTCATAGAGAGGTAATGGGAAGAAATGTCGGTAAAGCGTACCAACAGTAGATTGGAATTCGAAGTAGCACAAGGCAAAGACCCTAAGACTGGCCGGATAATTGGAGTGGACCTGGGCGGAACGAAAGCGCGGGCAGTTCTCTCAGATGGTAGTGGCACTTTCCTGGCACGCGCCCAACTACCTACCGAAGCCGACCTGGGCCTCGAACACGTATTGAATAATATTGAAACGGTTGTCAGAGCCGTGATGGAACTGGCCGATTTTTCCTCCCTGATTGGAATGGGGATTGGCGCGCCGGGCCCCTTAAATCCTGAAACCGGGATTGTTTATTCCCCGCCTAACCTGCCCGGTTGGAACTATGTACCGCTGCGAGATATTATGGAAGAGCGCATCGGGCTCCCGGTCTACCTGGGTAACGATGCGAACCTGGCAGCCCTGGGCGAATACACTTTTGGCGCAGGCAAAGATTATCGCTTCCTGGTCTACATTACGGTAAGCACAGGCGTAGGCGGCGGCATTATTGAAGATGGCCGGATTCTGATGGGCGCGCGCGGCGCCGCCGGGGAGTTAGGTCATATGTCCATAGATTTGAATGGCCCGCGCTGCAATTGTGGAAATATCGGCTGCCTCGAAATCCTGACCAGCGGCACGGCTATTCGCCGTCGAGCGATTGAGATGCTGGATGCCGGGCGACCATCTTTGCTGGCCGAAATGTCCGGTAGTGACCCGGAAAAGATTACAGCCGAACTGGTAGCGCGAGCCGCTTTGCAGGGCGATGAAGCCGCGCTTGAGTTGTTAGAGCAGACCGGAGTTTACCTGGGAGTGGGTGTAACCAATATCCTGCACATCTTTAATCCTGAGATAGTGGTCATCGGTGGAGGGGTTTCCCGCATTGGCGAACTGATCTTTGAGCCGCTCCAGCGAGTGGTAGAAGAACGCGCTATGCCGGCCTTCCGCGAGCAGGTGAAAATTGTGCCGACCGACCTGGGTGATGATATTGGCCTGTACGGGGCGGTAGCCCTGGTGCTGCAAAATTTTGATGTAGCCAAAAAGCACAAACAAGAATTGAAGAAGTTTTAGTTACGAAGTTTAAGATAAAAAGAGGGGCCGGCTTGAAATAACCGGCCCCTCTTTTTTAATCCGCCTCTGTCTGTATATGTACAGGTAAAAGCTATACCAAAATTTATAACTTCAGTGAGAACTACCTTTGTAGTCGCTACCTTGTAAGACGGGCGCGGATGCGGTCGCCTTGCTCCACCAGCGCAATCGCTTCCGCTTTATCTATCACCGGCAAATCGCCCGGGATACTGTACTTAAGGGCTGCTACGGCTGCTCCCCAGCGCAAAGCAGTAGCAAGACGATCCGGCTGGTTTAAGAGATAACCATAAAGTAGCCCGGCGGCAAAGGCATCTCCACCGCCAATTCTGCCGACTTCTTCCGCCCGAAAAACACTCTGCCTGACTATTTTACCCTGCGGTTCGCAGCCAATTGCCCCCTGTTTACCCAGCGTCAGAACTACCGTAGCGCGGGGAAACCGCCGCGATAATTCGGCCAGCGCTTCCACAGGAGTACATTCGGGCGAAAGGTTATAAAGTAAGCGCGTATCGCCCAGCGGAGCAATCAAGAGGTCTGCCGCGGCGGCGAGCGGTTCGCAACCTTCTCGGGCAGCCAGGGTGGCCCAGAGACGGCTGCGATAGTTCAAGTCGAAAGAGAATAACCAGCCCGCTTCTTTGGCCAGTTTAATGGCATGCCGGGTGGTAGCTGCCGCCTGTGGACCCAGGGCCGGAGTGATTCCAGTCAGGTGAAGCAGGCGAGCCTTACCGGCTGTAAACAGTTCTGAAGGTAGATCCGTGGGCTGAATACGACTGGCAGCGCTATTAGCCCGGTCATAGATGATACTACTGCCACGCGGAGCGCGCCCTTCTTCAAGAAAGTAGAGCCCTATCCGGTCCTGATCGGTCCAGGTTACATAGGAAGTGTCTACGCCATGTCCGGCAATAGTACGTGCAATCAACCGGCCCAGGGGGTTATCGGTCATGCGCGATAACCAGGCCACTTTCAAGCCCAGCCTGGCCAGTCCTACAGCGGTATTAGACTCGCTACCTCCCACCTCGATATCGAGGCTTTGAGTCTGCTCCAGTCTTTTTAGGTTGGGTGGGGTCAGGCGAAGCATCGTTTCGCCAAGCGTTACTACATCATAGACAGGTTGTAATCCAGGTTCCTGCATGCTCCTTGCCAGCCTTTCTACTTTAAACGGGCTGCTGCAACCGCCTCCACATAGGAAGCTGCCTTGCGGCGAATGGCTTCCCAGTCCTGCGCCTCAACCAGCTTCTTATCAACTAGATTGCCACCAACGCCTACCGCGACGGCGCCATTCCGAATATATTCAGCCACGTTTTCAAGATTTACGCCACCTGTAGGCATTAATTTAAGGTGCGGCAAGGGCTCTCGCAGATCCTTAAAGTAGGCCGGTCCAAAAGAGCGAGCCGGAAAAACTTTAATCACATCTGCTCCGGCTTCCCAGGCCTTTACAATTTCGGTAGGAGTAAGCGCTCCGGGCATCACTGCCACCCCGCGCTCGCGGCAGAGTTTGATGGTCTCGAAATTGGTCGAAGGGGAAACGATAAACTCTGCGCCAGCTTCAATCGAAGCGCTGGCCTGTTCAGGATTGAGGACCGTACCGGCCCCAATTACAGCCTTGCCCTGCCGAAACTCTGCCAGGGTGCTCTTAACTTCGGCCATTGCTTTAAGCGCATCTGAATTAGTCAAAGTAAATTCCAGGGCTGTGATGCCGCCGTCAAGCAGAGCGCGGGACAGCGCAATAGCCTGGCTCAAATCAGGCAATCTTACAATCGCCACTACACCGCCCTGGCCGGTTATTTCCAGTACATTCTGGGTCGCCTGCCGAGAAAAAGACTGCATATTTTACCCTTTCTAAAGCGCTCCCCACCCTGGGATTCAAAGTGAAAAGCATTGGCAGCAGCTCATTGAAAATCTGAAGGAGCCTGTTCAGGTAAGCACTTTTGGAAGATTAGATAATAAGGTCATTCTAACCCTACCAGTATAAGATTTTTACCCGGTTTTGTCACCCTCTCTTATAGAATTCAGCCTTAACAGGGTTTCTAAGATGGGGAAGAAAAATTACCTCAGAGGCAAAGATTATCTTGACAGAGCCGGGGCTGAGTGTTATACTACCGTCTTGTCAAGAGAAGATGCGCCTGTAGCTCAGTTGGATAGAGCGTTTGGTTGCGGACCAAAAGGTCAGGGGTTCGAGTCCCTTCAGGCGTATCTTTTAGAAACCTTCTACCGAGCTGGAAGGTTTTTTCTTTGCAAGAAAATAGCATGGGCAAGTGCACTTCTAGCTAAGGCTGTTAAGAGGGCTAAGTTGTTCATGATATAATAAACCTTGCGCGAGGAAAGCCGGTCTCGCGGTTGGCCAGCCCTGTTCTTATACAGCATGGGACAGGAATAGCCAGGTCTGCTTAAGAAGCTGAATATATAGAAATAAAACCGGCTAATATGCCGGCTATTTTATTTAAGCCTCAAGTTATAAGGGATAATAACGAGAAATTATGGAAAAGACTTTACCACAGCAATACACAAACGGAAGCGAGCCTGAATTAACTACTACTACGCTTGGACAGGCCCAGGGCGAAGTAAGCGCGCCTTACAGCAAATTAGGGGAAGGCCGCACTTTCCCCAGCAAGCAACTGGACAGTTTTCCTAATCCGGCTACGGATATGGATTACACTATTCTGCTGGAAATACCCGAATTTACCTGCCTTTGCCCCATCACCGGCCAGCCCGATTTCGCCCGTTTCACCATCGAATATAGCCCTGACCAGAAGTGTGTCGAAACCAAGAGCCTGAAACTTTACATGTGGAGTTACCGCAACGAGGGCGCTTTCCACGAAGCGGTCACAAACACCATCTTGCGGGACCTGGTGAAAACTCTCGAACCAAAATGGATCAAGGTCATTGGCGTTTTTAATGCCCGGGGCGGTATCGCTCCGACAGTAACCGCGCGCTGGGAAAAGAAATAAGTTTAGACAAAATTCTAAAACAAAGAGGAAGCCGCAATCTCATGAGCACGGCTTCCTCTTTGTTTTAATAGCGCTTAACCGGGCCTGTCAGATCCGGCTAAGGGTTGCTTCAAATCCCTCCGGGAGCGTTTAGGCCTCGCTGCTGACCGGCAACTGGTAACCCTTGAAACGGTCGCGTAGAGCCATTTTGAGGAATTTACCGGTAGCAGTGCGCGGAATTGCATCAATAAACTCTACCGCATCCGGTAAACTCCACTTGGCGAACTGCGGCTCAAGATAGGCCAGCAATTCTTCCTGGGTAGCGGTCTTCCCATCCTTCAGAACTACGATAGCCAGCGGGCGCTCCTGCCACTTGGGATGCGGCACAGCGATAACGGCCGCTTCAGCTACGGCGGGGTGGCCCATCAGAGCATTTTCAAGGTCAACTGAGCTGATCCACTCGCCGCCGGACTTGATCAGGTCCTTGCTGCGGTCCTGAATCTTAACGCAACCGTGCTCATCAATAGTCACTATATCGCCGGTAATGAACCAGCCGTCTTCGGTAAATTTATCAACCGATTCAGGGCTGTTGAAGTAGGCTTTGGCGATCCAGGGTCCGCGTACTTCCAGTTCGCCCATACTCTGACCATCCCAGGGTACAAGCCCGTCCGCGCCTCTGGCTCTGATTTCCACCAGCGGAGCAGGCGTGCCCTGGCGCGCCCGGTAATCATACTTGGCATCATCGGAGGCGTCCGCCAGGTACGAGGGTACATTGGCGACTGTGCCCAGCGGGGTCATCTCAGTCATACCCCAGGCGTGAATTACCCGCAGGTTGAATTTGTCCAGGTTCCGAATTAAACCTTCAGGCGCTGCCGAACCGCCTACCACCATGCGCATGGGCAGCAGGTTCCACCTGTCGGGATACTTTTCAAGCACCTGAGAAATACCCAGCCAGATGGTGGGTACGCCCGCCGTCACATTCACCCTTTCTTTTTCGTAGCATTCCAGCAGGCTTTCAGGGTCAAGGAAAGGCCCGGGGAAAACCTGTTTTGCTCCCACCATTGTAGCGGTATAGGGCAAACCCCATGAATTGGCATGGAACATAGGAACCACCGGCAGAATAGTATCCCGCTCCGATAAGTTCAAAACGTCCGGCAGAGCCGAGCCAATTGAATGCAAGTACAGGGCGCGGTGAGAATAGAGTACTCCTTTAGGACGACCGGTCGTGCCGGAGGTATAGCACATAGCGGCGGCCTGGTCTTCATCGAAGTCGGGGTAGACAAAATCCTTATCGTCTACGCTGGACAACAGTTGCTCGTAGTCAAGGGTGCCTTCCGGTACTTCGCCATCCTGGCTAATTACTATCACCTGCTGCGCCTGGATATTATTGCGGAACTTTTCAAAGAGGGGCCACAATACTTTGTCCACAATTACGACTTTATCCATGGCATGGTTGGCGATGTAAGTAAGATCGTCAGGGGAAAGGCGTAAATTGAGCGTATGTAAGACACCCCCGGCAATCGGTATGGCGAAATAGGCTTCCAGGTGCTGGTAGTGATTCCAGCAAAGAGTCGCAACCCGGTCCCCGGATTGCACACCTATCTTCTGGAGAGCCAGCGACAATTTTTTAGCCCGGCTAACAAAATCGGCATAAGTGTATCTGAAGAAACTTCGGTCAGGCTGGCGGGTAACAATTTCTTTTTTACCAAAATGAGAGTCGGCGCGTTGCAAGATGGAGGTCAGGGTAAGCTGGTAATCCATCATCAAACCATTCATGAAGGTGCCTCCTTGCTTTCGATGCTGAAGCAAATTATTCAACTATTACAACACTGTAAACTCGTAGCGCGTCTTTTCTATCAGGATGAGGATTATTATCAACCCTAAATTGCTAGATGCGTAATATGCAATTAGTATATTCATTTTAAGTTAGCTGTCAAAACAAACCGCAAATTGTATTTTTTACACAGCAAACTTTAATGTGAGTTAAGAATTTACTCATTTTAGGCTTAATTAGTCCTTAACCCGAAACTACCCTTGCTTATAAAGCGTATTATGTAAGGAGGGTATTTTTAACCTTTGTTAGTTTTTATTGCGCGTTTTGTATAAGTTATGCGCGATCCTAGTTCTCTCCTCGTTATTTTAAGCTCTGGCCGGGTCGCCGCAGGAAATGAATAGGGTGGTGATATGCGGATATTAGCAGTTGATGATGATGTTGCAATCCTGGATATGCTCAGTCGTTTACTCAAATTTGAAGGTTATGAAGTAGAAACAGCCGAAAACGGCGACAAAGCTTTAGCGCGCTTTCGAGAGAGCGCACCTGACCTGGTTCTGCTCGATATCATGATGCCGGGCAAGGATGGTCTGGAAGTTGCCCGCGAAATGCACAAGTTAAGAGATACACCGGTAGTAATGCTTACCGCCAAGGATGCCGTCAGTGATAAAGTAGCGGGCCTGGATGCCGGGGCGGATGATTATATTGTAAAACCTTTCGCTAACGATGAGCTACTGGCACGCGTACGGGCCCATCTGCGGCGCAAGATGCCGGGCGAAGCGCAGTTATTGCAGTTTTCCGACCTGACCCTGAATACGGCCACCCATGAAGTGCGGCGCAGCGGGCAGCTTATTGAGCTTACCAGCAAAGAATTTGAACTGCTCATGCTCTTCTTACAACACCCGCGCCAGGTACTAAACCGGGAATTTATTTACGATAAAGTCTGGGGTTATGATTTCGGTGGTGAGTCGAATATTATCGAGGTATATGTACGCTATCTGCGCAGTAAACTCGAAGCAGGTAACCGCACCAAATTGATTCATACTGTACGCGGCGTTGGCTATGTCTTGAGGGAACCGGAACCTTCTCATCATGATGAGGCCAACCAGTAAGCATGTTTAACCCTCTCAGCCGGATTTCAATTCGAACGCGCTTAACTCTGGTTTATTCAGGGGTAGTTTGTTTTGCCCTGATCGTCTTTATCCTGGTGGTTTATCGCTCTGTGGTCAATAACCTTGAAAGCGAAGTTGATAGTGACCTTTACCAGAGGGCCACACAGGCCCAGACTTTCTTCAGCAGTCGCGGTATCAGCCACCAGGATTTAGATAACTTTGTCCGAACCTTTGGAGGGGTTGAAATCGCTCCTAAAGCAACCCCCGGCAGTGCTAACCTGGGGGCAGGCTCGCAAACGGTTGAACCGGACGACCTGGCTTCCGCTTTAACCTATTTACAACTGGTAGATCCTAACGGAAACGTTTTGCGCAGCGTGCCGGATCTCAAATTGATGTCTGATCCGTCTACCCAGTCAGAGTTAAAGGAAGTCTTAACATATGGCAAGGGTTACAGCAATGTCAGGCTCGCCAATGGGGAACGGGCCAGAGTTTATACTTTGCCGCTGGACCGGATTGAAAACCGGGGTTATGTGCAGGTGGTGCGCAGTCTGCAAGAAGTCGAGGCGGTAGTCAGGGGACTTTTTCTACCATTCTTTATTTCGGCAGTGCTGGCTGTTTTTCTGCTTGGGCTGTTTGGCTGGTGGTTTACCCGGCGCACTTTTGGCCCGATCAAGGAAATTACCGAAACAGCCTACCGTATTGGTGTAAATAATAACCTTTCAGAACGAATTATCACCGATCCCAACAGCAATGATGAAGTCAGCAGGTTAGGCCGCGCTTTTAATGCCATGCTAGACCGGTTGGAGAAAAACTTTAAAGCGCAAAAGCAGTTTGTGGCCGACTCGTCCCATGAATTGCGCACTCCCCTGACAGTCATTCGGGGAAATGTGGACCTCTTAAAACGCAATCCCGACCCCCAGAATCAAATCGAATCGCTTCAGGCTATAGACCGGGAAAGCGCCCGGATGCAACGTCTGGTGCAAGATCTCTTGCTGCTGGCCCAGGCGGATGCACGCCAGACGGTGGAAATGGCTCCTTTGCAACTGGATGATGTTGTACTGGAAGTATTCAAAGAAACGCGAGTGCTGGCTGACCAGAAGCACCAGCAGTTAAAGCTGGGGCACTTCGACCCCGCGCAAATTGAAGGGGATCGCGACCGCCTCAAAAGAGCGGTGTTAAACCTGGTGGATAATGCCATCAAGTACACCCCGGAAGAGGGTGTGGTTTCAGTATCCCTGATTCGAGGCAAACAATGGGCTCGCGTGGTGGTTTCCGATACCGGCCCGGGCATCGAGCCAAAAGACCAACCACTGGTATTTGACCGTTTTTACCGGATTGACAAAGCGCGTAGCCGGGCGGGCGGAGGTACCGGGCTGGGACTGGCTATTGTCAAGCATATTGTAGAAGCGCATGGCGGGCGCATTAGCCTGGAAAGTGAACCGGATAAAGGTAGCACTTTCACTATCTGGCTTAAACTCGACCCGGCAGAAACCCTCTCCCTGGATGGCGCTAATGATGAGGAAGAAGAGCTTTCTTCTTCGGAAGAAAAACAAACGCCTGTAGAAGCCAGCGAGACATCGGATGCTCTGCGCGGCAAGTAGGTTTCGGCCTGCCGCGCCTTTTCTAATGTTTCTGAAGTTCACGGTTCAGAATGTGCTGAGTCTTTAACGGCGAAAAATCGCGGGTTATAGTACTGGCGGCCTTGAGGTACGGGCCATAAGTAGAAACGACAACGAACAAAACTTAAACTCTTTATAAATAAAGGAGTAGAAAGAGCAGATTATGCAGACACGACGCCTGTTTGAAGGTTTGATTGGTCTTTTGACGGTTGGCAAGATGGCAGAACTAGGACGGCAATTAGTCCTGAGCACCGATAGCAAATTCGCGGAAGAGATGGGCAAAAAATCGGGCGCCGATCCCAAAACTTTGCAAAGTTGGGCCCCCGGATACATTGCTTTCGACTCGGTGATCAGTGTAACCGGAATTCTCGGCATCATTCAAGGAATGCGGAAGAACCGCAAGGGCGCAGGGGAAGCCGCCCTGGTCCAGAGTTACGCTACTATGCTCTACGGGCTGTTTTACCTGTTTTATTCGCTATTTGCGCTCAAGGGAGCCTCGACCGGTAATAAGCTGATTAACGTTTTTGCCAGCCTGGCGCATAGCGGCGCAGGATTTCTGGTTTATCGCTTCTCGCAGAAAGCCCTGAAGTAAACAGGTAGTTGCAAAAACTCCGCTCACTTACCGCTACCCTGGTAACGAATACAAAAGAGATGAAAATCTGTTACCAGCCATCCAAATCAGTTATTTTAAAACCCTCTCAAGCTGAGAGGGTTTTAGTTTCTTAACCATGCTCTAAATAGAGTATAATGAAGCCGGCCCGGTTTTTCTCAAGATAGGACGGCCTATTTGTATGGAATCCTTTTCCAACAATTTGCCGAAATTATAGTTATGGCCTATCATAGCAGTGTGCCTGTAAAGAGGCACTTTACCTCTGTTTAGTGATGAACCTTACGTTATAGCTACAAAGGTTGGAGTAGAAAAATGCAATTATGGCAGGCTCTTCTTCTGGGAGCCTTACAAGGAGTTTCTGAACTTTTCCCGGTCAGCAGTCTGGCACATACCATACTCATCCCGGCTATCCTGAACTGGAGCATTGACCAGGAAGCCAGTAACTTCCTCGCTTTCGTGGTAGCCTTGCACCTGGCTACAGCTATCGCGCTCCTCATTTACTTCTGGCAAGATTGGAAAGCCATTATCCTGGCTTATGTCGGGAGCTTCCAGCGGCGTACCCTGGTTTATGACAATACCAGCAAGTTCGCCTGGCTACTGGTGGCAGGCACTATCCCGGTAGGGATTTTTGGTTTGATTTTCGAAAAGCAACTCCGCAAATTCTTTGAAGACCCCAAACTTTACTGGGTGGTTGCCCTGATACTGGTGATTAACGGTGGGGTAATGCTCTACGGAGAATATCTGCGGCGCCGGGCCAATCGCCTGGCCGCCAAAACAGGTGCTGCGGAGGTACCTCACCATTATGCCGGGCCGGACGCTGACAGAGAGCTCGCAGTGGAAGGTCAGCTTAAAAATGTGGAAGACCTTTCCTACGGCCAGGGCGCAGGTGTAGGAGCCTCGCAAATCCTGGCGCTCTTCCCCGGTATTTCGCGCAGCGGCGTCAGCATGGTCGGCGGCTTGCTGGCCGGTCTGAGCCACGAGGAAGCGGCCCGCTTCTCCTTCATGCTGGCTACTCCCGTCATCGGGCTGGCCGCACTCCTGAAAGTACCTGATCTCCTGAAGCCAGAGGCCCGCGATATTCTCGGCATGACGGTATTGGCCGCAATTTTGGCCGGTATTACCGCATACCTGAGTGTGCGGTTCCTGATGCGCTACTTCGAAACCAAGCGCATGAGTCCTTTCGGCTTCTACTGCATCTACGCCGGCCTGATCGCACTGATCATTTTGCAATTACGCGGATAAAAAAGTGAGGGCGAACTACGGTTCGCCCTTTTTCTATGCCTGAAAAACTATGCCCGAACACTACAAACGCAAGGAGCGCCGCGAAGCCTCTTACCTCGTCCGGTTGGCACTGGAACAATATGGATTGGTGCCCAGCCGGGTACAACGTCTGACGGACGCCTTCAATACGGTTTACAGGATAGAGATGCCTGGTGGTGTATCTTATATTCTCAGGCTCAACCGGCCCGGGCGGCGAAACCGGGAGGAGATTGAGAACGAAATAGCCTGGTTACAGGCTCTTTTGCAGGATACGTCCTTAACAGTGCCCCGTCCATTGCCTGCTCGTACCGGCGATTATCTGGTTACCCTGAGTTTGCCGGAATGGGAAAAACCTCGCTACGCTGTGCTGTTTGAGTGGCTGCCCGGTCGTCATTGCACG
This sequence comes from Chloroflexia bacterium, assembly GCA_036261665.1. GTDB lineage: Bacteria > Chloroflexota > Chloroflexia > Chloroheliales > Chloroheliaceae > 54-19. The sequence continues at coordinate 127,461 of DATAKM010000134.1, forward strand.
CAAGGTTTGCAACCCCTGACCGTACGCAAAATGGGTCGAGCAATGGCAACACTGCACGAACACAGCCTGGGATGGAGACCTCCTCACCCGACAGCCAACGAGACTCTCGATCAGGCCTGGCCCTATGCCCGGCCCGCAGCGTTGCTCACCGCTCAACCCGACGAATGGTTCCCACCCGACCGGTTGGCGCTCTATCAAAAGGCTACTCATACAGTTGAGCAGGCCCTACAAAAGATGTACAGCAGTCAAGCCCATGAGCTCCGCTTGCTGCATGGTGATATGCATCCGGGGAATATCAAACTCTATGGGAAAAATCTGAATATGCTGGACTTTGACGATAGTTTGAAAGGGTTTCCGGTCCAGGATGTTGGTGTAACCATGTATTATCTGCAAAACTATTCCACCTATACCAGCCTGCGTTCTGCCTTTGAGCAGGGTTATACTGAAATACGTAACTGGCCGGAAGAATATCCCGGCCAGTTGGAAATTATGATGATAGCGCGGGAATTGAGGCTTTTCAGCTCCGTACTGAATTCCACCAATCCCACTTATCCAGCGCGCATTCCTGGCTGGCTGGAACGCGCCGAACCTCGCCTCAAGCGTTGGTTAGACCGGCAAGAAAATTTATAGTTTCGGGCTAATGTTCCCTGACCAGCCTGTCATTAAGGGGTTGAATGGAGCGGGCGTTCTGGCCTACTATCGCTTTGAATTTCTGCACCTGTGAGCGAGAGACTTCCAGCGCCTGTTTAAGAATTACCCAGGTAACGCCTTCAGTATAAGGGGGCGTAGTCAGAGAACCCTTGTAGGTAAAGTAATGCAGGTTGGCAGGGAAAAGCTCTCCGGCATTCAACTTGAAATTTCCCTGCACATGCCAGGTGCCTACCGGTAACCGGTCCCAGAATTTAGCCAGGAAAGGATTTTCAGCACCTTCCGCAAACTTGATCCCTACAACCAGTAGCTCTCCGGCATGGTTAGCGTGTACCAGGTGGATGCACATGGGAAAGATTTGCCCGTTTATGCGGTGTTCTGCCGGGGAATGAAAGTGAAACTGTTGCAATTCATAGCGCTGGCCCTGGAAAATAATAAAACTGCCCTGGTCATATTCCACTCGAACGGTATAGCCATCGTTAAGTGCCCGGTAAAAACTATCTTTATAAGCCAGCCGTAAATCTTCTAAAGCTTCATCCTGGTTTGCCCGCTTTATATTGATCGGGGATTGCTCATGGCCTGCCGCTGCCACGCCGGGCAGACCAAATATTGAAAGATCATCGAAATCTCCATAATCACTCATACCCGGGAAAACCTTTCTATAGAAAAGGCCGGAGCCCATACACTAAAGTTCACACTCTTGATGACCAGGTTTTACAGGTATGGCTAAGCGAGATTGACACCTGCCGGGCCCTCTACCTTCTCTATTACCTATAATTTTAATATATTTTTAGAAGTAAGCAAGGCTTGCATAAAGAACCGCAAAAGTTTCTATGAATTTTAGATATAGACCTTTAAACCCCTTGACTCTCAGGTAACAGGAGAGTGTATATTCACTGTCGAGAGCTATTTATGAGCCAGGAGTAAGGCTAGATCTCAGAGAGCGAGGGAATCAGATGCTGCGGATTGGAGATTTTTCCCGGATGGCGCAAGTAACTATCGTAGCTTTGCGGCACTACGACCAGATGGGTTTGCTAAAGCCGGTTAAGATAGACTCCGAGACGGGCTACCGCTACTACTCGGTAGCGCAGTTGCCGCGCCTGAATCGCATTCTTTTTCTTAAAGACCTGGGCTTTAACCTGGAGCAGATAGGCCGGTTGCTGGATGACAATCTGCCGGTGGAGCAGATGGTAGGCATGTTGAAGCTGAAGCAGGCAGAAGTTGAGCAACAGGTGGCCTTAGAACAGGCCAGGCTATCCCAGATAGAAGCGAGGCTACATTTGATACAGAATGAAAACCAGCTACCTTCCTATGAGGTGCTCATCAAGAAGGTCGAGCCGCTCCGCGTCTTATCTATACGCGATACCATAGACGCGTACGGAGATGTAGCGCAACTCTGGCGTGAATTAAAAGCTTACATGCGGCACCACGGTTTCGGTTGGGTTTACCCTAACCTGGCAATCTGGCAAGAGATTGAGTACCGGGAACAGGATATCGGGGTAGAAGCAGGAGTACCATTCGCCGGGGCCATACCCGCAAATGAACGTATTAAGACAGTTGTCTTACCCGGCCTGGAGATGGTAGCCAGCGTTATCCACCAGGGCGACTACAACGGGCTTACCCAGGCTTATGAGGTGCTAATGAAGTGGAATGAATTAAACGGCTACCGGGTAAGCGGGGCAATTCGGGAACTTTACCATAACTATGACAGGGTCAATCCACAAAATAATATTACTGAAATTCAACTTTCCGTAGCGAAAATCTGAGATAAAGCTTCTACTGATAAGCTATTCCGCCTGTCCTATCTTCTACAACGCAGATAGGGCTTTATTTCAGACTGCCAAAATCCGGACATGCTTTTAGCAAAGGCAATACGGCAGCTCAAAAATTATTAAAAACGAAAGGAAAGAACGGGTTATGATAACGCAAGATTTAATGGCGATAATGATGGTTAAAAGGGCTATGGAAAACCAGCTTAGTCTACCAGAAGTAGCCGAGACGGAAGAGGTGATTGAAGTAAACCGCTTCTCTTCCAAACCTGCCGCTAAAACAGGTATCTGGAAAAATCCAGGACGAATAACCGGGTTAACTCGTGTTTTAAGCCTGCGCTTTTCTCGTCCAGTCTCGAAAGAAAATTATGAGGAGTGTGAGTCTTGTTAAAAAATATGCTTTGGAGTAATACGAACTGACCGTACAAAAAAGGTCATACCCTTCGATTGGGTATGACCTTTTTTAATTTCCAGCGATGGAGAGATTATCAGGAGCTAGCCGCGGTTAGGGCGCTCGATGTTGGCGCGTTTCAGGGCCGAATTCTGGGTCTGTTTGTCGAAGACATGCAGGTGATCCATATCGAAAGTCACCTGGAGCGGGTCGCCGGGGCGTACGCGGGTGCGAGAGTCCACGCGGGCCTGGAAAGAATGCTTGCCGGACGACAGGTAGATGTAAACTTCACTACCCATAGGCTCAACAACTTCAACATTGCTTTCTATGACGTTGCTGGCGTCGGTATCCTGGCTGTAGCGAGCATCACTGATATGCTCAGGGCGAATACCCATGACCACTTCTTTGTTGAGGTAAGGAGCCAGGTCGCGGCTGAACATAGCCGGTACGCGTACTTTGAAGGACTCGCCGTCCAGCACCAGGTTATCAGGGCTGCCGGTGACGACTACATCAAAGAAGTTCATCGGCGGGGAACCAATGAAACCGGCCACGAACATATTCTCAGGATGGTCGTAGAGTTCCTGCGGGCTGCTGGGCTCCTGCTGCAAGATACCATCCTTGAGCACCACGATGCGGTCGGCCATGGTCATAGCCTCGGTCTGGTCGTGGGTAACGTAGATGATGGTGGTTTGCAGGCGCTGGTGCAGCTTGGAAATCTGGGTACGGGTCTGTACACGCAGTTTAGCATCCAGGTTCGAGAGCGGCTCGTCCATCAAGAAGACTTTCGGCTCGCGAACGATAGCGCGGCCTAAGGCGACGCGCTGGCGCTGACCACCGGAGAGCTGTTTCGGCTTGCGATCGAGCAGGTGGCCGATTTCCAGCATCTGAGCGGCTTCCTGCACACGCTTCTTAATCTGATCTTTGGGCGTGTGGCGCAGTTTCAAACCAAAGGCCATGTTGTCGTACACGGACATGTGTGGGTAGAGCGCGTAAGACTGGAAGACCATAGCGATGTCGCGATCTTTCGGAGCGACATCATTCACACGCCGGCCACCGATGAAGAGGTTGCCGCCGCTGATTTCTTCCAGACCGGCGATCATACGCAGGGTGGTGGATTTACCACAACCGGAGGGGCCTACCAGCACCAGGAATTCCTGGTCCTTGATATCGAGGTTCAGGTCTTTGACGGTCACGAGATCGCCATAGCGTTTGGTGATGTGCTCCAGGACTAAACCAGCCATTATTTAACCTCCAATGCAGCGGATTAAGTTTAGGGTACGAGAAAACCAGGCCTTAGCGACAGCTTTTCGGCCCATACCTAATCTCGACTGAACTTAAGCCAGCCTGATACTATTCACTTTGCATCACGCGGAGGTTAAACTCTGAGAGCTAACAATGAGGTGAGTACAAAGTTGCGTACCAGTTGGCAAAAACAGAACTCTTCGGCGACCCACCGCGCCAGTTATACACCGGGTAACGATGGGGGGCTGGAAGTCAAAGCGCTTCCGGCCAGTGCCGCTTTTTGAACAACTTACACAACCAAGTTGTATAGAGGGAACTTTAAATAGAGATTTGAACATTAAGCAGAGATAATCTCTATTTCAATGATTGTAAGTCCCCTCTAAAACTTTGTCAAGACTCAATTCGTTATGGAAAAAACAATCCAGATGCTTTTTACTCGAAAAGGGCGCTCAACTCTTTGGCGCAACGCCGCATGTAGAAAACCAGCATACCGAGCTTGGCTTCACGCTTCGACATGACGGTCAGAACGGCCTGGTCCGCGACCGACATCAACAGAACGTCACCGCTGGTTCCGCGAATAAAGACCTGTTCGAGATAGCCGCGCCCCAGTTCCAGGCTGATGCGCTCGGCCAGCGAAAGGAGAGCGGCGCTCATAGCCGAGACGCGGTCTTCTTCGGTAGAGTCAGGAAGGGTAGAAGAAAGAATCAGGCCATCGAGGGTGATTACGGCGGCGGCTTCGATATCGGCAGAGGTAGCCTGGAGCTTGATTAGCTCCTCTTTCATGGTGAGTTGCCGGTTGCCCGCGAACATTGACATTAAATTAATCGTCCTCCGCGTCTTCTAGGATGGTGTAGAGTAGTTCGAGCAAAACTTTGCGGACCTGTTCGCGGTCTTTAGCCACGCAAGGCAGGATTTTGACATTTTCGGCCAGGCGCAGCGAATAGCGAATATCCTCAGGGGACCATGCGTTTTCAATATCCTGTTTATTACAGGCCACAATAAAAGGAGTTTTGCGGTAGGAAGTAAAGAAATCGATAATGCGGCTGGTTTCGCGGAAAGTATCGGGGCGGGTGCTATCTACCAGCACAATCAGGCCGAGCATACCTTCGGACAGTATTTCCCACATAAAATCGAAGCGCTTCTGGCCGGGAGTGCCAAAGAGATGTAACACCAGGTCATCGGCAATCGCGATGCGACCGAAATCCATCGCTACCGTAGTTTCTTTTTTCAGCAAGCTGGTTTCGTCCGTAGCTCGCCGCTCGGTAGAGATAACGTCAATTTCACTGATGGCTTTGATAAATTCGGTTTTACCAGCGGCGACCGCTCCGGTGATAACCATTTTGACCGTTTGCACGGTAGATCCTCCGTAAGTTTATCGAGGGCTGCGTTGAGCTGGTCTGCTTTAGTGGCGGGTCGTGCCACTGAAATAAGCGATCAAACGCCGGATAACCCCTTTCTTGGGATGGGCGTCGTAGACTACACCGCCCGGACCAGATGCCGGGGTTCTCGGTCGCAAGCCGTTTGGGTTATTAGGGTTAGAATACTGTCCTCCCGCCACATTCTGGCCGTTACGCGGAGCATTCGCCTGCGGAGGCAAAGCATCGTTAGAACCAGGCCGAGCGGGGGGCATTGTATTATTGGTGTGCGGCCCGCCGAGAGGCGTTGTAGTTACAACCTGCTTGGTAAGAACTACCAGACCGGCGGAAAGGAAGCCGTAGATAATACGGGCTACATCAAAATCGCCCAGTCCGGTTTGCTGCGCGATTTGTCGAATACTGCTGTTGCCATTGATGCGAGCAAATACCCGCCATTCATCGGGAGTCAGGTTAACCCCCTTGGCTTTCTCATAAGGCTGGTCGCTAAAACGCACCACTACATCCAGGCTCGGTATCCGGTCTTTAATCCGGGCCCACTCATCAATCCGGCGAGTACCTTCCATAATGATGTTCTCAATCGAAAGCGGGATGGTCACGCTTTCAGGAGGGGGAGCCATATCCGGTTCAAAGCGGAAATCACCTTCGGTCCAGGCAAACAGGCCATAGGTTATCTCTTCGATCTGCACCCGCACGCACTTATGAATCTCTTCGACCGAAACCATATTGCGCTGCACCAGGATCGCCCCGATTGGTTTATTGGGTTCCTGGGTGTGCTGGATGCGCAGAGCGGTATTCAACTGATCGCGGGTGAGACGACCCATGCGAATCAGGATATCGCCGATACGTTCATCCTGGTTAAAATGGGTGGCATAAACCAGTTTACCGTTATTAAAATAGAGCTCGGCGCGATCACCGGGACGCTGCAAGGTAAGCCGCCCGGTCTTATAACCGCGGTCTACCAGATATAAAAATTCGGAGAGACCAAAATCTCTCAAGTTACCAACCAGCGCCATTAGCTCACTCCCTGCACGCTATCGTCGCGTACCAGATGCAGTTGTATGTATTGGGTAACCAGGTGAAGACTTCCAATTCTATAAGGCATGATAGAAGGATCGCCTGTCTAAACTCATCATTTATAGCTGGACATAATTATAACATTTGGCTTAATTCATGGTCAATAGTACCATCTTCTAGCACAACTATACATGAAGCAGAAAGCATAAATTAGCTACTCTTCCAATTGCGCCTGGAAGGCTATTAGGATTATAATTTCGTTATTAGAGTAGCTAAAGATTTTCCGGATAGCAGTAAAGGGCAGTATAGCATTAGTTATTCCTCAGCGTAATACGATCAAAGAGGCTTATATGGCGCTTACCAGGTCAGTAGCAGTAGCGGTATTCTTACTTTCTACCCTCATTTCAACGGTAGCATGGCAGGGCGAGGTAAAGGGGGTAAGCGCTGCCGCCCAACCCACCGCCAGCCAACCTGCTCCCGCTGTAAAACCGGCTGCCAACACTTATTTTCCCGAAACCGGGCATTACCTGACAGGTGTCTTTCGGGATTACTGGCTAAAAAATGGAGCCCTCCCACAGTTTGGTTATCCTCTCACAGAAGAGTTCAAAGAAACTAACCCGCAAGACGGCAAAGTTTATACCGTTCAGTATTTCGAGCGAGCCCGTTTTGAGTACCATCCAGAGTTTGCCGGGACAGTCTACAATGTAGAATTGGGGCATTTAGGCAGGCAATTTAGCCAGGGCGGGCCATTCGCCGAGTCGCCCGCTTTTAGCTCCACTCCCCAGCGTTTCTACTTTCCCCAGACGCGCCATTCCCTCAGTTATGGCTTCAAAACTTACTGGGAGGCGCATGGCGGGCTGGCGATCTACGGCTACCCGATCAGTGAAGAAATTCAGGAGAGCGGCTACACGGTCCAGTATTTTGAACGCGCTCGCTTCGAGTACCATCCAGAGTTTAAAGGCACACCCTACGAAGTATTACTGGGGCTGCTGGGGACCTGGGCCCTCGAAAACAATGGCTACCAGCCTTCGCAGACCTATAGAGTACAACCGGACCCCGCCGCCATTATCCAGGGGCGCACCGCCCAAATTACCGTAACCGGGACGGGTGCAAGAGCGGTGAGCGCTACTTTCGATGGTACGCCCCTTGTTTTCAACCAGCTTTCGCCCGAAAAATATGTAGCTTTAGCGCCTGTCGCCAGTAACGCCCCTTTGCGCTCCAGAGTGCTTAAAACCGAGATTACCGATAATACAGGGGTGGTACGCCGGTTCGAGCAAAACATTGCGGTGCTGGCAGGAAGTTTTGAGCACCAGACTATCGCCCTCGATTCTACAGTAGAGGCCGGTCTGGGTACTCCCGAAGAACAGCAGCGCGAGCGCGACCGGGATTTCAGTTTTTACCGGCAGGTAACACCGGAAAAACTCTGGAACGGTAAATTTAGCTGGCCTGCCGTGGGGACCATTACCACCCACTTCGGGGCGCGGCGCGACTACGTGGATGGCGGCTCTGAAATCCACGATGGTATTGATATAGCCCTGGCTTATGGTACGCCTATTCGCGCTCCCCAGCGCGGTCGCGTAGTGCTGGCCGAATTTCAGAAGGTGCGCGGCAACATCGTGATTATAGATCACGGCTATGGCCTGCATACGGCCTATTTCCACCAGTCTAAAATCAATGTTAAAGTCGGCGATATGCTCAATCAAGGCGATATTATTGGTTATGCCGGGACTACCGGGCTTTCGACCGGTACTCATTTGCACTGGGAGATGCGCATCGGCGAGGTAGGGGTTAACCCGGAGGAGTGGGTTAACCGGGCTTTCTTCTAATTTTCAAACGTAAAAGTGGCCTTTCCGGGCTTCCTAAATTTATCCACGGCAAAGGAGTATTCAAAGGTGCGTGAACATGGCAAACCACCAAAAGTGGTGGTAGTGGGCAGTCTCAACATGGATCTGGTAGTGCGGGTGCCGCGTCGCCCCTTACCGGGCGAAACTATAACCGGCAACAGTTTTGGTACCTTCCTGGGTGGAAAGGGCTATAACCAGGCGCTAGGAGCGGCCCGTGCGGGTAGCAGGGTGAGCATGGTTGGTAAAGTCGGCCAGGATATGTACGGAGATCAATTCATCGAGGCCCTCAAGGAAAACGGGCTGGAGCACCATCATGTTACTCGCGCCGCAGCAGGTACCGGCATTGCCAATATCGTGGTTGAACCGGATGGTACAAACAGTATTGTGATTATACCGGGAGCGAATGGGGAATTACGGGCCGCCGACATAGAAGCCGCCGAAGGTGTCTTTAAAGAGGCGAAAGTCCTGCTCCTGCAACTGGAAACTCCCCTCGAAAGCGTCATCGCTGCCGCTCGGTTAGCCCGTATGCACGGCATCAAGGTGCTGCTAACGCCCGCTCCTGTTCCATCCGAGCCACTGCCGATGGAGTTACTGACGCTGGTGGATATCCTGATCCCGAACGAAATCGAGGTTTTCCAGCTAGCCGGTATGGAGCCAAAAACCGGCAAAGACGAAGACCTGCCGGAAGCAGAGGCGGCGCAGAAATTACTCGAGCAGGGGCCGCAGGCGGTCCTGGTAACGCTGGGCGGGCGCGGCGCAGCCTACTTTTCCTACGAGGGTGGGCAAGAAGTTTTCCAGTTTTCACCCGGTTTCGAGGTAGAGGTGGTGGATACTACCGCTGCCGGAGATGCCTTCACCGGAGCGCTGGCCACCGCTTTAGGCCAGGATTTGCCGGTAGAAGAGGCCATTCGCCATGCCAACGCCGGGGGAGCGCTGGCCTGTACGAAACCCGGTAGCGGGGAATCGCTGCCTTCGGATACCGAAATTAAAGCTTTCCTGGCCTCGAATTTGTGGTAAACCAGAAAGTTACTTGCTCATGGATTCGATAACGGCTGAAGCGGCCGCTATTTTGTTGAAGGTACAGCTATACCTTGCGGTCGAGATCAATTCATCCCGCACCTGCGGTTTAGAGGCAAGTTCTTTATTAGCCCTGGCAATTAATATTTCCAGCAATACTTCTGAAATCCCGGTAATATCATCGGCGGATAGACCTGTTTTAAGGATCTGTTGATATTCGACCTTAAATTCTTCAAGAGGAAGAGCAGAACCACTCAAGCGCTTTAAAAGCCTCTTCATGGTAGTTTCAGCCTGGTACTGGCATCTTTCGAGGGGGAAATTAAAATGGCGATCACGCCAGTAGGCTACCAGAGCCTGGGCGTGCTCGTCTTTTACTGCTTTCTCTACCGATAATAACCATTCAAAAGCTTGCTGAAGAGGTGAGGTATGACTGGTAGAATTTTCCATATTAAATTCTTCTTTGTGAGTTACAGTCTAAAAATACTCATAGCAGCGATAGTAAACTGAGAATATTATAGCAACATATGACCGCTTATCACAATAGCCCATTATGGCCTGTTACACCACACTTTAAAAATTAACGGGGTATAACGATCCGGTCGCCCTCCTTGAGGCCCGAAATAATTTCGGTCTGGTCAGGGTTATTGAGGCCGGTTTCAACCGGGACTTTTCCCTGGGTACCGTCCGGATTCTGAATGGTGACATAGCGGCGCAGGCCAATAGTTTCAAGAGCGCGATTAGGAACGAGCAGGACATTAGAGCGCGAGAGGCTGGTAATGGTAATATTGGCGGCCATGCCGGGGCGAATATAGAGATTATCCGGTTTGTTAAAGCTGATAACGCTCTGGTAAATAGTGCTGCCCTGGCGCTGAGTGGGAGAGGGCGCGATCAGGGTAACCCGCCCATCAAAGCTTTTGCCGGGAAAAGCGTCCAGGGTGAACTGCGCTTGCTGCCCGGTTGCCACGTTCGCCACGTCTATTTCATCCACATCCGCTCGAACTTGCAACTTGCCGAGGTCCGCAAAGGTTGCGACCGGCTGGCCAAAGTTTATATTGTCACCTTCAGCCGCATCTATTGAAAGGATAGTGCCATCGTAGGGAGCATAGAGGCGGGCATTGTCAATCGCAGCGCGGGCGCTGGCAACCTGGGCGTCGGCCAGTTGAGACTGCGCGGCGTTAGAATAGAGCTCTGAAATCGGGGCAGGCGTGGCATTAGGATTATTCTGGGCTCTTTCAGCCTGGGCGCTGAGGTTAAACTGGGCAATCTCGCGCTGGGTCTGGGCCTGGGCAAGCTGTTTTTCCAGTTGAGTAGTATCGAGTTCCATAATCAGCGTACCCGCCGGTACGAAGTCGCCGGGCTTAACCAGAATCCGCCTCAAGGTCTCGCTGGTGCGAAAAGTCAGGCGAGTCTGGCGAACCGGTTCAACTTTGCCGGTGGTGCGCACTACCGCGCTGATATTGCCGCGCCGTACCGTATAGAGAGTACCGTTAGTAGCCTGGCTACTTCCGTTCAGCACCAGCAAGCCGATTGCGGCTACAACAATGGCTACCACTATAACTATTGTGAAAGATCCCCAGTAACGCCGTAAGAATCGAACCATAAACCGTTAGCTTAAAAAGCCTACCCTATCTAGCTACTTTAATCCAATATTTGCCGGTAAATACGTTGAACATGCCCAAAAACTACCGGCCAGGTGTAGTTTGCCAGCACTTTTTCGTAGCCGGATTGTCCCATACGGTCCGCCAGCGCCCGGTCCTCAAGCAAGAGTTTTATTTTCGCAGCCAGGTCATCTACCGCCCCAAAATTGACCAGCAAGCCGTCCACCTCGTCGCTAATGACTGCCGGGACTCCTCCCGCCCGCGCCCCGATGACCGGTTTACCGCACAACCATGCTTCCAGGTAGACTATGCCGAAGCTATCGGTGCGGGAGGGCATGACGAAAAGGTCGCCTGCCGCGAAGAGGTCGCGTTTTTCCTGGGGCGAGATAAAGCCCAGGAAGCGAATATTCTTTTTGATCTCAGGCGGCAATTCGTCATAATAACGCTGGAAGTGGGTCATGACAGGCCCGGCGATTACCAGGGTAGCCTCAAACCCCTGTTGCCAGAGCTTTTGCATGGCCTGAACGGTATGGTGAGCCCCCTTATCATAAGCGGCAGTTCCCTGGAAGAAAACCAGCGGTCCCTCGATAGCATGTTTCTGGCGGAAGCCCGGGCCATCCCCCCCGGAAATCTCTTCCGGGACCACCCCTACGCCAATGATATGCATTTTGGACTCGGGCACACCCTTCTCGGCCAGAAAATCACGTTCCAGCGAAGTCATGGTGAAAACGGCGTTGGCCTGCTTCATCCATTCCAGTTGATGCCGCATAGTGTAAAAGCGGCGCACATCTTTATTGGTCGGCTCGCCCAGGTGCACAAAAGGAGTCAGCACGAAAGCGGCGTCTACTCTCCGTGAATATTCAAAGGCCGCCCTGATCATGCTGTCCAGGGGAGCGTTAGCGGCGTGCACCAGGTCGTAGCGCATACCATCTTTGCGCAGAGAGCGAGTTAGAGCGGGAACCAGCGGAGTAGTCCGGCAAAGTTGATTCAGCAGGGGCAGAGCCAGCATATCAGGTACGGGCGTCTCGCTGATAATAGAGAGCAGGCGGCGCATACCGGGATAGAAAAGGGGCGAAACCAGCGGAAAGCGCTGCACCGGGAAACGCCGGATATGCACCCCGTTCAGAATCTCTCTTTCCGTTTCGATGGTACGTTTACCGTTGCTCCAGAAATGCTCCAGGTCCCAGGCGTTAGTAGTATAGACCGCGACATTTGAAGCAGATTCAGCCGCCGCTAAACGCTCGGCCAGTTGCTGCATATAGTATTCCGAGCCGCCGATGTAGGGAAAATAGCGCGGGTTGACGTGAAGATAATTGCGCCCGGTCAGGGCGGTATCAGAACTACCTGAAGTGGTTTCTTCGAGAGGAACTAGCGTTGCTGTCATCAGGCTTGCAGGTTAGTTGCCAGCGCCGCTTCCCGGTTAGCCCATTTTTGCAGCCGCGCCATTTTAGTTTCGAGTAGAGGATATAGAGTCCAAACCGCGCCTATCGCGAAAATACCGCCGGTCAGGAAGCGCAGTTCCCAGGTGCTCTCGCGCCAGCCAAATAACTGGGTGAAGCCATCCAGGGCAATCGGCGAACAAAAGAAAACGATAAATTGCCAGGTTTTAAGAGCCGGTAACTTAACCCGGTGGCGCAGCAGGTAGAAAACAAGCCCGGCCAGCAGCATCGTGCCGTAAATAGCCATGCAGCGCTGGCAGAGGCACATTTGCTTGCCGCCGATGTAGAAAGAGTGATGCGGATTCTGGACACACACATAGTGAAAGAGGCCAAAGATAACATTGGCCGGTCCATCCCAGCCTGCCAGGTACATTAGCGGTACCACAAAGGCGGCTGCCAGGCAGAGCAGATTTACTGCGTTCAGCAAGAAAAGCCAGTGGGTGGCAATAAAATCCCAGAACCCAATATAGCTGCGGTAAACTCTTTGTGAAAGGTTTTTACGCCAGGGCGCAACCTCTATCTGGTAGGCCAGGGCCAGCGGGTCAGGACGAGATTCAGACGCTTTTTCGATTTTAGGTGTAGGTTCTTGTTTTAACATGCTGCTATCGCTCGCGCTGCCAATATGGTTAACTACTTACCGGCTTTAGCCCAGGTCTCCTGGAGCTTGGCTTCCATCTTATCGTAATCCATCGCGCCAATGTTAAAAGCGCCGACTTTTCCGTCTTTTCCAATGATATAAGTTTCGGGATAAGCGGTTACCCGGAAAGCTCCCGGCACTTCGGCTGTAGTATCCATTAACACCGGCATGGACAGATTATTGGTCTTGAAGTAGCTTTTAATGGTATCAGCGTCTTCTTTTACATTCACAGCCAGCACTACCACGTTATCATTTTTGTGCTGAAGGTAGAAGCGCTGAATATCGGGCATTTCCTGGCGGCACGGATCGCACCAGCTTGCCCAGAAATTGATGAAAACGGTCTTGCCGGTTAGCTTGCTAAGTTGTACCGGTTCGCCGCCAAGCTGAGCAAGAGCAAAATCCGGGGGCGTATCCCCGACTTTTAAGTGGTCGGCCGGGGCTTTGCCCACTAACCCGATAGGGCCGCTGGCCTTGCCCGCTGTTATCGTATCCGGGCCTTTAAGGGCGGCGTTGAGCATCAGGAAGCAAAAGACGATGAAAATGATGCCAAAAACACTTCCAATCACAAAACGTCCGACGCGAGCAGCAGTGCTATCCTGGCGAGGATTTCGATTTAACTCATTACTGCTAGTAGTTGTATTTGCTACTGCCATTTGTAATTCTACCTCAAACTTGCAAAAGCTGAGAAGGCCAGCCCCAGAGACAAATTCCGCCAGAAGTCTTATGTAAAGCTCATCTACGAGAATTTGCCGCTTAATACTTTATTTATTTGTTCAACCTGTTAGAAATTGACCCGAAGTTCATAACACGGGTAGATGTAAGTATCATGCTTTAGCTGAATACGTTTACTCTAGTGAGAGTGTAACATTTCGGTCTGGTTCGCGCAAGATGAGCGCATTAGAGAGCTATTAAAGCTGAAAAGGCTTGAAAGGTGCTATCAGAAAGCCCTTCAAGCCTTTTCTTAAATTAGAGCGCCTTTGCGAAATTCGACTTAGCGTTTGACGTACTGGCGTTCGTAGAATTCCTTGAACTCACCCGATTTGAGGGACTCCCACCACTGCCGATTATTCAGATACCACTGAACAGTCTCGCGCAGGGCATCTTCCAGTTTGTACTGAGGCTGCCAGCCCAGGCCGCGCAGTTTGGTGGTATCCAGCGAGTAGCGCCGGTCATGGCCGGGGCGATCTTTAACGTAAGTGATCAGACTGGCGGGTTTGTTAAGCAACTGTAACACCATATTGGTGATGTCCATATTGGTTCGTTCGTTGCCGCCGCCTACATTATAAGACTCGCCCGGTTCGCCTTTGTGCAGGGCAGTATCAATACCGCTACAGTGATCAAGTACGTAAATCCAGTCGCGAATTTGCTGGCCGTCGCCATAAACCGGCAGAGGCTTGTCTTCAATCGCGTTGGTAATAAAGAGCGGAATGAGCTTTTCGGGGTACTGGTACGGGCCATAATTATTGCTGCCACGCGTAATGATTACCGGCAACCCGTAGGTCACAAAGTAAGCGTGAGCAATTAATTCTCCGCCTGCCTTGCTGGCACTATAGGGGCTGCGGGGCTCGGCTTTATCAGTTTCTCTGGAAGAGCCCGAGGGTACATGCCCGTAGATTTCATCGGTAGAAACCTGCAAGAAGCGTTCGACCCCTACCTGGCGGGCCTCTTCCAGCAGGATGTAGGTGCCGTAAACATCGGTCAGGATGAACTGGCCCGGTTCTTCAATCGAACGGTCCACGTGGCTTTCCGCTGCGAAATTTAAAACGTAATTGCAGCCCGCCATCGCCTCTTTAACTGCTGCGGGATCGGCTATATCGCCTTTGACGAAGCGATAGCGACCCTGCGGGCCATATTTTTCCTCAACATCGGCCAGGTTTGCCAGGTTGCCCGCGTAAGTCAATTTGTCCAGCACGGTAATAGCATAATCCGGGTATTTCTGGAGCATGTACCGCACAAAGTTAGAACCGATAAACCCGGCACCGCCGGTTACCAATAATCTTTTCAAAATCCTATCCTCACCTGAAATTAAAGTATTCCAACCCGGCTGTTATCGCCCAGGAGCAGCTTAAAAGCTTTAGGCTTAATGGGTGATTTTTCCACTACTACATTCCGCCCGATCAGGCTATCTTCAATGCGCCCGCCGATTTCCAGGATCTGGCTATTTTCCAGCACAATCGAGTGTTCAATTTCGCTGTCGGAGATCGTGCAGTGGTGATTGATCGAAGTGAAAGGGCCAATGTAACTGTTAACAATCCGGCAGTTATCGCCGATGATCGCCGGGCCGCGTACCACGCTATTAATAATCTCAGCCGTTTTAGAGACTACCACTTTGCCGGTAACAGCGCTATCCCGGTCAACCACGCCTTCAACGCTGCGTTCGAGGCGGTCCAGGATCAAACGGTTGACTTCCAGCATATCGGCCTGCTTGCCGGTATCCACCCACCAGCCGCGTACAATGCGTGGCTTGACGTGATAGCCATCGTCCACCAGGAACTGAATAGCATCGGTGATTTCCAGTTCGTTGCGCCAGGAGGGTTTGATAGCGTTTACCGCTTTAAAGACGTTCTTATCGAACATGTAAATGCCGACCAGGGCCAGGTCGCTGACCGGAACACGCGGTTTTTCCACCAGCTTTACCACCCGGTCAGGATTATCTTCGGCCAGTTGCGCCACGCCGTAGCTCGAAGGGTCGGGCACCTGCTTCAGCAGAATCTGGGCATTGCAATTGTCGTCCCGCTTAAATTCTTCAACCAGCGGCCTGATACTCTCTTCGATCATATTGTCGCCCAGGTACATCACGAAGCGGCTGTCGCCCAGAAAGTCCTCGGCAATCTTGACCGCGTGAGCCAGGCCCAGGGGTGCTTCCTGGGGAATATAGGTAATCTTGACCTCCCAGCGGTCGCCGTTGCCAACGGCGGCTTTAATCTCGTCGCGGGTGTCGCCTACAATAATACCAATGTCCCTGATACCGGCCTCGACTAAAGTCTCAATGGCATAAAACAGGACCGGTTTGTTCGCTACCGGTACCAGTTGCTTGGCGCTGGTATAGGTGAGTGGGCGCAGGCGAGTACCTTTGCCTCCGCTAAGGATTAATCCTTTCACTCCGCTGGTTCTCCTTTCAAAAAACCAAAGTTCAATTTCAATTACAGCATTATTCGGGCAAACTTCAGAAGTTAGCCTGCTATCTTAATTAGAAGAATTAAATGAATAAGTGATTAACACTGCTATTGAGAGGTTCACTCCACCTTGCGCTCTCCGGAAAACACTCCGCATTTATCTTATGCATTTATCTTATAAAGATAATCAAAAAAGATAGCCAAAAAGAGAACGTACAAGAGGTGGCAGAAGTTTCGGTCCTCTCGCTCTTAGGAGCAGATGGGTTCGTAAAACTACACCCGACGTAGGAGAATAGCATACATGCTGTTAAGGGGCAAGTTACGCCTGGGAAAAGCCGGAACCGGCTGTCAGTTGCAAAAGGCCTTGCCGGTTGTTATAATTCCTGCTTAGTCAGTCTCAGTATTGAACGGCGAATTCTCTTGAGCTGTCTTAAATATGCCAGCTAATAATTCAGAAAAACGAAAAGAAGGGCAGTTTTAAATTGACTCTAGGTACTCTCAATATCATCCAGATCATTTTGGGTGTATTCTTAATTGTGCTGATTTTGCTCCAATCGAAGGGCAATAGCTTCAGCGGCGCGATGGGCGGCGATAACAATTCGATCTTCCGCACCCGGCGTGGCTTTGAATTGCGGCTGTTCCAGCTTACCATTATTTTTGCCGTCGTTTTCGTCTTAGTCTGCCTGTGGGCCAGCTTCTTTAAGTAGGGCTTTAAAACAGGTTGTAAGTAAGGGAGCGGCTGGAAGACTTTTTTCTGGCGCTTCTACTTTTCGCTAGGACTAGAGGTTTTTGTTTTGATCAGTCGGCTCAGGCTTCAAGTGTTTGTGGCGGTAGTTGGTCTTCTGGCTATTGCCGTGGCGTTAGCATACTTTCTACTGGTAGTTACTCCCATAAACGAACCCGCCAGGGGTGGCACCTATGTTGAAGGGATAGTGGTTAATTCAGCGGTGGCAATCAGCATTAATCCGCTGTACGCCACTAACTCGCTCAGCCAGGATGTTTCTTCGCTGGTTTTTCGCGGGTTAACCCGCAGCGAACCGGGCAAAAATCCGGGCGATCCGGGCCAGGTGATTGTACCTGATCTCGCGGATAGCTGGACCGCCTCCCCCGATGGTAGCGATTGGGAATTCCACCTGCGGCACGACCTGCGCTGGCAGGATGGCTTTCCGGTAACGGCGCAAGATGTGGTTTATACCGTAAATTTAATCAAGAACGATGAATTTAACGGCTTGCCCGATCTTGCTAAAACCTGGAAAAATGTGACCGCCAGCCGCCTGGGCGATTATGTGGTGCGCTTCCACCTGGAACAACCCTGGCCAGCCTTCTTGAGTTACACTAACCTGGGCATCCTGCCGGCACATAAACTGGAAGGCAAAATTAAACCGGGTGAACTGGCTACTACCGAATTTAACCAGGCTCCGGTTGGTAACGGCCCGTATATGCTTGCTCCCGGTGGCCTTTCGCCGCAGGGAGTTACCCTGATTGCTAACCCGCTTTATCACGATGACTCCGGCAAGCAACCCTACCTGGACAAAATCTGGTTCCGCTTTTATCCCAGCGCCACCGCTGCTCTCAGCGCGCTCCAGGCCAACCAGGTCGATGGCGTTTCGGAGGTAAGTGCTGACGATCTCAAGCGCTTCGGCCAGCTTAAAAAAGCGGATGAAATTAGCGCTCCATTAAGCACCAACACTTTCCTTTTTCTGAATTTGCAGCGCAGCGCGCTATTCGGTCAAAAAGAAGTTCGGCAGGCCCTGGCTTACTCCATAAATAAGCAGGATATCGTCAGCAAAGCCCTACAGGGTCAGGCACAGATCAGCAATTCGCCGATACTAGCGAGTTCCTGGGCTTACAAAGCCGACATCAAGACCTATTCCTTTAATATAGCCCAGGCCGAAAAGCTGCTGGACGATGCCGGGTGGAAGTTGAACCGGGATGGGGTGCGCGAGCGAAACGGTCAGACCCTGGTCTTCAAAATACTGACCGATGACTCATCTGATAAGCGCGAGGTAGCAAACACCATCACAGATGATTTAAAAGCGGTCGGCGTTATTGCGCAGTTGGATGTTGCACCCAGCACTCGCGAATTAAACGATGCCGTTAAGGCCAGCAACTATGACGCTTTGCTCCTTTCGGTCCAGAGCATTTTGAATGACCCTGACCAGTACTTTAACTGGCATTCCAATTACGCCGAGCCAGGCGATAATCATCAAAACTACGCCAACTGGAAGCTTGACCGGGCTGATAAGTTGCTGGAAGATGCCCGCAAAACGGTTAACCAGGATGCACGGCGCAAACTATACCTGGATTGGCAGACTATCTGGGCGGATGAATTGCCCAGTATCCCGCTCTATTCCAGCACCTACAGCTACGTAGTCAGCACAAAGGTAGGTGGAGTCCAGCGTGAAAATCTTAAAGTAATTAACACAGCCAGCGACCGTCTCAAAGATATCGCTTCACGCTACATCTTCACCAGCACCCGGTTCGGTTCTTAGCGGGTAGCACTTTACTACTCCGCCCGGCAAATAAATAACCTGTAGTGTAAGGCTTGTCTGGTTCAGGCAAGCCTGCCCTGCTTTAGTTGAGATGTAGAGAGCGCCTTATGAAAGCAGAGATTCTCTCGATTGGTACTGAACTACTCCTGGGACAGATCACCGACACAAACGCCGCCTGGCTGGCGCAGCAACTACCCGCGCTGGGGATAGACCTTTTCTTTATCTCCCAGGTGGGCGATAATCGCGGGCGCCTGACGGAGACTATTGGGCGAGCCCATGGCAGGGCTGATCTGGTGATTTGCACGGGTGGGCTTGGCCCAACTGAAGATGACCTCACCCGCGAAGCGATCAGCGATCTTTTGAACGAGCCGATGGAAGTGCAGCCTGAGCTGGAAACTACGCTGCGCGAGTTTTTCAAAGGGCGCGGCTTGCAGATGCCCGAACGCAATGTCAAACAGGCCACCCTCATTCGATCCGCCCAGGCTCTCGATAATCCGGTGGGTACCGCCCCGGGCTGGTGGGTAGAGCATGATAGTAAAATCATAGTCTGTATGCCGGGCGTACCGCACGAAATGAAAACCATGTGGGCCAATCAGGTTGTGCCGCGCCTGCGCGAGCGTCTGCCGGGCAGTATTATCCTTTCCCGCACCCTCAAGGTACTCGGTAAAGGCGAGTCCGCTGTTGAAGAAATGGTTCATGACCTGATTGCTTCCACCAATCCTACCCTGGCAACCTACGCCAAGAACGATGGAATTCACCTGCGCGTTACCGCTAAAGCGGAGGACGAAGCAACCGCCCGCGACCAGATCTTTGAAATGGAAATGAAGGTGCGCGAGCGGTTGGGCACGCTCATCTATGGCCAGGACGATGAAACTATCGAAGGTGTCATCGGCGAGATGCTGATGGATCGCAGTATGAGCCTGGCGGTGATGGAAGCCGGGACCGGCGGGGTAGTCTCGGCCCTTTTGAGCGAGGCGCCAGAAAGCTTCAACTTTTTTAGAGGCGGTCTGGTAAGCCAGCAGCGGGTCATGCTGGCAGGTTGGGGTGTAGACCGCGAGTTGATCGAAGAGCAGGGAGTGGTTAGCCGGGAGGTGGCTGAAGCCATGGCTACCGCTGCCCGCCAGACTCTCGGAGTAGAAGCGGGCCTGGCGATTTGTGCCGCCGCCGGTCCTGAGCCTTTTGAAGGGCAGCCTCCCGGGCGTATTTATATGGCGGTAGACCTGGCAGGTACTATTAAAAGCACCGAAGGCAATTACCGCACCAACCCCGCCGAGGTTAAACGACTGGCAGCCGTTTTTGCGCTTAATCTGTTGCGAAAAGCTTTGTTAAAGTAAACCCGGACTCAATTCATTCAGGCCGGACCGCGTTTCAGAAGTACACTCCTCAGGTCCGGCCTCCAATTCAATCCAGTCTCTCTTTCTTTTCTCAAAAATTACGGATAAGTTATCCGGTTACGTTTATTATTATTAAATAAATCAGTTATATTACCCTTTATTCGGGTATGATTGATGCTATTTTAACTTAACAAAGGTAGTTATGAGGGCTTCTACAAGAGCCCTATACTATATATATGTGGATTTGGTCTAGACGTGGTTGTACCGGGCAACAATGACGTTCCCGGTGGAGGTGATTACTATGTCTTCGGAAGCCTTTTTGCGTAATGATATGTCAGTCGGGACGGGCCTGACAAATTCGGAAATAAGCACTGCTGCCGCCTCGGTAGCTGTCGCAGGCGCCGCGGCAGTCATAAAAGCGCGCAATAAATGGAACGGTTGGGTAAAAGCGAGTTTAATCGCATTATCGGCGTTGAGTGGTGCCAGCGCCGCCACAATTACAGCGGTATCGGCCTTTGTAGGCTATAAGGTAGTTAAACCGGCCCGGCGAGTTCTTACCGAGGAAATCGCAGAGGAATTTAATAAACCGCTGCTCCCTCGTGAGAAAATTTCCTTCAAGAGCGCGGATGGCCGCCTGAGCCTGTGCGGCTATTTTTATCCGTCTAATGAGTCTCAGGCTGCTATAATTCTGTGCCACGGCTTTCACGGCGGCGCGGTAGATACTCACCGCCCGGCTTTGTTTGCCCAGGCCCACGGCTATAACGCCCTTACCCTCGATTTTAGAGGTTGCGGAGAGAGCGAAGGCAATACCACTTCAGTAGGTTTCTGGGAGGTGGAAGATTTACTTGGAGCAATTGAGTATTTGAAAAGCAGGCCGGAAGTTGACCCGGAACGCATTGCGGTTTACGGCTATTCCATGGGTGGGGCGGTAGCTATTATGGCAGCGGCGCGCTCTACCGATATCAAGGCTATTGTTACCGACGCGGCTTTTGCTTCGCTGGACTCGCTCTTAAAGGTCAAATTTGGCTACTTTTACCGCTTACCCCATTTCCCATTCCGGCATACTGCCGTGTGGTGGAGCAGGCGTTTCAGCAATACTTCCGGCAAACGAGTTGACCCGGTTGAGTCGCTGAAGAAGATGGCTTCTGAGGGGCGCAATCTGCCTCATTTCATTCTTCACGGTGCTAAAGACCCGGGTATCCCGGTAGAGGATGCCCGGGTGCTGTACGAACACACTCCCGGTCCGAAACATCTCTGGATTGAACCGGAAGCGGAACACGTGGTGGGCGGCTATGTTGATCCGCATTACTATATGGCCCGCCTCTGCGAATTCCTGGACCCCATTATGAAAGCTTAAAAGCACCCTGCCGGGGTTAGATTAAACAAATTACCAGATAAGAAAAGTGTTCTTTTACCGGAACACTTTTTTGTTTTGAGGCTTAATTACAGCAGTTAGCAAAGTTATTGAACCAATGAAGAATAACCACAATGTTTGAAATAACCAAGAGCATCTTGCTTAGTTATCAGTTCGGCACACTGCCCAATTGCACTTTCTAAGGCTTCCCGATCTCGCGCGCCTATCCTTCTGAGATACGCTTTGAATTTGGAAAAGGCCAGTTCAATCGGCGATAAATCAGGCGAATAGGCCGGGAGAAATAGCACTTTGCAACCTTTCGCCTCGATC
>DATAKM010000066.1:0-92485 GCA_036261665.1 Chloroflexia bacterium
CCGTTCGAGGAGAGTACTTCACTTACAATACGAATTGTGTAAGGGAAATCATTCTCATCAGGAATGACCGGAGCAAGCGAGCGTTCGGCCAGCGCACCGTGTCCGATATCGCGGCGTGAAGGACCGCGCAAGCGTTTCACCTCACCGGTGCTGAAAGGCGGGAAGTTGTAATGGTGCATAAAGCGCTTGGACTCTTCCAGGCCAATACCGTCAATAGTCTGTTCTTCGCCGCTGGTTCCCAGGGTGGTAATACTCAGCACCTGAGTCTGGCCGCGAGTAAAGAGGCCACTACCGTGAGTACGGGGAAGAATACCTACTTCACAGGCAATCGGGCGAATTTCGTCAACTGCGCGACCATCGGGGCGAATGCCTTCGTTGGTGATAGCGGTGCGAACTTCTTCCTTCATAAGAGCGTCAAAAGATTTTTCAGCCTCTTTTGTACGGGCTTCAAGCTCTTCACCTTCCAGGCCTTCGCTGAAGTGCGCTATGGTTTCATTGCGCAGGTTTTCAGTAGCCTCAACTCTTTGAGATTTATCGGCATTCCGCACGGCTCCGCGCAGGCGATCACCCAACCATTCCCGAACGCTGTTTCTGAAGCTTTCATCCACCGCCGGCGGGTTGAACTCCATTTTGGTTACGCCCAGGGTTTCAACCATCTGCTTCTGCAAACGAATCGATTCTTGCAATTGCTCGTGGCCGAACTTAACCGCCTGGAGCATTACTTCCTCCGGCAGTTCCCAGGCACCCGCTTCAACCATCATCACGGCATCTTCGGTTCCGGCTACGGTCAGATCGAGTTTGCTCATAGCCAGGTCTTGAGCGGTGGGGTTGCACACCAGTTCGCCATCAATATAACCAACCTTAACCGCGCCAACCGGGCCTTTGAACGGCAGACCGGCCAGCATTAAAGCGGCGCTGGCCCCGATAATTGAAAGAGTATCAGGCTCATTCGACTGGTCGGTGCTGAGCACGGTAATCTGCACCAACACTTCATTATAGAAGCCTTTAGGAAAGAGCGGGCGCAACGGACGGTCGGTCAGGCGAGCCGTCAGGATGGCATTTTCACTGGGACGGCTTTCGCGTTTGATAAAGCCACCCGGAATTTTACCGGCGGCATACATTTTCTCTTCGTATTCAATCGTAAGGGGGAAGAAGTCCTGGCCTTCTTTGGCTTCGGAAGAATATACTACGGTGGCGAGAACCATTGTATCACCGTAGCGCACCAGACAGGCACCGGCAGCCTGCTCCGCTACCCTTCCCGTTTCGATGCTAAAAGCTCGACCGCCGACGGTCGACTCAAATTTATGGACTTGTTGTACTGTCATCTCCGTTGTTCTTAACCTCCGCAAAGTGAAACCTGGCGAAACCGGAGCCATGCCTCAAGAATCAGTCTAAGACCTTTGGTTATGTAAAGTAAATGGGAGAAATAACCGGCACGAAGCAAAATTAATCCCGCAAATCCTAACTGACTAGTTCTCTATTGCTGGCTTTAGTTTCTAGCAAGGCCACTCTTTGCTATAGTGATGTCGTTTTGACATACTTTTCAAGGGGGGTTAGGAACTGGAGACTGCTCGTTAACCGGAGTGTTAACGTTCAAACTCCAATGCCTAACGCCCCCCAACCTCTAAGCTACCTTCTGTTTGAGTACAGTTGATAGGGTAGCCGTAAGAATTGAACCGTTCAATTCTGGTGTAATATTAACCTAATTAGAAGCAAATGTAAAGATAATATGTTCAGTCTATGATATAATTTGAGCATCTACATTTTCTTTTGGGGTAGAATTCAGGTGTGATAGATGCAGACCGTGACCCTTCTTCCTGATTACGTTAGAGACTGAGAAATGAACAGACCACCCGACCTGAAAGTAAGCCAGGCTATTGAACAAATCTTTGCCCTGAATAGCGCGGACATTGAACTGGCCAAGCCTGATACCGGGCTTAAAAGCCGTACTTTGCTGGGACATTGGCCTTTGAGCCGGGTGGAGAGAATCATTTTCCGCTCTGAAGAACTGCCATCCGTCATCCTTAAAGCTGTAGCGCAACCTCTCCAGGGAGAACTGACCGTTTATCAAGATTTATTTCAAGACCCGTCCCTGGAGGAGCAACGCTGGACGCCCCGGCTATATGGAAGCACCTCGTATGAAGGTGATCTGTGGCTTTTCCTTGAAGATGTCGGGCCGCGCACTCTTAAAAATGAGCCTACTCCGCTAAATCTTTTACGGGCTATTCAAACTTTGGCCTCTTTTCATGTTTACTTTGGTCGCGAAGTGGCTAATGGTTCGCTGCAACAGCGCAGCAGTATACCCGTACGCGATTACTCGAATTACCTCTCAGGTGCGCGCCATGCCTTGGTCCTGACGCGGGCCCTGGTTAATAAAAACCTCTTTACTGAAGTTACCCCACGGCATCTTGCGCAGCTAGAGTCTATCGCCAACATTTACGACCGGGTAGCAATAGGCTTGATGGGTGCGCCCCAGACTCTCGTGCATGGCGACTACACTCCTGAAAATATTGCGCTTTCGCGGGATGGTAGCCGCATTATTGTGCTGGACTGGGGCGATGCGCATATCGGCTCGGCAATGGTAGATCTGGTAGACCTGGCTACTTTCGCCACCTCTCGCTTTGGCCCCGATATGCTGCCGCGCATTCTACAGGAGTACCAGCAAGCTTATAGCCAGGCGCGAGGTGAGCAGTTAGCTTCAGAACCGCTGGAAGAGCTTTTCGTCTGTAGCCAGATTGAGAAGATGATCGGTATGATTCGCTGGTACTGCCAGTGCAGCCTCAAGTGGATTCCATCGGGCGTAGCGGCCTATAATCATATGGTAGCAGGTCTGATCGAAGAAGCTTACGAGCTTTCAACCGTATTACTTTAATCCTCTCCCAGGTACACTGCTCCGCTTAAACTCCATTACTCCACTTCCTTATTGAATAGGTAGGAAAACCTGGAAAATATAGCTATAATCGCTTAATTTTATTACAACAAGTAATCTCGACAAATCCACTATTACATTTGTTTTATACATTTTCTGATTTTTCCGTCTTGTTATATTTTAAATTCAGAATTATAATTGATTGTAATCAGCAGTTCTTGGTTTAGTAGACGACAAGTTAAACACACAGGAGCGCATATTAGTGAACGATAACAGGCCTATTCATGCGGGAATAACCAGTGTCATTGCCCCTGAGTACGAAGCCAGTGTTCAGGCTGATAAGCTGGTGAAAAAGTACGGGGAGCGGATAGCGGTACAAGAAGTTAGTCTGAGCCTTAAAGCCGGTGAAATTTTTGGGCTGCTTGGGCCAAATGGAGCCGGTAAATCTACTACTATTGGCATGCTTTCGGGTTATCTTACACCTACTTCAGGTAGTATCAGAATCAACGGTATCGATTTCAACGGTAACACCACCCGGTTAAAACATTTGCTGGGGGTAGTGCCACAGGAACTGGCGATTTATGAAGAGAATACCTGTGAAGAGAACCTTTATTTCTTCGCAGAAGTTTTTGGATTAGCCCCAACTGTCTACAAACCAAGAATCGAGAGTCTCCTAAAAGCGGTTGGTTTATGGGAGCGGCGCAAAGAACAGGTCAAAAAGTTTTCCGGTGGAATGAAGCGCCGCTTAAACCTCATCGTAGCCCTGATTAATGAGCCTCTTTTTATTATGATGGATGAGCCAACTGTAGGCGTTGATCCTCAATCTCGTCATAATATCTACGAGATTATTCAGCGGCTCAAAGCTGAAGGGAAAATCGTTCTTTATACTACCCAGTATATGGAAGAAGCCGAACAGCTTTGCGACCGGATCGCTATTATTGACCATGGCCAGCTTGTGGCGCAGGGAACCCTGGAAGAATTGTTAGCTAACGCTAAAACCCAGATAGAGGTTGAAAAGCCCAGGGGATTAGCCCAGTTGTTCTTACAACTGACCGGGCGTGAATTTCGGGACTAAAGAGTGGAGCAGAGCAATCAAAATTTGCTCAAGTAGGTTTGTTATTTAGATTATTACAGGATCTACAGATACTACATAAGGATCAAGTCATGCGAAAAGTGTGGGCGGTGGTCAAGCGTCAGCTTTTGGAGACAGCTAAGCGGCCACGTTCTTTTATCTTCAACCTGATTTTACCTATTATTCTGATCGTGGTAATCGGCCAGATGTTTAACTTTAGCACCACCGGAGACAAAGTTAAAGTTTCACTGCCAGTAGTTTTCGAAGATAGTGCCACTACAATAGACCAGACTCCCGTTCTAGCCAGCCTTACCAGCATACCAGGTCTCAATGTAACCCTGGAAGTGATGAGTTTAGCAGAAGCTAAAGACCATGTTACCAAAAAGTTAGATCGAAGCGGCTATGTTATTGTACCCGCCGGGTTTACCAAGAATCTGGCGGAGGGTCAGCCGGCCGCTTTACAGGTCTACACAACCAATGACAGTGGTGGTCAGATCATTCAGTCTTTGATCCAGAGTAGCGCCAGTTACTACAACACCACGAATCTGCTGGTAAAAGCGGAAACTCAACAGAGTGGACAGGGCCAGAGTATTGACCGGCAGGCAGCTACCCGGCAGGCATTACAGCTACAACAAAATACCCCGCCTGCCATAAAAGTAGAAGCACAGACAGTGGCAGGAGCGAGCTTTAATCAGTTTGACCAGGTAGCACCCGGCTATGCAACGATGTTTGTAATCTTCGGCCTCAATACGGTCGTGCTGGCAATTCTAGACGAACGTAGCCGAGGTACAATGCGTAGACTGGCCGTCATGCCTCTCTCGAAGTGGCAATTTATGGCCGGGAAGATGATTGCACAGTTTCTGGTTAGCTTTCTACAGGTTAGCCTGATGCTGCTGGCAGCCAAACTTCTCTTCAATGCCAATATTAATGCCGATAACGTAGCTGGAATTGTACTGGTTGTAACGGCGCTCAGCTTTGCCGCTACAGCGCTCGGCATGTTACTGGTCAGTATCTTTAAAAGCGAGAATGCGGTCAGCCCGGTTGTGACGCTGGTGGCATTGATAGGCTCTGCCGTGGGAGGAGCGTGGTTCCCTCTCTTCCTGATGCCCGATTGGATACAGGAGGCCAGCAAGGTTTCGATCAATAGCTGGGCGATGCGAGGATTTAATGGTCTGATGATCTTTGGCCAAAATCTAAGCGAAGTACTGCCAAATATACTGGCACTGTTTGCATACGGTTTAATTTGCCTGGTGCTGGCAACTCGGTTTTTCCGCTATAGCGAAGTTTAGCTAAGAACTTCAGTCTCTTTACTTCTAGAGAAATAAAAGCTTTGCCTTTCAGATTACTTTAGCCATAAAAACGGTAACTGGAAGGTTAAGCTTTTAACTTTTATACTCCCCTCTCAGCTAATAAATTTTCCAAAGCGGAATCGAACCCTAGGCACGCCTTTTGTTATCATTAAAGCCTATGACTACAATTAAGGCTATTTGTTATGGCTCCTTTTTTTTGAACTCATAGACAAGTTCAATTAAATCAGCTTAAATAAAGATCAGGGGTGTGAAACGGATATGTTATATTATAAGAAATATTTATAACAACAGAGTAAGGAGCTTCTTAAGAATGACGGCTTCCAACGAAGGAAAAAATACTTACGATCTTGTAATTATTGGTAGTGGACCGGGTGGATATATTGCGGCGGTTAGGGCCGGACAGCTTGGTTTGAAAACGGCTATCGTAGAACGCGAAGAACTGGGTGGAGTCTGCCTGAACTGGGGTTGTATTCCCTCGAAGGCTCTGCTGCGCGCTGCCGAAGTCCTCAACCTTTTCCAGCACGCTAAAGAATTTGGAATTTCGGTGAACGGCGTAGACGCCGACTACGGCGCGGCTATCGAACGCTGCCGGGGTATCATTGACCGGCAGACCAAAGGTGTGGCCTATCTTATGAAGAAGAATAAGGTAGATGTCGTACGAGGCACCGGTAGAGTTGCCAGTTCACAGGAAGTGATAGTTCAGACGGCCAACGGTGAAGAGCACCTGGCTACTCGTAATGTACTTATCGCTACCGGTTCGCGGGTGCGCCTGGTTCCCGGCATGTCGCCAGATACGGTTGACGGCAAGACGGTTATTACCAGCAAAGAAGTCTGGCAGCTTAATGACCAGCCTAGGTCGGTCATTATCATCGGCGGCGGCCCGATTGGAGTAGAATTTGCTACGGTTTATCGTAGCTATGGCGCAGATGTAACCATAGTTGAAATGCTGCCGCGCCTGGTGCCACTGGAAGATGAAGATGTCAGCGCTCATCTTACCCGCGAATTTAAAAAGCGCGGCAGTAACATTATGACCTCCACTAAAGTTCTGAAAGTAGAGAAAGGTGGCGAGGGGCGGCAAGCCAGTGTGCAGGTAGAAAGCGCCGAGGGCGGGAATAAGACGCTCCAGGCAGACCGGGTGCTGATGGGGATTGGTTTTGCCCCGAATAGCGAGAATCTGGGTCTTGAAAACCTGGGGGTCAATATCCAGCGCGGCTTTATCCAGGTAGACGAACAGATGAAGACCAATGTACCTGGAATATATGCTATCGGTGACGTGACCGGCAAACTGGCTCTAGCGCATGTAGCGTCCGCGATGGGCGTGGTAGCCGCTGAAGTGATTGCGGGCCATCCCTACGCTAAACTTGATTACAACGCCATGCCGCGCTGCACCTACAGCCAGCCCAATATCGCCTCGATTGGCCTGACCGAAGCCCAGTGCAAGGAACAGGGTCTTGATATCAAAGTTGGTAAATTCCTCTTTAACCCGAACGGCAAGGCCCAGGCTATGGGCGAGGCCAGCGGTTTCGTAAAGATAATCTCAGACGCTAAATATGGCGAAGTGCTGGGAGCGCACCTGATTGGTCCTGAAGTGGTCGAATTAATTGGCGAATTTAGCCTGCTCAAGACTCTTGAAGGCACCAACCTGGAACTGGCCAGCACGGTACACCCGCACCCGACGCTTTCCGAAGCCCTGGCCGAAGCCGCCCTGGCAGTGGATGGCATCGCTCTTAACGCCTAAATAAGTATGAAGCCGGGGTAAGTCTTCTTGGCAGACTTGCCCCGGAGGGCAGCCACCGCAAAGAAAATCGCAAAGTAGCCCTAGAAAAGCGGTATAAGGACATTTGTCATGACTATGCAAAAAACAAACGATAAATTTATAGAGGCTCTCAATTCATTTTACGGGCCGAACGCCGGGTACGCCCTGGAGTTATATGAGCGCTACCAGCAAGACCCCAGTTCGGTAGACCCGGCCACCCGAGCCTTTTTTGATAACTGGCAGACTGTCGCACCTGATCAGACGCCAGCATATTCCCCAGCGCCAGTAACTAACCAGGCTCAAACGATGGCGAGCAGCGCGAGTACAAATCCTTTGCTCGTTACTCACGTGGCCGCCGCCACCGCCCTGGCCCATGCTATCCGGGAACGCGGCCACCTGGGAGCGCATCTTGATCCGCTGGGCACGCCGCCTATGGGAGACCCGGCCCTGCAACCTGAATATTACGGCATTACCGATGCCGACCTGGCACAATTGCCTGCCAGTATCGTAGGCGGACACGCCGCTGAAGGCGCGGCCAATGCCTATGAAGCCATCCAGCGGGTACGGGAGATGTACTCAGGCACTATCAGCTACCAGTTCGACCAGGTAAAGGGCCCGGCAGAACGAGCCTGGTTGCGTGACGCGGTCGGTCTGGCTCTCTTTGAGCAACCCATTCAACCGGAAGGCGCGCGGGCCCTGCTTCGCCGCTTGACAGAAGTTGAAGCTTTTGAACGCTTCCTGCATACTACCTTTACCGGCCAGAAACGCTTCTCCATTGAGGGAACCGACGCGCTGGTCCCGATGCTGGATGAAATCGTGGAAGAAGCGGCCAACACCGGCACGCATGAAGTGCTGATCGGTATGGCTCACCGTGGCCGCCTGAATGTGCTGGCCCACGTGCTCGGCAAACCTTACTCCGCGATTATTTCCGAGTTTATGCACGGCAAGCATAACAGTGAAACAGCCGTAGATAGCACCTATGGCGGGTGGACCGGAGACGTTAAGTATCACCTGGGGGCGGAGCAGGTGCTGGATAACGGCGATAAGACCGACCTGAAGATTAAACTATCTCCGAACCCCAGCCATCTTGAGTTTGTTAACCCTGTGGTGCAGGGAATGACTCGGGCTGCCCAGGAAAACCGCGAACAACCTGGAAAACCTGTCCAGGATTTTGACTGCGCTATTCCGGTCCTCATTCATGGCGATGCCGCCTTCCCAGGAGAAGGTATCGTAGCGGAAACCATGAACCTGTGGAGGCTGCGCGGCTATACCGTGGGCGGCACCATTCACATTATTGCCAATAACCAGATCGGCTTTACCACCGAACCGCAAGACGGCCGCTCAACCTATTTTGCCAGCGACCTGGCAAAAGGTTTTGAAATTCCGATTATTCACGTAAACGCCGATGACCCGGAGATATGTTTACAGGCCGTACGCCTGGCAAAAGCCTATCGTGACCGCTTCCATAAAGATATTATGGTTGACCTGATTGGCTATCGCCGCTGGGGTCACAACGAAGGTGACGAACCGGCCTTTACGCAGCCCCAGCTCTATGAAGAGATTCGCAAGCACCCAACCGTGCGCGAGATTTACTCGAAACGATTGGCTGACCTGGGTATTATCGGCCAACAAGAAGCTGATAACATCCTTAAAGAGGTTATGTCTGACCTGGAAGAGGCCAAGCGCAAAGCGGATGGCGGTGACGTGGAAGGAGCCACCGAAGAAGTTGAAAGCGAGACGGAAGGCGATTACCAGCGAGGCGATGTACCGCAGTCCGTTTCAGTTCAGCGCCTGACTGAATTTAACCAGGCCTTACTGGAATGGCCCCGGGGCTTCTCGCCCAATTCCAAGCTGGCCCGTCTTTTACAGCGTCGCGCTACTACCCTCGGCCCGGAGGGTGGGATTGACTGGGGACAGGCCGAAGCCCTGGCTTTCGCCTCGATCCTGGCCGATGGCACCGCCGTGCGTTTGACCGGGCAGGACGCCGAGCGCGGCACTTTCAGCCATCGTCATGCGGTCTTGCACGACCAGAATACGGGCCAGATCTATACGCCTTTGCAGCACTTACCGCAGGCTAAAGCTTCTTTTGCCATCTACAACAGCCCAATTTCGGAAGCAGCGGTTATGGGCTTTGAATACGGGTACAGTGTTTACGCCGAGGATGCCCTGGTATTGTGGGAAGCTCAGTTTGGCGACTTCGCCAACGTAGCCCAGGTGATTATTGACCAGTTCATTGCCTCAGGACGAGCCAAGTGGCGGCAGAAATCCGGCCTGGTATTGTTGTTGCCTCACGGTTATGAAGGACAAGGACCGGAACATTCCAGCGCGCGACCGGAGCGTTACCTGGCCCTTTCTGCCGGGCAGAACTGGCGGGTGGCTAACTGCTCGACCTCGGGCCAGTATTTCCATCTCTTACGCAAACAGGCCTTTGAACTGCGACACGACCCGCGCCCGCTGGTAATTTTCACGCCCAAGAGCTTGCTGCGTAACCCTAATGCCGGCACCACTCTGCAAGAACTGGCGGAAGGGCAGTTCCAAGCCGTAATTGATGACCCGTTAGCGCAGGGACGCAAAGGGGATATTCGCCGGGTGGTACTGGCTACAGGCAAAATCGCTATTGACCTGCTCTCACACGAGTCGCGCAAACAGGCGGACGATGTGGCGGTGGTGAAAGTAGAAATGCTCTATCCCTTCCCGGCAGGCGAGCTGACCCAGATCCTGGCTAATTATCCTAATATGCAGGAGCTAATCTGGGTACAGGAAGAACCTCGCAATATGGGCTACTGGCGCTATATTTCGCCACGCCTGCGAGAGTTAGTCGAAACGAATGTGGAATTGCGAGTAATTGCACGGCCTGAACAGTCCAGCCCGGCTACCGGCTTCCTGGACCGCTACCAGATGGAACAGGAACAAATTATAACCAGTGCGTTAAGCTCGACCATCAAAGAATATGGAGGAACTCATGTCCGTTGAGATTCGTGTCCCGGCGCTGGGAGAATCAATCGTTGACGCCACCATCGCTCGCTGGCTGAAGAAAGAGGGCGAGAGCGTTCAGAAAGACGAGGCCCTGGTAGAACTGGAGACCGATAAAGTAAACGTAGAAGTACCTGCCCAGGAAAGCGGCGTACTGCAAAAGATTATGCGAAACGAAGGCGAAACGGTAGCCGTAGGGGAAGTGCTGGCTGTCCTGGGTGATGGCGCCGCCCAGGCTGCCGCGTCTGCTCCTGCCGCCAGCGCACCCGCTCCGGCCCAGGCTGCCCAGCCGCAGGAAGCGGTAGCGGCTAATGGACACCAGCGCCCGCCTACCCCGCTGGCCCGCCGGGTGGCCGAAGAAAATAACGTTGATCTCTCGCAGGTACAGGGTAGCGCCGGGCGAGTTACGCGTGAGGATGTTTATAACTACATGCAGCAGGGCCAGAGCGCCCCTCAACAGGTGGCTCAACCTCAGGCACCTCAGGCAGCCCAGCAGCCCGGTACAAATGTTTACCAGGGTTCAGCGGTTCCTGCTCCCGCTCCGCAAGCCGCCGCGCCGGCCTCTAAACCGCCTGCTCCTGCTCCCGCTCCCCCCACGGATGGTCGGGAAGAGCGGGTACGCCTGTCGCGCCGCCGCCAGACCATTGCTACTCGCCTGGTCGAAGCGCAGCATAATGCCGCCATGCTTACTACCTTCAACGAGATTGACATGAGCGCCATTATGGACGTGCGAGCGCGGCGCAAAGAATCCTTCAAGGAGCGCAATGGCGTTTCACTCGGTTTCATGTCATTCTTTACCAAAGCGGTTGTGGGTGCCCTTAAGGCTTTCCCACGCCTTAACGCCGAAATCCAGGGCGATACCATGGTGCTGAAACACTATTACGATATCGGTATCGCTGTTGGAGCGGAAGAAGGCCTGGTAGTGCCGGTAGTGCGTGACGCTGACAAAAAGAGCTTTGCCCAGATCGAGCGCGAAATTGGTGAGCTATCTAAAAAAGCGCGCAGCAATACCCTTTCGCTGGCCGAACTTCAGGGAGGCACTTTCACCATCACCAACGGTGGCGTCTTTGGTTCCTTGCTCTCCACGCCGATTCTAAATGCACCCCAGGTTGGTATTCTGGGAATGCACAAAATTCAGGAAAGGCCGGTAGCGATTAAGGGGGAGGTAGTAATCCGCCCGATGATGTATGTGGCCCTCTCCTACGACCACCGGATTGTGGACGGGCGTGAGGCCGTACAATTCCTGGTGCGGGTCAAGGAACTGGCAGAAGACCCCGAAACGCTCTTGATCGAAGGTTAGAGACCCTAAAAGAGCTTTTTGAGAAGGCCATGTACCTGTAGCCTACAGGTACATGGCCTTCTTTGTGCCTCTAGGACTGATATCCTGCAAGAGCTTTCTTTCAAGAAATAATACTATAAATATTTAATTCTACTCTAACTTTCCTGATAGGCTGAAATATTCAAATTGGCATAACTAATGCAGGGTTATTAATATAGAGATTATATCGCAATGCGATTGTTGTCCAGTTAATCAGTGAGTACTTTCGGGCAACAAGTAATCTTTACAGAGCATTTATTAGCAGCCATTCCAAATCAGAGTAAGATTTGAATGGCTGCCGAAGCAGGATATTTTTAAGGAGGAACACCATGAGCGTTAACTTTAATCGCACCGGTAACACTACTGCAACCGATACCTGGCCGGGCTGGTTAGGTGTTATCGGCGGTATCTGGTTGATTATAGCTCCTTTCATTCTTGGATACAGTAACAACAGTACTCCCCTCTACAATGATATAATCTTCGGCATTATCGGCATTGTCTTAACCGGATTTTGCGCTCTGACAGCCGGCCAGCCTAACACTGCGCAGGCCCGCCGGATTGCAGGCTGGTTATCAGTGCTGGAAGGAGTCTGGCTGATTATCGCTCCTTTTGTGCTGGGCTACAATAATATCGGCGCGGCGCTTTGGAACGATATCATTACCGGCGTTCTTTTTGTTATCATTGGCGCTTATGCCACTACGACTGTTGCAGGGCATCTTACCGGTAATATCTAAAAGATAAGGCTAATTATCCCTCTATACTTTAAAAGGACTATCCCGAAACAAACCTTTCGGGATAGTCCTTTTATGTTACTTCACACTTTACTTTTCAGGTCTACTTTAACTCACCGGCAAGGCTGAGCTTTAGTGTTTTACACCATTGCCATTGCCGTTGCCATTACGCTGTAACAGTAAGCTACCTGGCTCGATTTTAGGCCTTTCTGGTACAAGCTCAGCATAATCTTTGTAAGTCTGAGTAGTAGCCGCTGTCTTCCAGTTGCGAGTTGCAGGTGCTTCAGTAGCCGCCCTGTCAGCGATGCTAATCCGGCTGTAGAGAGCCAGGGCCTGCGCCACTACCTGGTCCATATTGTAATATTTGTAAGTAGCCAACCGGCCGCAGAAATAAACATCCGGGGTATTATCAGCCAGCTCTTTGTACTTTTTGTAAAGCTCGGCATTTTCAGGGCGTGGCACCGGATAGTAGGGGTCTCCTTCATCTTTAGGATATTCGTAGACAATAGTGGTCTGCGCATGTTCCTGCCCGGTCAGATACTTAAACTCGGTCACGCGGGTATAAGAGTACTCGTTAGGGTAATTGATCACCGGAGCAGCCTGGTATACCGTCTTGGGATGAGTCTCAAACTGAAATTCCAGTGAGCGATAGGGCAGCTTGCCGTAGCAGTAACCATAAAATTGATCGATTGGACCGGTATATATTACCTTGCGATGTGGTATTAAATCTTTTATCTCGCGATAGTCGGTATTGAGCATCACTTTAATATTGGGATGATCCAGCATCCGCTCAAACATACGAGTGTAGCCCTGTAAAGGCATCGCCTGGTAGGTATCCGTGAAATAACGGTCATCACGGTTAGTGCGAGTCGGTACGCGAGCGGTCACGGAAGCGTCCAGTTCAGAAGGATCGATTCCCCATTGCTTACGAGTGTAATTGCGGAAAAATTTCTCGTATAGCTCTTTGCCTACCTTACTTATCACTACATCTTCTGAAGTACGGATATTCTCCCGCGGTTCGGCCATAGAAGCCAGGAAATCATTCACTTCCAGGGAGGTTAAATTTAAGCCGTACAATTTATTGATAGTATCGAGATTGATGGGCATTGGCAATAACTGGCCATCCACACAGGCCAGCACGCGGTGCTGGTAGGGTCGCCAGCGCGTAAAGTGGGACAGGTAATCAAAAACTTCCTTCGAGTTGGTATGAAAGATATGCGGCCCGTATTTGTGAATCAAAATACCTTCATCGTTGTAATAATCGTAAGCATTTCCGGCGATATGAGGCCGTACATCTATTAATAATACTTTCTGATTATCCTGAGTAGCTAATCTTTCAGCCAGCACACTCCCGGCAAAACCTGCCCCGACAATTAAGTAATCAAATGTTTTCATAAAAACCCTTCTGCACTTTTCACTGGAACTCTTCTAAACCTGACTAAAGTTTCTGAAGCAAAATAAAGCTAGCCCACATCCAATTGCCGTACTCTCAAAGTGGACAACTTAAACCTACACTTACTTAGTGAGGATCAAATATTCTGTATAAAGATAAGCAATTTATATACCAAAGTCTTAAAGTAAGTTTTCTGACAGGAGTATGCTATAAACAAAAAGCTACTGAAAGCTAATAACTAACCTGCTAACTTTAAAAAACTCTCGACCCGGAAAGGGTACGAGAGGTAGTAAAAAATCTACCGGCTAATAATCAAGGAGATAGTTATATTCTCTTACTAGAGTTGCCAGCTTCGCAGGAACAACTGCCAGTTTTTCTGGCGCTGGCGCTCCTGCTGTTCGGCGCTGAGAGAGTAATCAGGACGGGTGAAATTTTTAGGTACTTCGATATATTTGTGTATTTCAGGCAGGAGAAAGACCGGATAACCTTTATCTTTGAATGCGAAACTGTAGTCAAGGCCCAGCGCATAAGGATAGCGGAAATGTTCATCCATAAAACCTACTTCATCTACCAGACGGCGAGGCAGACAAAGGAAAGAACCCTCCAGGGCTGCTACCTCTTGCGGTTCGCTGCCTTGTGGTTCCCAGTCGACTGTGTAACCACTGGGCGCGTTATCGCTGTGAAGTAACTCTGCCGGAAAAGCACCATAGAGGCCCGGTCTGGCATCATTCAGACGCTGCCAGAGCGCTCCAAAAAGATCACCTTTGAGCGTTAGCCCGGCATCCAACAGCAGCATATAGCGACCCCGACCCTGGCGAAAAGCAACATTCCGGCCTGCGCCTTCACCCAGGTTTTGTTGGCTGAAAACTAGCCGGAAATTGGCATAGCGAGAGGCCAGACTTTCCAGATAATCAGCCGAGCCATCACTACCGTTCATCTCGACCGCCACTATTTCAACCGAGCGCTGATTACGGGTGGCCTGTTGTAAAATACTCTGCACGGTAGCTCGTATAGCAGATAAATTATTATAGGCAATCAGGCTAACGGTAAAATCAAAGCGATCCGGTTCGCTCAGGAAAGAACGTAAGTCTCGCACCTGGTTTATGCGACGCCTTTCCTGGGTTTGAGTAGCCTCGGCTTTGGCGGCCACCTGTCCATTTTTACCCCTGGCTTTAGCCGGCAAATTACTTACAGAACCGGGTTGAACACGCTCCGGTTGCTTGCCCCGAATATTCTCAGTCCGCAGTGTCTCTCTGGTCTGTTCGGGTTTGGCAGGAGTGGAGGATGTAGCCTGGACAGCGGGTAAGCCCAGGCTTTCTCCCAGGCCCAGCAAACCGCAAAATTCGACCAACAAGGCGTATTTAGCGCTGTCTGGTAGAGCACTTTGCAGCATAGTCCAGACGATAGCCAGGGCGCGAGGAGTATTCAGGTCATCATAAAGTTGGGTATAAAACCGGGTTTGCCATTCCGATACTTCGGCTTTACCGAATGAAACGGGCCGGTTAGCGGCGCTTTCAAACCGCTTGATATAATCTCCCAGGCGGGTCAGGGCTGCTCTTGCTCCTGCAAGGGCTCCTTCGCTCCACTGTAAGGAAGCGGCATGGGGAGCGCTATACATGAGATAGCGGGCTTCGGCAAAAGTAAACCCGGCCGGGTTATCTGAACCGGGAGTAACGGGCCGCGCAACCAAAGCCAGTAGCACATTCCGAGCAGAAGGTATTTGTTCACCGGCCACCAGCACGTCCGCCCCGGAGGCATCACTGACAAAGCGAACCTGAGAGCCAGTTTGCCTGATTAAACGCGCCAGCAAATCGGCCACAAAATATACCCGCATAGCCACCATATCGCCAAAAGCCGCCGGAGAAGGCTGGCTTGCGCTATCAGGTCTAAGCTGCGCAGGCAAAGCGGTATAGATTTTAAGTTCGTGACGAGCAGGCAAGCTCTCTTTGCGAGTGCTCCAACCATTCAAAAGGGTAATTTTGTTCGCCGCTCCCGGCATCAGTGTACCTCCGCCTCCGCTTCTTCAATTAAAGTTAACCGAGCCAGGCGCTCGGCCCGAATTTCTTGCCTTAACTTTCTGAAATCAGTGTTATCCAGCACAATAGCTGCCAGCATTCCGCCCAGTAAACCCCAGAAGGCTGAGCCGATGCCGGCTACTTTGATATCCGACAGGGTTATCAGAAAAGCGAAAAGGGCCCCGTTACGAAAAGGGCCGGCAAAAGCAGCCATCAGAGTGCCAACCAGCACGTTTAACATAGCCAGACCACCCAGCATCGGGATCAAACTTTTGCGCAGCACCACTTTGTCGATAGAAGCCGCTACCGGCGCAATAATACTGAGTCCGACCCAGCAAACACCTGCCACAAAAGTAGCGGAGAAACGGCCCTCGCGGGGCCCACCTTCCGACCCACCCGCTATCGCGATAGTTGGCCCGGCTACACAGGCCTGGTGGCCGCCAAAAAAAGAATTGAGTAGACAGGCCAGGCCACTGGCAAAAGTCATACTGTTGATGGGCGGCTCGTATCCCTGGCTGAGCAGCACCGCCGTGCCTTGCCCATTTTGAATAGCCAGCACCGCCACGCCGAGAGGAGGCACCAGTTCAATAATGGTCGCCAGGTTAAAACTCGGCCAGAAGAATTTGGGAGTGGCGACCCCTGGTTGCAAAGCTCCCCAGTGGGTTGAGCCTGTCAAAGTGGACAGGGCCAGCATCACTATAATAGCGCCTACGATGGGCGGGCAGCGCCGTCCCAGGTGCGGAAAAGCTGCCAGGAAAAGGTAAATAGCCAGGGTAGGTAGCGCCACCACCGGAACATCTACCAGGGCGCTAAAAACAGCCTGACCGTAGGGCAAAAGCACCGCCGCCACCATCCCCAGCAAAACCGGCACCGGCAACCAGCGCATAACCCAGCGCACTAAGCCGCTCAAGCCCATCACTACTACTATGAGGCCAAGAACAAGGTAGGCTCCCAGAACATCGCTGAAGGGATATCGAGCCAGGGCATCGGCTACGATAGCTGCACCGGGAATGGACCAGGCTACCATCACCGGTTGGCGATAGTAGAGCGAGAGCAGCAGCGTACTGATGCCTCCGGAAAAGTATACTATAAAAATCCAGGAAACGGTGGTCTCAAAAGGCAGGTGGGCGCTATTGGCTGTAGTCAGCAGAATTACCAGAGGGCCCGTAGCGGCGAAGAGAAAAGCGGTCAGGCCTAAAGCTACTCTGGTTGGAGTAAGCTCTCGCCGTAGCATGGCAAGGCTACCCCTCAAACCCGGCCCTCGTTCTAACACCAAACCGCATTCTCCTCTCAAAAGCTTAAAGCAGAATAAAGAGGTTGAACGGGCTAAAGGAACTTTTTATTAAATCCTGCCCATCCTGAAGATTATCTCTAGCCTCTTAATTTTTAATTGATACCAGTGCATTGATGGAGCGTTTATTTCCTGATATAGAAAAACCGCCTTAAAAAAGGCGGCTCCACTCAGGATTTGTTAACATTATTATAGCATAAAATCCGGCGTTTGAATATGACATAGAACCTATTTTTCGAGTGGTAAGCTTGCTAAAATCTCCTTGAGACTCTTTGTTCAGGATAAGCTAAAGGATATTTTCGAGTGTTTATAACGAAACTCCCAAGCTACTTGAAGCGTATATAAGTCACTTGTTAAGCAGGCTGAAAGCTTGAATTCAATTTCAGCAAATCATGGCAGGCCTAACGCTCATCCCCGTGCCATAGTAGTTAACGTAAATGCAAAGCTGAAAGTTAAACAGCTAAGCGGTACCTTTAGACCTGTATATTCCGTTGCAAGGCCCGGAAAGATTTTAGTTTAGCATGAGAAACCTGCCCTGGGCTTACTTTTGGTCTTTATCATTCAGCCTGTATCCGTTATAATGAGGTCACGGCGAAAGCCACATTGAGAAGGATTTTATGCGGAAGCGAACACATTACGAAACATTAGGTTTAACTCAAGACGCCTCACTTGCTCAGGTTAAATCACAATACCGGCGCATGGCCAAGCGCTACCATCCCGATCTCAACCAGGGAGATAAGAAGGCGGCCCAGCAGTTTCTCGAAGTGCAAGCAGCTTACGAGATTCTTGTTGACCCCGAAAAACGGCGTCATTACGATCACTCTATAGGCTATTACAAGCCGCAGGAACAAACTTCTACCCGCCAGCAGCGCCGTTACACCTATGACTATGATTGGCGACCGCCTCGCCCACGTTCTCGCACTTACAACCGCCCTGTCAGTCGCCCGCACCAACCTCGGGCGGCCTATACTCATTACACGGTTGAAGTATCTTTGCAGGAACTTTTCAAAGGAGCGCGGCGCTCCTTAACTATTGGCCAGACCTTTACCTGCGGGCGCTGTCGCGGCACCGGCAAGTACGAGAATCAACTCACATGCGAACGCTGCGGAGGTTACGGTTTTGTGGTGAGTTACCGGGTAGTGGAAGTGATTATTCCGCCTGGTTTGGTGCCTGATATGAGCATTCACCTGGCTGTAAACGATGACCAGCCCGAACATCCCTTACTGGACACGCCGGTAATGACCAATATCTCCGTTACCATCAAATTATCCGATAGCACTCCTTACGAGTATCGCGATCACCAGTTGCATACCTCTACGCGTGTCCCGGCTGATTTACTGGAACAGGGCGGCCAGTGGACTATCCCGGCGCCTGAAGGGGGCGAATTGACTTTCAAGATTCCGGAAGAGACGCCCAGTGGTAGCATTCTCACGCTGCGCAAACACGGGCTGCGAAACGGGGCATCATCCCGGCGAGGCAATTTGTTCTGTACTGTGCTTGCCGAAGAGGCCGCGAGTTAAGAGCTGTAGACAAATATAGAAAGCAGGCCAATGAAAACTACTTATAAGGCAATTTGCAAGTATGAAGATGGTACGGAAGACGAGGCTACGGTTGTCATTAACAATGAGGGTAAAACCATTTATCAGGTAGCCTGGGAAATCAGCAATGGAGAAAAGGATCGGGCTGTAATGGAAGCCGATTCCAGCGAGGAAGCTTTTGCCGACTGGTGCGAAGAATACGGCTTTGAACCTGCCGAGTAGGCCTGGTCAATCAAGCTGGCGCCGAATTTCTGCCAGTTTATCCTCAATATCGCTCAGTTCTGCCTGAACCCGCCGGGCAGTAACAGTATCAGGAGGAAACTTTTGCAAGCGGTTAGCAAGCCCGGCGGCCTGTTCTGAAAGATGGGTTGCCAGGATAGTCATTTCCGCCGGGTCAGGTGAGCGCGCTGCCGGTTTACCGCTAACCTCCTCAAGCGGCTCGAAATCATCCAGGGCCTGGCGGCGTAAAAGGCCAGGCCCTGCCGGGCGAGAGCGCGTAGTTTCAACGCCACGGGAGCCATTAGGAGCATCCTGAAGGGCATTGCGCATCCGCCGCCGTTTTTCAATCAGACCTTCGATTAAACGCAAAACCTCTTCTTCACTATCCTGCCCGATTTCCAACCAGAATTTCAGGCTGCGATCCATCTCATGTTCGAGAAAATTAAGCATACCGCCTGGGGTCAGGGGTCTTGTAATACTGGATAGACCACGCCCCAGGCTTTCTCCACTCCTGAGTAAGCCCGAAAGTAGCCCGGAAGAGAGCGAACGGCGGGAGCGCTCGCGTTCCAGCAATATCTGGCTGAGAATAACGGTTGTCAGATCTTCATCCGTGTCGTTATCGACAACTTTAATATCAACCCCCTCGACCACCAGCCCGGCAATCCCTTCCAGGGTGATGTAGGTACGAGTAGTAGTATCATAAAGCTTGCGATTGGAATAGCGTTTAATCAGGCGCATTTTGTTTAATGTTTACGGCGTGCAATTAAGGTTTCATTTTCGTCGTAGTGTTCTTCGATGATAACTCCGCCGGGTTTATTTTCGTCTTCCATATAGACCCGGAAAATATCATTAGCTTCGGCATAGTCCATATTGTCGCGCAGGATTTGCAAAATAATTTTCAAATCCTCTTTGGAGGCGTCCAGGTTGGCAATAAAGCGCATAAGCCCTTGCTCCTTCTATTTTAGCATAAGGGGAATTTAGCCAGAAATTAGCTATAACATCAGCTATAAAAGAAAACCTGGTAAACATTCTCTTTTATAGCCTGTAGACACTCTTCCAGGTGACCGGCTACCTCTAAATCCTGCCACTTCTTGTTATCCCGGTAGTAAGAAAGCACGAATAGACTGCTGGCGGTATCCACCGGGCTAATCCGGGCCCAGGGTGCATAATAACCCTGCCACTTCTCGGAACCGTCCGGCACTACATATTCGTAGAGCGTCAGGACGCCGCGCCTTTCTTCGCCCAGAATATCCTCCCAGGCCTTATCCGGCCCGATAAATTCTTGAGCGCGTTTGAGTAATTCACTTATACCGACTATTCGCACAGTTTTTCAGACCGCTCTACTTAATTTAAGTTATTCACTACATATAATCCCGGTTACGCACGGTAATACCTGCTTTTCATTGTACGCTCAAGCCATATTTCGTCAAGTCCCAGAAGGCGTTAAACATCTCTATAAAGCTGCAAAGGATAGATTGTTCCCTCTCGAAGCCAATCTATCCTCTGCTTAAGTTTAAAGAGTGAAAACTTTTACTGCTACAAATTCTGGTAAATTAGCGAGGCGGCGCCAATCACCCCGGCTTCTCTACCCAGCGCAGCCTGGCGAACATCGAGGTTGCGCGAGAAAGAGAGACAGGCCCGGCGCTTCAATTCAGCCCTGAGAGGATCAAACAGGAGCGGTCCTACTTCGGTCAACCCGCCACCCAGTACTACCCGGTCCAGGTCAAAAAGGTTGGCGGCACTGGCAATAGCCCGGCCGAGGGCAGTAGCGGCATCCTGGTAAAGCCTGCCGGCTAAGCTATCACCGGCCTGAGCGGCCTGAGCGATGCTTTGAGCCGTGACCTGCTCTGGAGGCAACGTGGCTAAGCTACTGGGCTGACCTTCTCTTAAAGCTTCACGGGCGCGCAGAGCCATACCGGTGCCGGAAGCATAGGCGGTCAGGCAACCAATAGCCCCGCACTCGCACACCGGACCATCCTCCGAAACGATTACATGCCCGATATGGCCGGCGTTGCCGCTGGCCCCATGATAAAGCTTGCCTTCGGTGACGATGCCGCCGCCTACCCCGGTAGAAACAGTCATGCCCAGTAGATTGCGAGCACTCTGTCCCGACCCAAAATAAGCTTCACCCAGGGCCAGGGCTTTCGCGTCATTATCTACAACCGCCGGTAGTTGAAAAATCTCTTCGAGGCGCTGGCGCAAGGGAAAATCAAACCAGACTGGAATATGTAAGGGTGAGACAATTCCTTCCGGGTAAAGCATCGGCCCGCCACAGCCAACCCCTATATGCTCCGGGGTGATTCTGCTCTCGCTGATAGCTTGCCGGGCCAGGTCTACTACAAATTGGAGCAACCCTTCACCATCGAGATTTCTCGGGGTAGGAGCGCGGAGATAACTGACCGGTTTTCCATCCGGGCCGCATACCCCCACTGCCATCTTGGTGCCACCAACGTCGAGCCCCAGGATTGAAGGCCACTGACCGGAACTAAGCTGTCTCATAAAGTAGTTAAGATACTTTCTGACTGTGAGTTTCCAGAGCGCGGTGAATAGCTTCTATTACCTCATCCGTAGAAAAGGGTTTTAGCAAATAATCAGCCGCACCTGCCATTATGGCCAGGCTTTTGTGGCGCATTTCGCTGGATACATTAATTATCACAATTCCGGGATAGTTTTTGCGGATTTGCTGAGTAGCCTGAATTCCGTCCAGTACCGGCATTTCAACATCCATCAAAATAACATCCGGTACCAGTTCTTGAGTTTTTTCAATGGCTTCTTGCCCGTTCTCAGCCGCCCCTACCACCAGCAGGTCGTCTTCAAAATAAAGCATGTTTTCGAAAACGTGGCGCATTTCGGCTTTATCATCCACGATCAATACACGGGTTTTGCTTGAGATAGCCGACAAATTATCCATCATCAAGGTATCTCCTTTGATGTTCTGAGTCAATCCCATTTACCCATTTCAAAATGGTATAAATAAACCAGATTTAAGCCTACTGGCAAAGAGTAAGAAAACAGTCTGCTATGTAACCTAGTTTCGGTGGACGAGTAATTGTTCCGAATAAACCAATAAAAAGGTTAAATTTCTGGTTGTTTACCCATCCCTACCGTAATAAACGGTACTTATAAACTAATTCTAAATGCAATCTTTCAAAAAACAATCAATCTTTTTTCCCAATTTTTTAGGAAGAAGGAGGAAAATAAAAGCTCAAACCAGGCAGGCCTGAGTTCAAAGTACCTATCACTACGAAGAAGGAGCTTGCCGGCCAGATAAGACAGTTAGTTTAAAAGTGGTAATTCGGGTGGTAACGGCCCAATTTCTCAAGATAGGCATTCACATCTAAAGCTGCTACCGGTACGGTGACAGGCAGCCTTTCGGTAATCAGCGGATCAAGGCCAAGCATGGTCGCCGCCGTATTAACTACACTCGCCGGGAGACTATATAGGTTGTAACCTCCTTCCAGTAGCACTATATAACGCCCCTGGCAATACTGTTCGGCGCAGCTTTTTACCACTTCAGTCAGAGTGGAATAGGCCTGAGCGCTCAGGCAAAGCCCACCTGCCGGGTCCCAGACATAAAGGTTCTGGGTATCGTTGAAGTGAGCATCGTAACCGGCGGACACCAGGATAATATCAGGCCGGTAAAAAGCGGC
This sequence comes from Chloroflexia bacterium, assembly GCA_036261665.1. Lineage (GTDB taxonomy): Bacteria > Chloroflexota > Chloroflexia > Chloroheliales > Chloroheliaceae > 54-19. The sequence goes on from DATAKM010000066.1 coordinate 22,136, forward strand.
CAGGGCCGGAATAACGCGCTGGAAGAGCGCCAGGTAAGCATCATCGCCGGTTTTGGCCGGAAGCGGCAGGTTAACGGTGTAACCAAGTCCGGCCCCGGTCCCGGTTTCGTTAAAGTCACCTTTTTCAGGGTAAAGTTCAGGCCCAAACTGGTGCAGCGAACAGAAAAGTACACCCGCGTCATTGTAGAAAATTTCCTGGGTACCGTCTCCGTGATGTAAATCCCAATCCACAATCAAGATCTTTTGCAGGCCGTAGTGGCGACGACAAGCTTCGGCCAGAACAGCTACATTATTGAAGACACAGAAACCGGCGGCGCTTTCTCGCCGGGCATGATGGCCGGGCGGGCGCGTAATGACCATAGCATTGTCTGCCGCGCCCGAAAAAAGCACTTCCAACGCAGTTAACCCGGCGCCTGCCGAAAGGCCGGCCCATTGAAAAGAATTTTCGCCGATATAGGTGGACTCGCCCAGTTCTCCCCCGCCTGCATCGCTAACCGCCCGTACCCTGTTGATATAATTGTGGCTATGAACGGCAGCCAGTTCGTTCAAGGTAGCCGAGCGGGGCACTACCGGGAGCATTTGCCCGGCAGCATCACCTACCAGGCCAAAAGCAGCCAGAGATTCGTAACATGCCAGTGAACGGGCCGGTTGCTCCGGGTTTGGCACACGCTCCGGCACGGCATAGGGATACTGAAGTTTTGCAACGGTATAGACAGGATCAACCAGTTCCTGGCCTGCAACATAGTGCACAACATCGTTCCCGCGCAAAGAAATTTCGCTGGTACGGAGCAGAGAAAAATCAGGTGAATAGATTAAAGCGGTTCGGCTCATGGCAATTCCCAATATTCTTTTCTTTTTAGATAAAACTTCTTAGATAAAAATAGAGAGGCCCAGAATAACAGGCTTGTAATAAAATACCTGCTTATCCCGGGCCTCAGGCGAATTTAATAAATTAGCGTTTTGCTTCTTCCAGGGCACGAATGCGGCGCGTTAGCACTGGCAGCATGGCTACCGCTATACTTGGCTCCCGCCGAAGAGCGTCCAGGAAAGCCCAGCGGTCCAGTTCCACCGCCTGAGTTTCAGCCAGGGCGGTGACAGTCGCGCTGCGCGGGTAACCATCAATCATGGACATCTCACCAAAGAAGTCCCCTTTGCCCAGGACCGAAAGCTTGGTTTCTGGTAGACCGGGACGGGTTTTAGCGGTTACGGAGACCGAGCCATTTAAGATAACAAACAAACCTGCGCCCGGGTCGCCCTGTTTGATAATCACGTCACCTTTATTATAAGTATGATTAGTCACCAGTTTTGCGAGCATATCAATGTGCTCGGGTTTGAGCGCGGCCAAAATGGGAACCCGCTTCAGGCTTTCACTCAAAACATCCATAACTAAGCTCCTGTATATCTCTTGACGGGTTGTTGTGTCAGGGGTAGAAGCCCGTTTTGAAGCCGGGCAGCCAGCGATACGACGTGAGACAGGTATATTTTAATTCTGCTAACGTTTATTGTGTCTGAATTGCGCTAAAATCGCAAGAGGTTAATTTAGCTCTTGCAGCATGAACAGGGCGCGTTCGTAGAAATCATCCGCCAGTTGCTTATCAATAAAGATCTGGGCGACCCGCCGGGCCTGGTTACAGTAAGTTTTCAGGGAAGGCGCGTTATCCTCAGCCTGAGAGATAAGTTGCACAATCCGGCTAGAGCGTTTGCCGAAAATCTCCTGCGCCAACTCGATCAGTTGTTGCTTGATATCCACCGTGCCTTTAGAACGAGTGGTAAACTCAAACAGGCGTTCCTCGGCCGGGGAGGTGAGAACATCTATTACGCTGCCCGCTTTACCTACAATCTGGTAAACCCTCAGAATGCTTTCCTCCAGCACATCTTCCACTTCGTAGTAACTACCCAGCTTGTGACCGTTAGTAAGGAAAATATAACCGTTTTCTTCATTGTTGGTAACGTGTACCACTCCGGTACGCTGAGCCTGCTCCAGGGTATTCAGAAGCTTATTAATCTTGACACTCTGACTGCTTAAACCGGTCAGCTCCGGTTCGCCCATTAGCAGCGCAGCATAACTGTGTACAAAATCGGCTTCGAGGGGGTAAATCAGTACACCGTTACGCTCACCTTGCGGAATTTCTAGCTCGATAATCTGGCGTAGAGCAGGCTGGTCACGAAAAAGAGTACGCCCATCCGCGTACCGACTGTGAATAGCGCGTCCTTTATACAACATCACCATCGCTTCAAGCGGGCCGATCACATAACTGAAGACCCCGGAAAAGCGCTCACGCCAGAGCAAATCGTAGATGGATTTTACCAGCCCGTCAGGCGCCTCTATCGAATACGCACTGACAAAAGGTAGCGGCATGCCGGACCAGCGTCTAAAGCGGGGCGGTCGCAAGACTTCATCACCCAGCAAGGACTGTAAGCGGCTTGAAGTTCCGGCTTGAATAGCGCCACCCGGTAAAAAGCTTTCAGCTTGCGAAGAGGTTTGTACAGCCGGTACGGCTTGAGCCGGCGAAAGTTCTATAAACTGGGAGTCAGGAGCAGCAGTAGGCGTAAAAGTGCCCGGCGCGGTTTGATCCTGGCTAATTACAGGGGTTTCATCCGCGGGCAGAGTCTGGTAATCATCGTAGGAAGGTTGCGCGGGTTCCGGCTCGGCTACCGGTACATCATTTTCGGTTAGAATGCCAAGCGCCCCCATTAGCAGGATTTCATCAGTCCGGCTAACCGTCTCTTCGGCAGGCGCGGCATTACGTTCCCAGTGCATCTGGGCCGTTTTGTTACCCAGCAACTGGTAGACTACATCATCGCCGGTTGTTTTCCCGTTAGCAGCGTGAATAAGATGACCTTTATTAAAATAAAGCTCAGCAATGGAAACGCCCTGGTCCTGGAATAGCAACCGACCGGTCTGGGTGTTTTTGCGAACGTATTGGAGGATATCTACAATTGAAACCGAGTTCGATCTTTGTTCAGACATCACGCTGCCAGTTCTTTTTCCGTGAAGGCGGAAGGTAAGTTTAAAAGTGTAAGAAAATGTAGAATGATCAGCACAGAAAAAGGGCAATCGGCCCTACCTGTGTTGTAATATTAGTACTGTAAAGATAGCTTGTCAAGGCAGGATTGCCAACTTTACATAGCTAATTTGTGTTGCCTTTTCTACGGGGCTAGTGTAAAATTGGGCAAGCGATAATAAGTGTTCCGCTAAAAACATCAGCATCAAGCATCTGCATAACTAACCTGCATAGGCAAGAGCTATGCTTCCGTAAAGGCTTCAGCAATACTCACCCGGGTTTGTCCGGCCTTAGTAAACAATGCAATAAAGAGTGCAAGCCAATGTCCTACGCCAACAAAGTCCTGCGAATTAATCTTACCACTCGAAAAGTGGTCAGCGTACCGTTACCCGAACCGTTAAAACGTGATTACCTGGGTGGGCGAGGCTTCGCCGCAAAAATGCTCTACGAGCTACTACCCAAAGGTACTGATCCCTTTTCGCCGGATAATTTGCTAATTTTTGCTACCGGGCCACTAAACGGTACAATGGCCCCCGCCGCTGCCAGCCTGACCGTAGCAGCCCGTTCACCCCTTACCGGACTGATGGGGATAGATACAACTGCCGGTTTCTGGTCGAGCGAACTGAAATTTGCCGGTTACGATATGGTTATTATCCAGGGGCAAGCCGACGAACTGGTCTACCTGGAAATTGACGATGACCGAGTTGAGATAAAATCAGCCGACTGGTTGCAACGGCGCGGCGCCCACGAAACCATGGCCATGCTCCACGACCGCCTCGGAGACGACTTTAAAATTGCCTCTATTGGCCCCGCCGGTGAAAATCGAGTACTCTACGCCACTATTCTTTGCGATCATATAGATAAAGTCAGCCGTACCGGGCTGGGCGCGGTGATGGGTTCAAAGAATCTCAAGGCGATTGCAGTACACGGCACTCAGGATATAAACCTGGCAAATACCGACCGCTTCCTTAATAAAATGAAGGAAGCTAACAACGTCATTAAAAATGACCGGATGTTTGCTCCGATGAGCCGTTACGGCACCACTGAGCTACTCAATATTGCTCATAGCGCTGGAGCGCTCAGTATTCGCAATAATCAGGACGGCGTTTTTAACCGCATTATCGGCGTTAGCCGTAATACGATTGATGCCCTGGCCCGTGGTCAGGACCGCAGCCTGGCCCCCCGTGCCTGTAGCAGTTGCGTAATGCCCTGCAAAGCCTTTATTGAAACACACCGGGGAGGCGAAGTTAGTCGCCGCAACCGCCCACACTACCTCAGTATTGCCAGTCTTGGACCCCGCCTGGGTATCTCCAGCGCGACCACTATTATAGAAGCCAACTATCTTTGCGAAGACTATGGCATAGATCCGATTTCCTTTGGTGGATCGGTAGCCTTCCTGATGGAATGTTACCAGCGCCGCATGTTCGAGGAAGATGTGATGGAATGGGGCAGCGATGAACAGTTGCTTGATCTCATCCGCGATACTGCTTTCCGCGAAGGAGTCGGCGAGTTATTAGCCCAGGGCGTTAAACGCATGGCTGAGAAATTCTCCGGCAGTCGTGAATTTGCCATGGAAGTAAAAGGGCTGGAACTTCCGCCGCTAGAAGGACGCGCCGCCAAAGCGCATGCCCTGGCTATGGCTATTTCCAATCGCGGAGGCGATACCGGGCTACACATGCCCCAGTTCGAGATTCTGGATAAGAGCGAACAGGAAGCCGAAGATATGTTTATCTTCGGTAGCGCCGCCGACCCCCAGGATTGGCACGGCAAAGCTAACATGGTGGTCTGGCATGAATACTATGCCGCTCTCCTGGATGCCGCCGGGGTATGCAAGCATTACGCTTTTACCGCTTACGCCCTCAAACCTAGCGATATCGCCAGTTTCCTGACCCACGCCACCGGTACAGTCTACCGCGAGATGGATGTAATGATGATCGGTGAGCGTATCAGCACAATCGAGCGTATGTTTAACCTGCGGTTTGGCATGAACCCGATTACGGATGACACTTTGCCCCGCCGCCTGCTGAACGAGCGGTTGGTAGATGGCAAAGCCCAGGGTCAGACAGTTGAACTGGCGCCCTTGCTGAAAGAATATTACATGCTGCGCGGCTTTACCGAAGATGGTCTGCCCCGCATGGAGTCGCTCCAGAACCTGAACATTGTCAGCGAGCGAACCGTAGCTCAACGTGGTTAGTCAAAATTCTAACGATTCAGGAGATCTGATGTCCGGTACTGAAAATAGTCTTAACACTACTCCCTACCTGGTTGAAACTGATTGGCTGGCGGCTCATTTGAACGACCCGCAGGTACGCATTATAGATATGCGCTACTACTGGAATCGTCCCGGCTCGGAAGCTTACCTGGAAGGCCATATTCCCGGCGCGGTTTACTTGCAGTGGGATACGGAATTAAGCGACCAGGAAAACCCTGTCAAGTTTATGGTACTACCGCCGGAAAAACTGGCCGCTATAATGAGCCGCCTGGGCGTAGACAATTCTATGACAGTGGTTGCCTACGATGATGAAGGCGGGCATTATTCCTCGCGCCTCTGGTGGACGCTTAACTATTATGGCTTCGATAACTGCCGGATTTTACATGGAGGGGTACAGAAGTGGCAGCGCGAGAACCGGCCCTGGTCAACCGAAGTACCGCTTTATGAACCAAAAACATTTGTAACAGGCTCACCACGCCTGGAATGGCGCAAAACCGCCAGCGATGTGCTGGACCACCTGAACGACCCTGAAACGGCCCTGGTGGACGTACGCCGCCCGTCAGAATATACCGGTGAAGAAGTAAGGGCCGCCCGTGGAGGGCGCATTCCCGGGGCCATTAACTTGCTCTGGCTGGAAAATCTCGATAGCGAAAAGTGGACTTTTAAAGATGCCACTATCCTGCGCCAGCGCTTTGAAGAGGCCGGGGTTACTCCTGATAAGAAAGTAGTAACTTACTGTCACGGGGGCGTGCGAGCTTGTCACGCGGCTATCGCCTTAAAAATGCTGGGCTACCCCAATGTATTGGTCTATGATGGTTCATGGGAAGAATGGGGCAACGACCCGGTTCTACCGATCGAGCAGGGATGAGAGTAGGGATAGATTACACTCCGGCGGTAAGGCAGGGCGGCGGGATCGGGCGCTGGACTCGTAGCCTGGTTGGCGCTCTGCTGGATTTGCCAGAAAGCTCTGGTGCGATTGATTACACCCTGTTCTACGCCGGTGGCGGGCTTAATCCTCAGCAGAAAGCCGGAATTGAAAAAGAAATCGCTGCACGCCGGAGTCTAACCGGCGTAAATTATGTAAAGCTCCCATTTTCCGAGCCAAATCTGACCCGCCTCTGGCAGCGGCTGCGCTTACCCCTGCCACTCGAAATAGTCGCTAAAGCTGGAACTCCCCTTGCAAAATCCAACCCTCTTGGAAAGCTCGATGTCCTGCACTTTCCCGACTTTGTAGTGCCGCCTCACCTTTCAGGACGTTCTCTGGTGACAGTTCACGACCTCAGTTTTTTGATTACCCCGGAATGCGCCGATGCAAAGTTACGCGATTACTTAAGCGCGGCAGTGCCTCGCGCCGTTCATAAAGCCGGGCATGTCAGCGTTGACTCAGCCGCTATCAAGCAGGATTTGATCGAGCGGTTAGGGGTCTCTCCAGAGAAAATCACAGTTATCTATGGCGGAGTAGGGCCGGAATTCCGACCAATCGAGGACCGGGCTAAACTGGAAGAAGTACGCCAGCGTTTGAAACTGCCTGAACGCTTCCTGCTCTATCTCGGGACAATCGAACCGCGCAAAAACCTGGCACGCCTAGCCGAGGCCTGGAAGCAGTTAAAAGATACCCCTGTAGGCCAGGGGAGAAGACTGGTGCTGGGCGGGCGTAAAGGCTGGCTCTACGAACCGATTCTGGAACGAATCGCCGAACTTGGCTTGCAGGACGAGATTGTCTGGCTTGACTTCGTACCGGAAGACGACCTGGTTGCGCTCTACAACCTGGCCGACCTCTTTTGCTTCCCCAGCCTCTATGAAGGTTTTGGCATCCCACCGCTGGAGGCGCTGGCCTGCGGTACGCCGGTAGTGACTGCCAGCAATTCCTCACTGGCCGAAGTCTTTAGCGGAGCGGCCTTGATGTGCGATGCTCTGGAAGTTGATTCTATAGCGGAGGCGATACGAAAGGGCCTGGAAAGCCTGGACGGAGATGGCCGGTTACTCACAGAATTGCGGGCCGCAGGACTGGCCCGGGCGCGCACCTTTACCTGGGAAAAAGCCGCCCGGGAAGCAGCCTCTCTTTATCAAAAACTGGCTGCCCGCTAACGGGCTGCCTCCTGTCGCACCAGGCTGTAAATCTGCTGGTAATCTATTTTATCGTAGTCGGTCGTATCCACTTCCAGGCATTGACCGCCGATATCCAGGGCCTCATAGGTGTTCTCTTTTAAATCTTCTTTGAATTTAGGGTAATTTTCTTTGTCGTGATGGCCAGGATGGCGCTCGCCTGATTTAGCGCGTTCCTTGAAACGCTCCTCCAGCACTTTATCATCGGCTTTGCATATTAACTGGAATGGCTCGTAATGATACTTACGCTGTAACTCTTTGAACTTTTCGGTATGTTCTTGCGGTTTAAAGTCGCCCTCAACCACAAAAGATAACCCGGCCTGTAGTTGCGCCTCAATAAAATGGAAAAGAATGCCATAAGTAGCCAGGTTTAGCTGTTCAGCCCATTTCTGGTCATCCCAGCCTAAAGTATTGAAGAGCATTTCTTTGATGCCATCTTTGAAAATAAAAGGCAGTTTTAATTCTTTTGCTACTTTGCGCCCCAGGCTGGTTTTACCGGAACTGGGCGGACCGGAAACAATTATTAAATTGGGGTCAGTCATTTCCAACTCTTTTCTTCGCTAACTTCTCAAATCCCTGGCTCAGATCGGAAACCTACCGAGCATTTTCTGTTGAAAATAACCAATGCACAATTCACGCCAGCCTCTCCAGGGGTAAATGTAGTAGCTGTAAAGGGTACTTATTATCTCTTTAAGCAACCAGTCTTAAGCGCACTAAGTCTAAAGACTGATCTTGTTTAGCTCCATAGGACCAGTTGAAAAACCTTCTTTATGCCCTTATCAGCCAGTTAAAATACCGCTATCATAAAAGTGTCAGGAAAAAGAAAAACTAAACCAAAAACAAAATTAAAAAACCCAAACCCTGACGAAGAATAAAAAATGAAACGAATGAAATTAACAAACCAAATGAAAAACCGAAGCTTGGAATTGTAAAATTGGAATTATAAAAATGTGTAAAACCTCTAAAACTCCTCTGAACTACCTCTAACAACCTCTAGCAAAGCGAACCACAGCGGCCACGGCCGCTTTTTTTATTGCGATTGAACTAATCCCAGCCGAAGCTCTCAAACCAGATTGTGCCAGGCCGGTACTTAGCCAGGGCGTGGCGCACGTAAGGTATAACATTGGGCGGTAAGGTCTTTAGCTCAAACCAGGCTAACTGGTCGCACTTATCCTGTTCCATATTGGTAATTTCACCCTGCCAGCGCGAAGCAGCTACGAAAAAGTCCACTCGCTCATCTTCTGCGACGCGGTGCATTACGCCGATAATCTCTAAATCCTCCAGCGCGACTTCAATCCCGGCCTCCTCACGCGCTTCACGAATGGCAGCCATCTTAACTTCTTCGCCACCATCGAGGTGCCCGGCAATAACGCTATAATTGCCGTCTTCATAGCCCGTATTGTAGCGCCTGAGCAGCAAGACCTGACCGGCCTGAAACAGAAAAAGATGCACGGCTGGAATAAGTTTAAACCGTTCGCCTGTATTAATCGTCACGAAAATACTCCTCCCATAACCCGGACAATAATGCACGGTCCGTTATTATACCCGTCTGCCTTCAAAGTAGTAAACAGACTCATCCATTCTCTTTGAGTTGTAGGACTTTTCTCACATGACTACGCTTGGTCATCTGTTATAATGACACAGCATCTGGCCTACCGGCAGGTGTTTTATTTCGGCATGTATATTGCTAGTCTTTTTTGGTCGTCTCAATCCATAAAGCAATTTTCTTTACTTCGAATTGCGATAATGCTAGAATTACTCAATTATTGAGTAAGAACCTGATTGCGCTTTTGCCAATAACGGGGAGGAAACAGTTATATAAAAATGGAAAATATAAACAACGCAATGAATCAAGATCAAGCGGGTGAGGAAATGCAACGCCAGCAACTGGTGGATGCATATGGCCGCCATATTAAAAACGTACGTATATCGGTCACAGATAAATGTAATTTCCGCTGCGTTTACTGTATGCCGGCCGAAGGTTTACAGTGGCTGAAGCGTAATGAAATTCTGAGTTTTGAAGAAATCGAAAAACTGGTACGGCTGCTGGTTAGCATGGGGGTGGAGCAGGTACGCCTGACCGGTGGCGAACCAACCGTTCGCAAAGATCTGCCAGAGCTTATTCGTAACTTGAGCAAAATCGAAGGGCTTAAAAGCCTGAGTCTCACTACTAACGGATTCCTCCTGAAAAGTATGGCAAAATCCCTGGCGGAAGCCGGTCTGACTCGTATAAATGTCAGTATTGATAGCCTGGTACGTGAAAAGTTCTTCCAGCTTACCCGCCGCGATACTCTACAACAGGTGCTGGAAGGACTGGAGGAACTTGAAAAATATCCGCAAATCAGTCCAATTAAAATCAATGCAGTTGCCATGCGGAATTTTACCGAAGATGAAATCGTACCGTTTGCCATGCTAGCTCGCCGCAAACCCTATATTGTACGCTTTATTGAGTTCATGCCGCTCGATGCCGATGAACTCTGGGACCGCAACAGCGTATTAAGTGGCGATGAAATCAAGGCGATTATCGAGCGAGAAGTGATGCCGCTGGTGCCGGTGCTGAGCGCGGACCCGGCGGAAACCGCCACGAAATATCGCTTTGCCGATGGCATTGGTGAGATGGGCTTTATCAATCCGGTCAGCCATCCTTTCTGCTCCTCCTGCGACCGTATCCGTATTACGGCTGAAGGCATGCTGCGTACCTGCCTCTTCGCGCATGTCGAAACGGATTTAAAGACCCCCCTGCGCAATGGCAGCAGCGAGGAAGTGCTGGAAGAGATTATTCGCCGGGCCGTCTGGAAGAAAGAGATGAAGCACTACATCAACGACGGTGAAGCTTTCAAGCGCACCAAGCGCAGCATGTCGCAAATCGGCGGCTAGTTAAAATTTAGTGTTGGGAGCAGCGAGATTGCCGGTTAGCAGTTTTAGCGGTTCTGGTAGAGGTAGTAATGAATTCCGGCAATAACTCTTATTCTTCGTTCGGCGAGTCCGTACGACCGGCGCCTGCTCCCAGCATAACCAGCGAAGCCCGTCTTAACGATTGGCTGGATCAACTTGAAAACCGCCTGGAAAGCGTTTCGGTAGCCTACAATAGCGCCTCATTTAACAAGTATATCGGTCTACCCGCTTCTGACCTGAACCGGATTGACGCCGCCTATTCCGCCCTGCTCAACGAACCCTCCTACCGGGCCACGGTACGCCACTGGCTGAACCGGGCTACTAACCCGCTACTTTGCCGTCGCCTGGAGCTCTTTGAAAAATCCTTTTTAGAGGCCGAAGTCTCCAAAAACCCGGCCATCTATGAGCTACGTAACCTCATCAACGACCGCCTGATCGGTTATAAACCACGAGTGGGCAACAGCGAACTGACGCGCAGCGATATAACCGAAATTCTGCGTTCGCATCCTGACCGCACGGTGCGCCAGCGCATCTACGAACAGGCCCTAAGCCCTCTTTCACGAGAGTTAGAGTCACAGGTAAGCGCCCTGATGCAGCACCGCAATACCGAAGCGCGCCGACTGGGCTTTAAAACCTACGCCGATTTACATCTGCATTTACTCGGTACCAACCGCACTACCCTTTTTGAACTTTTCGACCGCCTGGAGGCCCTTACTACCGCTCCTTACCGGGAATTCCTGGCGGTAGCCGCGCGCGAGCATGGCCTGGAACGGGTCGAGCCCTGGGATTTACAATGGCTGGCCGACCGCCGTGCCAGTCTGCCCGATGGCCCTTTTCAACCTGATAATATGCTGGCAATGGTCCATGCACTGGTCGCTTTGTTTGGTCTCAAGCCCCAGGAACTACCCATTCAGGTGGTGAAACAGGATATTCCTTTTGGCGGGCTCTGTTTCACCATTCGAGTGCCGGATGATATTCGTATTCTCACCAATCCAAAAGCGGGTTATCTTTTCTACCGCACCATGGTCCATGAATTCGGGCATGGCCTGCACTCCGCCTTTATTCGCCAACCTTCCTACACCTTAAAACGCGAATGGGGACCCTTCAACGAGGGTATGGCCGAAACATTGGCCTTCTTCACCCATTATCCTGATTGGTTGCTCAAAACTACCGGGCTGAGCAAAGCGGAAGTAGAAAATTACCAACGGGAAAACGCCAGGAGGCGCATTCAGCGCCTGCGTAACCTGCTGGCACAGGCTCGCTTTGAGATAGAGGCGTATGATAACCCTTCCGCCAATCTAAATCGCCTGCTGGCCGATTACGAAGCGCGTTACCTGCTGACTCCCCTGAACCTGACGCCGCGCTGGGCAGCAGTCTCCTTTCCCACCACACATCCCATCTACCGCCAGAACTACATCCTGGCCGAGCTTATCGCCGCCCAGACTCATGCCGAAATCGAGAGGCGCTTTGGCTTCTTCTTTCAGCTACCCGAAGATGGCCGTAAGGCAGTCTTTAATTTTCTGCGCGCAAATTATTACGCTCCCGGCGCCTTCACAGAATGGGCCGATAAAATCAGGAATGCCACTTCAAAGCCTCTAAGCGTAGACGCCCTGGTTAAAGAACTGAGCCTTTAAGCTTCCTACTCCCAAATACTGACTATACCGTAATAATCCCTGGATTAATCCCCCCTGATTACCCATAGGGTTGATTTCCGCTGCCCGGCTTAACCTTAAAATATACCCGTAAAGCACAGTTCAAAGTGAACTGAAAAGTAAGTATCGGAAAAGAGAAAAATTAACTCTCAGAAACCAGTAAAGGAGTAAGTAAAAATGCAAACTGTTGAAACTCTAGTCAGCGTAGCGTCGCCAGCAAAAGAAAAAAACAATGTCTTCAAACAACACCCTGTAATTTGCCTCTTTGTAATAGCCTATGCTATTTCCTGGTCCATTTGGGGCTGTGAAATCTTCTGGGGCATCAAAATCCCGGGCTTCTTCGCCCTGGCCGGTTCCAGCATATCAGCCCTGATCGTGGCTTTTCTAAGCGGAGGACCCTCTGGCTTGAAGCAGTTAGGCAGTCGCATGATTCGCTGGAAAGTCGGTGTTCAGTGGTATTTGCTCGCAATCTTCATTATCCCGGCAGTCTGCATGATTACGCTCGGTATTAACGGGTTAGTGAATATCAACGAGATGCCCAAAATCGAAAATCTGGCCCTGGCTATTCCCATGCTCTTGAGCAATATCCTGCTGCACTTCTTCAGCGAGGAAGTGGGCTGGAGAGGCTTCGCATTGCCGCGACTCAAAACCCGTTACAACCCCCTGGTTGCCAGCCTTATCCTGGGCTTTTTCTGGGGCTGCTGGCATATTCCGTACTGGTTCATTCCCGGTTCCTTTCAGACCAGCCTGCCGTTTGTGGGTTTTCTGGCACTGATTATGGCGCAAACTGTTCTGATGACCTGGGTTAGCAAAGACAGTGCTTTTCTGGGAGTGGTTTTTCACGCTGCCGCTAATACCAGTTTCGCTCTTTTCGGAGTACTAAATAATGGTCATCCGCTCTTCTGGCTTGTGGTAGCCGTGCAGTGGGCTATTACACTGATTGTGATTGGCCTGGGCGGTCTAAAAACAGAAAAATTAACTGAAAGATAACTTATACCATTGATCAAAATAATAAGAATAACAATAGGAGCAAAAAGTGACTGTTACTCTAAACAACCTTAACAAATACCGGCAAGGTTTTGCCACTCTTACTGAAGAGCTTAGCGACTTACCCTTAACTACCACCGGTACTATTCCCGATTGGCTCAATGGACGGCTGTACCGCAATGGCCCGGCCCTCTTCGAGCTAGGCGAGCAGCGTTACCGCCATCTCTTTGATGGATTGGCGATGATACATAGTTTCGCTTTCAATAATGGCAATGTTAACTATACCAATCGCTACTTGCGCAGCCAGGCCTATCAAAAAGCAATGGAAACCGGCAAACTCAGTGGCGGCTTTGGAGGTGAAGAAGGTACGCCACAAGGACCAAGCCAGAGCGGAGATAACACCAACGTCTCGGTCGGCATTATCGGCGGGCAATTAGTGGCTATGACCGAGACTCCGCAAATAGTAAAATTCGACACCTCCAGCCTGGAAACTCTGGGATTAGTAAAATATGAAGATAGCCTGGGCGGACAGGTGACAACCGCCCACCCGCATTACGACTTCGCCAATCGCCAGGTGATTAACTACATGGTAGAGTTCGGGCGCGAAACTTTCTATCACGTCTATCGCCAGCCGTTTTGCGCCAACCGCCGAGAATTAATCGGTTCCGTACCGGTAAGCGAACCCAGTTACATGCACAGCTTTGCTATGACCGAGCATTATGTAATCATGGTGGAGTTCCCGCTGGTGGTAAATCCGCTGGACCTGCTTACCAGCCAGAAGAGCTTTATCGAAAACTACCGTTGGCAGCCCGAACGTGGTACGCACTTTATCGTAATGGCTAAAGAGGACGGCAGCATACAAGGTATCTACCAGGGAGCAGCCTGCTTCGGTTATCACCAGATTAACGCCTTCGAAGCCGGAAATGATATTGTCATAGACCTGGCTGCTAAAACCGATGCCAGCGGGATTTACGAACTTTTCCTGGATAAATTAAGCCAGGGCAGTATCGCTGAGGTTGAGGCTACTACCTTCCGGCGCTACCGACTTACACCGGGGCAATCAAGCGTTGATTATGAGGTGCTATCGAGCGAAAGCATCGAACTACCGGCCATCAACTACCGTCGCTACAATACCGCTGAGTACAGCTACGCTTATGGTGTAAGTCTTAACCGGCAGCGACCGGAAGGCTACGCGAATCAGTTAATCAAAGTAGCTTTGAAAGCTGGTCGCACCTTTACCTGGAGTGAGGAAGCATGTTATCCTGGCGAACCGGTCTTTGTGCCCCGCCCTGGTGCAACTTCCGAAGATGACGGCGTAGTTCTTTCGGTGGTGCTGGATGGTAATACTAACCACTCTTTCCTGCTGGCGCTGGATGGCACGAGCTTCACAGAGTGTGGACGTGCCAACCTCCCTTACCATATTCCATTTGGTTTTCATGGTCTTTACCTGGCGGGAGCCTAGCCATCAAGGGGGATTAATCCACTTTTCCAGGGATTAATCCCCCCCAACTACCCATAGGGGTGATGGCGTACCGGGGTTAATCAGTTAAACTAAAGCTGTGAACAAAACATCCGGCATTACCGGAGCGATCATAAGATAAAAGTTTAGAAATAAAAAAAAAGAAACCCAAAGGAGAAAACAATGTTTAACGCCGGTTCTGGTTCCAAAGGTAAAATCGTCCGCGAAGCAATTTTGAGCATTCTGATTAACGGCGCCGCACCCCTGGTAATCTACTCTTTGCTCAGTTCGCATATGGCCGAAGTACCCGCCCTGACTATCGCCGCGCTGGTCCCGGTGCTGGATAATCTATTCCAGTTTGCCCGCCACCGCCGCCTGGACTTCTTCGGTATCTTTATGCTGGCAGCGCTGCTCCTCAGTATCGGCGTAACTTTGCTGGGTGGAGATGCTCGTTTAATCCTGGTGCGCGAGTCCTTAATTACCGGTCTGCTGGGCCTGGTAATGCTTGGTTCAATGCTGCTGCCGCGCCCGATGCTCTTTCATTTCGCGGCTCACTTTATGTGTGGCCATGACCGGGTTCGCCTGGCTGAATTTAATGCTCGCTGGAAATATAGTTACTTCCGCTTCGTAATGTACCTGATGACGCTGGTCTGGGGCGTATCCCTGCTGGGCGAAGCCATTATCCGCACTATAATGGCCTTCAATATGTCCACCACTGAGTTTCTGGCGGCTTCTCCCTTCGTACAGTATGGCATCCTGGGCGTTACGATCTTCTGGAATGTGCGCTACGCTGGTCACTCCCGCCGTCGCATGATGGCAATAATGCAACAATCTCAGGCGAATGGCGCCCAGAACCTGCAAACCGTTAGCGCAGAAAGCTAACTAATAAAAGGTAAAATTATGGTTAGCCAACCAGTCTCGACTTTAGAAGTAACCCGGCTGAATAAAGTTTTCTACACCGCTGCCGGGCAACCGGTAGAAGCCCTGAAAGAGTGTTCCATCAGCCTGAAAGCCGGGCAGGTCTATAGCCTGCTCGGTCCGGTCAGGGCCGGTAAAACCACTCTGCTACAGTTGCTTGCCGGAATGCAAATTCCCACCAGCGGCGCTATATTTCCGGCAAGTTTAACCCTTTCAGTCCTTATAGATGAGTTCAGTAAATTTTACAGGCTTGACGAACTGTTACCGGCGGAGCAACTACTTCAGCAGACTGCGGACGAAAACGGGCAGGTGAATGAGGAGCAGTTAGCCGAAGTGGTGGAAGGTCTGGGTCTAACCGGGCGAAGCATAATGCCTCTCAGGCACCTCAATTCGCTGGAAAGACTCTTACTGAACCTGGCACTGGACTACCTCAAAGGCGCTAATCTTTTCTTGCTGGATGAACCTCTTTACGAAGCCAGCTCTGACTCGATCCAGGCTATGAAGAAGGCTTTTACTTGGATGACTCAGCGAGGTAAGACCGTAGTGCTGGCTACCCGGCAGCCGAAACAGGCCCTTGCGGTAGGTCACGAGGTAATCTTTCTATTTGAAGGCCGGTTAGTAGCGCGGCAAAAGGTTAACGAAGTACTGGCCAGGCTCGAAGAGGCGGCCACTTACACAATCAGGGTCAAAGGTCGCCTGGATACCCGGCGCTGGTCCGATTGGTTTGATGGCCTGGATATTATATCTGAAAGTAGTGAAACTATCCTGAGCGGACAGGTTCCTGACCAGGCTGCTCTACAAGGGGTGCTTACAAAAGTACACGACCTCGGTTTATCCTTACTCTCGCTTGAGAAGGCCGAGCCCGATATAGAGCGGTTATTACTAAGCTTGAACCGGTAGTTGTTTCAAAAATAAAGCCGCCTTCCTCAAGGCAAGAGGAAGGCGGATGGACGCCACCGATAGGATAAGATTCAGAAGGGAGTAAGTAAGCCAGGGGAAAATTTTATTATTAAAAACCCCGCTTATAACTCCCTATAACCATAGTAGCATAAGCAGGTATATTTACGGTTAATAAGTGGCAAATTTTTGGTAAAAGTTTGTGATATTTTTTACAAACTTTTAGATGAAATCATTTTGCAGGACTTCGCCCGTCAGAGCATTTACGATAATTTGCTTGTTCAGGGAGCCGTTGACAAAGAGGTAGGCCGGAACTCGTCCCTGTTTGGTTGAAACCACCATTTGCAGGTAGACGGTATCCAGCGGCAGGTCCGGTTGCAGGCCAGTCCGCAGCAGGCGAGTACTTATCTCATCACTATCGAGGATTTTGCTAATGGCAAGTTGCCCGGCATCATCTGGCAGCAATACTCCGGCCCGGTCAACCAGCGTAATAAGTTCTTTCTTATCTTTGGTCCCGGCAGAGTCATAAGTGACAGCCCAGGTACGATTGCCCTGTGGAATAGTAAAAAAGAAAGTCCAGACGGTATGGTCGAGGACGAATACGGTAGATTGAGCCATCACCAGGCGGGCGGCCCCGTTTACGCCGCTCATGCGGGCAGCAGCTTTTTTATAGGCGGTCTGAAAAGAAGCGGGGGTAGCCCGGAAAGCCGCCAGCGAAGGCCCCAGGTCGGGCACGGATTGTTCGGGGCGCGGAGTGGCGGTAGCTTCAGAGGTAGGTGTGATTACCGGTGGAGTAGCGGTTGGTAACAGAGCCACATCCGCATCTTCGGTAGTCGCTGCGATAGTGGGAGAAGTGGCAGTCGCGGTAGCCGCCCTAGTAGCGGCAGTCGTAGCTAGGGCAGTTGTCGAGACAGCCGTGGGTGCCGGGGGCAAAGTTGGTAAGGCGCTTTCTCCACAGGCAGTCAGGAGTAATGCCAGCAAGAGCAGCCTGCCACTTTTCTTAATCGTATTTGCTACAACATGGCCTCTGAAATTCATCCTGTTAATTTATCCCCCAAAATCATTGCGCATCACCTGCCCGGTGTAAGCGTTCACTGCTACCTGTTTACCTTGAGCAACATTAGTAAAAATAAAACAGGGCAACTTACTCAGGCCCTCTATCTGGAAATTGATAATGTCCACCGGCAACTTAAGATTTAGGCCATTGATGGCGGCCTTTTCCAGCAAATCAGAACTGTCCAGCACTTTGGTTATGTCAATTATACTAGAGTCTGCAAGCATTGAGGGAGCTACTTCGCGCAAATCAAGCCGGTTGCCTTCGCTGTCAAAAATTACCCGCCACATGCGCGGTCCTTCCGTAGCCACAAAAAAGAAGGTCCAGGTAGTACGGTCCGGCTTAAGAATATTGGCCGAGGCAAAGGCCAGGCGAGCGGTGCGGCTGACCTCCAGCAATTTGATGGAAGCCTGCCGGTAGGCCTGGAGAAAAGTAACCGGTGTATTCGTGAGCGACTCGATGCGGACAGCGTTAGGATTGGTGCTAAGAGTAGGTGTAGGCGCGGCGCGACTGGGCAATCCGCTCCGTTTTGGGCCGGGAGAAACCGGCAAAGAACCACCCGGTATATACCCCGGACCCGGCGCTCCATAGAGTTTTGCCAGGGCGGTAGGGTCAATATCAACCAGTACTCTTTCGCTTGGCCCATCCGGCTGATTATTATCGCTAGAGTCATCACTTAGGGCCGGGACGGTTTCAGGACCGAGGGTAGTAAAAGAAGAAACCTGCGTAACTGCCGGCACAGGCGCGGCAGGAGCAGGCCCTCCGGCACGTGATACACTGCCTACAGTGGCGGCAGCGGGGACATTATCATAATTAGCGGGGGTAGGTGGAGGGGTCGGAACAGCGTAGGAAGGTGTCGGGGTGCGCGGCGTCTCGCCACAGGCAGACAGGAAAAACGCTAACCCCAGCAGAAAAGCGGCACCCTTTTTGCGCCCGGTCATGCTTTATTTACCGTCCCATTCATAGACCATCAGACCGCTCGTATTATATAGAAGCTTAAAATCCTGGTATTTTTTATCTTTAGTGTTGCCATCCAACAGCGGCCACAAATCGCGGCGCTGTCCCCAGACCTGATTTATGTCCCGGTCCCCCAGGTGATCCAACTGTAAGTAGCGCGCGTGGTAATCTTTCATCACCTGCTTTATCTGGTCCAGGCTGGCATTATTGGGTATCATCACGCTCTGGCGGTCGCTATGGAAACTCAAT
Organism: Chloroflexia bacterium; assembly: GCA_036261665.1. Classification (GTDB taxonomy): domain Bacteria; phylum Chloroflexota; class Chloroflexia; order Chloroheliales; family Chloroheliaceae; genus 54-19. Next base: position 40,527 of record DATAKM010000066.1, read on the forward strand.
TCCCAGACATTCCGGCTCATAATAACGGCGTCAGGAGCGGTATTTTGCTTAAGCCAGTTTGCGGTTATTACAATACCGGTGGCCGAGGTAAAGCCAGGGCCCTCACTGATGAGCGCATTCAGACCCGGCACAAAAAGTACCAGCAGAGCAATACCGGCCAACCAGGGTGCTCGTTGCCTGTATACACCTGATTTTACCGGTTCATTTTCAACAGAACTACTTGACGTAATTCTATCATAGAGCCAGCTTAAACCATAGAGGCCAAAAAGGGCTAGCCAGGGAACCCAGACCAGAAAATAGCGCGGCTCATAATGCCAGTAAATATTGATGAAAAGGATATAGGTCAGTAAAGCTGCTCCCAGTAGTCCGGCTAGCTCAAGACGGCGGCGCGGTAAAACCCACACTCCTAACACGGCAAGCAGTAGCAGCAGCGGCGGGAATAGCTGACCTTCCAGCACGGCGGTAAAGAGTTTCTTGAACTGGTTATTGATTGCATTCAGGTCGTTATCCCAGCCAAATTCAAGTAACTGGCGAGCGGCAGGCAGCGGGTTATTAGAAAAGGGCGTAAAGAGATCATAGATATGCTCGTCCGGTGGATTCCACTTGGTGACCCAGGCATCGTACTGCTCGGTAGATTTGTAAAGAGTGTGGAATTGTAACAGGTTCCGCACCAGGAAGGGCGATACCACCAGCAGAGCTACAACCGCCCCCAGCAAAAGCTGTTTCCAGGGCAAGTTCGATTTCGGCTTACCGAGATACTTGCGCCAGAGCAGCCATAAGGCCCCGACCACCAGCAAAATAGTTCCGCTGGGCTTACTCAGGAAAAAGAGACCTGACCACAGACCAACCAGCATTACCAGGGCTATTTCTTTTCGAATGCTGTAGCTCTTCCATATCTGGAAGTAATCCTGGTCCTTTACATCATTAGCTTCCTCTACTTGCAGGTGAGAACTCTCCGCAGGGGCTATAACTCCTCCTGCCGGTTCAGCCTTTACCGTGCCAGGTGCGCCGGGATGGGCATTGACCGCTACAATTTCGGCAACCTCAGCCGTTTCAGGCGCTTCTAAGGTTTGAGCGGTAGGCCTGCTCTTCATGGTATAAAAGCCGAGGTCCAGAATAGTATTAAGGGCCAGGAAAGCCAGCAGGGTAAAGACCAGGTCATTGATAGGGTAGGCCACCGTTTCAAAGAATGCCGGGGCGGTCGAAAAAGCCGGAACTACAGCCAGCAGGGTAAAAATAGCCGCGCCCAGGGCTGCCCGGCGATTAAAATGGCGCGTACCATAGTGGAAGATAGCCCAGGCCAGAACACCTACCAGAAGCAGGTTTGGCAGTTTAGCGGCCCAGGCACTCACGCCGAAGACAAGATAGAAAGGCACAATCAGGAAGGGCTGAAGGGGAGGCCATGTATCCGCCGCTCTTGGCAGAGTGTAGCGCTCGTAAAACTGGGCCGCGTAATCCAGCGAATAGCCTTTGCCCTGTACAATATTCCGAGCAGCCACCGCGTTATCGGCATAGTCGGCATGCCCGACATAGTCCATGCGGATAATAATGCTGAAGCCATAAATGAGGTAGAGTGCGATAAAGACCAGCAGGATATTGCGGGCCAACCGGGGCGAAGTCTCCAGCCTGTCAAAAAAGTCGGCCAGCCAGCCTGAAACCGAATTGCGCCAGAGTAAGAGAGCTACCAGACCGGAAATTATAGCCAGCACCGGTAGATAAACAGGGGTATACCACAGGTTCAGGCCGGCAGGAACAAGCTGTGGTATCAGCAGCCAGGGTATCAAGGCTGCCGAAGCCGCTCCCGCCGCCCACAAAACCCGCTCCCCGGCGCTACCTGTAATTCGTAATAGAATTAAACCTATCCCGGCGATATAGAGCCAGGCCCATAACACCGCATTGAGGGGCGGGCGGCGAAAACCGGGCGTAGTCAGCAGCTTCACTTCGGAAACCTGCACGCCGAGCGCACGCGGGTCGCCGCCCTGCCTAAAAGCTTTGGATATGATTTCAACCCGCGTGGTATCGCTGCCCGTTACGGCTTCGGGTGGGATGGGGAACTCTACGGTTTTGAAAGTTCCGTTTTCAGCCTGAGTCTGGCCCAGCATAACCCCATTAACCTTAATCGTGACCTGGGGTGGATTAGCCGCCGCCCGGATATTCAGGCGGAGAGCGTTTGAGGGACTGGCCAGCAGTGAAAGCGGTAAATTAACCACCCCTACCGCCGGTTGGTTATTTTCCAGGTCGAGGTTGCGACCCCCGGTCCAGCGCACGCGCGGTGTACCCGCTTCGTCGCCGTTAAAGCCGCTGATATACGGCCCGTCGCCCAACTCGCCAACCTTCAAGCTAAAATCGCCGCGCAGAGAATAAGCGGCCGCCAGGAGCAACCAGGCTCCCAGGCCACACAGTAAAACGAAAAGCAGCGGATTTAGCCGGGTAAATTTGAACATGTAGCTTAAAATTCCAGGTTAATAGTGATAGTCTGCCCGCTCGCGATGGCCGGCGCAACGGCCTGCGCCCCTTTAAAACCGGCCACGCCGTTGGCCGCTTTAATCTGGGCCGGTAACGTCAGGGTCAAGCCTTCCACAGTATCAGGCGAATGGTTGGTAAGAGTCAGGCTAAGTTTTTTACCGCCGTCGCTCCAGGTCTGGCTTGTCGCAACCTGCTCTACATCGTGGCGATATTTTATAATATTGGTGACGCTATCTACCCATAATCCTTCCGACCTTTTCTGTACAGCATACTCGATAATATGCGTCCAGCGGGCCTGTTCATTGGCGTCAACAATCGCTTCAGGGTGATTCCAGATAGAACCATAACCGCGCCTGCGGAGCAGTTCATCAACCAGGGAATGGGCGAAATCCTCACTGGCCTGAGTCGGGATTAGCTGGTAATCGTGCAAATCGAGCAGGCGCGGTTCGTCTTTAATCCGGCTCAGGTAATAGTAGTAATTATTCGGACCGGGCGTTGCTTCAAATTTAACCTGATTAGTATCGGTGCGCTTGCCGTTATCAAAAAGTAGCTGGCTATTTGAGCCTACCCGCACCTGCTGATTGAAATCATACTGGCGCGTGATAGAGGTGAAGCCCCGGTCGGCCAGCGCTTTATACCACTCAGCCCCCACGCTATTACTCGATTTCCAGGGAAAGGCAAAGCTACTTATCTGAGGCAGGCCTTTTTGGTTGGCATAGTATAAAAACTCGTCCTCATCCTGGGCAAACTCCTGTGGCGTAGTGCCGCGCACATAGAGATGGCCAAAAGTATGGCTCTCAATATCCTGCCCGGCGGCTTTCATCCGTTCGGTCTGGTCGCCAAAGTACCAGGCCGGGCTGGTTTTATCATCTCCATAGGGGTCAAGGCCATACCAGGGAGTTTTAGTCCAGAAGTCGCTAATCCAGTTGTTCTTGGTAGAAGCCCACTTATAAATCGGATTACCCAGGAACTGTTTCTTTTGAGTATTGCCATCGAGCAGATTATAGCCATTAGCGTAGAAAGTGCCCCGAATATTATTGCGGCTAAAAATGTCCAGCAGGAAATCTGCCCCTTTACGCATATTGAGGCCACGATTTTCGGCATCGCTGATGGCGGCTTTTAAATTTTCGGGCGTAATGCCCTGACCGGTGTTTTCTCCACCTTCTCCAGGGGCGGGAGAACCGCCCTGGCTATGGATCAGGCCGCCCATCGCGGTTTCCCAGTCGAAGGTAAAAGAAAGGGCCGCTTTAGCATAATTGGGCATCGGTTCGAGGCGCACACCCTGATCAAAAAGGCGGAAATTGCCCAGGCTTCCGGCGGTGCCGGCTTTAAAGAGCAGTTGCAGGTAGGCCGCGCCCGGCGGAGCAGCCCGGCTATCTTTAAAAGAACCTTTATTCCAGGCCTCACCAAACGATGGAGTAAAAGGAGAATCATTAATAACTACGGGCTGGTGACTATCATCCGTCCAGTGCCATTCCAGTTGCCCCTGACCGGAAGCCTCGAACTGCAAGGTGTAAAGCTTACCTCCCTGCACTGGAATCAAATAAGGCTGTAAGGTCTGGCCCGCTTTCAGGTTTAAAGGTGAAGCGCAGGCTGGAACAGTATCGCCTAAATACCAGCCTGCGATAGTCTGATTTTCACACTGCAACTGGCTGTTATAAATCAGATTGTTGGCCTCATTAGCGGCAAAAGCCGGGCGGGTCTCCAGGCTACCGGCCAGCAAAAGCAGGCTTACCAGGAGCAGAGCGACTAATCCGGCAAAAGCTTTGCTTACCGGAGAAACACGGGGAGTAATTCTCCAGAGCAGGAAAGCCAGGGCAAGCAAGATCGCGAAAGGCAGTACATAAATTAAGCCGCCCAGGTTGGAAAGGATTCCCGGTGAGGCCAGAAAATAATAGAGGGCCGAACCTGTTAATGCCAGACCGGGTAGCCACCACATTTCAAGGCGGGTTAAGAACATGAAACGCTCGTACCAGACGCCCGCCCCAAATGCAAGGGGTAGCAGCAGCACCAGGGCAAAATCGGCTCTAAGCTCGCCCGAACCAAGTGGCCTGCGCAAGAGCGCCTCTACAAAAGTGAGGATTACCAGGGCTATAAAGAGTGTTGCTTCATGCCGTTTGCCGCGCTGGCCATAAAGCGCAATCAACCCCCAGATGCCAAAAAGCAGCAGGAAGAACCCCAGCATGGCCTGTCCCGGCCCAAATAAAGTATCCCAGATGTTTCCAGGCCGGAAACCGCCTAAGAACTGGCCGCTGAGCGAACGGGATTGCGGGTCGGTTAAGAGAAAGCCGTAGCTGAAGGTCCAGGGTTTGCCGAAAGCCCACCAGTTGTAGAGCGGCAGAGGTAAAAGACCGGCGACCCAACCCAGGACTATAAGCGCACCATTCCTGATATTCAGACGGCGACCCCAGAGCAGATAGCCTGCAAAGAGTGGCGTCCAGAGCAAATTCGGATAGTCAACCACTACGGCGAAGCCCAGCGCCAGGCCTAGTGCCAGAGAGCGCAACAGCGGCGGATAGTTAATAGCCTCTTGCTGCTCGTCACGGGGCAGGGGCGGCAGGGCCAGCCAGATACTTGCAGCCAGCAGCAGCAAACTAAAGACGCCCGGTCCAAAATGCTCTCCTGCGCGCCACAAAGCGGAAGAAAAGCCTAACAATAAGGCCCCATAGCGTGCCGCCGCAATAGACGAACCCATCCGCCGAGCCGCGCCAAATGCCAGCAGCATTGTAAGGGCGGCGGAAAGAGCCTGTATTATTTGTACAAAAGCGGCGGACCCAGCCTCGCCGAAAAAGCGGCCCAGCAGATAAAAGGGTACGCCCAGCAAGGCGGCTCCCGGCGGGCTGGCACTGTAATAATGGCCTGCAAAATAAGCCAGGTTATAAGCTTCTCCCGGTTGAGCCAGGAAACCGCCGCCCGGCGCGGTAACGAAACTATCAATGGCAGGGTGATGCTCGGTAGCCAGCGCGACCACCAGAGCAAAGGCGTTACGGCTGGCAGGGTCACTTTCAGAGAGGGGGTGGGAGTTGATGAAGTAAAGCAGGGCTAACAGCCCGGCGAAAACCAGCATCAGACGCCACCCGGTATAAACAGATGGATTTTTGGTGGATTGGCCGGAAGTTACTTTTATATCGGATAACCTGGAAGGTTTAGGTTCAGTCTTCAAAAACTCTACTCTAGTCTGTTATAACAGTCTTTTACCTTTGTCGCGCTAGATAATAGCACACCCATCCCGGCTTTGCCACTTAGCCTAAAGCCAGATCATAGTTAAAAAACGATTAAACTAGAAGCCCGGTTGAAAGCGTGGTAGACTTTCAGCCGGTACCCTTACAGGAAAGCTTTATCGACTATAGTAAACACTTTTATTAAGAGAGAAGAGGCTAATATGGCAAAAATAAAGGCTGTAACAGTTGATCCAGAGGCGACCGGGAGGTTGACAATAAGCGAGGTGGAAGAACCTGCCGCAACTCATTCAGAAGCGCTGGTAAAAGTAGAAGCTATTTCCCTTAACCGAGGAGAAGTACGGCGCGCGGGAATGTCTGAAGCGGGCTGGCGACCGGGTTGGGACCTGGCCGGAACAGTCCTCGAAGCGGCAGCGGACGGTACAGGTCCGGCTAAAGGCGCCAGGGTAGTCGGTTTCAAAGGCGAAGGGGCTTGGGCTGAAGTAGTGGCAGTACCCACTCATTCGCTGGCCGAACTACCGGACAATGTTTCTTTCGCTCAAGCCGCTACTCTGCCTGTGGCCGGCTTAACCGCGCTTTATTCGCTTGAGATGGGCGGCCTGTTGCTAGACAGGCAGGTATTAATTACCGGTGCCTCGGGAGGGGTAGGCCTCTTCGCGGTAGAACTGGCCCGTTTAGCCGGGGCACGCGTAATTGGAGCTGTCAGCAAAGCGGCCCATGCCGCCACCGTAAAAGAAGCCGGGGCCGAGGACGTGGTAGTGGGTGAGGATTTAAGCCAGGCCGGAAAATTCGGTAAGTACAATCTTATTTTAGAATCGGTAGGCGGGAAATCCTTGACTACCGCCCTCAGTCTACTGGCGGCTGATGGTAAATGTGTACTTTTCGGGGCATCAGGTGGTGGGGAAGCCACTCTGGATGTTCGCTCTTTTTTTAACGCCGGGGGTGCCAGCCTGTACGGGTTTATTCTCTTCCACGAGGTCAAAACCAGACCGGCAGGGCAAGGTCTGGCGAGACTAGCCCGGTTGGTGGGAGATGGCAAATTACACCCGCGGATTGATGTTGAAGCACCCTGGACGCAGGTTGGAGAAGTTGCCAATAAACTGATTAATCGCGAATTTACTGGAAAAGCGGTATTGCACTTGAAGGAGTGAGAAAACCAGCTTAACTGAGCATTAGGTCCGGCGCAGGGTGAGCAACAGAATTTCAGGACGCGCCATAAAACGCATTGGTGGTCCAACTACCCCTGCGCCCCGGTTCACAAAAAGCTGTGTGCGATCTCCGATTTTGTAGTAGCCGCGATAATAAGGGAAAATTGGAGAAACAACGACATCCTCTATCAAAGGGATATAGACCTGCCCGCCGTGTGTATGGCCGGACAAAATCAGGTCCGGCGCAGCCTTTACAGCCTCCCTGGTAAAGGAGGGGTTGTGAGTTAGCAGGATTTTCGTGCCTTCGTAGCGGGTGGCAGCCGTAGCGTCGGAAAAACCCGCAGCCCTTAAGGTTCGATCCAGATTTTCGTTATGAGTGCTTGAGTCATCCGTACCCATTAGCCAGAGGCTATCACCACGCAACTCAATTCTAGTTGCGGTATTGCGTAAAAGCGGCAGGCCATACTTCTTTAAATCCGGTTCTAGCCGTCCCAGGTCATCGCCATCGGACCAGTGGTCGTGGTTGCCGCTTACGCCATATAGACCCAGACGTGTGCCATCCCGCAAAGCTCCCAGGGTACGGGCCGCCTCCTCAAAATAGTAAGTGCCCCGCGAGATAAAATCGCCTGTCACAAAAGTAAGGTCCGGTTTGAGGGCGTTAACCTGCTGTACCATACCGGCAATATCTTCGGCAGGGGTAAAAGGATCAACGTGTATGTCGCTAATCTGGGCGATTTTCAAGCCGTCAAAAGCCGGAGGTAATTCAGGCAAGCGAACCTCACGCTCAATCAATTCGATATTGCGAGGCTCCAGGTAAAAAGCATTGAGGCTAAAAGCACCGATGACAGCCGACTCGGCCAGAAAACGCCGCCGCGAGATAGGCGGAAATACCACAGGAGAGGCCTGTATTGAAAGCGGTAATGGTGGTTGTTCCTCAACCTCCGCGACTTCACGCTCCACCTGGTTTAGCTCATTCTCAAGTTCCTCCACAATCAAGGCCGCTACCTTGAACTTTTGCCGGAACCAGCGCTCGCCACTAAGGCGGTAGAGCAGGCCTTGCACCCGGTGGAGGCTGCGCAGGGGGTGAAAGAGCAGCCAGTAGGCCAGCACCGCAAATAGCAGCGCGATAACCGTCCGCAAGCCTATGGCCCACCAGACCGCCGCACTGGCATCAGATTTAAAAAGAGCGGGCAGGTTTCCCAGGAAGTAAGCCAGGCCGGTTAGCGCAGAAAGCGCACCGGCCAGGGTACCAATCCATAGAAAACCTAACCCGCAGGCTTTGGCAACTCTACGCACTTACTTTATCCAGTGTTTCTTCTGCAAAACCTCCCGGCCCAGCAGCGCAATCGTCACCTTCTTGGTTTCAGGGTCGAAAGCAAACTTGGCGCGCTGGAAATACTGGTAAACTACTTCCTTACCATCAGGGCGTTTCTCAGTAAATTCGTCGGTAATGGGGAAACCGAAGCGGCTTAAACCACCGTTACTGTTCCAGAATTCCAGGAAGGCGCCGTGCAAAGTATGGTTAGTTTCCGAGAAGAAGCGCTGGCTATCGTTGGTTTCAACGAAATGACCCGGCGGGTAAAATTTGCCTTCAATCGCGTCATAGCCAATCAAAGCCAACCCCACATTGCCATCATCGCCCACCTTCTCGAACTTCACGCGCTCGAAATACTGGACCAGCTTGGTAACTTTTGTGTTAGGGTCATACTCCTTGTACTCCTCGGTCAGGGGATAACCGTACCAGACCAGGGCATTCTGGCCTTTGCTCAGGTATACATCTTTAAAGTCACCCTGAATATAATGGCCGGTTTCCTTAAAGTAGAGCTTATTAGGATCGTTAGTACCATCCTCAGGAGGAGGTAAAGGATCGGCAGGGTTCACTCCACCGTATGCGCTAAAGTCTGGTACATCGCTACCTCCTGGTACCGCTGCAACTACCTCAGTCCCGAAATCGCGGTTTTCATAGCGCACCAGGCGACCTTCTGCGGTTAAAGCGTATAGATAAGTTGAGTGCAGGCCCGATTTCGAATTGGCGGCATTCCCTGTAACCACTGCCGCAACAGATGGTTGAATATTCAGTGGTTGCTGGTTGGCATCCGCATTAAAGATTGAACTGGCCTCGCCGGTTGCCAGTTTTTGCCAGCTTTGACCGTCAGAGTTACGATAAAAACCATCGCTGGTAGCGGCGTAGAGCAGACCGGGCAACTGCGGGTCAAGCGTAAGACCATAAATGCCATTAGCAGGCAAACCATTGGCTACCGGTTCCCAGGCAGAGCGGTCGGGGGTCAGTCGCCAGAGGCTATCACCATCTCCGGCAAAAAGGCGGTCTCCCCTGGCATAAAGTAAAAGGCTGATGGTACGAGTCGCATCCGGTCCATCCCCTTTGTCCGGTCCCCAGGGTCCAACTTTATGCCAGGTTTTACCGCCATCATCCGAAAATTTCACGCGATCCCAATCCGGAGTCAGGCCCTGGTTATTATAAGCGGTCCCAATGTAAACGTTCTGAGGGTTGGTTGAGTCAACGGCGATAGAACGAATATCAACGGTTGCAGGCAAATTATTAGCAGCGGGAGCGCTAAAAGTCGTGCCACCATCGGTGCTATGGTAAATAGTGGAGCGCGGTCCGGCTACACTGACATACAGATTACCCTTAGCAATCGCTATTCCACTTACCGGGCGCCCTACTAATCCAATGTTCTTCCAGGTCTTCCCGCTGTCCTCACTCTTAAAAAGTCCGGCGGTGCCGGTACCGGCATACATGGGATGGGCATTATTATCCTGGTCAACCGCCAGGGCTGTCACAACCTGGCCTTTAAAGTCCGGCACCTCATTCCAGGTCTTGCCGCCATCCGTAGAACTGCGCAGACCATCCGAAGTTGCCGCAAAAATTGCCTGATAGTTATCCGGATTAGCAGCCAGGGTATTGATAACCAGTCTGGGACTAATCGAAATTGCAGGGGTGCCAACCCCAGCGGTAATGGATGGTGTAGGAACCCCAGCAGAAGCTGTACTGCCCGGGTTCGCAGTGGGAGTTGCTACCGTACCGGAATTACCGGTAGCGGCTAAAAAAGCCAGCGCCGCTAACCCGGCAATTAGAATCAAAGCAATTAAGCCGGTTACTAGCCGGTTTTTATTCGATTTCCGCTTTGTAGATTGGGCAGCAACGGTAGTTTCTTGCTCTTTTTGTACTTCAGTATCTTTAGTGGGGGTGGTGGAACTTGCCATGCAGTAAAATTACCTTCAGAAATTACCAGCGGAAGAATTAACTACTCGAAGGTTCGGTTTGCCTTCGATTACTTTTTTCAAGTTTACAAGCGTTTCGATAGTATTCTTCTCAACGTCTTTTTCAAGTACAAGTTTATCCAGAAAGCGGCCTAGCTTGCTTCCAGGGGGAGTATAATCACTGACAAAAGTAACTTCGGTACCGCCATCGGGTAAAGGCTTGAACTGCCAGATTGAATAACTCTTTACGCCCTGAATCGAACGCGAGACCAGCCGCTGATTAGGAATAAACTCGACGATTTCGAGCTGGGTCTTGATTTGCATCCCCATAAAACTGCCGGATGCCTCCACTTTTGCCCCCAGACCAACTTCAGGTACGCCGACTGGTTCAAATTTGCTGAAGTTCGCCATATAAGTCAGGGCATTACGTGGGTCAGCCACATAATTGAAAACAGTTTCAACCGGGGCAGCTATATCTATAGATTTTACAATCTCAGCCATTTAGGCACAACCTCTTTCCTAAACTCAACACAGTAAGACCGGGAAAGTCCCACCGCATCACCACCATTATACTCTATACGCGAAAGTTGTGCCAGAAGTACCAAAAAAAAGCGTCTTTCCAGAGCTTTTTGTAATAACATTTTTGTATGCGTTTGAAAAAAATATCACTAACTTTTTATAATAAGCCTGATTATTTTTAAGTTGGGAAACCTGTGAGCAATCCCAGGTTGTGGGCTTTTTCAATCACTTCATAACGCGAGGTAACATTCAACTTACGGAAAATCCGGTTTACATGGCTTTTGACTGTAGGTTCGCTAATAACAAGGGATTCAGCAATTTCTCGATTGCTGGCGCGTCTGCCGATAAGCTCAATCACTTCAATCTCGCGGGGAGTGAGAGTCTCACCTGTTTCTTTAACCAGGAACGATTGCTGGCTTTTGGGAGGATTTTGAACTTCCTTTTCACCAAATTTATCCAGCATCTCTGAGACAAACGAGGTGAACAGGCCATTTTCCTGGGCCAGGCGCATCAGAGGCAGCACTACTGTCTTCCCCTGCCACATCAGCATACCGGGCATATCCTGTTCAACGTATTTCGGCAAAGCTTTAGCCAGGGCTTGCAAAGCCTCTTTCGGGCGCTGCCAGCGTAAGTAGAGGTAGGCCAGCAAGAGCCTGACGTCACTGTGGGTATAAGTGAAATAGCCCAGGCTTTCTTCCACCGGGATGGCTTCCAGAAAAGCTTTTTCAGCCATAGAAAAATTATGCTCTGAGAGATAGAGCATCCCGGTAAGGGCGTTCCGCAGGAGGGACGCAAAAGGCCATTCAGGCTTTTCCTCAAATGCTTTTAGTTTCTCTAACATGCGCCGGGTAACGGCTAAATCGCCCTGCTGCCATTTCACGCGCCCGTACCAGAAGTGCCAGGCGATTTTCCAGTGGCTGTAAAAAGAGGCGATATCGGGCTGGTCGTACAGGCGCAAAATCGTTTCAAAATATTGGTCGGCGTTGGTGTAATCGCCACGCCAGGCGTAGTACATCCCCTGAAAAACACTCGGGATTATCATAATACGCGTCAGGGTGCCAAAGTAATTTACAAAGCGCGAAGAATCACCAATTTCAAGCATGGCCTCTTCCCAGTGACCTTCCCAGAAGCGTAAAGCGGCTCGGATCAGACTCAGCAAAGCCTGGCGCTCATTATCAGCGGGAGAAGAAGTCTTACTCAACACAATTTGTTCTAACTTCTTCAAACGACCGTACGCTCCCGGTAATGAACAAATACTGGTAGTTAGCTCTACAAAGCAGGAAAGAAATTGCTGAGTCGAGTCACAGGCTTCGGCTAGCGAAATAGCTTTATCGGCTGATTGGCGAGCTTCTTCCAGTTGCCCCAGTAGCAGGTAAGTAAAACTGGCCAGGGTCTGGGCTTGCAGGCGGATATTTGGAGGAAGCGGCCCTTCCAGGCCCAGCAGGTACATGCGGTGACGCTCCACAAAGTTTTTCTTCCAGCCCTGGTAAATGCCCATCTGGACTGCTGCCAGGCTGTAACCGGCCAGGTCATCCGATTTTTCAAAAGCGTGGAAAGCTTTTTCTCCCAGCAGAGTAGCGCGATCAAGCTGCCAGAGGTAGGTGGAACACATTGCCAGGTAAAGATTCAACCAGGGATGCGCATCCCGAACATCTTCCGGTAAGGCTTCAATCCAGCCTTTAAGGGTTATAACCGAGCCGTGACGGATAACTTCTCTGCCAACCTGTTCAATTGCCACGGCGGCTTCTTCATACAGTTCTGCCGCAAGGTAGTGCCGGATTGCCAGGGCGGGCGAGGTCTGGGCCAGGGCCGCTTTCTTATGCAGCAACTCAAAAGCGCCGGCTTGTTCTACTTGCAGGCGGCTGCGTAAAAAGACGGCGAAAAGATCGTGATAACGATAAATCTGCTCTCTTACCGCTACAGCAGTCAGAAAGAGATTCTGGTGGTAAAGTTTTTCAAGAATAGCGCGAGCATCCGTACGCCCGATGACAGCCTCACATAAGGCCGGAGTCAACTCCACCAGAATTGAGGTTTGCAATAAGAAATTACGGGTTTCGGCATCCTGTTGATTTAGAACTTCTTCCGCTAAATAATCGAAAAGATAGCGATCCGTATGGTAGAGCTCCTCTAAAAAAGCTTCTCTTTCAGGTTCTTCCGCTAACCGGTCAAGCGAATTTGCCAGGATTCTTAAACCGGCCGCCCAACCCTCGGTATGGCTTTCCAGCATTCTCAAATTATCGGGGGAAAGCCTGAGGTTGAGTTTTTCGTTTAGAAAATTCTCGATCTCACCGGAGGTGAAGCGTAACTGTTCCAGGCGAAACTCAATCAGGTGTCCGCGCGCTCTCAGGCGCGCCAGGCCCAGCGGCGGGTCATGCCGGGAGGCAATCCCCAGGTGCATCTGGGGCGGCAAGCGTTCCAGCAAGTAATCCAGCAACAGGTAGATGGCCGGTTCGGTGACCAGGTGCATGTCATCCAGCACCAGCATAAATTCATCAGGAAGCTTTTGCAGCACTTCGTTGATAAAGAGGCTGGCAAGCCTGCGCCACTCTGCTTTAATTTCGCTCAGGTTGAGATCATCCAGCAGGCTTAAAATAGTAGCTCCAAAATCAGGATTAAGCTGGCGTAATGCCAGGGTCATGGCAGCCAGGAAATAGATGGGGTCGTTATCATCTTCGTCCAGGGAGAGCCAGCCCATGCTTAAACTGGGCAGGGCCTGCGGTAAAGAGGCAAGCAAGGTAGTTTTGCCTGAACCGGCCGGCGCGGAAATCAAGATTAACCTGTGACTGCTAACCACTGTCTTTAAATTATTTAAAAGGCGCGATCTTAAGACAGTATTACTATTATTGACTACAGGCAGGAGAAACTTGGTCTGAGGCAACCAGTTAAAAGCATTAATATTTAGCGACGCGCTGGCCATTTAACCACACTTATTTTAGAAGTAGAGAATTTGATATCTGAAAGCGCTGAATCAAGAACACTCATAGGATATTATTTTAACTGCATTCTAATGCGATAGCGTTCTGGCTGTCAAACATATGCCACCTGCTCTCATTTTCAGTAAGCAGTGGGTTTTCCGTTAATAGACAAGCTATCCTCTATAGAGTATATTACTTGTTGATTTTGCACCGTAATCCTTTCTATTCAGGAGAAAAGAGATAAAATGAAATTGTGGGGTGGCCGGTTTGAGAAGCCGGTAGACGCTACCGCGGAGGAGTTTGGCGCTTCCATACCTTTTGACAAAAAACTTTACCGGGAAGATATTGCCGGTTCTATTGCGCATGCCACCATGCTGGCAAAACAGGGGATTATCCCTCAGGCTGATGCCGATAAAATTATTGCCGGGCTCGAAGCTATCCGAGAACGTATCGACCAGGGAAACTTCAATTTTAGATTAGATCGGGAAGATATTCACCTGAACATCGAGGCGCAGTTGCGTGAGGATATCGGTGAAGCTGCCGGAAGGCTGCATACCGGGCGCAGCCGCAACGACCAGATAGCCCTTGACATGCGTCTATATACCCGCCGGGCGATTGGCCAAACGGTAGAAAAGATTTTGCGCCTGCAAGAAACCCTGGCAAAACTGGCTACCCAGTGGCATGGGGTGATTCTGCCGGGTTACACTCACCTGCAACGCGCGCAGCCCGTGCTGTTTTCGCATCACCTGCTGGCTTATTTCGAAATGTTTCAGCGGGATGCCGGGCGCTTTTCAGACTGCTATGCCCGCGCCGATGTTTCACCGTTGGGAAGTGGAGCGCTGGCCGGTACACCCTACCCGCTCGACCGCGATTTTGTAGCTTCACAACTGGGCATGAGCGCGATCAGCCGCAACAGCCTGGATGCCGTCAGCGACCGGGATTTTGTAGTGGAATATATGGCGGCAGCCGCTCTCTGCGCCGTACATCTCTCGCGTTTTGCCGAGGAGATCATTTTATGGAGTACCGCCGAATTTAGCTTTATTGATCTCGACGATTCCTACTCCACCGGCAGCAGTATCATGCCCCAGAAGAAAAACCCGGACATGGCCGAACTGATCAGGGGTAAATCGGGCCGCATGATAGGCAATCTTACCTCTATGCTGGTCATCCTGAAAGGTTTGCCGCTGGCTTATAACAAGGACATGCAGGAAGACAAAGAAGGTTTCTTCGACTCGGTAGATACCCTGCTAAACTCCTTGACAGTCTTTAATGGGATGCTGGCAACTATGAAGATCAGGGGTGGCAATATGGCGCGCGCGGCGGAAGGCTCTTTTGCTACCGCTACCGACCTGGCTGATTACCTGGTGAATAAAGGGTTACCGTTCCGCCAGGCCCATGAAGTAGTTGGACGCATGGTGCGCTACTGCATTGATAACAATAAGACTTTCTCGGCGCTGACTCTGCAAGAGTACAAACAGTTCTCGCCCCTTTTTGAAGAGGATGCCCGCCAGATTACTACCGAAACTTCGCTGGCCGCTCGCAATACCTACGGTGGTACAGCTCCGGCCCAGGTGCAAACTGCCCTTAATACGGCCAACAAATTACTGGAAGAAACCCGTAACTGGCTTAAAAAGATTGATTTTCAGTAAGCTTCTTGATTTTAGCTTTTTGAATAAAGAAGCTGATTAAAATGGTAGCCCGTCGCAGTTGCGACGGGCTATGTTGTTAGTAACCGCTGAAAGTAGAAACCACTGAAGTGGTAAGGAGCAAAACGCTCCTTTGGTGGATATTGTTCATACTCTGGCTTACCCTGAGTACAGGTAGCAGCCTGAGAGGGTAGGTAGTAAGCCTCTTCGAACCTGCCCGTTAAGCCTTCTGCCAGCAAAATAAGTTCAGGCCAGAGGGGCTAGTTCTGTTCTTTTTAACTCCCTCTAAAAAGAGAGTAGGTTTGCCAGGAAAAAATACAATGATTTTAGTTATTGAATCACTTTCTAATTTAAGCTAAACACCTTTTTAGAGCTTATAATGCTATAATGGGTTCAGAACTAACTGCGCAGACAATAGACCAATGGGGAGCGATTTAAAACTTTGAGTGGCGAAAAATTTTCTACCCAGCAACCTACTATCCTGGAACTAATGCGGCAAGGCATAAATCTGGCGCGAAGCGGTGATCGGGCCGGAGCAGAAAATGTTTTTGAGAGTGTGCTAGAACAACGGCCTAACCATGAGGAAGCCCTGGTTTGGAAAGCCGCTGTGGTAGCTGACGCATCCGAAGCGGTACGCTGTCTTGAAAAAGCTTTGCGCTTGAATCCTGAAAACAAACGTGCCCGAGTCGGGTTGGAATGGGCCAATAAACGCCTACAAGGCGAGAACCCTCGTACCAGCCAGACTCAGGAGAGCCATGCACAACCGGGGAGTACAAATGCAATTCCCAAAGGTCAGCCATATCTACATTCAACTCCTGATAGCACCGCAAATCTGAATTTCAATGCTAATTTTCTAACCGGTGCAGATAAAATTAGCGCGCAGGGCTCCAAGCTAGAAAATGAAACAAAAGCAGAGCCCGCTCCGTATAAGAAACACCGGATAGCGGAAAAAGGCTCGGGTAACTCTTCTGTTGATCTGCCTCCCGAAGCCATTCCCTGGACTCGGCCTCCCAAAACCCTCGATGAAAAACGGGCTGCTGTGAATCCGCCACCTGATGTAACAGCGGAAAGTCCTGTCTTTCGAGCAGCCAGCCCAAGAGTGGGGATTTCAGTTTCACCCCAGGTGGCGGAGGCGGCCCGTGGGAAAAAAGCAACGAAAGAAAGTTATGTGCCTTTACGCTGGCCTCTCTGGCTTTTCGGATTGGCATTGCTTCTGGGGGTACTTTCCTTTCCGTTACACGGTATTGCGCCCTTGCTTGGAATTCTGGCACTCGGTGCGGCCCTGACCGGTATTGTAATGTTCAACCGCGCCAATTTTTAATCAAAGCTCTTAAGATTCGCACTAGAGAGAAGTTGTTATGCTGATTGAGCTACAGAGCCTTCTCCAAAAGTGGAGCAAAGCCATGCCGCTATTTGGCGGCTCAGGCGGGGATGAGGATAGCCCTGCCAACAAAGAGGGCAAAGAAAATAAAAAAGAAGGGAAAAAAGAAGGTAAAGATTCGGATAGCGAAAGCAGTGACCCCTTTTCCAACTTCGATTTTACCCGCTTCCGCTCATCCCGCCCATCCGGAAACACTCCTGAAAATAGCAGCAGCAACGAAAAACCCCCCGAAAAAGAAACAACCGAAGAAACAGAAACCGAGGATGAGCTACCTCCTCGCCGCCGGTATGGCGGAACTCGTTCCGGAGGGGGCGGCTTCGGCGGGGGCTTCAATAATTTCGGTGGAAATCAGTTCGGAGGCTTTGGCGGTCAAACCCAGATTCCCCAGTTAAATTTCCCCCGCCCTGGGCGCGGCTCTATCATCCTGCTGATTGTAGCGGTAATAATTATCGCCCTGATTATCCTTGTGCCAACCCTGCTGAATTTCTGGACAGACCTGCTGTGGTTCCAGGAAGTAGGCCAGACCGGAGTTTTCTGGACGCGTATTTTGCAACCGCTGCTGGTTTTCGCGATTGCCTTTGTGATTGCTTTTGCCGTAATTATGGCAAATGTGGCGGTAGCACGGCGCTTTGGTCCAACCGGTCCGGTTATTACCTCCAACGCCGATAACCCGCTTTCGGTTTTGCTGGGGGGCGGCGTACGCTTCCTGAATGCTCTTTTTATTGTTGCCTCGATTGTGATCAGTCTCTTCCTGGCAGGCGCTGCCAGCGGTAACTGGCAGACTATTCTGTTTTATCTCAACGCAGCGCCCTGGACCGAAAAAGAAACTATTTTTAACCGTCAAATTGGCTTTTACGTTTTTGACGCGCCTTTCTTCAGTTTCTTACAGGGCTGGCTGGTAGGCCTGTTCATTGTAGCGCTGATAGCTTCACTGGCGATCTATATGCTGCGTTTCACTCTCTCCGGCAGGTCTTTTACGCTGACCCGCCCGATAAAAACGCACGCTTCCATCATGGGCGCGATAATTCTGGGGCTGTTTGCCCTGGGCTATCAAATCAGCAATTGGAACCTGGTCTATTCGACACGCGGACGGGTGCAGGGCGCCAGCGCCACCGACGTGGGCGCGCAGGAACCGGCCAATAATATTCTGACCTTCCTGGTAGCGGCGGCGGCTTTGCTACTGATCGTCAATATCTTCATCCGGGATAATCGGCGGGGCGCTACTTTCCTGGTGGCGGCTGCCGCAATCTGGCTGGTGGGCCACATCGTGATCGGTGGCGTTTATCCTTCGCTCTACCAGAACTTCACGGTTAAACCTAACGAAATTACCAAAGAGCACGATTATATTCAGAATACTATCGCCATGACGCGTAAGGCTTTTGGCCTGGACGCGACCAGCGACCTGAAAGTGGTGCCTTTCCAGGGTACGGCGCAACTGACGCAACAGGAAATACAGCAAAATCCCTATATTCAGCAGAATGCTCGTCTCTGGGATTATGACAAGTTGCGCGGTATTTATGATATTACGCAAACCCTGCGCCGTTACTATGAATTCACCGATATTGATATTGACCGTTACAACCTGGCCCTGAATGGTGGAACTCCCAGTAAAACCCAGGTAATGCTTAGTGCTCGGGAATTAAACCTCGATCAGCTTACTACCCAGACCTGGCAAAGCCTGCACCTGCAATACACCCACGGCTATGGCATCCAGGCCAGTCCGGTGAACCAGGTGGATAGTAGTGGGCGACCCATTAACCTGATTACCCAGAGTTTCCCCTTTAACAGTTCTATCTTGCCGGTTTCTCAGCCACGCATCTACTTTGGGGAGCGCCCCTCGCAAAGTGGGGCCAATTACAGTGTGGTAGGGACCACCGTAGGCGAGATCGACTATCCTTTCCAGGAACAGGGCCAGGGGGAAGCCACTTTCCGCTATGATGGTAAAGGCGGTATCCAACTCAGCAATGTACTGATCAAAGCGGCATTCGCTCTGCGGCTGGGTGATTTTAACCTGTTAATCAGTGATGCGGTTAATGATAACAGCCGCTTAATTTTCCGCCGCACTATCAGCGAACGGGTTAATGAGATTGCTCCTTTCCTGACCTACGATAGCGATCCCTATATCGTTGCCGCAGATGGACGGCTCTACTGGATTCAGGATGCCTACACTAAAACAGATCTTTACCCGCACAGTGATAGCGTGGGAGACCGCCGGACTCAGGGCGCCTTCAACTATATTCGCAACTCGGTAAAAGTGGTAATTGACGCTTATGATGGCACTACTACTTTCTATCTGATGAATATCCCGAATGTAGACCCAATTGCCCAGACCTACGCCAATATCTACCCGAACCTGTTCAAACCTTACGCGCAGATGCCGCAGTCGTTGAAAGATCACCTGCGCTACCCGGAATATCTTTTCCAGGTGCAGACCCAGGTCTATACCGTCTATCACGTGACCGACCCCAACGCCTTCTACAACAATCAGGATATCTGGCAGATTCCGAACGACCCGCGTAAACAGGGCAATGCGCCTTACGATCCTTTCTACCTGGTTACCCGGTTGCCGGGAGAAACTACTAACGAGTTTGTCCTGATTAATGTCTTCCAGCCGCAGAACCGGAATAACCTGGTTTCGTGGATGGCAGGCCGGATGGATGGGCCGAATTATGGCAAGTTAGTAGTGTACAATTTCGACCCGGCGGTGAATATAGACGGGCCTGCCCAGTTCTACTCTAAAATCCAGGCGCTACCTGATTTCTCGCGCCAGCAAGCCCTCTATAATTCCGGTTCGTCCTCACTACCGCCTGGCCCGATTATCATCATCCCAGTAGATAATTCGCTACTCTATGTCTTGCCGTACTATCTACAAAGCTCCACCACAGCGCTACCGCAGTTGCAGTTTATTTCGGTCGGGGCTAATGGCAAAGTTTACCTGAGCCAACCGGGACCGGATGATGATCGTACCAAACTGTTACCCACGGCTTTAAGTGAAGTCTTCACCCAGGGCCAGCAGGTAGCGGTAACACCCGGTCAGAGCGGGCAGCCTACTACTCCCGGCGCGCAGACCTCGCCGGTGGCAAACGCCAGTCCGCCTCCGGCCAGTACTCCTTCGGCTACTTTGCCGGGCACAACGCCTGGGGCAGCGCCCGCCAGTGGCCCGACAGTTGGGTCAAACCAATCGGCCAGCGTGGCGGAACTGGTGCGCTCAATCAAGGCTCACCAGGATTTAGCGGCGCAGGCTTTCGCGGCGGGTGACTCGACTCGCGGTAACGCCGAACTTAATGCCGCTAATAATGATCTGGCACGCCTGAACCAGTTGTTAGGGCGTTAAAGGCAATTTCAACCGTTCAGTAGTTTGATCGGGATTAAATAAAAAAGAGGATTGCAGGTACTGACCTTGACAATCCTCTTTTTGCGCATAGCAGGTGGTAATGGGCTAATAGTCATTATTCCGATGTAATTGACACTATTATGCCTTCTAAAAAGAAATTTGTTTATTAAGCAGTTTACAATAAGCGGGAATCTGGCAGTAAATTTATAGAAAAAGCTTGCCTGTGGTATTACAATAAAAGCAGGAGTAAGAGATCGAACATCTGGAAGATATTTTGCGCTAGAATTTTGAAACGTTATGAAGCTCACCCTTTTGCAAAGACTCAGCCTGGTAATAGCTCTACTGGTTTTCACCCTCCTTAAGGTTCCCTGTTTTGCAACCACTGCTTCTCCTGAAGCTTCGCCTGTAAACCATATTATTGTTATTTATCTCGAAAATCGCAGCTTTGATAACATTTATGGTTTCTTTCCGGGAGCGAATGGCCTCAGCAATGCGACTGCCACCGCCACACAGGTAGATGAACAGGGTAAAGCTTACGCTACTCTACCACCGGTAATGAATACCAACGAAGACCCACCCGTAATTGATAAGCGCTTCCCGGCTAACCTGCCAAATCAGCCTTTTCCGATTGACCGTTATGTGCCTATCAACGAGATAACCGGAGATCTGGTGCATCGTTTTTACCAGCAGCAGGCCCAGATTAACGGCGGGAAAATGGATGGTTTTGCCCGAATTTCGGATGCCGGTGGCCTGACCATGGGCTACTATGAAGGCAGTAAGTTACCGCTCTGGCAGATTGCCAAAAACTATACCCTGGCCGATAACTTCTTTCATGCCGCTTTTGGTGGTTCCTTTCTAAACCATTTCTGGCTGGTCTGCGCCTGCACTCCCCGTTATGAAAACGCGCCTGCTTCGCTGGTTGCCAAACTTGATGGGCAAGGCCAACTTGTAAAAGATGGTGAAATTACCCCTGATGGCTACGCTGTGAATACCATCGAACCCTTACAGGCACCCCACGGAGCCTACAATCATGATTTAAGCCAACTACTTCCGCCCCAAACCATGCCCACTATCGGTGATCGCCTGAGCGAGAAGAACATTGATTGGGCCTGGTATTCGGGTGGTTGGAATGACGCAATCGCCGGAAAACCAGACGATTACTTTCAGTTCCATCACCAGCCATTCGCCTACTTCAAACAGTACGCGGAAGGCAGCTCGCAGCGAACGCAACATCTTAAGGACGAAAAGGATTTCTTAACGGCGCTTCAAAACGGCTCGCTACCGCCGGTCTCTTTTTACAAACCGCTCGGTGAGGATAATGAGCATCCCGGTTATTCCAATTTGCTACAGAGCGATCAAAAGGTGGCAACTATCTTGCAGAAGATACAACAAAGTACGGTCTGGAAAGATAGCGCCGTAATCATTACCTATGATGAAAACGGTGGGTTGTGGGATCACGTGGCGCCGCCTAAAGGCGACCGGTGGGGGCCAGGTTTGCGAGTGCCGACTATTATAGTATCGCCATATGCCAAAAAAGGCTTTGTCGATCATACTTATTACGATACAACTTCGATCCTTAAATTTATTGAACATCGTTACAACCTTCAACCACTCGGTGAACGAGATGCCAGGGCTAACGATTTGAACGCCGCTTTCGATTACAGCAGACCTGAGGACCGGCCAATTAATCCAACCGGCCAGGAAAGCGGTATTATCTGGTGGGTAGTGAGTGCAGGCGTAGTTTTGGCAGGCGCGATTACAGGTAGTGCGGTCTGGCTTGTAAGGGTGCGCAGATCAAAGCGCAAATCGAGGTAAAAGTAGGGATGGAAAATCACCAGGCGGATCGAAATTCGCCACAGTGGCAATGGGAACAGCAACTAATTCAAGCTTACTACGATTATCGCTATCTCAAGCTGCTGGACCCTCTGTACGATGAGTTTCAGCACTGGAAAGAGGGAGATCGCACTCACGAAGCGATTACCAGTTTTATACACGAGGTCCATCGCCAGATGGCCGAGTTGCATAACCTCTTTGGCAACAACCGCAAGTGGTTGCTGACCCTTATTCAGCTTGATGAAGACTGGTTCCAAAAATGGCTGGCGGCGCATCCTGCCCCACCGGGAGTAGAAATCACGCCACCGTTAGGCGAACCTTAAAAGTTTCCACGAATTTGAATAGTACTGGCTAGTGCCCGCCAACATATATTGCTATCACTAATCCGGTAATAATGATGATTGGCAGAATCACCAGGACAATCAAGATTACGCGTTTAAGTTTTGCATTGTTCTTCAACAAGTCATTCATAATCGAGCATCCTTACTTGCTACTGGCGCTTGTAAGTTGTTTATCCGGATAACTCTTGCGGCTTTCCAGGAAAGCTACCAGCGCATTTAGCTCATCAGCCGTTAGATTTGCGCCGTAGGCCGGCATGTTATTTGCCCCCACTGAAATGCGAGTTTTTATCTGGTCGGCAGAAAGCCTATCGCCTACTTTTGTAAGATCCGGCCCTCTGATGCCTCCGTTACCATTAATCTGATGGCAGTACTCGCAGGCTTTATCATGAAAGAGTTGCATACCCTGGACCACCTGGGGATTGACGTTCCCGGCAAGATCCGACTGAGCTAAAGGCTTGGCATCGAACCTGGGCACCCAGGGCGAAATTTCACCTGCGATGGTCAGTGGTACGATCACTATTACGGCTAACAGTATGACTCCGATGGTCCAGGGGCGGCGTAAAGGATGGCGTTCTCCTTTATTGGAGATAAAGGGCAGCAGGATAATAAGCACCCCCAGTAGCAGCGGGAAGAAGATAATGATTACCGATTCCGAAGCCGCCGGTATCAGGGCCAGGATCGAAAAGTACCACAGGAAGTACCAATCCGGGCGCGGGTCAGCCCGGATAATGGTGGGATCCGGCGCTTTACCAATTTCGGTCGGGCCTATAATCAGGGCCAGGGCTACCGTAACAGCAACTACGATTACTCCAAAAACCACATCACGCCAGGCCGCATCCGGCCAGAAAGGCTCACCCTTTCTTTTTAAGAGGTCGGTGTACCAGCGATGATAAGTTTTAGGATCAACGGCCTGACCCATTTCAGGAACAGTCGAAATACCGTTGCGCAACACCAGGTAAAGGTGAAACCCGATAGTCAGGAACATGATGGCCGGTATCCAGAAAACGTGAAAACTGAAGAACCGGCTCAAAGTATCCGCCCCTAAAGTCCCGCCACCCAGGATAAATTCCCCAAACCATTTTCCGATAAAGGGAGTTCGACTGGCCTGTTCCGCTCCTACCACCGTAGACCATATCGCGTTCTGATCCCAGCGTAAAAGCTGCCCGGTAAAGCCCATGGCCAGCGTCATCAGCAGTAAGACTACCCCCGAGAGCCAGTTTACCTCACGAGGGTATTTGTAAGAACCGAAAAGAAAGACGCGGGCCATGTGAATGCCAATCAGGACAGTCATTACTCCGGCGCCCCAACCGTGGATACCACGCAGCACATAGCCAAAGGGGGCATCATTGGTAATATACTTGAGGCTGTTGTAAGCGTCACCACTCGAACTGTTATAGACAGTAGCCAGGGTAATCCCTGTTACCACCTGTAACAAAAAAGAGAAGAGCGTCGCGCTGCCAAAGACGAAAAACCAGCCAGCCTTCCCGGTTTTTGGCACACGGTGACGTGCTATTGGCCCAATAAAACGGGACAGTCCGGTGCGTTCATCAAACCAGTGCCAGGGTCCTTTAATAATTCCCATAATTACAGTTTTTTTTCTCTATGAATAATAAGTCTTACTAAATCCTCAGGCCGCAAAGCTGGTAAGAGGCACATTACTCGTCTCAATTTCCACTTTACCATCTCTAATTCTCACCTGATAGCGGATTAAGCCCCGGGGAGGCGGTCCGGCGGCTACGTTGCCGTTCTGATAGTAGACGCCGCCATGACAGGGACACAGGAAAAGCTTTGCGGCTTCAACCCAATCTACCGGGCAGCCCAGGTGAGTACAATTGATAGAGAAGACCAGGATACTGCCATCTTCACTGCGCTGTAGCCAGGCCGCCGATTTGGTCACGCCACCTCCCCACGGAAGCGGGTTGGAGTTAGTAAAAGTCACTTCCACTGTCTTGCCCGGTTTAAATTCGTCTAATGCCCCTACTTCTCGCCAGACTTCCGGTTTGGACTTGAAAACCTCACCGAAAATAAAACCAGCAATAGGCACTGCCGCAATAATCACTCCCACTCCCCCTACGGCATAACTCAACCGGCGCAGAAACTTACGACGTGAAAGAGTTTCGGGATCTTCATCCGGCGGTACCTTATCTACATCAGTTTGCCCGTTATCCAGACCGGCAAGTTCCGCCAGGTGTGAAGCTTCGTCTGTTTGGGCATTCTCAGGATTCTGGAGTTTCTGGCTGCTCATTCCACATCTCTCCAATCCAGCCTCCCAGGGAAATAAAAAACAAAATAGCTCCCAGGCCAGAAATAAATATAGTAGTTAAAAATCCAAAAACAAACAGGACAATACCGAGAGCCATTACTACCGGCCAGTAGGTAGGTTGAGGCAAAGGTTCGTCCGGCACTTCAACCCAACCCGGCCATGTAGCGGCTTTTTTCTCCTGATCTTCCTCCCTGGTGGAAGGAGGTATGCTATCAGAGTTAGAAGACGGGATAGTTTCTACCTGCTGAGCCCCAGGAATCCGCTCTGGCACAGAAACTTGTTCTTGTACCGGAACCGACTGCTGCACCGCCTCTGTGCGTGAGTCTTTACGCACTGTCTCAACCGGTTCTACCCGAACATCCCGTTCAGCAGGGAGAATTTGTTCTGAAGTACTCTGACGTCTTTGCTGACTAAACCGCCGGTAAACTACCTGAAAAATCCACCTTAACGCATCCAGAAGCGGTACGAAAAAGTTAAGAAAGCGGCCTACCATTCGCTTAAATGATGAATCTGTACGTTGCATAAGATTGTTACCTGCTTGTCTCCTTTCTAAAAGCTTATTTCTGAAAGAGCACCGGTATATAGACAATGCTGTAAATTACGACCCACACTACATCTACAAAGTGCCAGTAGAGTGAGATCGGCTCAAGAGCAACCGGCTTTTTACGTTTGAAAGCTCCGAAAAAGCCCATACAGGTTAAAATAGAAAGGGCGATCAGGCCGCTAAAAACGTGCAGACCGTGAAAACCGGTCAGGGTAAAGAAACTGGTGCCAAAAGTATTCCGGCTGATGGTGACGTTATCCGTCAGCAGGGTAAAGTACTCCCAGCCCTGACCTGCCAGGAAAATTGCCCCTAATATTACGGTCGCTAAAATCCACCAGCTCATGGCTTTGATACTGTTCTTACGAGCGCTTCGCCCGGCTAACCAGATCGTACCGCTGCTAGCGAAAAGGCAGACACTGAATATCAGAGTCTTGAGCGGTTCAAGCACATTGCGTGCATCCGGTCCAGCCTGGTTAGGCACCTGCAACTGGTAATAAACATAGGCCACAATCAAGAGCAGAAAGAAGACGGCTTCTGAAGCGATAAAGGTAAACATTCCCAGCCGCTTCATACCCATTACCTTTTCGGGTTTGGATACGACCGCTGGCCAGACCATACTTTGAGCATCCTGCCGGATGTTACCGGACTCGTTCAGCTTCCAGTCGGGTTTATCGGGGTGCTTTAAATCCCAGAGAGGGCGGCGGCTGCGCACTACCGGCAACTGGCTAAAGTTGTGCGGCGGAGGGGGGGAAGTAGTGGTCCATTCCAGGGTCCAGGCATCCCAGGGGTCGTTCCCGGCTTTTTGGCCATGTCTTAGGCTGACAAAAACGTTCCACATAAAAGCCAGGATTCCGGCCGCCAGGATGAAAGCGCCAATGGTGGAGGTAAGATTTAGAATTCCCCAGCCGGGCCTGTCCGGGTAGGTAAAAACTCTGCGAGGCATACCCATCAAACCCAGGAAGTGCTGTACCAGAAAGGTGGTGTTGAAACCGATGAAAGTCAGCCAGAAATGCCACTTGCCCCATTTTTCCGAAAGCATGCGCCCACTCATCTTAGGGAACCAGTAGTAGGTTCCGGCAAAGACGGCGAAAAGAGTCCCACCAAAAAGTACATAGTGCATATGAGCGACTACATAGTAGGTATCGGTGGTTTGCCAGTCAGTAGGCGCAATGGCAAAAGTAACGCCCGATACTCCGCCCATAGTGAACAGCACCAGGAAAGCCATCGCGAAAAGCATTGAGGTGGTAAAGCGAATTTTACCTCCCCACATGGTGGCAATCCAGTTGAAAATTTTGATGCCGGTGGGTACCGCAATAATTTCGCTTGATATGGCAAAAATAGCGTCAAAGCCGTGCCCCAGGCCAACCGCAAACATATGGTGGGCGTAGACAGCAAAGCTCAGAAACGCAATGGCAACCGAAGAAGCGGCGAAAACGGCAAAGCCAAAAAGCGGTTTGCGTGAGAAAACCGGGATTACTTCGGCCAGCATGCCCCAGGCCGGCAAAATCATTATGTAAACTTCAGGATGGCCGAAGGCCCAGAAGTAGTGCTGCCAGAGAATAGGTGCGCCGCCAACACTGGCTTGAAAGAAAGTAGCATTAAATAATCGGTCGGCCTCTAACATTACCAGGGCAGCATTCAAAGCCGGTAGAGCCAGGATAATCAGGAAGGAGTTAATAAAAGTGGTCCAGACGAACATGGGCATCCGGGTAATCTTCATGCCAGGAGCGGCCATGGTCAGAACGGTAGTAATGATATTGATGCCCGTAGCGATGGTTCCAATACCAACCGCCAGCAGACCAAGCGCCCAGTAATCCTGGCCATGAGATAGAGAATAGGGGTAGTCGCTTAGAGGAGTATAAGCAAACCAACCGGCATCCGGTGCGCCACCCGCCAGAAAGCTAAAATAAAGCATTATTCCGCCAAAGGCCAGCAACCAGAAAGAGAGCAGGTTTAAGCGTGGGAAAGCCATATCTTTTGCCCCGATCATCAGGGGTATAAGATAAACGCTGAATCCCAGCATGAGCGGCACTACTACCAGGAAAATCATGGTAGTACCATGCATGGTAAAAATCTGGTTGTAAATTTCAGGAGTGAGCAGGCTATTTTCAGGAGCGCCAAGCTGGACGCGCATTATCAAGGCTTCGACACCGCCGATAATAAAGAAAACTAAGGCAGTAACGATGTACATGATTCCGATCAGCTTGTGGTCAATCGCCGCGACCCAGCTTAACAAACCATCTTTGCTGGCAAAATCTGGAAGTGATTTTTTTCTTTCCGGAACGAGAGGTACCTGTGTTTCACTCATTGATTCATTTCCTCCAGGTAGGCGACCAAATCTTTGATTTGCTGAGCGCTTAATTGTTGGTAGTTAGGCATCTTTACGCCTGGCTTAATCGAAGGCGCATCCAGTATCCAGCGAGCCAGGTTAGCAGGGTTATTTTCCAGAATACCGGTTCCCAGGGTATCGCGAGTGTTCAGGTGAGTAAGATTAGGACCCACCTGGCCATTCGCGGCGGTACCGGCAATCGCGTGGCAGGTCGAGCATGGCAACTGTTGAAAAAGCTGCGCTCCACGCAGGGCTGACGGGGCAGTGGGAGCAGCCTTGGCCTGTTGCTGCTGGCTGATCCATTTATCAAAATCCGCTTGCGATTGCACGTAGACCCGTATCAACATCCAGGCGTGTTCCGCGCCGCAATACTCGGAACAGGCTCCCATAAACAGGCCGGTCACATCCGACTGGAGATAAAGCTGGTTTGGTTTACCAGGGATAGCGTCCATTTTCCGGCCCAGTTGAGGTACCCAGAAATCATGGATCACATCAGCGCTCTCAATCTGGAAGAGTAACTGTTTGCCTACCGGTATATGCAACTCATTGGCGCTTACCACACCGTACTTTGGATAGCGATATTCCCACCAGAACTGGTGGCCAATTACCGTTACATCTGGTTTGATCTGAGGCGGTTGCGAGCCGCGCGCTACGGAGGGATCGGCATTTATCATTACGATCAGAGTAGGCACAAAAAGACCGGCCAGCAGTACAGCGGGCGTGGCTATCCAGCCAATCTCCCACTTGCGGTTACCTTTAACCTGCTGAGGTTCAGTATCATCCCCTGGCCTATGCCGGAACTTGATGATGCAGTAAATTACCAGTACCGCGACCAGCGCAATAATGGCCAGTCCTATAGCCAGAACCACAACAAAGAGGGTCGAGATAGATAAAGCCTGAGGAGATTTCGGATCGAATACTGGCATCAGGCGTTCTCCTTACCTATTAAAATAGGAACTTAAAAAGTACCGTTTGTAGAGCCAGGTCTTACCCTGGTTTCTATACTTATCAGCGATTTGTAGAATAAAAGCAGTTACACTTTTACCGGTCAAAGCTTTTCAGGCAGAAGTTAATAACCCTGGCCTTAAATATCCGCTAGATAATGCCAGACAGCCTATAAAATTATGATTTTTGTTACTTTAACCGCACAAATTGGCAGATAAACTTCAGCAGAATGTAAGCAGGATGAATTATTTAGCGTTGCAGAAATATAGCGTATTTAATTATCAGATCACTACTAACTTTACCTTTATGCAAGTTACTCCTACAAGAGTAACTTGCATAAATTCATGGCTTATTTCAGGTCAAATTCAGGTTGGCCAGGGCGCGCATCCTCACCTCGCGTAATAGAGTGGTAAGCATCCGCACTAAGGGTAGTGGATTTACCGCCTTCAATGATACCCATACGAAGCATAAAGCCACCGCTCAGGACGAGTAAGGCATTGAAGATCCGAGACAGGCGGCTGTGACTCTTGTTTAAGCCCAGGGCAGCAAGTGTCAAAGGAATTAACTGACCCTGTACTACTCCGGCAGCAGCTATTTTGCCACCCACGCTGTCAAAAAAAGCTTTGCGTACCTCGGGTTTGAACTTCCAGGTGGTGTAAAGCGTCAAACTCATTTCTGCCAGAGTTGCCATTTGTTCAATGCGTTCCAGGGCAGTCTGAATTTCCGGATCATCTTCACCCTGCAAAGCGTTGATCAAAGAGATAGCCGCCGCACCGTTGGCAAAACCGGTGCAAAGAAAGATCGGTCCCATAGTGCGACTGGCCTGCGCCCAGGCGGGCGTAGCAGTAGCGGAAAGCACTACCCCGGTGTAGCTGCCCAACCCCAGTCCAAACAAACCCTGTAAAGTTTGAGTGGCCGGGTTAGAAAAGGTCAGAGCCAGCTTGCCGGGCAAGCTATTTTCCGGCACTATGCCATCTTCTACCACCTGGCGGGCGGCATTAAAGCCACCCAGGACACTGGTCGCGCTCAGAATGTAAGTTCCGACATTGAGCGGTGAGCGGAACTTAAAAATGCGCAACATATGATGAAAACGTTCGGGACGGCCCAGGTCCAGGATCAGCAAAACCGGCGAGACAAGCAGCGCGGCCAGGCTGAGGTACCGGGCGGAGCGAATAATCGGATAGTTGCGGTCACGATTCCCGAACAGGCTGGCCAGTGCCGCTATGGCCGAAGCGCCCCCGGCGATACCGCCGATCCAGAAATAAAGCCAGATATGCCAGACCCAGTGAGCCTTCTTAAGTACGGGTCGCCCGTGGTAGCTGATAAATTCATTCTTGTTCTGGCGCCCTCGCCGGTTGCGGCGACTCTCGATGTCGGTTTGCGGGATGGTTTCCGCCGGAGTGCCACTCTTTAGCGCAAGGAGCGATAATAAAAATCCCATCTCTTACCGGCCTTCTTTTTAACGGTCCATTTGAACTCAGCAGTTGATTAACAGTACAGCATTTAGCGTTCCTGAGACTCTAGAAAACTTAAGCAAGCTGAACAATTAATCAACTGCTAGTAATTCAGCCCAATACTACCAGGAAGCCTCACGCTGATTTGCGCCAGAGGGCTAACAAACCGGCCCCCACGCTGAGCGCTACGCCCATCAGAGCGCTGGCGATATAACCATCTTTTACCCGGTTCTGCGGCAAGAAAGGCTTCTGCGGAAGGCCGTAAGTCTCAGGCGGAGCAGTCAAGAGGAAGAAGGCATTCAAGTCGCCTACTTCCGTATTTTCGTCCACGCCATATAGATAGGCCTCTGTGGCCCCTTCTTCATGCAAACTGGCCACGCGTTGCCGGGCAATCTTTTTAAGACTTTCAAGCTCGCCAAAGATAATCGAGTCGGTCGGACAGGCTTTGGCGCAAGCCGGTTCAAGACCTTCTTTTTGCCGGTCATAGCAAAGGGTACACTTGAAAGCGCGGCCATCATCTTCCTGTAAGGCCACCACTCCAAAGGGACAGGACGGGACACAATAACCACAACCGTTGCAGATGTCCGGCTGTACATACACCGAACCAAACTCGGTATGCACTATCGCACCGGTCGGACAGGCCTGCAAACACCCGGCATTAGTGCAGTGTTTGCAAACGTCACTCATCATGAGCCAGCGGCTGGTATCCGGGAAGCCAACTTGCAGGCTGGCTCCCCCGTTAACATCCACCAGCTTAAATCCGCCGGGGCTACCGCCATCCGCTGCCGGAGTGGCACGCGGGGCGGTAGTGTTGTAGGCCATAGGCAACTTTGGCTTGACCGCCATCTCCTCCACAAAGGCGACATGCCGCCAGGTTGTGGCGCTGAGCGCTACGGTATTATCGTAGCTCATGCCGGTCATTGCGTATCCGTCAGCAGGAAGCTGGTTCCACTGCTTACAGGCTACTTCGCAGGCTTTGCAGCCGATACAAAGCGTAGTATCTGTGAAAAATCCGTTTGCCATCAGTTTCACCTCTCACTTACTGCTGATTACTACGAGCGTGCCCGCTACCGGCCGCTTCGTGGGCAGCAGGGGACTCTCCGGCATCCACTGAATGTTGAATATTGTTATGGTGTTTGGTTACGTCTACCACGCCCAGATGCACTTCTTTAGCCAGTTCGCCCGCTTCGCCTCCGCGTGGCACCACCACACCATCGCTGGAGGAAGGTTCGGAAGCGATAGGAGCGCTCTTACGACCTTTACGGAAGTTAGCGGCAAAGGTTTTGGCCTCGTGGATATGTACATTGGGCTCCTCAGTCAAAGCGGTCATGTTGTTAACCGTGTCCCCGGTCACAATACCTTTGAAGCTGAAGTGATAGGGCAAGCCGATCTGGTGAATGCGTTGGCCGTTTATATCGAGAGGGGCCAATCGGCCTGTGACCAGCACCCGCGTTTCCAGTTCGCCTCGGGCCGTTGTCAGAGTTGCCCAATCCCCGGTCTGCAATCCCAGGTTAGCTCCCAGTTCAGGATCAATCTCGGCAAACTGTTCCGGCTGAAGCTCGGATAGCCAGGGTACCCAGCGGCTCATCGCCCCCGAAGTATGATGTTCAGTCAGGCGGTATGTTGTGACCACGTAGGGATACGCTTCGCTGAGTGAGGGAGCTAGCATGTTACCCCGGGTCTGGTCGCGCTGGTCCATTGGCTGGCTCTGCTGCCGGTAGAGCGGATTTTTAACCGGCGACTCTAGCGGCTCGTAGTGGGTAGGCAAAGGTCCATCCAGTAACCCTTCAGCTACAAAAAGGCGTCCTACACCATCTGCCTCCATAATGAAGGGCTCGGCCCCACTGTGCGCATCCAGGCCACGCCCTTTCGGGTCTGCCGGAGTATTCGGCGCTTTATCTACCGGGAAGTCCGGTACATCATAACCAACCCAGCGGCCTGTGGGATGTCGCTTGACTGTTTCATCGCCGTTTTGCTCACCGGTTGACTGTTCACCTCCGCTCGGATGGCTATCAGGGTTTTCCTCCCACCAGATCAGCTTTTTCCGCTCGCTCCATGGTTTGCCATCCGGGGCGGCGCTGGCGCGGTTGTACATTATGCGCCGGTTAGCAGGCCAGGCAAAACCCCAATTAGAGTGATTGGTAAAATTCGGATCACCAATCGTAGCGCCTGGTGGGTCAGCCTGGCGATTGGCCGCCCGGTTAGTGCCATCCGGCGCGATCAAGCCGCTATATATCCAGCAGCCACAGGCGGTTGAACCATCATCTTTTAGCTCGGTAAAACCAGTGACCGGCTTATGGTCTGCCACGGTATACCCGCTGATCTCAAGCGCTACCTCATGCAAGTCCGGTTCACCCATATGCGGCTCTTTAATCGGCAGTTCCCACTGCAAATGCTGCATGGGTTTATCGCGCTCCAGCGTACTATCCTTGTACATCTCCTGAAGACGGCGGCCCAGATGGTAGAGGAACCATGTTTCACTGCGCGAGTCACCGGGCGGGTCTACCGCCTTATCATGCCACTGAAGCATGCGCATGGTGTTGGTGAAAGAACCATCCTTCTCGGCTACCAGCGAAGCCGGCATCAGGAAAACTTCCGT
The DNA here is from genome assembly GCA_036261665.1 of Chloroflexia bacterium. GTDB lineage: Bacteria > Chloroflexota > Chloroflexia > Chloroheliales > Chloroheliaceae > 54-19. Next base: position 72,645 of record DATAKM010000066.1, read on the forward strand.
TTTCACCTTTTTAGGATCAATGCCCTGAAGCTTCCAGAAATCGCCCGTCTCGACCGGGAACGGGTCGCGTACCACGCACCATTCCAGGTTAGTCATAGACTCCATCTCGAAACGGGCATTGGGACCACCACCACCCAGATTTTCACCCATGATGAAGAGGCCTTTCATAGTGCCGTCAATCATGCGCAGGAAAAACTGGTTATAACTATAATCACCGCCTACTTTCGGCAGGTAATTAAAGCACCAATCATTCTCCTCGGTAGCGTGGGGGCCGTACCAGGCTTTTAAGAGGCTGATCATGTACTTCGGCATGTTATGCCACCAGCCGGTCGGCGAGATGTTTGTTTCGATAAAATCCTGGAGCGTATTCTCTTTGGCTTGCTCCATCGGCATGCGCAGGTAACCGGGCAAAAGATTATAAAGTGTCGGTACATCGGTAGAACCCTGAATAGTAGCATGACCGCGCAAGGCCATAATGCCACCACCGGGACGACCAATATTGCCCAGCAAAAGCTGCAAAATGGCGGCGGTACGAATCATTTGGACACCCACGCTATGCTGAGTCCATCCCACTGCGTAGCAGAAAGCGGTAGTTTTATCGCGCCCGCTGTTTTCGGCCACGGTTTTGGCTACCTCAAGAAAGACCTCTTTAGGAGTGCCGCAAACCTTTTCAACCAGTTCAGGCGTATAAGTCTTGAAGTGGCGCTTAAGAATCTGGAAAACGCAGTTAGGATCTTGCAGGCTCATATCGCGCTTGGCCGGGCCGGTATATTCCTGCCCGCCGGTCATCTTTTCCTGGCTGTGTGGCTGGGCCTGGGCCTTCTCGTGGGGTCGGCTTTCTTCACGGTCCCCCTGGGAGGTTCCCTGGCCTTTAGCTTTGCCTTCTACCACATCGTTATGACCCTCGCCGGTATCCTCACGCTGAATTTGCCAGGATGAGTGGTCGTAAGCTTTCTTTTCCGGGTCATACCCGCTAAAGAGACCATCCAGGTCGGCAGGCAGCTTCAGGTCAGGATTTACCAGGAAAGAAGCATTGGTGTAATGCTTGACGTATTCCTCAAAGTAAAGATTGTTTTCCAGCACATAATTGATGATAGCGCCCAGGAAAACAATATCGGTTCCGCTGCGAATAGGCGCATAAAGGTTGGCCGTTGCGCTGGTCCTGGTAAAGCGCGGGTCAACGTGAATAATCTTTGCGCCCTTCGAGCGAGCCTGCATTACAAAGCGGTAAGCCACCGGATGGCATTCCGCCATATTCGAGCCTTGAATCAGGATGCAATCAGCATTCGCCAGGTCCCATTCGGCGGTAGTAGCGCCGCCACGTCCGTAAGTTGTACCCAAACTGGGCACAGTGGAACTGTGTCATATACGGGCCTGGTTTTCTACATAGACAATTCCCAGCGAGCGATAGAGCTTAATGGCAAGGTAATTCTCTTCGTTGTCAATCGTGGCACCACCGATATGACCGATAGCCTGAGTACGGTTAACTTTCAGCTTAGGGTCATCCTTACTGGTTTCTTCAAAGTTCTCATCGCGAGTCTTTTTGACCAGTTCGGCAATGCGGTCCATGGCCCATTCCAGGGGCTTTTCTTCCCACTTCTCGCTATAAGGAGCGCGATACATCACCTTTGTCAGGCGCAGAGGATTGACTGTCAGGCCATAGGTAGCGCTCCCTTTAGGGCAGAGTGTCCCACCGTTGATCGGGCTTTCGGGGTTGCCTTCGATGTTGATAATCTTTTTGTCTTTGACATGTACAAGCTGGCTACAGCCTACCGCACAGTAAGGGCAAATACTGTGATAAACCTCTGCGCCTTTAATGCGGGGTTCAAGGTTTTTGCTGCGCTTACTTAAAGGATTAGGAACAAGCCCAACGTGATCGTTGACAAAATTGATCAGACGATTGCTGGGATTCTTTTTCTCGACACTCATGCCTTGAAGCCTCTCTATCATTAGAATTACCTACTGTCAGCAAGAAGGCCTGGTACAACTTTGCATGTCGTGATGCGATGTTTATAGTAGAGCTTAAACTCCCTTTGTCACACTGCCACAAGGATAAGTACTTTGGCTAAGCCATTTGGACTAGCCAATCTGATAGGGCAGTGACTTTCTGTAAGTCACCTTTAAAGTGTACTTAAGATATATGTGACAAATTTACTTTGTCTATAACAGGGTTTTATTCAATTCACGGCAGAATTGATGGTTGACTGAATCAATACCGGCCTGAATTGAGGATACAGCCAGGGGAAAATGTAGAACTACCTCGCTCAACTGACAGCTTTTTATTGGTTGTTAGACTGCCAGGGATGTGCAAAGCGCTTCCTTTTCCTTCCTAACTGTTAGTAAAGTAAAAATTGAGCGAGCGAAAGTTCTAAGCAGCAATAATAGTGCCAGGGAGAAAATGCCATTATCAAGCGTTTGATAGCCGGACAGACGAGCTGTAGATGTTTTGAATAACCTGTAAAACATAGCAGCAGCGCACACGGCTATTTGCGCATAATAAGTCTTATTATACTTTTTATAGCTTACGCCTGTAAGGATTTTGCCGTTTAACACTATCACAACTGCCACCAGGCCCGCCGTGCTTACATCTATCGAGATAAATAAAGCACGTTACCAGGCCTGATAACAGTCAGGCAATAATCCGAGATGAACCTCTCCAATTCGTAGTCAGGCTGCTTCCGGTTATTTTCGGGCAAAGCCACTCATCATCATGGCCACCAGGCCAGTCACTGCCACTCCCGCCAGGGCAGCTACCTGAGTACGGTGAGTGTCAACCCACCACTCCAGGCTGGAACCTTTGGCTCTGCTGTCAAAAACTCCATGCGCTCCGCGGTCCTCTTTGGCATCCAGCGGCTCGTAGAGGTTATCAGGGCGATTAGGATCTTCCGGTTCATCTATCATCTGGGAATTGAAGCCGGACTCTGCCAGGTAGTGGTCCGCGTAGCCGGGCGCGATTTTATTGCCTACAATCGCTTTGACCGCAGGCCATCCAACATAAAATTCCCGCTTGGGATGGCGAGCAGCATAAACGATAGCGCGAGCGGCTACTTCCGGCTCGAAAATAGGCGGCACGGGCTGAGCTTTCCGCGGCATCTTGCTCCTGGACCAGCGGAATTGCGGCGTGTTTAAAGCCGGCATCTGCACCATCGAAATTTTTACATTACTCTTATAGTGCAACAGTTCCGACCTCAAAGAGTCCTGAAATCCCTGGATAGCGTGTTTCGAGGCGCAATAAGCCGATTGCAGGGGAATACCCCGGTAAGCCAGGGCCGAACCAACCTGTACGATAACACCTTTGTCACGTGGAAGCATACTTTTGAGGGCGCAAAGCGTCCCATAGACAAAGCCCAGGTAGTTAACTTCCGTCACTCGCTTATAATCTTCGGGAGTCATGTCCTTTACCGGCGCAAAGACCGTTACCATCGCGTCATTGACCCAGATATCAATCGGCCCAAATTCACGTTCAACCGCATCGGCGGCATCCTGTACCTGTTTAGGGTCGGACATATCGGTCGGTAATACCAGAGCCTTCCCGCCTGCCTGTTCCACTTCTTTAGCGGCCGCTTCAAGGCCTGCTCGTCCGCGCGCCAGTAGCCCGATACAGGCACCGGGCCGGGCAAAAGCCCGTACGGTAGCCCGGCCTATGCCGGCAGAAGCGCCGGTTACTACAATTACTTCTTTGTCAGGTAGTTTTTCACTCATGTCTTTATACCTCAGTTAGTTTCTATAGCTTTCGTTGTCTATTCGCGGGCTTTATCAAACCTTATTAGTTCTCCGGTTTTTAAAACTTATTCTCCAACCAGGCCACCAGGATTTTTATTAGCATTTCTATCCGCAGGTGGAATTCTTTCTTCCTGCGCTCCCCTGAGAGCGCTCCATAATGACACTCCTGCTTTGTGCCGGCGATTGAGATATTTCAAGCTGGCTGATACTTCCTCTATAACTAGCCCGGCAATTACGAACGATATAAACGCCGAAGTTAAACAAAGCGTACAAAAAGCATGGAAAACTGTGGCCTGTAGAATGATCAGCACCAGGCTGGTAAGCCCGAAAACAACGGCTGCCAGGCCCAGCAGTAAGACAACCCAGGGCATCGTTCGCCAGCGAGTATGCCCGCCAATTGAGTCGAGAACAATATCCGTCAGATAGGCCAGCGCACCCAGAGCCGCATCGGGTACCGGCAACCAGCGAGAAACACTGGAGTGCAGGACTTGCACACTGCCGTTTCCGAAAAACGGCTCCCAGACGGTGGAAAACAGGCCTAACTGGTAGAGCGCCAGATAAGAAGCTACAACCAAACCGGCGATAGCCAGCGCCAGCACTACAAGGCGCTTCGACCACCTGGACGGATTTCTTTTTGATTCTGGCAAAATATCCTCGTGTTGCATAAGTCGTACCTCTTTTGGTTTGATTAAGCCGTACCAGCTATTAACTTAGCCAGACTAAAAGTTTCCTCACGTTTATCCAAAAAACCCCTACAGCACAAACAACGCCTCAAAATTCAGGAAAACCCTAAAAATAAACCGTTTAGGCCGGAATAATACTTTTAGATAATAACGTAAAGCCGGTTTGTGACAGAAACATAATTACTTTCTAGTAGCTGCTGGAATCCATAATGCTGCACTTACAAAGATAGGTTCTCTGGAAGGTTCGTTACCTTTTGAGGATTAGTTAAACCGGAAGATCTTTTCAAGTTAATAAATGCGTCCCTTGGACCTGGATTTAATTAATAAAGTCTATCTGTCGTATTACGATGCTTGGTACAAAAAATGCGGAAGATTTGTAATGGATAAGTCCAAGAATGCGAAATTTTATTAACAATTCAGGTTTAGTCCGATTTTTATTCTGGTTAGACTAAAACCTTGGAAGTAGAGATAGTTTGAGAAAGGTCGGTGGCTATGGCTGAAACAGTCAGTGATAACCTGTTACAACGCTTATATGAATGGGGCATAAGAAGAGTCTATGCCTTTCCCGGGGATGGTTACAACGCCATTCTGGGAGCCTTTAACCGGATGGATGACTCGAAAAAGATAGATTATATTCAGGCAGCCCACGAAGAACTGGCCGCTTTCATGGCCTGTGCTCACGCCAAGTATACGGGCGAAGTAGGGATATGTATGGCGACATCCGGACCTGGTGCCATTCATCTTCTAAATGGTCTTTATGACGCCAGGCTGGATCATCAGCCTGTAGTAGCGATAGTGGGTCAGACGGCCACTACCGCCATGGGCGGAAGCTACCAGCAAGAAGTGGATTTGAAAAACCTCTTCAAAGATGTAGCCGGTGACTATGTACATGTCTTGATGAACCCGGCCCAGACTCGTCACCTGGTGGACCGCGCCCTGCGTATCGCCATGGCCGAGCGCACCGTCACCTGTATTATAGTGCCGAAAGATGTGCAGGAGATGGAAGCGGTTGAAAAACCGGCTCATAAGCACAACACCATTCACTCCGGCCTGGGCTTCACCCCGCCAATTGTAGTGCCAACCGAAGAACAGTTAAGCAAAGCAGCGGAAGTTTTGAATTCAGGCAAGAAAGTGGCCATCCTGGCAGGAGCGGGGGCGCGCCCTGCGGCAGAGGAACTGATCCAGGTAGCCGACTTGCTGGGAGCGGGCGTGGCAAAAGCCTTGCTCGGTAAAGATGTCTTGCCGGATGATCTGCCCTTCGTAACGGGCTCAATCGGCTTGCTGGGAACCAAACCAAGCTGGGACATGATGTCAGATTGCGATACTCTCCTGATGGTTGGTTCCAGTTTCCCGTATTCTGAATTCCTGCCTAAAGAAGGACAGGCCCGCGGTGTTCAGATTGATATTGACGCCAAGATGCTCAGTATTCGTTACCCGATGGAAGTGCCGATGGTTGGTGATAGCAAGACCACCTTGCAAGCGCTCATCCCGCTACTCCAGCGCAAGACCGACCGCTCCTGGCAAGAAGAAATTGAGAAAAATATTAAAGACTGGTGGAAAGTGGTCGAGGCCCGCGCCATGAACAGCGCCAACCCGATCAACCCGGAGCGGGTTTTCTGGGAACTATCGCCTCGCCTGCCGGAAAACACTATTATGGCTTCGGACTCGGGTTCTTCGGCTAACTGGTACGCACGCGACATTAAGTTCCGCAAAGGCATGCGCGGCTCGCTCTCCGGTAACCTGGCGACCATGTGTCCTGGCGTACCCTACGCTACCGCCGCCAAATTCGCCTTCCCTGAAAGGATGGTCGTTGCAATGGTGGGTGACGGCGCTATGCAGATGCTGGGTAACAACGGTCTGATTACCATCGCCAAGTACTGGAAACGCTGGAGCAACCCCGGCATGATTATCCTGGTGCTGAACAACCGCGATCTTAACCAGGTTACCTGGGAAATGCGCGCTATGGAGGGCGATCCCAAGTTCGAGGCTTCGCAGGACTTGATTGATTTCCCCTTCGCCCGCTATGCCGAGTCGTTGGGCCTCAAGGGTATAAAGATTAACAATCCTGACGAAATCGGAAAAGCCTGGGACGAGGCCCTGCGTGCCGATAGACCGGTGGTGCTGGAAGCTTATACGGACCCGAATGTGGCCACTCTGCCACCGCACATCCCCTTCGAGTACGCCGTGAATTACACCAAGACGCTGCTCAAAGGCGACCCGGATGAGAAGGGCATGATTGTGCAGCAGGTTAAAGGGATGGTAGAAGGGGTAATTCCCCATAAAAGCTAGGTGAGAACAATGGGCAACACAAACGCTAAGGTTGAGGTGCCTGTTGAAAAAATAGAAGTTTCAGTCTACACAGTGCCGACCGATTTTCCAGAGGCGGACGGCACTTATCACTGGGATTCTACGACAATGGTGCTGGTCGAGGCCTATGCCGGAAATGAGCATGGCCTCGGCTATACCTACGCCGACTCCTCAACCGCGCTTTTAATTAAAGACAAACTGGTCAAAGTCGTGACCGGGTGTAACGCCATGGCGGTACCAGAGGCCTGGGACAAAATGGTCTATTCCATCCGTAACCTGGGACGACCCGGTATCGCTTCCATGGCAATTTCGGCAGTAGACGCGGCCCTCTGGGATTTAAAAGCCCGTCTCCTTAACCTGCCACTGGTTACCCTGCTGGGACCGGCCCGCGAGAGCGTACCGGTCTACGGCAGCGGTGGGTTTACCACTTATTCCCTTCAGCAGTTGCAGGCGCAATTAGGCGGATGGGTGCAGGACGGTATTCCACGCGTCAAGATGAAAATCGGCACGCACCCTGACGAGGATCTTGAACGAGTACGGGCCGCCCGGCAAGCTATTGGCGAAACCGCCCAGTTATTTGTAGACGCTAACGGCGCCTACGACCGCAAGCAAGCCCTGGCTTTTGCGGAAGCTTTTAGCGAGCTAGGGGTAGTTTGGTTTGAAGAACCGGTTTCCTCTGATGACCTGGAAGGGCTACGCCTGATGCGGGACCGTGGCCCGGCAGGCATGGCTATCGCGGCAGGAGAGTACGGGTATGACCTGTGGTATTTCCGGCGAATGCTGGAAGCAGGCGCAGTGGATGTACTTCAGGCCGATGCCTCTCGTTGTGGCGGCATTACTGGTTTTATGCATACCAGCGCGCTCGTCCGGGCTCGTTCGATGGATCTTTCAGGCCATTGCGCCCCTTCGCTGCATGCTCACGTAGCCTGCGCCCTGGGCACTGTACGCCACCTGGAATACTTCCACGACCATGCTCGCATCGAACACATGTTTTTTGAAGGAACCCTCAGTCCGGTTAACGGAACCCTGCATCCCGATTTATCGAGACCGGGCATGGGGCTAGAATTCAAACGAGCTGACGCAGAGCGCTATCTGGTAAAAAACTGGTAGAAATGCACGAGGTGTAGAAAAATGACTCAAGAAAAGAGATCCCCGGTACAGGAACGACCGAGTGATGAGGCTAAAGGCAAACACCTGCCCCTGGCCAAAGAACAGGGGCAGGCGCTGCAACACGCCGTAGAGGCTATGAACAAAATGGACTCGCACGGCAAACCAAAACAGTCCGGCGATTACCTTATAAGCTATGCGGTGGAGGAAGCGGAAGGTCTCTACATGCCGGTAAACGGTGAACTTCAGTGGGTGCTACCGCCCGAAGCCAATGCCCATATTGAGGTGCTGGTACGAGACGCCGGAGATGGACGCTTCATTCCGGGTCTGACTGTCAATGCTACCATCATTGATAGTCATGGTAAAGTTATTGACCGCAGCCAGTTACCTTTTCTCTGGCATCCCTGGCTGTATCACTATGGCCTGGATGTTACCGTCCCCGGTAGCGGTGACTATACGTTAAGAATACAGATAGATCCTCCCAGTTTTCCCCGCCACGATAAAGTAAACGGCAAGCGCTATACCCAACCGGTCGAAGTGGAGTTTACCGGCGTCAAGATCGAATCGGGCCGGAAAAAAGTCTAACTTTAGCTTAACTTAGCGATCAGTCGGTTTTGTTATAAGCCGCCTGCAAAGGTATTGTTTGCTGTTGGCATAATACCTTTGCAGGCGGCTGCAATAAGTCCCGTAAGCAGACCAGCTATAGAATTAAGGAAGTGGGACGAGCATGAAGACAATTATTCCAACCGCCAATATTCGCCATAAAACTACAATCGAAAATTATGAAATAGGCACTGCCGGCACAGATGTAGGGGCGCTTGAAGCCGAACTACAAAACAACATTAAAGGTGAAGTACGCTTTGACGACGGCAGCCGGGCCCTGTACGCCGCCGACGCCTCCAACTATCGCCAGGTTCCGATTGGAGTAGTTATACCAAAAGATAAAGAGGATGTGATCAAAACCGTCCAGATATGCCACAAATACGGCGCTCCTATCCTGGGGCGAGGTGGTGGAACAAGCCTGGCCGGGCAGTGCTGCAACGTTGCGGTAGTGCTGGATTTTTCAAAGTACATGAACAGAGTGCTGGAAATAGATCCTGAGAAAAAAACGGCACGTGTCCAGCCCGGCACTATTCTGGATGATCTAAGAGACCAGGCCGAGAAATATCATCTTACTTTTGGCCCGGACCCGGCTACCCATAACCGCAACACCCTGGGCGGCATGATCGGAAACGATTCCTGCGGCGTGCATTCTATAATGGCCGGAAAGACGGTTGATAACGTTATTGAGCTGGAAATCCTGACTTATGACGGGCTGCATATTACGGTAGGTAAAGTAAGCGATGAAGAGCTTGAAAAAGTCTGCCAGCAAGACGACCGGCAGGGCGAAATCTACCGGAAACTGAAAAAGCTGCGCGACAACTACGCCGGTCTTATTCGGGAAAAATTTCCGGATATTCCGCGCCGGGTTTCCGGATATAACCTGAATCAGCTACTGCCCGAAAACGGCTTTAACGTGGCCGGCGCGATAGTTGGTTCGGAATGTACCTGTGCTATCGTCCTGGAAGCCACAGTACGCCTGGTCCATAGCCCGCCTTACCGTTCCTTGCTGGTACTCGGTTATGCGGATGTTTACACTGCTGCCGACTCCGTGCCCGAGCTAATGAGTTTCAAACCGATTGGCCTGGAAGGCATGGATGACGAGCTTGTTGAGTTTATGCGGGAGAAGGGTCTGCATCCCGAGGATATTGCCGAATTGCCGGAGGGGAATGGCTGGTTGCTGGCCGAATTCGGTGGGGAGAGCCAGGAAGAAGCGCATGGCAACGCCCAAAAAGCCATGGATCAGCTCAACCAGAAAGATAATCACCCTCACATGAAGCTGTTTGACGCCCCGGCTGAACAAAAAAAGCTCTGGAGAGTACGCGAGTCAAGCCTCGGGGCAACCGCCTTTGTACCTCACGGTCATGATGCCTGGCCTGGCTGGGAAGATTCGGCTGTGCCGCCTGATAAACTGGGGGATTACCTGCGAGAACTGCGTAAGTTGATCAGTGATTACGGGTACAGGGCTTCTTTTTACGGCCATTTTGGACAGGGCTGCCTGCACTGCCGTATCACTTTTGATCTAAAAACCGCCGCTGGAATTCGCAATTTTATCGCTTTTATCAGCGATGCCGCCGACCTGGTGATTAAATACGGCGGTTCACTTTCCGGGGAGCACGGAGATGGCCAGGCGCGGGCCGCTCTCACTCCCAAAATGTTCGGGGATGAACTGATCGGGGCTTTCCGAGAATTTAAGACTATCTGGGACCCGCAGGGGAAAATGAATCCCGGTAAGATGGTGGACGCCTACAGGCCTGACGAAAATCTAAGACTCGGCACAGATTATAACCCGCCTGAACTTAATACTTATTTCAAGTTCATGCAGGAAGATGAGGGCAGTTTCGCGCACGCGGCCATGCGCTGCGTGGGAGTAGGCCTCTGCCGCCGCCATGATGGTGGAACTATGTGCCCCAGCTATATGGTCACCCATGAAGAAAAACACTCTACGCGGGGCAGGGCACATTTGCTTTTTGAGATGCTAAAGGGCAATCCACTTAAAAACGGCTGGCGTGATGAGCAGGTACGGGAAGCGCTGGACCTCTGCCTGGCCTGTAAAGGCTGTAAAGGCGATTGCCCGGTGAATGTCGACATGGCTACTTACAAAGCCGAGTTCCTGGCCCACTACTACAAAGGCCGCCTGCGTCCGGTGGCAGCCTATTCTATGGGCCTGATTTACTGGTGGGCAGGGCTGGCCTCCAGAATGCCTGTGCTGGTAAACCTGCTCACCCATGCGCCCATTACAGGTGATATAGCCAAAAAACTGGGCGGTATCGCCCCTCAACGTAAAATCCCTACCTTTGCCCGTCAGACCTTTAAGGAATGGTTCCGCAGACGGGGTTCGCGCAACCAGGATAAACCAAAAGTGATCCTCTGGCCTGATACCTTCAATAACCACTTCCATGTTACGACCGCTCAGGCCGCTACTGAGGTGCTGGAAGCGGCGGGCTACCAGGTTATCGTGCCGGAAAAATCACTTTGCTGTGGGCGCCCGCTCTATGACTGGGGTATGTTGAATTTAGCCAAAAAGCTACTGGAACAAATTCTTCAGACCTTAAAGGATGAAATTGAGGCCGGTACACCTGTGGTGGTGCTGGAACCAAGTTGCGCCTCGGTTTTCCTGGATGAAATGACTAACTTACTGCCAAACAACCAGGATGCGCGCCGTCTCAAGAACCAGACTTACACCCTGGATGCCTTCCTTAAAAAAGTGGCAAAAGATTATCACCCGCCAAAGCTCAAAAGAAAAGCGCTTGTTCACGGGCACTGCCATCACAAGTCGGTCATGCATATGCATCCGGAGGAAGCTCTACTGCAAGAGTCAGGGCTGGATTACAGGATGCTGGATTCTGGATGCTGCGGCATGGCCGGGGCTTTTGGCTTTGAAAAGGGTGAACACTACGATGTTTCTATCAAGGCCGGAGAACGAGTTTTGCTTCCAGCGGTGCGAAACGCGGACAAGGAAACTCTTATTATCACTGACGGCTTTAGCTGCCGGGAGCAAATTGCCCAGACCACTGACAGGCAGGCCTTACACCTGGCCCAGGTACTTCAGATGGCCATGCAGGAAGGTAACCAGGATTCGTCCGGGGAGTATCCAGAAAAGAAATACTGCCAGGATGGGCACAGCGAATCGCCTCTGAAGTTGGCCCAAAAAGCCCTGGCCAGTATAAAAACTTTAGCGGCTGTCAGTGGCATAACGGCCTTAATTTTGCACAGGAGAAAAGCATGAAGACTAAATTGCTCAATTCACAACCGGGCGCTAAAACCTATGCCGTAGTATTCGACAAAAACGATGAGGTCATTAAAGGCTTGACTGATTTTGCCACTCAGCAAAACCTGGAGGGCAGTCAAATCACAGCTATCGGGGCTTTTAGCGATATGGTCCTGGGTTATTTTGACCGCGAGAGAAAGGATTATAAAAAGATTCCAATCAATGAACAGGTTGAGGTTCTTTCGCTCATCGGTGATATTGCAATTGTCGAAAAGACCGGCAAACACCAGGTTCACGCCCATGTTGTGGTGGGTAAATCGGATGGCACGGCTCACGGTGGGCATATTCTAGAAGCGCATGTCTGGCCCACCCTTGAGGTCATTATTACCGAAAATCCGCGGCATCTCCAGCGAAAGAGTGATCCGGAAACAGGATTAGCTTTAATCAGTTTGTAGAAGTTGCAGGCTTATGTGTAGAGACAGGTAGTGGTTATGGCAAATAACAGTAAAGGTAACGAGCGCAAAGAAATGATCCGGCAGGCATTAACCGCCGCAAATTTGGATGGGCTGGTTTGCTCTACCCCGGCCAACGTCTTAATGCTGAGTGGTTACTGGCCAGTAGTTGGAACCGGGGTGGCCCTTTTTAACCAGGAAGGCCAGTGCCTGGTGCTGGCCCCTCCCGGGGAAGAAGACCTGGCGCGCAATGGCTGGGCTGACGATATTCTCTGCTTTGAACCGGGGTCCCTCAGCGCCCTGACTAATGCTCAAAAGGCCCTGCCGGAGCCTTTGCAAAAGGCTCTCAAACAGTTAAACCTTGAGAAAGGCAGAATTGGCTACGAAGGTTGGGCCTGGTACGAACCTGCTTCCTATTCCTCCATGCACTTTTACGGAGAGGCTTTAGCGGCTTTATTAAAAGAAAGCGCTAACGGAGCTACCCTCGTTTCAGCTATGGATGTGATTGAACAGCTAAAGGCCAGGCTTTCTCATTCTGAACTAGAAATTTTGAATGCAGCATGTGAAGTAGCCGGTATGGCTTTTGAAACAGGTAAGCAGCAGTTAAAAACGGGACTAAAAGAAAGCGAAATAGCCGCCAATTTCCGCACGCCGTTCAGTACCAAAGGGATCGGCTACAAAGGAGCTGGGCGGGCTGATGGTTTCGTTTACTGTATGTCCGGGCCTAACTCTGCTCAGGCCGGAAAAGCTTTCGCTTTTACTTCTGACCGGCAGGTGAGCAACGGCGACCTGGTACTGGTACACTGCAACTCTTACCTGGACGGTTTCTGGACGGATATTACCCGCACTTTCTGCCTGGGAAAACCATCCGAGCGCCAACAAGAGATGTATTCAGCCATTTTCGCCGCCCGTGAAGCGGCCCTGAAGACTATCAAACCCGGGGTAACCGGCAGAGAGGTGGATAAAGCCGCCCGAGACATTTTGAAAGAACGGGGCTTTGAAAAGTACTTCACGCACGGTGTCGGTCATGGGGTAGGCTTTGGGGCGATAAACCACGACGCGCTACCCCGTATACATCCCGCTTCGGACGACCGGCTGGAAGTCGGTATGGTATTTAATGTAGAACCTTCCATTTATATAGAGGGCTTTGGCGGAATGCGTCACTGCGACGTTATTACCGTGACAGACAATGGCGCTAAAGTTCTGACCGATTTCCTGTCTCAGGTAGAGCAGGTGATTTTAAGTTAAACTTTTAAGGAATACAAGAAACAGGTGTAGAGAGAAACAGGGCCGAGCACCATCTTTGGTGTTCGGCCCTGCGTGGTAATTAGCAGTAAGATGAGAGTATTTTCCTCAGAACTGGAACAAGGAAAAGCCTGTCTTTATAACCTACAAAATAATTTTCAAAAGGGAGTTCAACTCAGCCCTTAAACCGCGCTGGAAGAGGCTTTTTGCCGCTCGCGATCCACCAGCACCCGGCGCAAGATTTTGCCGGAAGGTGATTTTGGTATCTGGTCTACCACTTCAAGCTGGCGGACGCGTTTGTGAGGGGCTACTTGCTCGGAAACGAAACTTATCAGCTCTTCCGGCGTAACCTGCCCTTTCAGCACCACAAAAGCCTTGGGAATTTCGCCTGCTTCTTCATCTGCCACGCCGATGACGGCTACATCAGCTACCGCGGTATGCGAAAGTAAAAGGGCTTCCAGTTCTGCCGGGGCAACCTGCATGGCCTTGTATTTGATCAGTTCTTTCACCCGGTCAACAATATAGAAATAACCATCTTCATCTACGTACCCAACATCGCCGGTGTGCAGCCAGCCATCCTCATCCAGAGTACGGGCGGTAACTTCAGGCTGATTCAGGTAGCCGCGCATCACCTGGGGCCCTCGCGCCCATAACTCGCCCTGCTCAAAAGGCCCTAACTCTTTACCGCTGGCCGGGTCTACTATTTTTACTTCAGTATTGGGGGTAGGCACGCCAACCGAACCGGATTTTTCCTTGCCATAAGGGCTGAGGGTAATAGCGGCGGTAGCCTCGGTCATACCATAGCCCTGGACTACCTTACAGTTCAGCCTGCCCTCAAGCGCCTGCTCGACCTCTTTACCGAGGGGAGCCGCACCACAACCGATGCGGGTAAGTTTTGAAAGGTCGTATTTATCGACAACTGGCACTTTACTCAGGGCCAGCACAATCGGCGGAACCAGCGTAACTTCCGTGATCTGGTAATCCTGGCAAAGCTGGAGAAACTGTTCGAGGTCGAAGCGCATCATGGTGACAATAGTTCGACCCAGGTAGAGCCCTCCGTTCATGACCAGGGTTAGCCCCAGCACGTGAAAAAGGGGTAAAGGAGCTATAATGGTCTCCACCTTTTCGTCAATAAACTGCTCCGCCTGAAGCAAATTAGCAATGACATTATAGTGAGTTAGCATCACACCTTTAGCCAACCCGGTTGTGCCGCTGGAATAGGGCAGCATTACAAGGTCTTCTCGCGGGTTAATGCTGACCCGGGGAAGATCAATTTCCCCCTTGAGTAACTCCGAAAAAGAAAGCGCACCGGGAGCTTCCCCAAAAACCATAATTTCTTTCACGGAACTATTTCCGGCAGCTTCTACCGCCTTATCCAGAAAAGGAGGTACGGTTAGAAGATAAGCGGCGCCAGAATCTTTAAGCTGGTAAGCCAATTCTTCCGAGGTATACAGGGGATTAATAGTAGTGATAATACCGCCCAGCATGGCTACGGCATGGAAAGCAATAGCATATTCTGGCAGGTTGGGACTGTAAATCGCGAAAACCTCTCCCTGCTTAAAGCCACGCCGGGCAAGGTTAGTGGCCGCCAGGCAGATAGCGCCGTAAAGCTGTTGATAGTTGTAACTGCGTTTCGTACTACCCTCAATTAAGGCCGGTCTGTCGGGGTAGGCGGAAGAGTGCTGAAAAACAAACTTAGTAAGGTCCATTTCCGGAATAGCAACGTCGCTATAAAGGCTACGATAAACCATCTCAACCTCCTTAGTGCTACAAGGTCATTTTATCGGCGTTTAAGAAGCCCGGTGTGCCGGATGGAGAGAATCCTGGAATAAAGAACTACGAAAGGTAATAGCAGGAAACTATCTTTTTTGAAACTACAGGAACGGTGAACTGGGCTTATTATAAACCTGATGGAAAACTAAATAAAGCTTTAATCCGTTCACCCACCCATTGTAAAGGCAGGCGGGAGTGAATTTTTAGTTTAGCTCAGTTTGCCGGGAGAGGCTGCCGGATGGTATAATCAGCCCGTTATGCTACTGAAAAGCCCGAATAAAGAGCAACAGGTAGCCCTGTCGTTATAGAAATACAGTACATTCGAGAGTGATTAGCAACCAGGTTAAAGCTTTCTCAACGGTAGAAAAACCCAATCAGGTTCCGAACAGGACCAACCGGAGGCGGCGTAAGCTCCTTACGGCACTGCTGTGGTTCGTTTTATTCCTGGCATGTGTGGGTGGAGTTTTTGCTACCACTCTGGCAGACCTGGTTTTAAACTACGGTGTCTCCTACGGCAAAAATTTACCGCGTATTCCGCAAGTCTCCCCGGCCCAACTTGGCCCGCATACTATCGGTGTAAACAGCTTTCTTCAGTTTGACCAGCCGGATAGCCCTGATATAGACCGAACCCTGGATATGATTCAGGCGGGCGGCTTTGGCTATATCCGCCAGATTCTGCCCTGGAACCAGGTTGAACCGGCTCGCGGCGAGTTTCACTGGGAAAAATTTGATGCGATTGTCGAAAAAGCTTCCCAGCGCGGTATCCAGGTATTGTTCAGGCTGGACCAGCCGCCCGCCTGGAGCAGACTTCAAGCCATGGAAAATATGACCGTGGAGCAGAAACAACTGGGCAGCGGTCCTCCCGATAATTTAGAAGATTATTACAATTTTGTAGCCCAGGTAGCCCAGCGCTACAAAGGCCGGGTTAAATACTATCAGGTCTGGAACGAACCCAACCTTGAGAGCGAATGGAATCACCGGCAGGTCGAACCCGAGCGTTACGTAGAACTGCTGAAGGGAGCTTACCAGCGGATAAAAGCGGTTGACCCGCAGGCGCAGGTATTGGCGGCGCCCCTTGCCCCCACCAACGCCGGGTCGCCCAACATGAATGACCTGGTCTACCTTGACCGAATGTACAAAGCCGGAGCGGGCAATTATTTCGATATTTTGTCGGTGCAGGTCTACGGCCTGGGCTACTCGCCCGATTTTCGCTGGCTCCAGCCCGAGCTAAGCGCCGAAGCTATCAAAAAAATTGACCTGACCAAACCGGCCACTTACAGCGATATGGACCTCAAGCGGATTAACTTTAACCGTCCCGAGTCCGTTCACGAGGTAATGATCCGCAACGGAGATGGCGCCAAACCGGCCTGGGTTTCGGAATACGGCTGGGTTTCGGTCCCCTCCCAGTGGAGCGCTGATTACAAAAATACCTGGGGCGAAAGCGTGGATGAAGCAACCCAGGCAAAATACCTGGTCCAGGGTATCGAACGCATCCGCAAGGAATGGCCCTGGGTAGGCGTTATCAATGTCTGGTTCTTCCGACCCGACCAGAATCTGCAAGAAAACCCGGCTAATCCTACCAACTATTTCTCCATCGTCCGGTCTGATTACAGCCCGCGACCGGCCTATACCGAGCTTCAAAAATACAACAGTGCCAACGCGGAGGTGCTTAATACCGGCTGGCATCCCGCCCAGAATAATTCGGCGTTGCACCTTAATTCGCCCCAGTCACAAAACTCGAACCTCAGTTTTAGCTTTGTGGGTGAACGGGTAGAAGTGGCCTTCAAACCGGGTGTAAGTCTGAACAAACTCCAGATAATGGTTGATGGCAAGGATAGTCGCCAGGTTTCGGCGGACGGCACGCGAGTTACACTGGCCGAGAATCTTTCTGATGGGCCGCACCAGATTCAGGTAAGCGGGCTTGAACCGGCCAGCATGGACGGTCTTTATGTCAGCCGCGACAATCATTTCGCCTGGCTGATTGTGCTGGGGGTGGCTGTGTGTGCTCTGGGAGCTTTAGTCAGCGGGACACGCCTGGTAATGCTGGCCAGTAACGGCCTGCAATGGGTTGTGCCGGTTATTATTGTCAATCGCTACACAGTCGGGCCTTATTTTATGGTTGCCGCGCTGCTGATTTACTATTACGCTCCTCCCGCTCCGCTGGCTATCCTGGGCACGCTACTCTTCTTCCCCTTTTGTTTCGTGCGCCCTGACTGGGCGATTGGACTGGCCGCCTTTAGCGCGCCGCTCTATATGCACCCGCGTAACCTGCGGCCCGGAGGCACGCTCGAATTTACGGTAGCGGAAGTCATAATTGTAGAACTTGGCATCGCTGCCGCCCTGATGGGTCTAGGCTATCTTTACCGACTGTGGCAGGCGCAAAAACTGGCAGAGCTTATTAAAAGTATAACTCCGGCCAATTTATGGCTGGCAATACGCAGGCAGGGACCCTTTGCGCTGCCTTTAGCTGCGCTGCTTATCCTGGCCACTCTTTCCCTGTTGACTCCCGAGCCTTATCACCTGAAAGAGGCCCTGCGCGAGTACAGGCTGGTTATTATCGAACCTTTACTACTGTTTGTGCTGGCGCTGGTCTTTTTAAGGCGCAAAGGCAGCGCCGGAGTCTTGCGCTTGCTCGATTTTATTGTGGCGGCAGGCGTAATGGTGTCACTGGTTGGCCTTTACCAGTTTATTTTCCCGGGCAAAGTTTCGGATGCCGTAGCAGGTACTTTTGCCAATCTGCCCGGCAGTGCGGTAGCAACCGAAGGCGTCACCCGGGTAGTTTCGGTCTACGCTCACCCCGATAACCTGGGCCTGTTCCTGGGGCGGGTTATTCCGCTAACGGCAGCCCTGGTGCTTTTTAGCGGAAATGGAAGCTGGCAAATATGGCGGTCCAATCGGCGCCGGCAATTCTACAGCGGGGCACTCCTGATAATGCTGGTTACACTGGTGCTGTCTTTCTCACGCGGCGCCTGGATAGGAGTGGCCCTGGCTATGTTGGTCATATTCCTGGCGGCAGGTTCGCGGCGCGGTTTACTCGCGATTGGTGGACTGCTATTACTGAGTCTGGCGGCACTACCGTTTATTAAGCTGGAACGTATCACCAGCCTTTTTAACCTGGAAAGCGGCAGTAGCGGTACCCGTCTTTACCTCTGGCAGTCAGCCATTGAAATGATAAAAGATCATCCCATTACAGGGGTAGGTCTGGATCAGTTTTTATATAACTATAATCCCCAATACGTTAACCCCCAGGCATGGGCGGAGCGCTTTACCTCACACCCACACAACATGATTCTTGATTTCTGGTTGCGGTTAGGAGTATTGGGGCCTTTCTTACTGGCGTGGTTGCTGGTAAGCTTTTGTATAACGGCGCTTTCAACATACCTGCGAAAGCCAGGTAAGCTCGGCGATGAAGGCGCTACGAGGCGCAGGGCTCTTACCCTGGGCCTGTTAGGTAGTATGACTGACTTTATAGTCCATGGAATGGTAGACAATTCGTACTTTGTGATAGATCTGGCTGTAGTATTTTGCCTGTCATGCGCAATGCTTGAGATTGTACGGCGCGAGGCACTGACCGGTCAGGTACGTCCGGGCAACAGAACCTTAAGTAAGGAGAAAGCGGCTTGAGAGTCCTAATTAGCGGCGGGGCCGGTTTTATCGGTTCACATTTAACCGAAGATTTATTAAACGAAGGGCATCATGTTATCGTCCTGGATAACTTCCTGACCGGGCGCCGCGGTAACATGGAAAGTTTTGCCAATCACCCCAACTTCGAGTTTTACCAGCATGATATTGTAGAGCCTTTTAACGGGTTGAATGAGCCGGTAGATGCCATCTTTCACCTGGCCAGCCCTGCCAGTCCGGTCGGTTACAGCCGTTATCCGATTGAGACTCACATGGTTAATTCGGTGGGCACTCATAATATGCTCAAGCTGGCACGCCAATTTGGCGCAAAGTATTTGATTACCTCTACCTCAGAAGCTTATGGTGACCCGCTTCAGCACCCCCAGCGCGAGGATTACTGGGGCAATGTTAACCCGGTGGGACCACGCAGTTGCTACGATGAGAGCAAACGTTTCGCGGAAAGCCTGACTATGGAGTATGTGCGGCAGTTCGGCATGGATGCCAGGATTGTACGCCTCTTTAACACTTATGGCCCGCGGAACGACCCGAAGGATGGTCGTGTGGTGCCGAATTTCATTAACCAGGCCCTGGCCGGAGAACCGATTACGGTCTACGGTAATGGCCAGCAGACCCGTTCGTTCTGCTACGTCACGGACCTGATACGTGGTCTGAAAGCGGCCATGTTTAGCCCGAATACAAAAGGCGAGGTCATTAACCTGGGCAACCCGGATGAGCGAACAATTCTCGATTTTGCCGAAACGGTCCGCCGTATCTGCAACTCGGATGTTGAGATCGTCTTTAAGCCTGGCCGGGTAGATGACCCCAATCAGCGCTGCCCTGATATCAGCAAGGCGCGTAAATTACTGGACTGGCAACCGGTAGTTTCGATGGAAGAAGGTCTGCAATTAACCATTGAATATTTCCGCAGTCAGGCCGGCCAGCAACAGCTAAACGAAAAACCGGTCCGGTCTTAAAAGTATTACTAATGGCTGACCCTGCTAGGATAAAGGTAGGATCAACCAGCAGCAGAACCGGCAGTAAAATTAAAGTTACAATCTCTATGTGACCGCGCAGGCATTGATTCAGTGACAGGCTTAACAGCCACCACCTGCGATCCCT